>JBOGWX010000140.1:0-39693 GCA_050694055.1 Actinomycetota bacterium
GCGTCGAGCCGTCGTACGACGCGCCGGTCATCCCGACGCTCCCGTTGCTCCAGTCTTGCGTTCCCAGCCACGTAACGGCCTGGTCGAGATCGGAACGCTCCTTCGGACCCATGAGGTCGGCGCACGAGTCGGTCCCTCCGGCCCCCCGAGTCGGAACGAACGCGATCGCGTAACCGTGCTGAACGAAGTTCTGCACGAGGAACGGGTTGCAATCGAGGATTTCGACATCTCTCAGGTCTGATGTGAAGTACGGGCTCGCTTGGAGGATCACAGGTGATCGGTAGCCGACCGGTGCATCGGGGCGAACGACACCGATCTGGATGACCGAGCCGTCGACTTTGCTCTTCAGCTCGACGACATCTGTCTCGCCGATCCCATAGGGCCCCGATCGGCCGACCTCCGAAGACCCGGAGTTGCCGCTGCAGGGTGTAACGGACTGAGCCTTGGTGGGGATCGAGTAGGCGATCGAAACCAAGGATGCCGCGAGCAGAACCGCAGTGGTGCGTTTCACCGGACTCTCCGACCTCTTCCTCGATAGTGGCCAACCCGTCCTGAGGAAGCCCTTCTGGGCCGAAGCGATGGCTCCCTTTGTGAGACCGACGAATCTGGAGAGGATGTTTGTCGGTTACTCCAAAGACCTCAACGAAGCCTCGGCCCCCCAACCAGCCGACCGGCGAGCCCCCGTCCTACCGCCAGCAGGGACCCGGCGTGTTCGCAGCTGTCATCGAAGCAACCATCAGAGAAGGGAGCCCACACCGTCCCGTCGGGGGCGATCGCCACGTCGATGAATTCTCGGTTGACGCGGCAGCTCCCGGTCGAGCACGTGCTGTCGAGTGGGTCCTTCGGGTCATTGATAGACGTGGCGTAGAACAAGGGGTCGGTCGACAGTCCCTCGGTCGTCATCATCATGTAACCGTTGTAATGCCCCTCCCCGAACTCAGTCTCCTTCTCAGACCCGATGAAGGCCGCCGCGAGGTTTCCCGGCGTAGTCACGTCAAGCGCCACGAGCGTGGCGATCTTCAGACCGGGCGGAGCGATCATTAGCGGCTTGCTCCAGGTCTCGCCGCCATCAGTCGACACCGCCAGATAAGGCTTCAGGTCGGCGGCGGTCCATGAGTAGTAGATGTTGCCTTTGGTGTCGACAGCCACTGCTGCGTCGTGATCCAGCCGCCCGCCAGAGTTGCCCATGCCGATGTCGGCCACTTGCACGCGTTCCCAGGTGAATCCTTCGTCCCGGCTGATCCCGAGCCACGGCTGCTCGCACCATCCGCGCGGGATGTAGATCGTTCCGTCGGGGCCACCGACACCGTGACCGGAGGCACCTGTTGCGCAGTTCCCCGGGAGGCTGTTGATGCCTTCGTCCGCATTCGGGTTGGCGACGAAGGCGGGCGCCCCGGTCCGCCGGAAGACCCCTCCTCCATCGAGCGACTTGAGGCACGACGTCGCGAGGCCGAGGTTGATGCCGGGTGCATCGATGGCGCAGTAATAAACGATGTTGGGGTAGCCCTCGGTCTCTGACGTAACCGGCTTGCCGGTGAAAACCGTCTGATGGTCGATGAGATCGCAGGCGCTGACATTCGTAGTCCAGGTCTCTCCCCTGTCGTCGCTATAAGAGACCGCGGAGCACGGAAGCAGGAAGTCGATGGTGAAGACCCTGCCGGTGTCCTCGTCGACGTGAAGATACGGATCCTCGGAGGTGACGTGGTCCTGTGGTGGTGGGGGCGTCACCTTGTCCCAGGACCGACCGTCGTCGGTCGAACGGACCGTCTCGGTCGGGAACAGGGGCCACTGATCACCTTCGATCCCGATGAAGAAGATGTTGCCCTTCGGGTCGATGCCGAGAGTCGGTTCAAGCGCATTAGCACCGACGTTGAAGAGCTGCGGCCTGGGAGCGAAGCGGCGCTCTGCTGCCGACGCGGGCCGTCCACTAGGCCGGAAGGCGATGGCTCGTCCGCCAGTCTCGTTGCGGGGAATCGGTCCCGGCTTGCCCGGTGGAAGTACCTGAACCTCGCCTGGTCGGGCCTCGCTGAGGCCTGTGCGCCCGAGGTGATGCCCGTGGCTGCCGGTAGAGTTCGGAAGCACTAGGTATCCGGCAACGCCGACTGCCGGTGCCACCAGAACAGTTACGAGGATCCTTGCTCTCATCACGCCACCTCCGATGCGTTAATCACTTCTGCACACTGGGGGTGATCACCTCCAGAAGCCCCGGTAAGCCCTCGGTATGGTTCGTTGTCGTCGATCTCAGATCCACGTCCTATCAGATGACGAGACGACCATTGACGAGCAACGCTTGTCCGTCGACGTCCAGGGTCGGAGACATCAAGACTCCGTCGAGGTGCGAGTCAACCGATACGGCTCCGCCGAAAGTGTGGTTGTCCCCGAAAGCGAGGTGGATGGTGCCCATGATCTTTTCGTCTTCAAGTACGCACCCGCAGAGGGTCGCATTCTCGTTCGTGCCGATCCCAAGTTCCGCAAGGTTGAACGCATCCGTGCCGTGCACTTCCATGATCGCCTTCCACTCCGCGCCGCGGCCCCCTGAGAATCCCGCTGCAAGACCATTGCGCACCTCCACCACGATCGGCTCCGCCAGGAGTTCCTCGAAAGGCACAACCGAACCATCGAAGACGATCCGGCCTTCGGCGCTCCCTTCGACAGGCGCGATGTAGGCCTCCCCCGCGGGGAGGTTGGCGAATGAGCCGGGGACCGTCACATCGCCATCATCTGGGAGCGCCTCGCGTCCGCGGATGGAAAAGGTCAAGTCGGTCCCTAAGTTGCTCGTGACGTGAACTAGGGACCCTTCAGTGAGGAGATCCGCCAGAGCCGTCGACCGGCGCTTGATCTCCGTATAGTCGGCGCGCATCGCGCGCACCAGAGTTGCCTCCGTGATCATGGGCATGGTTGCTATCCGTGCACCCTCTGAGGTCGCCCGTTCGCGAGCCTCGGTGTGTGACAGCGACTTGGTGGTCGGAGCGATCACCACGTCACATGCAAGCATCGCTGCGGCCACGGCTGCGGGAGGCTCTTCGCCGTCGCTCCCCCTTTCGGTCATTTCGGCGACAACCACCTCAGCTCTGAGGCGACGCGCGCGCGTGACGAGTGCTTCGGTGATCCGACGGCGGTCGGGATGAGGATCCGCGATGACCAGAACCTGCTCGCCTTCATGCATCCCCAGACAATCGTTGAGGACCTTATCTACGGCATCATCGAGGCTCGTTCTGTCCTGCTGCCGGCTCTTCATGAGCTCGTAACTGCCGCCACCGCGGCGGCTCGAGCGGATATAGCGGCGGGCTCTTGCGACTCCGGGTCCTTGTGGATGAGGACACCCGCGATGACGAAGCCAACTGCGACGCCCTCGATGATCTTTGGGATCTGACCTAGCACGAGGACGCCGATCACCACGGCGGTTGCAGGCAGCAGGGCCACGAACAGGGCATAGGTCGAGCGCGATAGCCGGGCCATCGCCAACTGGTCGAACACGTAAGGGATCACTGATGAGGTGACGCCGACACCGATGCCCGCTCCCAACGCGACGAGGTCACTGAACGCCGGTAGGGCACCGCGGAGTCCGAGAGGCGTGATCGCGATCATGGCGATCAGCATCGAAGCACCCAGACGATCGATCGGATCGGTCACGGGATCGGCGCGAGACACCGCATGCGCCAAAATGATGTAGAGGGTGAAGAGCAGGGCATTCAAGAACGCCCAGATGAGCCCGTCGGGTGCGACATCGGATCCCACGTCGGTGAGTAGATAGACCCCGGCGGTTGCTGATCCGAGTGCGGCGAAGTTTCGCCAACTTCTGGCACCGATGACGGCGAGGATGATCGGGCCCACGAACTCGATCGCGGCGACCGTTCCAAGCGGGAGCCTGTCGATCGCGGCGTAGAAGGCGTAGTTCATCACTGCGAACACCACGCCCAGCGCTGCGATCAGAAAGCGCGTACGAGTATCGGCTACCGCCAAAGCTCTCCAGGGCCGCCGCCACGCGCCGAAAACGACTCCGGCTGAGACGATGCGCAGCCACGCGACGCCGGACACGGGCACCCGGGCGAACAGGAGGACCGCGAACGAGGGCCCTAGGTAGTGGAAGACGGCCGAACCCACGAAGTAGAGGTGAGGGGGGATCCGCTCGCTTACCGGAACGCGCGCTCCCAGGTCGGGACCTCTTTCACCATTCATCTTTTACCACTCATCATGGGTTGATAGGTAAGGCTACCTCGCCTGGCTTTACCGGTCAACGGGCGATCGTTGGTATAGTGATGTCATGGAGCCTGCGCCCCTCGACCCCGGGAGCTATCAGGGGACCTACAAGCTGGTCGGCGGCGAGCTGAGCCTCGACTTCATCAATACGGTGTCCTGGCCGGGAACCGATCGAGAACACGATTGGTTCGACCGGGTCGAGAACGTCATCCTGTGGGCTGCGGAAGTGCGTCTCATCGATGAGGCAGTTCGCCATCACTTCGACGAGTCGATGTCACGCGAGGCGGCGCGATCGGATCGCGAGCTCGAAGCTCTGCGCGATATGCGAGGGGTCCTGCGGGCCGTGATCTCCCCACTTGCTCACCAAGATTCTCCCGATCCCCGAGCGATCGATCGATTGAATCTCCTTCTCGATGGTGCGTTCCGACGACGGAGGATCGACCCCACCAGTCTCGAATGGTCCTGGCCCGTTCCGGCCAACATGACAGAGATGATGGATCCCGTCGTATGGAACGCGGGCGAGCTTCTTACAACCATCGATCGCAGCCGGCTGCGGTACTGCCCCGCATGCGACTGGCTCTTTCACGACACCACGCGAAACCGGAGCCGACGATGGTGCGACATGCGTGATTGCGGAAGCAGGGACAAAGCGCTCCGCTACTACCACCGCCGCAAACCGTCCGGATCCCGGAGTCAACCCACGCCGATCCGACGGACGTTGTGAGGGATCTCCTACGACGCGTTCGCCGACGAACGAAGCGAGGAGAGGAGGCCTGATGCGTGTCTTTGTTGCTGGAGCGACGGGGGCTATCGGCAAGAGGCTCGTCCCCAGGCTGGTTGCTCGCGGACATGACGTGACGGCAGTCACAAGAAAGCCTGAGAATCAAGAGAGCTTACGCGCCGCCGGAGCAACACCCATGGTTTTGGATCCATTGCATGCGGCGCAGGTTGGCGAAGCGATGGCCCAGGCGCAACCGGAGGCGGTAGTTCATCAGCTAACGGCGCTGTCGGGCAAGGCGGACCTGCGCCACTTCGATCGCTGGTTCTCAACGACGAACAAGCTGCGCACCAAGGCGACCGAGAATCTCCTTTCGGCAGCGAAGGCGACAGGTGCAGCGCGCTTGGTGGCGCAGAGCTATACGGGGTGGAACAACATCCGAGAAGGTGGAACCATCAAGACCGAGGCAGATCCCTCCGATCCTGAGCCGGCCACAGAGCAGCGGGAAAGCCTGGATGCGATCCGCTACCTAGAAGACGCGGTGATGGATGCGCCACTCGAGGGGATCGTCCTACGCTTCGGCAATTTCTACGGCCGCGGCGATTTCGATTCGATGATCGAGCTTGTCCAGAAACGGCAGCTCCCCATCATCGCAGATGGCGCCGGAGTTTGGTCCTGGATCCACCTCGAGGACGCGGCCGCGGCAACCGTTGCCGCGCTGGAGCGAGGTAAGCGTGGCATATACAACATCACTGATGACGAACCGGCTCGGGTCGCGGAGTGGTTGCCGTACCTCGCCGACGTGGTGGGGGCGAAGCGGCCTCTGCGGATCCCGAAATGGCTCGGGGGGATCCTTGCCGGACGTGTCGCCGTTCAGTGGATGACCGAGGGACGTGGCGCGTCAAACGCCAAGGCCAAGCGCGAGCTGGATTGGCAACCTGAGTTTGCAACCTGGCGCGACGGCTTCCGCGAGGAGTTCGGTGCGCTAGAGAAGGAAGCGGGAACCTGATACGAAGTCCCCGAGATTCTGCAAGTGGACCCAGCTTCCCATGATGCGAACCAAAGATCACGCCTGCAGCTGGGAATCCCAATCGCCTCAATCCCATGGCACGACGGTCGACGAGCCCTTCCGGCCCGAAAGCTTCAGCGTCACCCAACCGAGACGAGACACCGAGAGGATCGCAGCGACCACATAGCAGCCTTAGACGGTCTGGAACAGGGCCGCGAGCACAGAGGCATGGAGTAACGAAAGGAATACCCACGGCCATCACCCGCTTCTGGCAGCGTCATGGACGGTGGCCCCCCAGAAGGACTTCCGGTCTGAGAGCGGTCTCCACGGGTCTCATGCGTCGCGCCCGATGGAGGTCCGGTCGGGGGGCATAGTGAACCCGGACGCGTGGCGCGCTGGGATCAGCCCCCCGAGCTCGTCGCAAGGCGGGAGACCGGTTTGATGTGGGCGAAGGCGCTACGGGCGTTCCAGGTGGGGAAGGCTCGTAGGAGCCAGGTGGGGCCTTGGAGTTCGATGCGTCCGTCGCGCGTGGCGTCGGCCCAAGAGAGCTGGCCAGCGTGCCATTTGACGAAGGCTTCGGCCTCCGCCGTGATGTAGAGGTCCTCGTCGAGTCCGGAGTACCCCTTGCAGATCTCGACCTCTCCGTGCTCGAGGAGCAGCCAGTAGCGCTCGTGGCGTCGCCAGCCGGTGAAGTCGAGGCGGATGACGACGCGTCGATCCGGGAGCCGGTCTCGGCGGAGCGCGTTGCACATCGACCACAGCGCCACGAAGGGATCGAGGTTTTCCGGGGCGATCTCGAGCCAGCGGGCACCCCACTCGCCGAGCGACTCGCAGACCTTGAAGAGGTCCTCACCCGCGCGCGCGAGCTGATAGTGGCGTCCCCGCCCGCCGGGCTTGGGAGTCGACTCGACGACGCCGAGCCGTTCGAGCTGTCTCAGACGCTGCGAGAGCAGGGTTCGGGAGAGCCCGGGTGCCCCGGCCAGAATCTCGCTGAAGGTTCCGCAGCCCAGATGCAGGTTGCGGATGATCAGCGGAGTCCAGCGCTCGGCGAAGATCTCGGCGCCACGTGCGATGGGGCAGTACTGGCCGTAACTCCGCATGACTCCAGTGTCGCAAGCCCACCCCCGTCTGTGAAGTCCAGATTTCGGACTTCACAGAGGCGGTAGTCGGTGGTGCGATGGCGGCGTCGAGGAGAGGAGTACCGATGAATGCATTGACGAGTGAGGAAGCCGGCCACCCGAGTGACGAGGCAGCCGCGACGGAGATCGATGGGTTCCGGGGCCAGATGATCACCGCTGAGCATGCCGACTACAACACGGTGCGTGCCGTGTGGAACGGCGCCGTCGACCGGCGCCCCGGGCTGATCGCCCGATGCACCGGTCCTGCCGACGTGGCCGCAGCCGTGCGGTTCGCCCGCGAGCGAGACCTCGAGATCGCCATACGAGGTGGGGGCCACAACGTGGCCGGAACCGCGGTGTGTGACGACGGGATTGTCATCGACCTCTCGGCGATGCGGGCGGTGTCCGTCAACCCGGCCGGCCGCACGGCACGAGTGCAGGGTGGTGCGCTGTGGGGCGACGTCGACCACGAGACGCAAGCCCACGGTCTGGCCACAACCGGCGGCATCGTGGGGCACACCGGTGTCGCGGGGCTCACCCTAGGCGGTGGCATCGGCTGGCTCATGCGCAAGCACGGGCTCACCATCGACAACCTGCTCGCGGCCGAGGTGGTGACCGCCGAGGGCAGCATCATCCGAGCGTCCCGCGACGAACACCCCAATCTGTTCTGGGCGCTACGCGGCGGTGGCGGCAACTTCGGCGTCGTCACCTCGTTCCAGTTCGCACTGCATCCCGTCGGGCCGACCGTGACGGCCGGACCCGTCTTCTGGGCGGCCGACGACACGAGCGAGGTCCTGCGCTTCTACCGCGACTTCGTCGCCGATGCCCCTGACGAGCTCGGCAACGTCATCCGGCTCGGCACAGTCCCCCCGCTGCCGGTCATCCCCGAATACCTGCACTGGCGGCCGGCCATCGCAGTCGCCTCCTGCTACGCGGGCCCCGTCGAGGACGGCGAGCGTGCCGTCCGTGCCCTCCGCGAGTTCGGAACGCCGATAGTCGACCTGGTCTCACCCGCGCCGTACATCGCTCACCAGAGCGGCCTCGACGACACGGTCCTGCACGGGTGGCACTACTACTGGAAGGCGACGAACCTCACCGGGCTGTCCGACGACGTCATCGACGTCATCGCTGATCACGCCTACACCGCCGGTTCGCCCCGAACGTACGCGGCGATGTTCCACATGGGAGGCGCCGTCGCCCGAGTCCCTGACGACGTCACCGCCTACCCAGGTCGCGGCGTGGCCCACAACATCGTCGTCGACGCCGCGTGGCTTCCTGACGAGTCCGGCGAGCGCGCCGCCGCCGAGACCGCTTGGACGCGCGGTTTCTTCCAAGCCCTCGAGTCGCACCGCGCCGGAGTCTACGTCAACTTCCTCGATTCCGACGACGACACCGGCCGCGTTCGCGAAGCTTATGGCGATCACATCTACCGACGGCTCGCTGGGGTCAAGGCCAAGTACGACCCCGACAACGTGTTCCACCACAACAAGAACATCCGCCCCGGCTGAGCGTGGCCTACGGCGATCGACGTCGTGGACGGTGGCTCCGGACCAGGGACGAGAGCGGGTGAGCGGGTTCGCATTATGGGCGGTTGGGTGGGGCCGGCTGGACTCGAACCAGCGACCAATGGATTATGAGTCCACCGCTCTGACCAACTGAGCTACGGCCCCCGGGCCCCCCTATCTTCGCCTAATCGAGCGCCTGCCTATGACGCCTCTCGCGCCAAACTCGGCGTGCCCGGCGGCCGCACTAGCCGTCGTCGTTGGGTGTGTCGGTGGTCACCGGACCCGCCAGCCGCTCGCCGAAGGCCTGTTCGACCGCTCTCGTCATGGCTCGGTGAAAGGCGGCGAGCAGGACCTCCGAGGCGAGAGGCCGCAGCTGCTCGAGCGCCTGGCTCACGCGCGGCCAGTCCTCTTCGGGGCTGCCGGCGGACTCGAAGGGTTTCCATACGTCGTCGAGGAACAGCTCGACGAAGACGCGGGCGACACCTTCGGCGTGGGCCATCAAGCGCTCGAGCACCTCGATGACGCGTTCCACGGGGATACCGAGCGATACGACCTGAGCCCCGGCTCGCAACAGGCTGGGGCTCGGCACCTCGTAGCGCCCGTCGCCAAGATCGTCGATCACACCGCGCGCAATGGCCCTCTCTACGAGGGTGGGAGTTACGTCACCGCCCAGCATGCGGGCCAGTTCGGCAGCCTCCAGGATCTGGGGCCCCTCCTTCTCCCAGGGCGCCATCACGGCCCGCTCGAAGCGAAGCAGGTCCGCGGCCGAGCCCACCGGGGCAGCATCCAGCAGCTTCTTGATGGCGCCGAGGTTGAATCCGGACGCCTGCATATCCCTGATCAGCTCGAGCCGGGCGACGTGCTCGGCATCGTAGAAGCCGGTCCGACCTTCGAGTTCGGGGGCCGGCAGCAGGCCCCGGCTCTGGTGCGCCCGGATATTGCGGGCGGTCATGCCCGTGCGCTGAGCGAGCTGGTCGATGGTCAGCCGCGCGCCTGGGCCCACGACCCGACCCTCATGACGTGACATAGTTTGATGATACATAGATTGGTGTAGGATAATCGGCACACCCGAGCGAAGGAGGCGGTAGCGAATGGCGGCTCAGAACGACATCAACCCGCAACAGGTGAGCCCGGAGGAGTTCGCCCAACTCGTCAAGGGCGCTTCGGACGAGGAGATCGAGACCGTCGTGCACCAGGCGGGAACCGCCGACGTGCTCGACCGCGTCTTCGAGGGCATGGAGGAGCGCTTCCTGCCCGACAAAGCGGCCGATGTCGACGCCGACATTGCCTTCGAGATCACCGACGAGGGCGAGACGTTTCCCTATCTCGTCGCTATCCATGACAAGTCGTGCAAGGCACAACGGGGAACCTCGGACGAGCCCAAGGTTGAGCCCAAGGTCAAGCTCACGACGGGCCTCGTGCCCTTCATCAAACTCGTCACGGGCGAGGCGCAGGGCCCGCAGTTGTTCATGGCGGGCCAGCTCAAGGTCTCCGGCGACCTCATGTTCTCGACCAGGATCATGACCTTCTTCGACCGGCCGAGCGCGAGCTAGACCACCGCTTGCCTCCCGCGGTACCCGCAGAGCAAGATGGGTAGCGAGAGTCCAGCACCCGTCCCCCGAGCACGGAGGAGAACATGGCCGAAAGCGTCTACAAGGTCATCGAGTTGGTCGGAACCAGCACCGAGTCCTGGGAAAAGGCGGCCGCCGCGGCCGTCGAGAGAGCGGGCTCCTCGCTTCGAGATCTGCGCATCGCGGAGGTATCCGAGCTCGATATGCACCTGGAGGACGGCCGGGTATCGACCTACCGGGCGAAGGTCAAGGTCTCGTTCAAGTACGAAGAGGGCTAAGTCGGCAACCTAGGAAGTCACCAACGGCGCTGCCGAAGGGCAGCGCCGTCGTGTTTTCTAGCTTCGGTTTAGAGTTGAGGCACCCGGCAGACGAAGCCCCAATCCTCGCTCGGCTCGCTGAAGGTCGGACGCGTGGCTAGCTGTGACTCTGACAGCACCGGAGCCGTTACCGCGTTCGTGTCCTTCGGCTTCCTGTCCGTAGGGAGCCCGACCTCGAGCACGTCCACACCCCGGCCCACGTCGGTCGTGTAGACGATGTTGGACTGCTTGCCGTTGGCGACGCCCTGGTCGTTGCGGGCGGGAACCCAGTAGGCAGCCCACGTCTCGCTCGCCGGTGTGAAGAAGAAGCCCACCTGCTTGATGTCGTAAGGGTCCCGGACGTCGAGGATGCGAGTCCCGTACTCGTACCAACCCTGTGCCACGAACCCTTGGTCGTGATAGTCGAAGTAGTGCGCCGAACAGTTCGCTCCGACCGCAGCGTCCTCCGGATACCACTTGTCGAGCGGCGAGATGGACCCCAGGCCCGGCTCGAGGTTCGGGTTCTGCTCACGGTAACGTGCGGCGCTCAGGTGCGGAATCTCCCACGTCTGGAAGGATCCGAGCTCGGGCCCGCAGGCGCCCGCGCCGGTATCTTCCTCGGTCGCGAGCAACACGTTGCCGTGGTCGAGACTCGGCTCGGAGAACTCCTTGAACTTTTTCGCGTTGGGACGCGTGGAGTTGTGGAGGATGAAGTTGTTGTACGGACTACCCTCTCGGTCGTCGTTCCCGAGACCCTCCTCGTTGGTGGAGTTCAGCGGAACGGGCTCGGTGGGAGTCGTGATGTCGAGCGCAACTGCGCCCTGTCCGCCGACGTGCCAGAGGATGCCCGCGTCATCGAGGTCCTCATCGTGGCCCTGGGGCACCACGCTCTTGTAGGTCCCCGCAACCTGTGGCTCACGGAAATCGCGGAGGTCGATGATCGACATCTCCCCTTGCGTCCGTCCGTCGGAATACGCGAAGGGACAGGCCTTGGACGAGCAAGAAACGGTGTGAGTGCGCGTCGGTGTCTCAAGCGTGGCGACGACTTCGGGCGCGGCCGGGTCGGTGACCTCGACGACGGCCACGAATCGGGCCCTCCCCGGATCGACCTCTCCGGTGGTCGTGGCCGCGACGAGAGTGGAAGCAATCAATACGAAGGCGTCACCGTTACGACGTTCCCCGAGACTCATGGCCTCGTTCTGAAAGTGCGGGAGCGGCAGCGCGCTGACCAGCTGCGGCGACCGGGGGTCCTCGACGTCGTAGATCTGCAGGCCCTTGAGAGTCGACAGGTACATGAGGGGCTCGTCGCTGGCGAACTGCATCGAGATGGCGCCGACCCCTTCGGCGAGGCGGTTGACCACCTTCACGTTGTCGCTGGCGAAGACCTGATCGAGTGGGCTGGCCTGCCCGCCGGCCGTTCCCGGCAGGAGGCCGAGCGCGAGCACGGCGGCCGCAACCACTGTCATGAGTCGAATCCGCACGGAAGAATCCCCCTGAGTCTCTCGATCGTTTCCTGGTGATTCGACGACGAGCGGCTCGGCCCTGCTACGTGGCCGGCACTTCCGGGGCGCAGTACCTACGTGTCTTGTTGAAGCGAGTCTTGTTGAAGAATGGCCAGCCGGCGCATGGCCAGCACCCCGAGCGCCGGGCCTGGGGCGAGGAAGGCGAAGGCCCAGCGCCAGCTCACGGCCTCGACCAGCACCGGGATGAGCCAGATGGTGGCCACGGTCAGGGTGAAGCCGAGAGCCAGTTGGAGCGTCAGCGCAGTGCCCACGTAGGCCTGGTCCGCCAGCTCGGTCACCAGAGTCGAAAACTGAGCCGAGTCCGCCACCACCGCGAAACCCCACACCAGACCGATCAGTAGTACCAACCAGGTAGGCGCCTCGAAGAGCAACCCGATCAGAACCGCGCAGGTGCCGGAGAGCACCATCATGAGCGACGTCGTCCTGGCTCTCCCCCACCGGTCTCCGATAACGCCCCCCACGACGCAGCCGACGCCGCCGATGCCTATGACCGCGAAGGTGGCGTAGGCCGTTGCGCTGCTGGGATTGCCGCCACGCGCGGCGGCCTGTGCGAAGAAGAGGGCGAACCAGGCCCACATCGCATAGAGCTCCCACATGTGGCCGAAGTAACCGAGCGAGGCGAGGCGTACGCCGCGGTTGGACAGCACCTGGCCCGCTTGTCGAGGGTCGAACACGGCGCTCGGAAAAGGCCACGGTCCCTCGCGGACCGACCAGCCCACCACGCCCCCGGCAATCGTCAACGACGACGTCGCCACGACCGTCACACGCCACTCGAGGCCGCCCAGCCCGTTGACCAGATGAGGCAGCGCAGATCCTACGGTTAGAGCCCCGACCAGGATTCCGAGGGCGAGTCCGCGGCCCTTCTGGAACCAGGTGGCCATGAGCTTGAGGGCCGGTGGATAGACGCCGGCCAGAAAGAAACCGGTGAGAGCTCGAGGAGCAATCGCCTCCGCCGCGCTCTCCGCCAAGAGAAGGCCGGCGTTGGCTGCAGACGCTCCGAGCGCGCCCAAGAAGATGATGAGTCGCGGCGACACCAGGTCGGAGAGATTGCCAACGCTCGACACCAACGCGCCGGCAACGAACCCGAGCTGCACTGCGATGGTGAGCCACGCGGCCGCTCCGGAAGACAGCTCCCACTCAGTGCGCAACTGCGGAATGACAGCAGAGGCGGAGAACCAGGTGGACATCGCCAGGATCAGCGCAAGCGACAGCAACGTTAGCGCGCTCCAGCGGCGAACGCCCGGCTCAGGAAGGCTCGACCGAGGCGGTCTCCTCCTCCGTGACTTGGTTGGGACGCTGCCGGCTTCGTTCGTCATCGGTTTCCTGTGGCTCGAGCGGGTCACCATCATTGTCCTCGCGCGAGGGCTCCGGCGCGCGTCGCTCGTAGAGGTAGAGCAACACGCTCCCTCCCAGCATCACGAGTAAGGCCACGTAGGCGTTGCGGCTGAGTCCGAAGAGACGAAAGGTCGTATCGGTACGGATCAGCTCGAGCAGAAATCGTCCGAAGCCATAGCCGATCCCGTAGACAAAGATCAGCGAGCCACGCCGCTTTAAGATTCGCTTCTTGTCGATCACGAGCAGGGCAGCGACCAGGAGGAGGTTGTAGAGCGACTCGTAGAGGAACGTCGGGTGAAAGGTCGCGGCATCCTGATAGCCGGCGACTCTGTTCTCGGGGTCGATCTCGAGGGCCCAGGGCAAGGTAGTGGGAGTGCCGTACAGCTCCTGGTTGAAGTAGTTGCCAAACCGTCCGATCGCCTGGGCCAGCGGCAACGCCGGGGCGACGGAATCTGCGAACGCCCCGATGTCGCCCTGGTTCCTGCGAAGATAGAAGTAGGCCCCGAGCGCACCGCCGGTGAGTCCGCCGAACAGCGCCAGACCGCCCTCCCAGATGAACAGGATCGCCCACGGGCGGCCCTCGAAATTGCCGACGTGCGTCGAAACGTAGGCGAGTCGTGCTCCTAGAAAACCACATACCAGGGCCCAGAACGCGGCTCCGTCGGCGACGTCGATGGCTCCGCCTCTCGCCGCATAGCGCCGACGGGCGATGAAGGCGGCCAGCAGCGCGCCGGTGGCTATCAGGAGGCCGTAGAAATGGAGCTCGAGGGGGCCGATGCTGAAGGTGTTGCTCGGCGGCGAAGGTATGGAGGCGAAGAGTGGCATTCGCCCTACGTTACCCGTCTGGCTCCGGTTGTTCGGGACGCGCGCAGGTGCGAGACCGGACTTCCAGTGAGCTCGGGGGGCGGGACTCGAACCCGCAACCTACCGGTTAACAGCCGGTTGCTCTGCCGGTTGAGCTACCCCCGATCGGCGGGCACATACTACGTGCCCGGTTGAGGTCTGGACAACGGGGCATACGATGGGCTCCAGTGATCTCAACAAGAAGGTTGCCGGCTCATCCGGCGAGAGAGAGGGAGGGAACTCACGTGAGCAAGCTGGGATTCATGGTGGGCTTCGGCGCCGGCTACGTCCTTGGTTCCAAGGCCGGTCACGAGCGCTACGAGCAGCTTCGCCGCCTCTACGACAACCTGCTGTCGTCGCCACAGTTCAAGCGAGCCTCGGGCAAGGCCAAGGATGCCGTCGAGACCGGATACGAGCAGGCTCGCGACAAGGCGTCGGAGGGCGTCAACAAGGTCCAGGAGAAGGTGCGCGACCGCCGCACCGACGATCGCTCAGGACTTTCCGTGGCTCCACCGCCTTCAACGAACTAGGCAACCAAGCCCGGAGGCTAACGAGGCCCCTTGTCGTGCATTGGGCCTCTTACTCCAAATAGTCGCGTAGCTTCTGGCTGCGCGACGGGTGGCGCAGCTTGCTTAGGGTCTTCGACTCGATCTGCCGGATGCGCTCGCGCGTCACGCCAAACTTCTTGCCGACCTCCTCCAGCGTCCGCGGCTGTCCATCGACGAGCCCGAAGCGCAGGCGAATGACCTCCTTCTCGCGCCCCGAGAGCGTGTGCAGAACGGACTCGAGTTGTTCCTGGAGAAGCTTGAACGACGCGCGCTCGAGGGGCACGACCGCCTCTGAGTCCTCGATGAAGTCGCCGAGGTGGCTGTCCTCCTCCTCGCCGATCGGTGTCTCGAGCGACACGGGTTCCTGGCTGATCTTCTGGATCTCACGCACCTTCTCCGGCGGCATCTCCATCTGCGTAGCGATCTCTTCGGCGGTCGGCTCGCGTCCGAGATCCTGCAGCAGTTGCCTCTGTATCCGAGCCAGCTTGTTGATCGTCTCGACCATGTGCACGGGAATCCGAATGGTGCGGGCCTGATCCGCGATCGCTCTAGTTATGGCCTGTCGAATCCACCAGGTCGCGTACGTCGAGAACTTGAAACCCTTGGTGTAGTCGAACTTCTCGACGGCGCGAATAAGACCCAAGTTGCCCTCTTGAATCAGATCGAGAAACGCCATCCCGCGACCCACGTAACGCTTGGCGATCGACACGACGAGCCGAAGGTTCGCCTCGACCAGGTGCCGCTTGGCCATCAGGCCGTCGCGCATCTCGAAGCGCAGGTCGCGCACCTCTGAGCTGTTCCGGTCCGCACTCGGACCCATCTCGTTGAGCTTGTCCTCCGCGACCAGACCGGCATCAATTCGCTTAGCGAGGTTGACTTCCTCCTGAGCGGTGAGCAACGAGACGCGACCGATCTCCTTGAGATACATCCGTACCGGGTCGTTGGTGGGTGCCTTGAGCGCTGCGTCGACTTCCTTGCGGGCGCGCACACGCTCCTCCTCGGGCGCCACAGCCTGTTCGGGCTCGGCCTGAGGCGCCTCGCCCTCTTCGATGACCGCCTCGTCCTCGACGACGTCGACGCCATACTCGACGAGCCGCTGGTAGACCGCGTCAGTTTCGTCGACGTTGAGGTCCAGTACCCCGAGTCTTTCCGCCAGCTCGGCGTTGGTGATCGAACCTTCTTTGCGGGCTGCCTGGATGATCGCCTCGACCTCGGCCTGCGCCGGCGTCACCTCGATGATCGTGGCTGCAGGCGCGGGCGCAGGATCATTTGCGTCCCTCGCCTTGGGTGTGGGTTCGTTCATCTCTATGCAGCCCCTCTAATTCTTCGAAGCAAGTCGCGCCGCTCGGCCTCGAGCTTGACCAACTCCGTAAAGAGGTCATCGTGCCTTGTGGGATCGACCACCGGATTGATGTCTCCAAGTTCGTCTCTGCGCTTCTTGATGTTTCTCTCCAGACTGAAGACCTTAATCCGTACGAATATCTCCTCGCACCGCACGGCGAGATCCTCTTCGTCAGAACCTTCGACGCCAACGGTCAATTCCGTGAACAGCGAGAGAGCATCTGGTGATAGTCCGTCTGCAAGCCTTGCCAGCGGCCGCTCGCGGTCCGACGCTGCGAGAGCAGTCGCCGTACGGAAGAGCTCGCGCCGCGCAGGAGATGTGAAGTCAGATTCGGCGATCATGCCGACTTGCTGATCTATCTCGCGCGCTCGCGTCAACAGCAACTGCAACGCCTCCCGTTCGACTTTCACGTGCCCGGGAAGGCGGCGATCCTGTTCCCGCCCGGAAGCATCCCCCGAAGCTCCCGGCGCCACGCGCCCCTCTGCCAGGGCCCGCTGCACCGCCTCCGGATCCACACCTATTCGCCGAGCCGCCATAAACGCGTACTCGTGTCGAGCGATTGGATCCGGGTGCCACCCTAGCACTTGGGCCACCTCGCGAACCGCCCGGGAACGGGCTTCCGGGGTGTCGAGTTGCGCCTTGTGCAGCAGTTGATCGATCTTGAACTCGAGCAGTGGCTGGGCCCCACCGATGACCTTGCGAATGCCATCGGGGCCATCGGTTGCGATCATTTCGGCGGGGTCGCGCCCCGGCGGCAACGTCGCCACCAGCACCTCGATTCCCAGGCGGTGATGTGTATCGAAACTTCGCTCTGTCGCCCCTTGTCCGGCGGCGTCGGAGTCCAGCATCAAGATGGCTCTCTGTCCAAACTTCTTCAATTGTTCGAAGTGCGTTTCACTAAGCGCCACACCGTTGGTCGCCACGGCCTCCTCGATGCCCGCCTCCTGGAGTGCGATGACGTCGGTATAGCCCTCGACGACGAGCGCATCCGAGCCGCGTGCGATCGACGACTTCGCTCGATTGAGCCCGTACATCACCCGCGACTTCGAAAAGACGGGAGTCTCGGACGTATTGAGGTACTTGGGTTGTGCATCGCCCATGGCCCGCGCACCGAAGCCGGCGACGCCACCCTGCAGATTCCAGGTGGGAAAGGTGATGCGCTGACGAAAAGTGTCGTACAGGCTGCGATCGCGTTCACTCCTACGTCCTAGGTCCGCTTGCTCGATCTCTCTCTCGGAGAACCCTTTGTCGCGCAGATGGCTGCACAGCGCGTTCCGTCCCGGTGCATAGCCGAGTTGCCAGCGTTCGGCTACCTCCCTCCCGAATCCGCGGTGCTTTAGGTAGCGCCGGGCTTCAGCCGCGTCGGGTGAGTTCATGAGCGTCCGGTGGAAAAAGGACGCGGCTTCGGCATTGGCCTCGAGCAGCCGCGCTTTGAGACCGCGCGCAGCCTGTTCTCCAGGACGCATCTCCTCGTAGCGCAGTTCGAAGGCGAAGCGGCGCGCGACCCACTCGACCGCCTCGGGAAAGGGCAGATTCTCGATCTTCTCGACGAACTTGTAGAGGTCGCCGCCCACCTGACAGCCAAAGCAGTAGAAGAGGCCGCGCGCTCTGTCGACCGTGAACGAGGGCGTCTTCTCCGAGTGAAAAGGACAGAGGCCCTTCATCGTGTTGGTGCCGCCCCGCTTGAGGGCAGTATAGCCGGAGACGACTTCCACGATGTCCGCGCGCTCCCGCAGGCTGTCGATGTCTTGCTGATTGATCTTCGCCATTCCTACCAATCTGCTCCGCGCGCGGGACTACACCTGGTGGCGATCGTCGGAGACGATCACCGGTCACTCTCGTGGGGAAGTCCTTCTATGGTACGTCGCGAGCAGTGTTCGAAACCTCGCTGCGGGCCTACCCGCAGCGTCGGGTAATGCTCGCAATGGTCGCTTCATACTATGGCGACGAGGTTAGGGGCCGGGGCGCCTGCGATCGACTCGAACGCTCGTAGGGCGTAGCGGTCGGTCATGCCGGCTACGTAGTCCACCGCGGCCACCCGTGGATCCTCGCCGGGCGGCTCTTGCGGTTCGGGGATGGGATTGTCGGAGTAGTGCTCGAGAAGGCTCGTGATGATTCCGCGCACTGCCTGTCTGGTGGCCGGAGCGACCCTGCCGAGATAAACCCGCTCGAACAGGAAGTTGCGAGTCTCGATCATGGCCTCGAAGACCTGGGGACTCATGCCGATCTCGTCGGCGTCACGGGAGCGCTCGACGATGTCGGTGACCATGGTCGAGATCCGGCCTCTGTGGCTCTCGCCGAGCACCGCGAGCGTTGAGACGGGCAGCTCTCGCTCGTCCAGGATCCCTGCCCTCACCGCGTCGTCGATGTCGTGGTTCAGGTAGGCGATCCGATCCGCGTAACGGGCGATCTGGCCCTCGAGCGTGGACGGCATCGGCATCGACCAGGTGTGGTTCGCTATGCCGTCCTTGACCTCCCAGGTCAGATTGAGCCGCTCGAGGAGCTCGACGATGCGTACGCTCTGGAGGTTGTGCCTGAATCCGGGGAGGAACTCCGCCACGATCTCCTCGCCGAGATGCCCGAAAGGCGTGTGCCCGAGGTCGTGACCCAGGGAGATGGCCTCGACCAGGTCCTCGTTGAGCCGCAGGGCTCGGGCGATGGTCCGAGCGACCTGGTTCACCTCGAGGGTGTGCGTCAGGCGCACGCGGTAGTGGTCTCCCTCGGGGGCCAGGAATACCTGCGTCTTGTGACCCAGGCGCCGGAAAGCCTTGGAATGGACGACGCGATCCTGATCGCGTTGGTAGGAGGTGCGAATGGCGTCCTCCGGCTCGTCCGGCTCCCGGCCCCTGGAGTGAACCGCTAATTGAGCACGCGGGGAGAGCGTTTCCTGCTCGGCCTGCTCGCTGATCTTTCGGTAATTCACGAAAATCAAGCTAGCACCCACCTATGACGAAGACGCCGAGATGCGTATCCTGGTAATGAATGGAGGGCGGAGGGACGAACACGGCATTTCATAATCGATTCCGAAAAATGGGCATCTTGTGCCTGATGGTCTTGTTCACCGGGGCCCTGGCGCCGCTAGCGGAGGCTCGCAAGGCCCCCAAGCAGAGCGGTCCACTCAACTTCGACGAGAAGGCGTGCAGCCGCCGGACCGAGAAATGGAGGAACGACAAGACCGGGCGCACGGAGACGGTCGCCAAGACCGAAACCTGCGCTCTCTTCTACACCTTCGACCCTCTCGCCGAGGACAACGACAACCGCGACTACGGGATCGTTTGGGTGCAAGCCCGAATTGAACCGCGCGGCGCGTGGTGCGCCAAGCGCATCTGGTCCGATCTGCTGGTTTCGAAGGACACGAAGATTCACAAGCAAACTCCGACCAAGAACTTCAAGCTCGGCAAGTCGCGGCGCATACGCATCAAGCTCGCCACGCTTGCGAACGGATGGAGCGACGAGAAAGGCACCCTCAGCGAGAAGACCAAGATTCGACCTCGACGGCTGCGCCACTCACGCTTCAACATCGAGGCATCCCGGGTGTTCCGGCAGAGATGGAACGGTCAGACGGGAGCAGTCGTCAACCTCACCTCGGGAGTAGAGATTTCGTGGGCCATCGATGACCCTCCGGATGCGCTCACGTCCGGGCTTCAATACGACTTCGAGAGGAGAGGTAGCTGCTCATGAAAAAGCTTCTGGTGATAGCGACCGCCCTGACTCTGACACTCACGCCGTTGTCGGCCACCGCGCAACTCGACCCTCGTACCAAGCCGGTTAAGAGGGGCCCCCTTACTTTCGACGGTGACACCTATCCCGGGCGTGACTGCAAGAAGGGGAGGTTCCGCCGTCACGGGGACAGCGGCCGGGTGACCTCGTACTACAGGTTCTGCACCTTCTTTTACCGTTACAGCCCGGCCGAAGACAACAACTCCAACCGAAACTTCGGGGCCATATGGTTCGCGACCCGGGTGAATCCGACCAACGGCTGGTGCGCCAAGCGCGTCCTGAGCAAAATCGGCGTACAGACCAGTGGACCGGCCAAGGTGCACAATCGCGCGCCGGCCGGAAAGACCATCGGAACGAACGACTCAAAGAAGGTCAAGACCAAGCTCGTAGTCGATGCCGACGGCGATGGCTCGGCCAACGGAGTACTCAAGAAGA
This sequence comes from Actinomycetota bacterium, assembly GCA_050694055.1. Taxonomy (GTDB): domain Bacteria; phylum Actinomycetota; class CADDZG01; order CADDZG01; family WHSQ01; genus WHSV01. The sequence continues at coordinate 20,164 of JBOGWX010000140.1, forward strand.
ACTTCATTCTCTATCCCGACGAGCTGAAGATCAGGCGGTTCAAGAAGGACGGCTTCACCAACCTGCTGCTCGACTGGCGAGGACGCACAAAGAAGACCGTCTCGTTCGCGAGCGCGGTCGAGATGTCATGGCGGCAGGGCGAGAGCCCCCCTTCCATCTTTCCCCAGCTGCGCTCTTTGCACGTAAAGCCCTGCTCGAACTAGAGGCGTGCCGCGCCGGTCGTAGCTTCTACTTCGATGAGGTCGTGGCCGCTCCCAGCTTCGCTTGAGCCGCTGCCAGTCGGGCCACGGGTACTCGATAAGGCGAACATGAGACGTAGTCGAGCCCGAGTTCGTGGCAGATCACCACGGAGTCGGGATCGCCACCGTGCTCACCACAGATTCCGAGGTGCAGCTTGCGGTTGGCCCTGCGGCCCTCCTCCACGCTCATCTGCATCAGGCGTCCGACACCCAAGCGGTCGATGGTGACGAACGGGTTATAGGGCACGAGCTTGCGCTCCTCGTAGAAGGCAAGGAATTTCCCGATGTCATCGCGGCTGAAGCCGAACGCCGTCTGGGTCAGGTCGTTGGTCCCATACGAGAAGAAGTCGGCGTGCTCGGCGATCTCACCTGAGCCGACCGCGGCCCGCGGCAATTCGATCATGGTGCCGAACTCGATATGCAGTTCGACGCCGGCGTTCTCGATGATCTCCTTAGAGATGGGTTCCAGCTCGTCGCGCATCTGGTGCAGTTCCTCTGCGGTCGCAACCAGCGGAATCATGATCTCCGGTCGAGGGTCCAGACCCTTGCGCTTGAGCTGCACCGCGGCCTGGGTGATGGCCCGCACCTGCATCGCATAGAGGCCCGGCTTGACGATGCCGAGGCGAACCCCGCGCAGGCCCAGCATCGGATTAGCTTCGTGCAATTCACTGAGCTTGTCGCGCAGCTTCTCGGCGTCCTTCATCGACATCTTCTCGCCGCCGATCTCGACCTTGCGCTTGCCCTTCTGTTGAGCGAGGGCGAGCGCGACCTCGACCTCGACGCGGTCCGGTAGGAATTCGTGGAGCGGTGGGTCGAGCAGTCTCACGGTGACGGGAAGGCCGTCCATCGCCTTGAAGATGCCGAGGAAGTCCTTCTTCTGGAGTGGAGCAAGAGTCTTGTAGGCCTGCGCCTCCTCCTCCTCGGTCTCGGCGAAAATCATCGTGCGAACGGCGGCTACTCGTTCGTCGCCGAGGAACATGTGCTCCGTCCGGCAAAGGCCTATGCCCTCTGCGCCGCGCGCCCGTGCATTGGCGGCCTGCTCGGGAGTGTCTGCGTTCGCCCTTACGCGCAAGTCCCGATTGGCGTCCGCGAACGCCATGAATCGCTCGTAACCCGTCCAGAGATCGGTCTCCAGAGCCTCTTTTTCGGCTTTCGCGAGCCTCTTGCCCTGCTCCCGCTTCGCCCATGCGAGTTGAGCGACCTCCAACTCGGAGGGTTCGGTCTCGAGCTGTTCCGCGTAAACCGTTCCGTCGGTCCCGTCGATCGTTACCCAGTCGCCTTCCTTCACCGTCGTCGATCCGACTTTGAATTCCTTGGCCTTGCGGTCGATGCGAATCGAATCGGCTCCACATACGGCGGGTATGCCCTCGCCGCGCGCCACCACGGCCGCGTGCGAGTTCGTTCCGCCTGCAGAGGTCAGGATTCCCTGACTCGAAACCATTCCGTGATAGTCGTCGGGATTCGTCTCGCGCCGCACCAGGATGACCTGCTCACCGCTCTCGGCCCACTCGGAGGCATCGTCCGCGGTGAACACGGCACGCCCGACCGCCGCGCCGGGAGAAGCGTTAAGCCCCTTGGCCACAGGTGACTTGGCGTCTTTCAGGTCGGCTCGGATGATCGGTTTGAAGAGCTCATCGAGCTTGCCCGCGGTCAGTCTGTCGCGCACCGCCGTGCGCTCGTCGATGAAGCCAGCCTCGAGCATCTCCTCGGCCATGCGCCACTCTGCGAGCGAGGTCCGTTTGCCGATGCGCGTCTGCAGCATCCACAACTTGCCTTCTTCGATGGTGAACTCGGTGTCGCACATGTCCTTGTAATGACGTTCGAGGGTTGCGAAGTGCTCCTTGAGCTCCTCGTAGGCGCGTGGCTGAATTCGGCTCATCTCGTCGATCGGCAGCGTGTTCCGGATGCCGGCCACGACGTCCTCGCCCTGAGCGTTCTGCAGATAATCGCCGTAGGGCGCGTTTTCTCCGGTGGCAGGATCACGCGTGAACCCGACCCCTGTTCCCGAGTTGGCACCCTTGTTGCCGAACACCATCGCCTGGATGTTGACTGCGGTGCCGAGACTGTCGGAGATCCTGTTGCGGCGCCGATAGTCCTGCGCACGCTTGTTGTCCCATGATCCGAACACCGCCTCGACGGCCTGGTGCAACTGCTCGGTTGGGTCCAGAGGAAACTCTCTCCTCGTGGACTTCTTGATGATGGACTTGAATGTCTTTACGAGCTTCTTGAGATCCTTGGTGTCGAGGTCGACGTCGTTGGCAGCGCCCTTCTTGTGTTTGGCGTCCTCCAGCGCGCCCTCGAAGAGATCTCCATCAACGCCCATCACGGTCTTTCCGAACATCTGGACGAGCCGGCGGTAACTGTCCCACGAGAAACGGCCGGAGCCGGTCTGCTTGATGAGGCCCTCGACGCTGTCGTCGTTCAAGCCGACGTTCAGAACCGTGTCCATCATGCCCGGCATCGAGAACGGAGCACCGGAACGCACGGAGACGAGAAGAGGGTCGCTGGCATCGCCGATTTGACGCCCCATCTTCTCCTCGAGCTTCTTGCGATGCTCGGCGACCTGATCGAGCAGCCCCTCTGGGAACCGCTGCCCCGCCTCGCGGTAGGCGTTGCAGGCATCCGTGGTGATCGTGAACCCTGGCGGAACGGGAAGGCCGAGAGTAGTCATCTCGGCCAGGTTGGCTCCCTTTCCGCCCAGCAGGTTCTTCTGTGACGCGTTGCCCTCTTCGAAGTCGTAGACCCACTTGGTCATGAAGCTCTGATCCTCCTCAGCTCGTAGGCCCCCCGCCGTCCTGAGTCGCGGCCGCGCCCAAATCGATGCTCACTGCAGCGTCTTCATCCTTCTGCAACTGCAGCTTTACTTCCGCTCTACCCCCCTGTGGATCCCACACGAAAAGCCGCCAGACCCCAGGCGACAGGTGGTAGCGAAAGCGTCCCTCGTTGTCGCACACGATTTGATCCAGGATGTCGCCGGACGAGTTATGCAGCTCGACCGTTGCGGTCTGAGCCGGTTCTCCCGTCGGCCGGGTGACCGTGCCCGACAAAGTGGTACTCACCACAGCCTCTTTCTCAAGAACTCGACGAGCCCCTCGATCGGGATGCGCTCCTGCTCCATCGAATCCCGGTCGCGCACGGTGACCTGGTTGTCCTCGAGCGAATCGAAGTCGAACGTGACGCAAAACGGCGTTCCGACTTCGTCCTGGCGGCGATAGCGCCTACCGATGGACCCGGTGACGTCGAAGTCACAGACGAAGTGTTTGCGCACGTCGGCCGCCAGCTTCTCGGACGGCGGCGCCAGATCCACGTTCTTGGAGAGTGGAAGCACCGCTACCTTGTAAGGAGAGAGTCGCTTGTCGATCTTCAGAACCGTGCGCTTCTCGAGTTTGCCCGACGCAGTGGGCGCTTCCTCCTCTCGATATGCGTCGATAAGAAACGCAAACGTGGGACGCTCGACACCGACGGCCGGTTCGATCACATAGGGCACGAAGCGCTCGTCCGTCTCGGAGTCGTAGTAACTCAGGTCCTCGCCGGAATGGGCCGCATGGGCTTTGAGATCGAAGTCCGTACGGTTGGCGATGCCCTCGAGCTCCGACCAGCCCATCGCGGGGAAATCGTACTCGATGTCGTAGGTCTCCTTGGCGTAGTGACTCAGCTCATCGGCGTCGTGCTGCCGCAGGCGGAGATTGCCCTTTGCGAGGCCGAGATCGAGGTACCAGTTCATGCGCTCGTCCAGCCAGTACCTGTGCCACTGCTCGTCCGTCCCCGGCTTGACGAAGAACTCCATCTCCATCTGTTCGAACTCACGCGTGCGAAACACGAAGTTGCCCGGAGTGATCTCGTTGCGAAAGCTCTTGCCTTGTTGAGCGATGCCGAACGGGATCTTCTTGCGCGCGGTCTGCTGGACCGTCATGAAGTCGACGAACATGCCCTGGGCGGTTTCCGGCCTCAAGTAGGCGACGTGTGCAGAGTCCTCGACGGGTCCCATGTGAGTCTTGAACATGAGGTTGAACTGCCGGGGCTCGGTCCACGCCGGCCCCTGCCCGCAGTTGGGGCACGCCTTGTCCAAGTCGATATGGTCGGCCCGGAAACGCTTGTGGCAGTTCGTGCACTCGACGAGCGGATCGGTGAAAGTTGCGACGTGCCCGGAGGCCTCCCACACCTTCGGAGACATCAGAATCGAGCTCTCGAGTCCGACGACGTCGTCGCGCGAGTGAACCATCGCCCTCCACCATTCGTTCTTGACGTTGCGCTTCAGCTCGACGCCGAGAGGCCCCCAGTCCCAGGCCGAGCGCAACCCCCCGTAGATCTCGCTCGAGGGGAAGACGATTCCGCGCCGCTTACAGAGGTTGACGATGGTGTCGATAGATACGGTGCTCATGATGCATGATGATAGACGGCAGATGACCGACCTCAGCAGTGACCGCCCTCCGTCGGCCGGCAGGCGCTCAGCCGTGCCTCTGCTCTCGCGCCGAAGACAGGTCTAGGCAGCGATCGAGACCTTGCTCGGCGTTCTCGCCGTCCTCGCCCTCATCCTCGCCAACGGGTTCTACGTCGCGGGGGAGTTCGCCCTAGTCGCCGCCGATCGCACTCAAATAGAGGCGCTGGCCGAGAAGGGCAACCGCAGAGCCAAGGGCGCAATGACGGCGCTGCGCTCTCTCAGCTTTCAGCTCTCCGGAGCGCAGCTGGGGATCACGGTCTCCTCGCTGATCGTGGGGTTCATCGTCGAACCGACCGTCGGCCGGGCCGTCGAGCCGCTGGTTCAGGCGCTGGGCGTGCCCGCGTCGTCCAGCCTCGGCGTGTCGGTGGCCGTCGCCCTCGTCCTTGCGACCGCCGCCCAGATGGTCATCGGGGAGCTCGTGCCGAAGAACCTCGCGCTCGCCAAGCCGGTCGGGCTGGCCCTGTCGATCTCGGGCCCGATGCGCATCGCCAATCTGGCGGCGAAACCGCTCATCATCTTCCTGAACAACTCGGCCAACTGGACGGTGAGGCGACTGGGCATCGAGCCACAAGAGGAGCTCAACTCGGTTCGCTCGTTGGAGGAGATCGGCTTGCTCATCGAGTCCTCGCACCATGGAGGGTCGCTCGAGAAGGAGGAGTTCTCGCTTCTTGCTCGCTCGATCTCCTTCGGGGACAAGGACGCCGAGGACGCGCTGGTTCCTCGCACCGCGGTCGAAACCGTCGCCGAGGACGACACGCTCGAGGACTTGATGCGCAAGGCGGTCGACACGGGTCACTCCCGGTTCCCCGTCACCGGTCGCGACATCGACGACATCGTCGGCATGGCCCACATCAAGGACATCTATCAAGTCTCGCCGGATGAACGGCCGGCCACGAAGGTAACGAGCATCGTGCAGGACGTCATCGTCGTACCGGAGTCGCGCAATCTCGAATCGATCCTTCTCGAGATGCGTAGAACGCGCAAGCAGTTGGCGGTAGTCATCGACGAGTACGGGGGGACTGCGGGGATCGTCACTCTCGAGGACCTGCTCGAGGAGATCGTCGGCGACATCGAGGACGAATACGACGCCGCTCCCACTACCGCACCTTTGATCTCGTCACCTAACGGTGTGCACGTCGTCTCGGGCCTGCTGCATCCCGACGAGCTCGAGGAGCTGACCGGTTTCGCGATGCCGGAGGGCGACTACGAGACGCTGGCGGGCTTCCTCCTGAGCATCCTCGAGCGCATTCCCGAGCGCGGAGACCACATCGCCCACGAATCGTGGGAATTCAAGATCGTCGAGATGGACGGCAAACGGGTCGCGCGCGTGCTGATCGCGAGTCCCTGCGAAGCCCCCGAAGAGAGAAGGGACCAAGCTTGAGTCCTTGGCCATTGATCATCTCTCTCGTGCTGTTGATGGCAAACGGATTCTTCGTCGGCGCCGAGTTCGCACTCACGGCGGCGCGTCGCACGAAACTGGCGCAGCTCGAGGCCACGGGCAATACGCGCGCGAAAGTAGCCATGAAATCAATTCGCGAGCTGTCCTTGATGCTCGCGGGGGCTCAGTTGGGCATCACGATGATGTCGTTAGGACTCGGGTACCTCGCCGAACCCGCGGTTGCAAGCGTGATCGAGCGCGGCCTGGCAGGACTCGTGACGATCCCAGACACGATTCTTCACACGATCTCCTTCGCGGTCGCTCTCACCATCGTCGTCTTCCTTCACATGGTCGTAGGCGAGATGGCGCCCAAGAACATCGCCATCGCCGAGCCCGAGCGGAGTGCCCTCGCGATCGCCGTGCCGTTCAGGTTGTTCGTCATCGTGTTTCGACCCTTCATCTATCTGATGAACGCGACCGCCAACGCGACCCTGCGCTTGATGCGCGTCGAGCCCGTCGACGAGCTGAACCCCTCTCACACTGCTCAAGAGTTAGGGGCGATGATCGCGGAGTCTGCGCGCGAGGGAATGCTCGCAAGCTTCGAGCACAAGCTGCTTACCGGGGCGATCGGCTTCGGAGAGCTCGATGCCGCCGCGGTCATGGTCCCGCGCACCGAGCTCACCGTGATTGCCTCATCGGCAACGCCCCAAGAGATCGAACGAATCGTGCTCGAGACCGGCCACTCGCGCTTCCCCGTCTACGGGGAGAGCGTCGACCAGATCCTCGGCTTCTTCCACTCCAAGGACCTGCTGAAGATCCCACCGGAGGGGCGATCCAGGCCGCTGCCGCCTCGATTCGTTCGCCAGATGCTCATCGTGCCCGAGTCTCGCAAGCTGCACCCGCTGCTGTTCGACATGCGCCGGCAGCGGCGTCACTTCGCACTGGTCATCGACGAGCACGGCGGCACCGCGGGTGTGGTCACGATCGAGGATCTCATCGAGGAGCTGGTTGGTGAGATTCGAGACGAGCACGACGATGCCGAGTTCGAGGTCGAGAGACTCGGCGAGAAGAGTTATCTCGCACCGGGATCCCTGCGGGTCCACGAAGTCGCCGACGCGATCGGGCTCGAGCTCCCGCCGGGCGACTACGAGACCATCGCCGGCTTCCTGATGGACAGGTTGCAGCGTATTCCCCAACGCAGGGACGAGATCGTCTACAACGGATGGACGATCAAGGTTCGCTCGATGCAGCTCCGCCGGGTGGTACAGGTCCTCATCGAAGGCGGGCCGTCCGGCGACGGCCGCAGAATGCCGCGCACCGAAGCCGGGTCGTCCCAGACGTAGCCCGCGTCAGAGAACCAGTGCGCCCACCGCGTAGCCGACGATGCCCCCGGCCAGACAAACGGCGAGCGACCGCTTCGGGCTCATTAGCAGGGCCCCCAGCGCGGCCACCAGAATCGGACCGCCGGTGAGAGCGCCGTCCTCGGTGATCAGGGTCAAGGTCGCGAGGCTCGCAAAGATCGGTGCCGGCATACGTCCGAGGATCACCTCGAGGCGGCCACTGGGCCGCGGCAGAAAGGCGAGCGCAGCGGCTCGGCTCCCGTAGGTGAGCAGAGCGATGGCAGCCAGCAGAACGGGGCTCATGCGCTGCTCCTCCCGTCCGGCGGGTGCGGGGACTGCGAGTCTCCCGGCAGCGCGACCAGCGCACCCGCGATCACGGGGGCCAGCGAGCGTACGTCCGGCAACCAGACGGCGACCGCCGCCGTGAGCGCCACCGCGGCCAGCGCGCGCAGCACCAGCGTCCCGCTCGTTGCGGCCAGCGCCGCCAGGCCGATGAACAGCACGGGGAAGATCGCATCTGCAAGCCCCTCGACACCGGAGAGGCCCGCGCCCAGCACACCGATCACGGTGCCGGCCTGCCATGCCAGATAGCAGAAGACGCCGGACACGAACAGGGTGCGTTCTGCGCCCGTTTCTTCGGGTGCCGCGATCGCGAAACCGAACGTCTCGTCGAGCAGGGTGAACGCGAGGCCGGCGCGCCGCAGACGAGAGCCTCCGATGCGGGGTCGCAGCACTGCGCCCATCACGACATGACGAAGGTTGAGGGTGCCGGCCGTAAGGAGCAGGGCGGGTGCTCCCGCGCCCGCACTCAGCAGCCCGACGAGAGCGAACTGGAGCGCACCCGAGAAGATGAACATCGATGAGGCGATGGTCGTCGGTGTACCCAAAATGGGCTGGGCCGCCGCACCGTACAGAGTTCCGAACACGGCGATCGCCGCGGCGGCGGGAAGACTCGTGGTCAGGATTCTCCGCATGGCACCGGTATCGGTGGATGGCATGCCCGCCACCGTAACCTACTAAAAGCCTTTACTGGTTACGTAAGCGGGCGTCCCGATCCGCCGGGGGAGGAGCGGATCGGGCACCGGCTCACCGGGCACCAGGGTGAGGGGGACCACCCCGGCCCAGACCGCGAGGTCGTGATCTTCATCGTCGTCGACCGGAGGGCCGGTTCGCACCTTCGCCGAAGCCTCTTCGAGCGGGAGCGACAAAACCAGGGTCTTGTTGAACTCCCTGAGCGACGGCTTGCGGGCATCGTCCCAACGGCCGCTGCCGAACCGCTCGACCAGGCCCCTCAGAGCGAGCAGCTTCTCCTCCGTGTCCCTCACTTCGGACGCGCGTCCCATCACCACGACGGAGCGGTAGTTCATCGAATGGTGAAACGCCGAGCGCGCGTAGACCAGCCCGTCCAGATGCGTGACCGTGAGGCACACCGGCAGAGGCTCCCTGAGCGTCCTGAGCATCCGGCTGGCCGGAGAACCGTGGACGTAGATGCGGTCCTCCAGCCGGGCGTACATCATCGGAAGAACGACCGGCGCGGCCTGACTCGACCCGTCCGGGGCAGCGGCGCGCGGAGGCACGAACCCGAGATGGCAGATGAGGCCGGCGTCGAGGATGCCGGCGATAGCGTCGTGCCCGTAGCTGGCTCGCTCCGGTGCCCGCTCGACCCGAACTCTCCGGCTCGGTGCGGTCTCAGTCATTGCGCCGCTCCTGGGTAATTGTTATAGTACAAAACTATGTCTGTATCACGACGTTACCAGATGAGCGGGAGCACCGCCAAGGAGATATCTACCAGCGTGGAGACCGGGATACGCCAGGGCAGGCTTCGCCCCGGTGACGGATTGCCGACCGTGCGGGCCGCGGCCGCCCTCCTGGGAGTCTCTCCCGTCACGGTGTCGTCGGCCTACGGCCTGCTCAAGGCGCGCGGCTTCATCGTGGCCGACGGTCGCCGGGGCACGCGCATCACCCAGGCCCCCGCTCTCACCCTGCGCCACAGCGCTCCCCTGCCCGAGGGGGTCCGCGATCTCTCGCAGGGCAACCCAGACCCCGACTTGCTGCCGCGCCTCGATGACGCGTTGCGGGCGGTAAATCCCGCCCCCAGCCTCTACGGGGAATACGCCAACCTCCCCGAGTTGCTCGAGGTGGCGCGCTCGAGCCTCGCGCACGATGGGATCGACGCCTCCTCGCTCGCAGTGGTCGGTGGTGCCGCAGACGGCATGGAGCGCGTGCTCGCCGCCAACCTGCTCCCGGGAGACAGGGTGGCGATCGAGGATCCGTCGTTTACCCGGGTCATCGATCTCATGGGGGCGATGGGATTCTCGCCGGTCCCGACGGCGATGGACGAGTTCGGGATGCTCCCAGACTCTCTGGAGCGCGCCCTGAGTGCCGGGATCGATGCGGTCATCATCACTCCACGCGCCCAGAACCCCAGTGGTGCGGCACTCGACGAGAGACGTTCGACGGCGCTGCGCTCGCTTCTGTCCACCAAGCCCGAGGTGCTCGTCGTCGAGGACGATCATGCCGGTCCGGTGGCGGGACCGGCCGGGGGGACCGAGCCGGTCACACTCTGCGCCGGCCGGCACCGCTGGGCCACGCTTCGATCCGTGTCCAAGTTCCTGGGCCCCGATCTTCGCCTCGCGATACTCGCCGGCGACCCGGTGACGGTCGCTCGTGTAGATGGACGTCAGCGCATCGGCACCGGTTGGGTCAGCCACATCCTCCAGCAGATAGTGGCGCACCTGTGGAGCGACCCGGCCGCCCCGGACCTCTTCGAACGCGCCAAGGCCGCGTACTCGTCGCGGCGCGGCGCCCTGGTGGAGTCACTGCGCGCAACGGGCGTTCCCGCTACCGGCCGCTCGGGCTTGAACGTCTGGGTCGAAGTCGGCGAGGAAGCGGAGACGGTGCGCGCCCTCATGCAGGCGGGGTGGGCGGTCGCTCCGGGTGAGCGTTACCGGATGGAGTCTCCCCCCGCTCTGCGCGTCACCTCCGCAGCGCTTCGAGAGGGCGAAGCCGAGGCCTTCGCCACCGATCTCGCCGGTATCCTGCGACCCCAGGCTCGCACCTACTCCGCGTAGCGGAACTTCGCGTAACCTCCGTGCATGGACCGAAGCTGGTTGACCGACGCGCGCCCCCATCTTCGGCGGGCCGCCGTCTACACCGCCGCGGCGATCGCAGGTCTCGTGCTGGCTTCACTGTCGCTCGACGCAGGTGGATTCGAAGAAGCGCTCCCCTACTTGGGCGCACTGATCTTTGCGCTCGCGGGAATCGCGGCGGTCCGAGCGGTGGCCCGTGCGGCGCGCATGCTGTCGAGTCACAGGGTCGGCGACACACGGGGAACTGCTCTGGGTCTGCTCATCCAAGTGTTCGGCTACTTCGTCGTCGTGCTAACGGTCCTCGGCCTGATAGGCGCGGACATATCGGGTCTGCTGTTGGGGGGCGCAATCACCGGCGTCGTACTTGGTATCGCGGCGCAGCAGACGCTGGCGAACTTCTTTGCAGGCCTCGTTCTCATCTCGGTGCGACCGATGGAGATCGGTCAGCGGGTCGTGCTCCGTTCCGGCCCCCTCGCCGGCGAGTACGAGGGCGTCGTGACCGACCTCGGCATGTTCTACGTCGACATGGTCACCGACCAGGGACCGGTCAAGCTCCCTAATGCCGGCGTGCTCGCCGCCGCAATCGGCCCCGGAGCGCGCCTCGCGAAGCAGGAAGCCACGGAAGAAGAGGAGGAGCAATAGTCCCGGCGACCATTAGTTCACCCACATGTGCCCCACCGAGTGAAGCGTCTGCACCTTTCGATCCGAACTCGGTACAAGAGCCTCGACCGCCTGTTGTGAGTTCGCGGCGTCGAACGCCCAACCGTCTGCGACCAGGGCGAGTGTTCCGCCGTCGCGAAACAAGGCCAGGCTCGTGATGCCGAGGTGCGCGACGGTCGCCAGCGCGTGCGCGTCGAGCGACACCTCGCCCGCGTCGCCCGACATCAGAATCACGACCATGCCCACTGCTGCTCCTTAGACGGAGTTGGGTACAGGACGATGTGGGCGCCGGGCCCGACGGACCAAGCGCCCACCACGTATCTAGCGAACCAGCTTGATGGTCATCAAGCGCCCGGCGCTGGTCTGCTCGCCGAGAATCAAGTGGCCACCGACACCCTTGTAGGCGCGCGTGCCACCGGTAACCGCAGCGACGATGACATCCGCGTCGGCAAAGTCGACCGTAGTTGCCACCTCGATGTCTCCAGAGTCCAGGCCCACGGTCCCGCTGCATCGAGCTACTCCCGCAGCGGCCGTCATCGTGCATATGCTGATCCAGGTCCCCAACGTCTTGGTGTCCGCCCGGTTGCGAACCAGGTTGTTGAAGATGAACGAATCGCCGGGACCGGGGTTGCCGGGTGATCCGGGTGTGCCCACGTCGACGAACTCGAACTTGTCGCTGACGTCCAGAAGCCTGAGCGTCTGCGATTTCCCGCTGCTACCCGACGATCCATCGGTGGCGTGCGCCACTCCCCCGACGACCAGGATCGCAGCGAGCATAAGTGCGCCGTAGCGCAGCTTTCCCTTCATTGCCTCCTCCTTGTTGCTCCGTACGACGAGCTCTGACAAGAAGGACGCTAGAGATGAGGGCGCTACGGATCATCGGGGAGCTCCCCCATCCTCGTCTTTTTCCGCAGGAGAGTCGTCCCTCCGAAGGCGGCCCGCCAGCTCCGTGCGGTTCCTGGCCCCGGTCTTGGCGAGAATGTTCGAGACGTGACGTTCGACCGTCTTGCGTGCGACGAACAAGGTCTGCGCTATCTCTGGATTGCTCGCGCCGGCCGCCACCAGGCGCGCGATCTCACGTTCGCGGCGAGTCAATGAGACGGGCCCCTTTGCGGCCCGGCGCCAGGTCCGCACTCCAAGCTCCCGCAGCGAGCGCAAAGCGACCCGCTCCTCGTTGACCGCGCCTAGCTGCTGCGCTCGATCCGCGATCGCCTTGAGCGTGGCCACTCCGCCGGCGGAATCGATGACTGCTTCCGCTCTGCCGAGATCCAGATCGACCCACAGGCTCTCTGAAACGAAGCCCAGGCTCTGGGCCTCGGCTCCGAGTTCGCGTAGCGCGCCCGCGCCTCCGTTCAGATCATCGGACGAGATCCGGTGCAGAGCGGCGGTCCAGGCTCTCAGGAAGCGTTGCTGGCTGTGGGCCCGAGGGTGCGCCGTGTCCCACTCCGACAGGAGACCCGCTGCCGCCGCCGATTCGCCGGTTCGAAGCAGGGACTCGGCCAGCCGCAGGCTGAACTCGCCGCGGCACCGCGCACAACCGGCGACCTGAGCATCCCTCATACCCAACTCGAACTGGGTGCGCACCGGCTGCAAGGCATCGCTTGGTTGCGCCAGCCGGGCGACCGCGGTGGCGAGGTTGTAACGCAACAGCAACCGGTAGTGGGGATCGTCCTCCGCGTTCAGTTGAGCCTCGATCCCGGCCAGCGCGTTTCGCCATCCTCCCAGTGACAACGCGACCAGGTGCTCGAGGCTGCGCACCCAGGTAATCGACATACGCGTCGGGGTGCCAACCCGCTCGGCGAGTTGGGCCGCAGCGCGCGCGAGGTCGGATGCCTCCGTGAAGCGACTCAGATAGCGCAGGCAACACGCTCCGTAGAAGGCCGCCTCGACCTCGGCTTTGGGGAGCATTTGACGCCGGGCCTCGGTCCGAGCCGCCTGGAAACGTTCGGCCGCAGCGCGCACGCGCCCCGATTCGAGCATCAGCACCGACGCGCTGATGTCCGCCCTCAGATGCTGTTCTTCATGACTTGGAACCGCCGTCATCTCGTCTGCAAGCGCCAGGCTCTCGTCCACGTCCGATGACTGAAAGGCCGCATCGAACTCGGCGCGCAGCGCCATCAGGTAGACGTTCATCCGCCGGCCGGCGGGCGCCGCCTCGTCGTCCTCGAACGTCCGGCGGGCGGCCGCCAGGGCCCTGCGCGACAGCCTTTGCGATCGCTCGGGGTCGTGTCTTGCCCACCGAAGCAGGAGTGCCTCTTGTACGTCGAGCTCGATCTCGAACAACGCATCCCCGTCGGACGACGATCTCGCCTCATCGAGCCATCGCCGGGTCTGTTCGGCTCGACTCAGCTCGAAAGCGGCGCGTGAGGCCCCCAGTGCGGCGTCGGCCCTCGGCCGGCCGGCCGACAGCCGTTCGCACGTCGCTGCGAAGCGCCTCAGCGCCGACTCGTGCTGCTCGAGCTCGGCGGCAAGTGAGGCCACGGCCAGATCAAGCGCCCCGGCATCGTCCTCGGGTTTGGCTTCGTCGGCGATCGTCTCGAGTTGCTTCAGGACATCGAGACCGAGGAGCCTCCTGCGAGGCGAACGAGCGACGGCAAGGGCGAGACCCGCCGTGGGCAGGCCACCGGCCCGCCGGTGCACCAGCGCCTCCGCCAGCGAACCAAGCGCATCGTCGTCCCGTTGCTCGAGATAGCGGGCGATGCGGCCGTGCATCTGACGCGCCGAAGCGGGCGGCACCTCTTTCTTCACCGCGATGCGAATGAGGTCGTGGGTCACGACCAGATTGTCAAGGGACCGTTGGATCACTCCTCGACCGAGAAGTTCGTTGGCCGAGAAGTCCACTCTTGTCGCGGCCCACTCGAGTTCGGACGCCGCCTCCTCGACAGAGACGGGGCGGGCCGCCACTACCACGAGGGTCAGCAGCGCCGCGGCGTCGGTGCTGATACCCCGGAGGCGGTCGGTGATGACCCGATCGACATGATCCTGCGATCCCGTCCGGGCGAGAAGCTCCAACCAGAAGGGGGATCCGCGCGCTCGCTCCCAGATGTCCGCCGCCTGCTCGTCATCGAGCTCGGGCATCAGATCCTGCGCCAGCTCGACGCCCTCGGCGCGGGACAGCGCAACGAGCGAAAGGCTCGCGTGGTCATCGGTGGCGACGAAGACCTGGCGTAGCGCGCCTCCGAATGAATCCGCGACGGGAGACGGTCGCGCCGCGGCGATCAAGCCAATGGGGCGGCTCGTCGATCGAGCGGCGCGCACGAGGTACTCACACAGGACCACGGTGGGTCGGTCGAGCCACTGGAGGTCGTCCACGAGCACGAGCGCTCGATCGAGCCGGGAGAGACACCGATGAGCGCTCTCGCAGATCTGCAGCAGTTCCGGTCCTGAGCCGCGCCGACGCTCCTCGTAGAGCAGCGTGCGCAGGCGCGCGCCCTCGTCTCCGGCGTTCGTGAGCGAGCGCAGGAAATCTGAGGCTGCGGCAAGAGGCAGGTCTCGAGCGGACTCGTAGCCGGCCACCACGGGCACCCTGGCCCCCCCGACGCGACCTCGGAATTCGTTCAGCAACCTCGTCTTTCCCGAGCCGGGTTCGCCGACGACGAGCGCTCCGATCGAACGGCCCTCTGCCACTCGCCCCGCAAGCTCGATCAGGGCGGCGAGCTCGGGTTTCCGGCCGACGAACGAACTGACCATGGCTAACAGTAGGCGTGGCTCCGGCGGGGAAGCTAGTGCCTTCGTGACCGGAGACGGGGAAAAACCCTTCTCTGGGAACGGCCCGGCCGGCGAGTTCGAGCGTGGCCGCGCCTAGAGACCGCCGAACCGTCGCTCGCGGGCGGCGTAGTCGCGCAGGGCCTCGAACAGCGCCCGGCGGTCGAAGTCGGGCCACAGGGTCTCGGTGAAGTAGAGCTCGGCATAAGCGCTCTGCCACAGCAGGAAGTTGCTGAGCCGCATCTCGCCCGAGGTGCGGATGAACAAATCGACATCGGGCGCATCGGGAGCGTAAAGGTTGTCGGAGATAGAGGTGGCGGCTTCGGCCCCGCCGCGCGCAAGCGCTCGCTTGACCGCGTCCTCGATCTCGGCTCGGCCCCCATAGTTGAAGCAGGTGAGCAGGTCCATACGCGTGTGGTGCGCGGTTCGACGCTCGGCCTCGTCGAACTCCTCCAGCACGTCCGGCGGGACGAGCTCGCGACGACCGACGCGCCGAATGCGAACCCGTCGCTCGTCGAGATCATCACGTCTCTGTCTCAACAAGGCGCGGTTGAAGTTCATGAGGAAGTCGACCTCGTGGGCCGGCCGGTTCCAGTTCTCGGTCGAGAAGCTGAAGACCGACAGGTAGCGAATGCCCGCCTCGAGCGCACCCTCGACCACGTCGAATAGGGCCCTCTCGCCCATCTCGTGCCCCTTGGTGCGGGGCAGGCCGCGCTGCTTCGCCCACCGCCCGTTGCCGTCCATGATGATGGCGACGTGCGCGGGAATGCGCGCCGGCGGGATATCCATGAGAGCGAAGCCTACCTACGTCGCGAGTAACGAGAGGCTGCGCAGCGGGCGCTCGAGGTGATACTCGGCATAGCGTCTCAGTGCCTGCGTCACGTCGATGGTTGCTTGCGCCTCGGCGGTCTGCCCGAAATCGGATGACAGAAGGTGAGCCAGCAGTTGCAGCCGGTCGGGGCTTAGCTTGAAGGCGCTCTCATCCTCGAAACGACAGGTTCCGCACACCGCGCCCCCGAGTTGAGGCCCGAAACCAACGAGCGCGCCCCCATCGCCACATCCCGCGCACACGACGAGGCTCGGGTGATAGCCGGAGACCGACAACAGCTTGACCATGAACGCCGGGACCGTGGTCTCCACCCGGCCCCGGGACAGAGCCTGGAGGCCGCCGAGAAGCAGTGAATAGGTGGGCCACGCGCGCTCTCGCTCCTCGGACACCTTGTCCACGACCTCCGCCAGCGCGCTCGCCGCGGTAAAGGCTGCATAGTCGTCACGCACCGAAGCGAAGGGTTCGATCACGCTGGCAGCGGTGATGGTGTCCAGGTTTCGGCCCCTGTAGAAGATCAGGTCGACGAGCGTGAAGGGCTCGAGCCGCCCGCCGAAGCGACTCTTGGTCTTGCGCACGCCCTTGGCCACCGCACGCACCTTGCCGTGGTTGCGCGTGAAGATCGTGACGATGCGATCGGCTTCGCCGAGCTTGATGCGGCCGAGGACCACTCCCTCGTCCTTGTAGAGACCAGGCATAGCCCCAGCGTAGCGGTGGCGACCGGTCAAGGGCCGACTATCGACGACTGTTTTGGTCCGTTCCAGTGGGGCATTCGCTAGGGCATGGCACTGAAGGCGTTGGTTCTCAATTGCACATTGAAGGCGTCGCCCGAGACTTCGAATACCGAGGCTTTGGCAACCGAGGTCCTGACCGCTCTGCGAGGTCTTGGAGCGGACGGTCAGATGCTCAGGATGGTCGATTACGACATCAAGCCGGGCGTCACCTCGGACGAGGGTGAGGGAGATCAGTGGCCCTCGATCCGCAGCCAGATACTGAACTCCGACATCCTGGTGGTGGCCACTCCGACATGGCTCGGCCATCCCTCGAGCGTGGCCCAGCGCATCCTCGAACGCATGGACGCAATGCTTTCCGAGACGGATGACGAAGAGCGCCCCGTCGCCTACAACAAGGTCGCAGGAGTCGTCGTCACAGGGAACGAGGATGGCGCCCACCACGTCATCGGCGAGGTCGCCGGGGGCCTCGCCGACATCGGCTTCACGATCCCGGGGCAGGCGTGGACCTACTGGAACAGGGGTCCGGGTCCGGGCCCCTCGTACCTCGAGACGAACGAGGGCCGGGACTGGTCGCTAAGCACCGGCAAGACCATGGCGAAGAACCTCGTCGAGGTGGCCACAGCTCTCGAGCGGAATCCGCTGTCGGCCCCCTAGCGGCCGCCCTCCAAACACACGCCCAATTGGGAGCTCGCGACAGGGGCCCGGTGGAATCATGCCCATTCGCCCGCATTCTCGGACCAATCGGACTCGCAGGGCGCGCTCCTGTTGAGGATATTGAGCCCGACCGCTTCAGTTCTCGGTGCAGCTTCCGAAAGACCAAGCATGGCAAGTCAGGAGGCGGCCTCGCGGCCCCATATGAATACGGGGTTGTTCGACCGTGCAACCGATTGCATCCACCGAGTCTGGTTCGCTCTCCCCACAGGCCAATCTCTGCCGCAGAACGTCTGGCGGCGTTGCCATCACGGCATCGTCTGGATGCTGTGGGCCCACGTCCTAGGACTCTTCGTTTTCGGGCATCTGGTTGGGGTCGCGACGCTGCACGTTCTGGGCGAGGTCGGATTACTGGCGGTCATCACGTACGGGGCTCGCACGGAAATATTCTCGCAGCGCGTTCGATCTTGTCTTGCCACGACCGCAGTCATGATGTCGAGCGCGGTCTTTACCCACCTCTCCGGCGGATACATCGAGGTCCACTTCCATTTCTTCATCATGTTGGGCGTGATCGGCCTCTATCAGGACTGGCTGCCGTTCGGGTTGTCGCTCGTTTGGGTACTGCTGCATCACGGAGTGATCGGCGCTCTCGACCCCACATCCGTCTACAACCATGCCGACGCCTTGCGCCATCCGTGGAAGTGGGCGGCCATTCACGCGCTATTCGTTTCTGGAAGCAGCGTCGTCAACGTGCTCGCCTGGAAGCTCAACGAGGAACGAGCGATGCGCGACTCGCTCACTGGACTCGCGTCGGCGGCCTTGCTGGCGGACCGAATCAAGCACGCGCTCGCTCGTCGGGCGCGTACCGGTAGGCCTGTCTCGGTGCTGTTCATCGATCTCGACGGGTTCAAGGCCATCAACGACCGCTACGGTCACGCGGTTGGGGACAAATTGCTCATGCAGGTCGGTCAACGCCTGAGCTCATGTCTGCGCGTGGAGGACACCGCCGGCAGAATCGGCGGCGACGAGTTCGCGGTGTTGCTCGAGGGTCATGTCACGGAGATGTCTTCGGTCCTGGTTGCGGAACGCGTCCTTGCCTGCCTGCGCGAACCCATGGTGCTGCACGGACGAGACATGCGCATCGACGCCAGCATCGGCATTGCTCATTCAACCGACCAAGACGATGCAGAGAGCATTCTCCGCAACGCGGACGCCGCTATGTACGTAGCCAAGAAGAACGGACGCGGGCGCTTTCAGATTTACGATCCCACTGCACATCAGACGGTGCTCGAGCGACTCGATCTCGTCGCAGAGCTCAAGCACGCGATCCACTACGGCGAGTTCGAACTCCACTATCAGCCGATAGTGCAACTCGAGGACGGCGCCATCCGCGGCGTCGAGGCGCTGATCAGATGGCGCCATCCAGCTCGAGGCTTGGTGCCTCCGTTGTCGTTCGTGGCGGTGGCCGAGGAGTCTGGAGTGATCGTCGAGATCGGCCGTTGGGTGCTCGGCGAGTCATGTATGCAGCTACGACGCTGGCTGGACGACTTCGGCGATGTGCCGCTCACCTTGAGCGTCAACATCTCCGCCCGTCAGCTAGAGAAGGAATCCCTGGTCGACGACGTCATCCAAGCGCTCGCGGCAGCGAATATCGAACCCTCCAGGCTCGTGCTCGAGATCACGGAGAGCATCTTCATGGAGGACGTCGACCTGGTGCTCGAGCGCTTGGGACAGCTCAAGTCGCTCGGCGTGCACCTCGCGCTCGACGACTTCGGCACGGGCTATTCGTCGCTGGGATACCTCGACAAGTTCCCCATCGACATCATCAAGATCGACAAGACCTTCGTGGATCGCATCACGAAGACGAGCGACGACGTAGCTCTGGCACAGGCGATCATCCAGTTGAGCCAGACCTTCGGACTCTCGACCGTGGCCGAGGGCATCGAGGACAAACTTCAAGCCGCTCGGCTCGCGACCCTCGGCTGCACCTCCGGCCAGGGTTATCTCTGGTCCCGCCCGGTCCCGCCTGAGGAACTGACGGGTGCTCTCGCGCGACAGGCTTCCCTGGTCGGCTAAGAACGCAGTCGGGCGTGGGTCTTCTAGGCGATGCCGATCCGAAGGTTGCGGATCTTCTCCTCGCCGTCCTCGGTGACGAAGTCGAAGCTGACGCGCTGCCCGGGTCGGAGAAAGCGGAACATCTCGGACGAGTCCATGACGGCTCCGTCGACTGCGTACTCGACGCTGCCGTCGTCCGACACGAGCGTTCCGGTCCTGGTGAGTGAGTCATAGCGCTTGACTGTGGCCTGTGGCATGAGTCGAGAATACCGGTCTGCGCGGCGAGGCGGGCCCTAAGGGCCGAGACCCAAACGTTGAAGTGCGTGCGAGTGGCGTTGCCAGTTCTTTTCGACCTTCACCCGCAGGTCGATGAACACCTTGCGGCCGAATAGGACCTCGATCTCCTCGCGTG
>JBOGWX010000141.1:0-29677 GCA_050694055.1 Actinomycetota bacterium
GCCTTGAGCGCTCAAGGCACTTCGAGGCTGGAAAAGAGTGTCAGCTCGAGTAGTCGTGGAACCCGCGGCCGCTCTTTCGTCCGAGATACCCGGCCCGCACCATGTGCTCGAGCAGGGGCGCCGGCGCATACCGGCGCTCGCGAAACTCCTCGTGCAGCGAGTCGAGAATGGCGTAGGTGACGTCCAGCCCGACGATGTCCATCAACTCGAAGGGCCCCATCGGGTGTCCACATCCGAGCTTCATCGCCGCGTCGATGTCCGCCGGCGCGCCGTACCCCTCCTCGTGCATGTGCACGGCATCGTTGAGGTAGGGAAACAGAAGAAAATTAACGACAAACCCCGCGCGGTCGCGACACCGAACCGGACGCTTGCCGAGCGAATGCGCCCACGCGATGCAACGCCGCTCTACCTCGTCGGACGTCGCGACCGTGCGAACCACCTCGACGAGCTTCATGATTGCCGCGGGGTTGAAGAAGTGAAGGCCGATGACCTTGTCCGGACGAGTGGTGGCCGCAGCCAGATCGACCACCGACAACGACGACGTCGTGGTCGCGAGGATCGCGTCGGGTTTCGTGGCTGCGTCCAGCTCCCCGAACACGGTGCTCTTGACCTCGAGGTCCTCGGCGACGGCCTCGACGACGAGGTCGCACTCGGCAAGGTCCGCGAAGTCCAGCGTCGTGGTGATGCGCTCGAGCACCTCGTCGGCGCCCGTCCGCTCGAGCTTGCCCTTGCTCACTGCCTTCTCCAGGCTCTGGGCGACCGCAGCCTTGGCCTTCTTGATGGACGACTCGCTGCGTCCCCTGAGAACGACCTCGCCCCCGGCCTTCGCGACGACCTCGGCGACGCCGCTCGCCATTATCCCGGTCCCGACCACGCCGATCGTGCCGACGTCCGAGCGCGCGACCTCTCCACCGTCGGTCGCGGCGTCGATGACTTTCGGAGACTCGGGGGTCTCGTAGCGGTAGAAGCCTCGCCCGGTCTTCCGGCCGAGGTAACCGGCGGTCACGAACTGCTTCAGCAGCGGCTGCGGGGCATCCTGATAGTCGCGCCACTGCCGCCACAGCGCCTCGCAGATCTCGTAAGCCGAATCGAGTCCTATGAGGTCGAGCAGCGACAAAGGTCCCATCGGATGTCCGCAGCCGAGTTGCATGGCCGCATCGATGTCCTCGCGCGAGGCGTAGCCCTGGTCGTACATGCGCGTCGCAGCGTTGAGGTAGGGAAACAGCAGCAGATTCGCTATGAAGCCGGCGCGGTCGCGGCACGGAACCGGGACCTTGCCCAATCCCACGGCGAATTGCTTCGTGGATTCGACGACCTCTTCGTCGGTCGCGACCGTGTGCACCAATTCCACCAGCTTCATGACCGTCGCGGGGTTGAAGAAGTGAAAGCCCACCACGCGGTCGGGCCGGTTGGTCGCCACCGCCATGTCGATGACGGGCAAAGACGACGTGTTGGTCGCAAGGATCGCATCGGGCTTCAGCACCGCATCGAGCGATGCAAAGGTCTCCCTCTTCAGGTCGAGCTTCTCGGGCACGGCCTCGAACACGAGATCGCAGTTCGCGAGATCCCCGAGGTCGCTGGTCGAAGAGATGTGGCCGAGCAATTCTTGCGCGGCCGCCTGGTCGAGCTTCCCGCGCTCTACCGCCCGCCCCACACTGCGCTCGATGCGCTCGCGCCCCGCGCGCGCGGCCTCCTCGTTCATCTCGGAGAAGACGACGTCGTAGCCGCTGCGCGCGACGACCTCGCAGATACCCGAGCCCATGGTGCCGCATCCCACGACTCCGACCTTCCTGATATCGACGCTCATGTAGTAACTCCCGAGAGATGACGAAGTGAGCCAACGAGCTTAATCGCCGCCGGCGGCGGCGAGCGCAGCAGCGACAATTACGATGTCGCTGATGGACGCTCGAGACAAGGACCCGCCCTGGATCTTCCGCACCTATGCCGGCTACGCCAGCCCGAGTCTGACGAATGCCCGCTTCAAGGCAAACCTCGCCAAGGGCCAGACGGGGCTCAGCGTAGCCTTCGACCTTCCAACCCAGACCGGCTACGACTCGGATCACCTCATGGCGCGCGGAGAGGTCGGAAAGGTGGGCGTTCCCATCTCGCATCTCGGCGACATGGCGCGCGTCTTCGACGGGATTCCGACGGCGGAGATGAACACTTCGATGACGATCAACGCAACCGCTATGTGGTTGCTCGCCCTTTACGTCGCGGTGGCCGACGAACAGGGCGCCGGCCGGAGCGCGCTCGCGGGCACGACCCAGAACGACATCCTCAAGGAATACCTGTCGCGCGGCACCTACATCTTCCCGCCGGAGGCGTCGATGCGATTGACCACCGACGTCATCACGTGGACGCTGCACAACACACCGAGATGGAACCCGATCAACGTCTGCAGCTATCACTTGCAGGAAGCGGGGGCCGGCCCGGTTCTCGAGGTCGCCTACGCGCTGGCCAACGCCGTGGCGGTGCTCGACGCGGTCCGTGCGACGGGAGAGGTGTCCGACGAGGACTTCCCGCGCCTCGTGGGACGGATCTCCTTCTTCTGCAACGCGGGGATCCGCTACATCGAGGAGACCTGCAAGATGCGCGCCTTTGCGCGTCTCTGGGAGAGGATCGCGACCGAGCGCTACGGCGTGACGGATCCGAAGTTCAGGCGCCTTCGCTACGGGCTCCAGGTCAACTCCCTCGGGCTGACCGCGGCGCAGCCGGAGAACAACGTCTACCGGATCTTTCTCGAGATGTTGGGGGTTACGCAGAGCAAGTCGACGCGCGCCCGCGCCGTCCAGCTTCCCGCGTGGAACGAGGCGCTGGGCCTGCCGCGCGCCTGGGATCAGCAGTGGTCGCTGCGCGCCCAGCAGATCCTCGCCCTGGAGAGCGACCTGCTCGAGTACGGCGACATCTTCGAGGGATCGAAGGTCATAGAGGCGAAGACGACGGAGATCGCCGGCGCGGCGTCCGCTGAACTGGACCAGGTGCTCGAGCGTGGCGGCGCGGTCGAGGCGCTGGCGTTCATGAAGGAGCGATTGGTCGGAGCTCACGCGGAGCGGCGGCGCGCCATCGAGTCGGGTGAGCAGGTGGTCGTCGGAGTCAACGCCTATGTCGAGACGGAGACCTCGCCGCTGGTCGAGGGACTGGACGAGATGGCCTACGAAAAGGTCGACCCGGCCGCGGAGGCCACCCAGATCGCCGCGCTAGAGCGCTGGCGTTCGGAGCGGGACCGGGCTCGTGCCGCCGCGGCTGTGGATGACCTGCGGCGTGCGGGCGCGGCCGGCGGCAACCTCATGGAGACCTCCATCGCGGCTGCGAAAGCGGGGGTGACGACGGGCGAGTGGGCCGACGCCCTGCGCGAGGTCTTCGGCCAGTACCGCGCACCGACGGGTATGGGCGCGGTCACCTCGGGAGGCGACGCAGCCACCATGGAGGGAGTTCGCCGCCGGGTAGAGGCGGCGCGCGAGCGCCTCGGCGTGACCAAACTTCGCATGCTCGTCGCCAAGCCCGGGCTCGACGGTCACAGCAATGCCGCAGAGCAGGTAGCGCTGCGGGCGCGCGACGCGGGGTTCGAGGTCGTCTACCAGGGAATCAGACTGACTCCCGAGCAGATCGCACGCGCCGCGGCGGACGAAGACGTCCACGTCATCGGCATTTCGATCCTCTCGGGCGCGCACGGGCTGCTGGTGCCCGACGTGATCGACCGGCTCGAAGCCGAGGGCATCGACATCAACTCGATTCCCGTGGTGGTCGGTGGAGTGATTCCCGATGAGGATGCAGCCAAGCTCAGAGAGCTCGGAGTGGCGCAGGTCTACACCCCCAGGGACTACGACCTGACCGAGATGATCGGCGAGATAGCAGGCCTCATCGGCTGACGAAGTCGCTACATAGCCGGCAGTCTACGTCGTCGATTAAGTCTTGGGCCACAATGGTGCGAATGTCCACGCACCCCGAACCGTCACGAGCGATGCCCACCGGGCTGGTCGGCGCGGCCGCACTGCTGTTGACCCTGGGCGGCATGGCCCTGTGGCTACTCATGCTTTCGGGCCCGGTGAGCCTCGGAACCGGGCTCCTCGACGCGAGCTCACACCTCGACCGGGCACAGAAGAGGCTGACCGCAGGCAAGTTCCGTCCCGCCGTTTACGAGACCTTTGCCGCGCGGGCGGGAGCCGCCAAAGCGCGAGAGGGCCTGGACTCGAACAGCCCGCTGATGGACCTCGCCACCATGTCTCCCATGGTCGAGGATGCAGTGGGCGAGCTCGACCACGTCGTTGCGGCCGCGGAGCATGCCACCGATGCCGCGTCGGGGACCCTCGATATCGGACTCAACGCCCTCAAGGGCCCCGACCGGATCATCGGCAAGGATCCGGACGGGGAGGGGTCCATCATTCTTCTCGACCGCGTCGAGGAGCTGGGGGAGGTCGTCGAGCAGGTGCGTCGCGACATCAACGCCGCCGGTGACGAGTTTGCCGCCATCGAGCTGGGCAAGTTGCCGAAGCGCGTCCACCGCGACATCAGGCAGGGTCTCGACCGGGCGCGTGACACCGACGAGGTACTGGGCGACGCGGAGGCGGGCTTCGAGTTGTTGCCCGACATTCTCGGCGCGGACGGCCCGCGCACCTACATGCTTGCATTTCAGAACTCGGCGGAGTTACGCGGCTCTGGTGGCGCGATGCTGCAGTTCGAGTTCCTGACGATCGACGACGGCAAGCCGGAGCTGGCCGGCGAGGACACCGGTTCGATCTACAAGCTCGACCAGGAACGTAGGTCCATAGACATCCCGTTGCCGGCCGATGCCTGGTACGTCGGCGCGCTGGAGGACGCCCAGCGCTTGGGAAACTCGAACTGGTCCCCACACTGGCCTCTGTCGGCAGAGCTCGCCGTCGACTACGGCAGGGCGAGCGCCGAGCGGTGCGTGCCGCGCGGCGACCGCCGGTGCCCCGAGTGGCCCGAGATCGATGGGGTCCTGGCCATCGATCCCGTCGTCGTCCAGAACCTGATGCCGGGCATCGGGCCCTACCAGCAGGGCGCCTACTTCGTGAAGAGGAACACGGTGGTCGACATCCTCCTCAACAAGGCTTACGCGCGCTTTCCCATTCCGAGCGACCGGCGCGGCTACCTCAGGCGCTTCGTGACGAGGATCTTCGAGAAGATGTTCGATCCGAAGCACCCCACCGAACTGGTTCAGGGGATGGGTAGCTCGCTGGCGAACAAGAACATGCAGATCAACCTGATCGACCCTCGAGAACAGGCGTTCATCGAGCGCATGGGGTGGGATGGGTCCATCTCGAAGGCCAACCGGGGCGACTACTTCCAGGTAGTCGAGCAGAACGTGGGCGGCAACAAGCTCGACTACTTCGCACGCCAGGTAGACGCCCTGGACATCACCATCGATGGTCGCGATGCGCTTCACACGACTTCGATCGAGGTGGGCAACGAAGTGCCGCTGCCTCAGCCGCGCTGGTTCCTCGGGGATTCGAAGGCTGCGCATCGCCCGATGCTCAATCTCTATGTTCCGCGCGCGGCCGAGCTGTTGTCCGCCGACGCGGGCAAGCTCTGCCCCTCACCGCTCGATCGCGGTTGCAACGGGCGCATCGACGCACCTCCCGGCCTCGCGACCTGGACGGGAGGGGCTCCCCCGGTGCACGCCGAGAAGGGCAAGCAGGTGTGGTCGGCCACGCTGCAGGTCCCCCCCGCCAAGGCCGGCTCGTTCGACCTCGAGTACCGGAGCCCCGGCGTGGTGACGAGGCGCAGGGGGCGCAACGTCTACCGGCTCGTGGTGCAGCGCCAGGCCAAGTTCCACCCGCAACAACTTCTGGTACAACTCGAGCTGCCGACGGGCGCCTCTGACATCGACGCGCCGGGCTTCTCGAAAAACGGACGGACGCTGACGTTCGAGCGCCGCCTGAAGTCGGACACCGTACTGGAGGTTTCGTGGCGAAATTGAGGGCCGCCGTGCTGGCCGCAGGACGCGGCGTGCGTATGGGAGGAGCGAAGCCGAAGACGATACTCACGCTGAACGATCACGAGCCCTTGCTCCACTACCTCCTCGAGGGCCTGAGGAAGGCGGGAATCGACGACCTCATGGTGGTCACCGGATTCATGCCGGAGGCCATCACGGCTTTCGTGGCCGAGCACTGGGGTGACGAAGGCGTCGGCTACATCCGCAACCCTCGCTACGCGGATTGGGGGAACTTTCACTCCGCTCGCCTGGCGATGGACCAGTCACAGGGCTTCGACCTCATGATCGTCAACTGCGACATCGTCATCCACCCCGAGGTCTTTACGCGCGTAATCGAATCACCGGGCGACCTCGTGCTTGCGGTCGAGGAACGCTACGGACTGGACACCGAGGACATGCGCGTGAGGCTCGAGGGCCGGCGCGTGACCGACATCGGCAAGGACCTCGAGAAGCAGTTCAGCGCCGCGGAGTTTTGCGGGGTGTCGCTGCTCCGGGAGCACGCCCAGACCTTGTACCGCGAGGTCGCGACCGAAGTCGAGTGGCGGCGTTCGTCCCACCTCTATTACGAGGACGTCTACCGGCAGATGCTCGACAGAGTCGACGCGCGTGCGGCCGAGGTGCGCCCCGGCGAGTACGCCGAGGTGGACACCCCCGACGACGTCAAGGCGGCCATCGCGGTCATCGAGAGGCAGCACGGCGCCCATGACGGCGAACAACAGCCCGCCTAGCCCGGTGTCGTCCCTCGAGTCGCCACAACTGTTCGTCTTCGAGTCCACCGACGATGAGCGCGACGCAGCCGAGGATCTCGCCGCCAACCTCGGCGAGCTCGGGGTCTCGGCCCCCTTCGTCGTCGGCTCGATCCATGGAATGAAGCTGGCGGCGCAACTGGTGCCCGCGCAGACGGCGATCACTCCCCCGCCCGGGGCCACGACGCACTTCGCCACCGAACTGGGATCGCGCATCCGACGGTCGGGAGCGGACGCGGTCGTAGCCGTGGGCGGCGGTCGTGTGCTGGACGTCGCGAAGCTGGCGGCCGCGCGCGCCGGCCTCACCGTCATAGCCGTGCCGACGCAGCTGAGCCACGACGGGATCTGCTCGCCGGTAGCGGTCGTACCGGACGAGTCCGGTGCGTCTCAGAGCCTCGGCGCCATCGCTCCGCGCGTCGTCTATCTCTCGATGCCGACGCTGGTCGATGCCCCCGTGGCCTCGGTGCGGGCGGGCCTGGGCGACCTCATGGCGAACCCGCTCGCCCTGCGCGACTGGGCTCTGGCGACCAACCGCGGGCTCGCAGCGATGGATCAGCGCGCCTGGGACCTCTCGGCTCGCTCCTTCGAGATGATCCAAAGCTATCTGGCCCGCGACGCGTCCGAGGTGGCGGGTGATCCGGTGTTCCTTCGCCATCTCGCCGACGCGCTGGTGCTGTCGGGCATGTCGATGATCATCTCGGGGACCTCGCGCCCGGCCTCCGGAGGCGAGCACGAGATCAGTCACGCCATCGACGCGATCTTCGGGGGCCGGGCGCTTCACGGCGCACAGGTCGCGTTCGGCTGCATCTTCTCGGTTGCGCTCTACGAAGATGACGTGACGGCGTTCAGGCGACAGCTCGAGCGCGTCGGGCTACCCCACCATCCGAGACAACTCAGGCTCTCGGCCGACGACGTGGTGAGGGTCCTGCTCGAGGCGCCGGAGACGCGCCCGGGCAGGTTCACCGTCATCGAGGACGCCGACCTGGACGAGGCGAGCGCGCAGCGACTCGTCGGGCGCATCTGGGGCGAGTGACCGCGGCACTACACTGCTCCGATGAGTAGC
Organism: Actinomycetota bacterium; assembly: GCA_050694055.1. Classification (GTDB taxonomy): domain Bacteria; phylum Actinomycetota; class CADDZG01; order CADDZG01; family WHSQ01; genus WHSV01. The sequence continues at coordinate 7,766 of JBOGWX010000141.1, forward strand.
TCAGTCGTCATCGGTCTCGACGGCGCGGCCTGGCATCTCATCGATCCGATGATCGGCGCGGGCGTCATGCCGCGGCTGGGGGCCCTGCGCGACGCCGGCGCCGGCGGCACGCTCCTCAGCACCGTTCCGACCTACACCCCCCCTGCGTGGACCTCCGCGGTGACGGGCGTCGGGCCCGGCCGGCACGGCATCTACGGGTTCATCGAGGGACACGTCCAGTACGACAAACCGCGGCTCATGCACTCGGGCATGATCAAGGCGACGACTCTGTGGGAGATCGCCAACCACCAGGGCGCGCGTGCCGGCATCTACAACCTCCCGCTGACCTATCCGCCGCAGCCACTCGACGGCTGGATGGTCGCCGGCATGCTGACTCCCGGCTACGGCGAGAGGCAGACCGGCTTCGCCTTCCCGAAGCCCATCGAGCCCAAGATCCTCGGGTGGGCCCCCGGCTACGTGCTCGATGTCAACGCCAACTACGAGAAGGACTTCAGAGACGAGGGCCTCGCGCGCAGAGCGCTCGAGTCCATCCACCAGCGCCGTGACGTGCTTCGCGGACTGCTCGAGCACGATCCCGTCGATCTCCTGTTCACCGTCATGGAGGCGCCGGACCGCCTCCAGCACGTCTACTACCGCTACCTGGACCCCTCCGACGAGTCCTACGACTCTGCGGAGGGCCGGCGGCTGCGGCCGGCGGTGCTCGAGTGCTTCGCCGCGCTCGACGAGATCGTCGGTCTGCTGGAGGACTACGCCGGCGAGGGTGGCGTCATCGTCTGCTCCGACCACGGCTTCACCTCGTGGGAGGTGAGCGTCCATCTCAACGCCCTGCTCGAGCAGTGGGGCTTGCTCAAGCTAAAGCCGCAGGCGAAGGCGATGCAGACCGAGGTGGCGCGCAAGCTGGTCCCGGTTGCCAAACGTGTTCTCCCTCGGAAGGTCGCGCGCGACGCCAAGGACAAGACCTTCGGCGCCATCGACTGGTCGCGCACGAGGGCCTTTGCCTCGCCGATCCCGCAGCAGGGCGTCTTCGTCAACCTCCGGGGTCGAGAGCGCTTCGGAGTCGTCGCACCGTCCGACCTCGAGGTCACCAAAGCCGAACTGGTGTCTCGCTTGGAGGAGCTCGTGGGCCCGGACGGGGCTCCGGCGACCGACCGCGTTCATACCAGCGAGGAGGTCTTCGGCCCCGATCCGGTTCCGGGCGCGCCCGACGTGCTGCCCGTGCTGCGCGACCACCGCTTCGAGCTCGACGACGAGCTGTTTCACAAGCGGCCCTTCACCGACGTCAGCGCGCTGCCGCGCGGCGTGCACCACCCCGATGGCATCGTCGTCGTCAAGGGGGCCGGAGTGAAGCCCGGCCGCCGTCTCCAGGCGTCGGTGCTGGACGTCATGCCCACGTTGCTCTACCTGGCCGGGCTCGAGGTGCCCGAGGGCCTGGAGGGCCGGGTCATCACCGAGGCTTTCGAGCCATCAGCCCTGAGAGATCGGCCCGTCGCCACCACCTCCCCCCTATCATCAGGTGCGAGGGACGAAAGCTCGCCTTACTCTGATGAGGAAGAGGCGCAGATCGAGGAGGCGCTGAGGGGACTCGGCTACCTCTAGCCGTCCAGGAGAAGAGACGCCACATGGCTCGGACAGCCGAAACGGTCCCCGAAGAGAAACCCGTCACCGAACGCCGCCCCATGCAGCGGCAGAGCACCGCACGCATCGCGCTGCGCGTCACGATCGATGGGATGGCGGTCATGGTCGCCCTCTTCGGGGCGTCGATCATTCGCTTCGAGATAATGGAGGGCGCGCCGGCGCTGCAGAACGGCTGGACCTATCCCGTCCTCACCCTCATCGCCGTGCCCGTGTGGTTGACCCTGTTCTGGTTGTACGGGCTCTACGAACCACGCCAGGTCCTGAGTCCCGTGAACGAGTTCAAGCAGGTCTTTCACGGGGTGGTCGCGGGTACCGTCGTGCTTCTTATCAGTGACTCGGCGCTCAATATGAACCTGGCACGCGGATGGGCGCTGCTCGCGATGTTCTGCGGTTTCTTCGCCGTCGGGGGTGAGCGTCTGGCGGTGCGCAAGTTGCTGCACTTCCTCCGCCGCAGGGGCGGGGACACAACTCGCACGCTCGTGCTCGGCGCGAACCACGAGGGCCGCACGGTTGCGAACACCCTCGAGCGCGAAAGGTGGCTCGGCTACGAGATCGTCGGCTTCCTGGATGACGACCTGCCGGCCGGGGACGCGCTCCAAGACGGGCACAAGGTCCTCGGCCCGGTCGCCCGCGTCAAGGAGATAATCGCCGGCAGCAATATCAACCTCGTGCTCATCGCCGCTACGGCGTTCGAGACTCCTCGTCTCAACAAACTATTCTGGGAGCTCCAGGATTGCGATGTCGACCTCCAGATCACATCGGGAACCGTCGACCTGCTCGCGTCCCGGATGACGGTCCAATCGGTGGCCGGCGTGCCGCTGCTGTACGTGCGACGCACCGGCATCAGCCGCCTGCAGCAGGTGATCAAGCGAACCATGGACTTCTTCGGTTCCCTCGCTCTGACGATCGTGCTCTCGCCCCTTCTCCTGGGCATCGGCACGTGGATCAGGCGCGACTCCAAAGGCCCGGCGATCTTCAAGCAGGTGCGAGTGGGGCGCGACGGGAAGCCCTTCACCTGCTGGAAGTTCCGCACGATGGTGGTCGATGCCGAGGAGAGGCTGGCCGAGCTCGAGCACCTCTCCGAGGGTCCCGGCCTGCTCTTCAAGCTCAAGGAGGACCCGCGCGTTACCACCGCGGGCAGGTGGCTGCGCCGTTACTCGCTCGACGAGCTGGCGCAGCTCATGAACGTGCTGCGGGGCGAGATGAGCCTCGTGGGACCGAGGCCCGCGCTGCCCAGCGAGGCCGAGCAGTACGACGACTGGGTCCGTAACCGCCTGCGCGTCAAGCCCGGCATGACTGGCCTATGGCAGGTCAGCGGCCGGGCCGAGACCAGCTTCGCCGACTACCTTCGCTACGACCTCTTCTACATCCAGAACTGGTCGTTGAGCCTCGACATCTGGATCCTGTGGCGCACCTTGCGGGCGGTCATGTCGGCCGAGGGCGCACACTGAACACTCTTTGACCCTGAGGTGTCGCCTCACGCGCCTCTCAGGGTCCAGAAAGCTCGAGATCGCCTTCGAGAGCGGCGGCGGGGATGGGCCGTGAGGCAGCCGCCGCGGCCCCCGGCTCGAAGTATTACGCTAGGTCCATGCTGGAGGAAATAGTTGTCACCATCGAGGATCGTCCCGGGCTACTGGCGGAGCTGGGAGAGTTGTTGGGGCAGCACGGCGTCAACATCGAGACGCTGGCCGCTTCCACTCACGATGACCGCAGCGTGATTCATCTCGTGGTCGACGACGGGGACGAAGCTGCGGAGATACTCGCGTCCAGTGGCTTCAAGGTCGAGGGCAGCAGACCGGTGCTCACGGTGACCCTCGACGACCGTCCGGGTGAGCTGGGGCGCTACTGCCGAAGGCTGTCAAAGGCCGGTGTATCGATCTCCTCGGTATACCTCGCCCATCGCAACGGCGGCGAGACCGAGCTCATCTTTGCGGTCGACAACCTCGAGGCCGCAAGCTCGGCATAGTCACGAGCACCAAGAGGGGCCCACCACGAAGGTGAGCCCTTTCTCGGTTGCGATGCTCAGGCGGTAGCTGTGGTCCGCACCCCGGCTCCGGCCGTTCCGAAGTAGAGGGCCAGCGCTGCGGTCGCCAAGTGCAGCACGGTGTCTGCCGCGTTGTTGTTGAGCAGGTCCTCCACGATGAGTCCACCCAGAAGGCCGAGAAGTCCCAGCAGCCCGTAGACGACTCCGATGACCAGGTTCACCATCTTCGCGGTGTCGGGTGCCCGGGAACCGAACAAGAACAATGCCCCCACGGCGAGGTGCGCGATGTTGTGAAGCGGATTGATTCCGAAGATCCCGAGCAGCCTGTCGTCACTGACCAGCGGACCGATGAAGCCCAGGATCCCTACCAGGACGTAAACGGCCCCGAAGACCAGTGCGAACAGCTGGCCGGGGGTCTTGTCAGAGCGTGCGGCCGGTCGTGCGGTCGACATTTGCTCCCCTTTCTCACCCTATGGATACTGCTTCCAACACTGACATATACCTGAAAAGTCGTGGATCACACGGACCCCTCCAGGAGGCGCGGGAGATGACGAAGCGCATCATTCCCGACCACCCGTGAGGTGTTCGTAGGACATGGCTTGGGTGGATTGGGTTACAGATAGCCGAGATTCTTGAGTGACTCCTCGATCTGCGCCTCTTCCTCCGCCGAGTACGGCGTCGCGCTGACACCCTCCCCGGCGAGGGGCAGATCCATGGGCTCGATCTGCACCGGGCGCGCCTCGACGAGAGACGCCGGCAACAGCTCGGTGAGGACGCGCCCATCCATCTCGGGAAGCTTCAGGCCGGCGAGGTACAGCGCAGTCGGAGTCATGTCGTAGAGATGCGCCTTGCAGCCGCGGCGGGCCTCGACGCCCGGCCCTGCGATCCCGAAGATGCCGTCCATGTGGTGGAAGCCGCGCGGCAGGTCCCTGTAGTCGTCCAGCACGCTCGGCGAGTACAGCCCGTCGGAGAGCTCGTACGAATAGGCGCGACACACCGGAAAGAGATCGGGGGCGTGGACCGCCTCGGGCCCCTCGACCACCTCTTCGCGCCGGTGGATGTGGTCGACAACCGGTCGCCCGTCATCCGGATCGATCAGCTCCGAGAAGCGCGCGATGATCTCGTCGCGCACCGCCTCGTAATCCGAGCGGCCGACGACACCGTGCGGCTCTCTGCCCTCGAGGTTGATGTAGATGCCCTGCTGCGGGATGGGTGCCGAGAACGCTTTGGTGCGCGACCAGTCGATCGAGGACTGCGCGGCCCCCTTGGCCCTTTGCCAGACCGACTTGGGCAGGACCTTCTTGGCCCTCCGTGCGACCTTGCGGACGCCGGCGGACTTCGTGACCTGCCCCGCTCCCCCCACCGACAACAGACCCCACTCACGCAGCGCGACGTTGACGTTGACGCTCTTGTCCTTGGGACCGAAACCGTGGTCCGACATCGTCACGATGTACGCGTCGTTGCCCGCCCACGCCAGCAGGTCGGCGATCATGTGATCCATCTCGTCGAAGAACTCCCAGGCGCGTGTCCTGATCGCCTGAGCCTCGAGGCGGTGGAAGTGCTCGCAACGTGGATCGATGTACTTGTAGTGGACGTGCATGAGCCGGTCGGGGGCTTCGAGGACCGCGAACAACAGAGGCAGGTCGGTCTCCTTCTCGAGCAACACGTGCAGCGCGGCTCGCTTCGCCGCAAGGTTGCGGGAGAGGCGTTCGATGATCTCGGTCGACTTCCAGTCCTGGTCGTAGTCGACCTCGATGTCGATCTGATAGCGCCCGACCGCAGCCTTGATGTCGCCGGCGAGGCCCGGCGGATGGGTGTAGTTGTCCGGGGTTTCGCCTCCACCCTCGGGGGTCAGCATGCCCGACACCGCGAACCCATCGACCGGCGGTGGAGGCCAGGTCATCGGAACGTTGAAGACGCCCATGCGTCTCCCCTGGTGGTTCACCGCGTTCCAGATCGCGGGGGACCTCACCCGATCGAGCCGGACGAGGCCGCGTGGCTGCTGGATGTTGCCGAGCGTGAACCCAAAGATGCCGTGTCGTCCGGGGTTCTGCCCCGTGAAGATCGACGTCCATCCGGGCGGTGTGTAGGGCGGCACGGTCGAGGTCAACACGCCCTGCGCGCTCCGCTCCATGAGCGCCTTGAAGTGAGGCATGTGACCGGCCTCGAACGCCGGCTCGAGCACCGAGTATGTCGCCCCGTCGAGGCCGAGCATCAGCACACGCGTCACCATGAGCCCCTCTTGGTCATCTGAGCCTTCTGTATACCGTCAGGGCGATCGCCACGGTCACCATCGCGATGCCCACCGCCAGGCCCGCGGTCACGAACCCGGTTACCGGCCCGAAGATGAACGCGATCGCTTGCACGTCCGGCATTCCCGGATTCGGCAGCAGACGGCGTTGCGCCAGCCGCTGGGCGAGCCGGCCCCTGATGCCACCACCGGCTTCTCCCCGCTCGGCCCCCGAGATCTCGAGGAAGTAATAGCTGGCCACCATGTAGACGATTGCGAAGAAGATCGTCGCGTCGCCTTCGGTCCGCCACAGGTAGACCGACAGTCCCAGCACCGCGCTGGCGCGCCGCCCGCCGTCGGCGAGATGGTCCAGCGCTTCGCCCCTGGCGCTCGTCACCTGCAACGCGCGCGCCAGCTTGCCGTCGACGCAATCGAAGACGAAGGCGAAGTAGAAGACGATGCCTCCCACGATGAGCCCCCACCGCGTAGTGGTCGCGAAAAAGCCCCCGACCGAGAGACCTAGCAGCAGCGCGACCACCGTGACTCCGTCGGGGCTCAACCACCTCCGTTTGGCCAGGGTGCGCACCATCGGCAGCGCCACCGGATCGGTGAGGAGCACGGTGAACCAGTAGTCTCGCTGCTTGGCACCCGGAGTCGAGGGGACGGCCTGGTTCACGATCGGGCGCGCTCGGTCGCCGGGTCGACCAGCCCCCTGCCGCGACTCTGCTCGAACGCACCCGCGAGCAGGCCCGTGAACAGACCCGGGTCGCGCGTCTGCACCGCCTTGCCGGCGTTGATGATCAACAGGCCCAGCAGGGCCCACCACAACGCCGCTTTGTAACGCAGCGTCTGCGGCATGAGCTTGCGATGCAGGTAGAACTGGTTCGCGAGATTCATGCGCTGAAGTTGATGTGAGTTCAGGCGAGAGGTGTCGCTCTTGAGATGATCACAACGAGCCTTCGGTGTCTGCACGAGCGTGTAGCGCCGGCTCACGCGGTAGGAGAAGTCGATGTCCTCCTTGTAGCCGTAGCCCGACAGCGCTTCGTCGAAGCGCTCGTGGGTGAAGACGGCGCGCCGGAACGACATGAACCAGCCGTTGAAGTACTCGATCTTGCGCACCCCCGCGGAGTCCGACACTCCCTCCGCGTAGAACCCGGGCCGCACCTTGCCGGATGACTCCGGCCACCATCCACCGATCCCGAACACCTTCCGGTAGAGAATCGTGGAGCGCGAGGGACGGGCCGGGCGCACCGGCGTGGCCCGGACCCCGCCGAGCTCCGGCCCCCACTTGCCGTACTCGGCGAGGACCGCCTCGTGGCACTCGGGGGCCAGCGCGACGTCGTCGTCTATGAAGAACACGGGGTCACCCTGCGTCCGGTCGATGCCGACGTTGCGCTGCACGGTCAGGCCTCGAGGGGCGGGGTGGTGATAGTCCAGCTTCAGCCCGGCATCGTCGCAGAGCTTCTCGATCTGCGGCCGGGTCGGTGTCTCGTCGCTCGAGTCGACGATGCACAGCTCCGCCGGCAACACCGATTGCACCAGCAGCGACTCGACCGTGCGCGCCAGGTCGTCCGGCCGGTTGCGAGTCGCGATGACGAACGCCGAAGCGGCCCTGTCGGGTTGGGTAGCGTTGAGAGACATACGGCAAAGCAGGGTAACGCCCCGGGGGCCGTGGCCGCACCCCGCCTGCGGGGGACCGCAATCATGAGCCTGTTTCTCTACGCTCGCGGGGGCGGTTAGCGTGCCCCCACGACAAACCATCAATCCACGCTCCTGTGAACAGCCATGAGAACAAACGCCCGAACGAAGAGAACGATTCGACGGAGACGCGGCCACCGCAGACGGTGGCTCGCCGTGCTTCTCGTGGTTGCGGTCGCGCTCGGTGCGGGCGGCTATCTCATGGCCCGAGGCGACGACGGCAACGGCACCGGGGTCGCCCTCGACGACAAGGGCCCGCCGCCCGAAGCCTGCACCAACACTCCGCCCGAGGTGCTTCAGCGAGTTCGCCGCGGCTTCTACCCCGGGCGCTCGGGCGATGTCCTGGCGGTCGAACGGCTTCCCAATCAGTTCGGGACGCGTCACTCCACGCCGTGGCCCTATACCCAGGACATTCCGATCGTCCTCTACGGTCCGGGTTACATCAAGCAGGGGTTCACCTCCGTCGAGGACGTGACGCTGGCCGACATCGCCCCGACCTACGCCGAGCTGCTCGACTTCGACGGGCTGGGCGAGCGCGACGGACGCTCACTCGGCGAGGCCCTCCTGCCACCCGAGAGACGCAACGGCGTTCCCAAACTGATCCTCACCGTCGTGTGGGACGGCGGTGGGATCAACATGCTCGAGCAGTGGCCGGACTCCTGGCCCCATCTCGAGGCGCTGATGGAAGAGTCGGCGAGCTTCTCCAACGCCACCGTGGGATCGTCGCCCTCGATCACTCCCGCAACGCACGCAACCCTCGGCACCGGCGACTTCCCCAAGTCTCACGGGCTCACCGACATCAGGATGCGCGTCGGGGGCAAGCTGATCGACGCCTGGCGGGGCGACTCGCCGGCCAACTTCGAGGTCAAGACGCTGGCGGACCTTTGGGATCGAGCCAACGGCAACGTCCCGCTCATCGGGACGCTCGCGCGCGACTACTGGCACCTCGGTATGATGGGTCACGGGTCTTACCTCGACGGCGCCGACCAGGACATCGCCGTCCTCGATTCCCTCGACTCGCTCGAGTATGCGTCGATCGCCGAGTACTACACATTTCCCGAGTACCTGGACCTCGACGGGTTGGAGACCGCCGTCCAGGAACTGGACCAGCGCGATGGCGAGGCCGACGGCGAGTGGCTAGGGAACCCCTTGAGAATGGATCACACCATTCGTGAAACGCCCGCCTGGTCAATGCTCCAAACCCGGAGGTTGTTCCAGCTTCTCGAGACCGAGGGCTTCGGCGCAGACGACGTTCCTGATCTCTTCTTCACCAACTACAAGCCGACCGATCTCGCGGGCCACACCTGGAACATCGTCGAGCCGGAGGTCCGTGACAACCTCGAGGAGCAAGACCGCCAGCTCGAGCTCATAGTTGAGGGCCTGAACGACCTGGTGGGCGAGGCGAACTATGTCCTCGCACTAACTGCGGATCACGGCATGACGCCCTATCCCGAGGTCACCGAGGGATGGCCGATCGACATGGACAAGCTGGCCAAGGATCTGGAGGAGAGGTTCAACTCAGACAATCAGAACAAGAAGCTGGTGACCGCGGCCAGAGGCTACCAGTTCTTTCTCGACAGCAAGATCATGAGAGCCAACGGCGTCACCAGAGAGGACGTCGCTGCCTTCATCCGCAACTACAGACTATACGAGAACGTTGCGAACCCGAAGGACGTGCCGGAACGTTACCGCGACCGTCTGGGTGAAAGGCTCTATCTCACCGCCATGTCGCCAGCCGAGCTGAGACGACCAGGCTGCGACAACTGACATAGCGATTCTAGGCTCACGCTGATTTCGACCGTCAGGCCGAATCACCAGGCAAGGACTTCGGTCGAAAGAGTGGAGTCCGGTCGGGGTGGCTGGGTGCTGCGAACCAAAATACTGATTCGTTCCCTCCGGCGATTTGAAAGCCCGCTCTTCTGCCCGACAGCGGACCGATTGCGGGAATGTCAGATCCCGTTCGGGGCCGCACAATTACCCGAATAGGGGATAGTAGACGCCGTGTGGGTCCCCTAGCGTTGCTCTCGACCGTCGAACAGGGGGAGCCGATGCGACGAGAGCCACGAGCTGGGAGAGTTGGCCGAGGCACGATTCACGATCGGAGACTGGCGGGGTCCAGGGGGCTGTGGATTGGTTGTTTATCCGTCCTCCTCTTTGGCTTCCCATCGAGCGTTGCCTACGCTTACGTCACAATCCACGACTACTCGAATTTCACACCGGACGAAAACTCAGACGGTTTGGGCTTTCATGATTCGCGATTCAACGTTCGTATTACGTGTGGCGACACCGATCTCCAGGATCTGTTCGGCAACCCGAGATCCGTTGCTGATCGTGAGGTCAACAACAACAACACTGCTCTCTATATCCATAAGCGACCAAACTGTCCGAATCCTTCTGAAGGGGAACAAATTGACAACAGTGTGTGGGACTACCGTGGCGCGCATGACGCAAGTCCAGGGCAGACTTGGCTTGCTTCCGCTTGGGTGAAGACGACTCCAAACATCGCCTCGGGTGGAACACTCAAAGGTGATTGCGAGACTCAGGGCGGTCCTCAGTATGGTTACTTCAGAGCGCGACTAACCATTCATGGCAACGATGGGCAGGACGGCCACAAATGGGAGACGAATGCCTACCGCTGTGGAGGCGACGACTCTTTCAAGCGGCTAGAAAAGAAGGTGACCTTGGAGGGGGGCAACAAGGGCGAAACCCGTAGGATTCGCGTCGTCCTCCGAGCGCACTCAAGACCAGTGGCCGATGGCGCACCTGAAGACTCCGCCACCGGAAAAGTAGTCGTGGAGCGCTTCCGGCTCGTTCGCTGCGGCGGAACGGAGTGCGCCGACGTGCCGTAGGTCGCTCCACAGGGGGAAATACTCTCTGAAGAGGGACATTCCAAACCTATTGTTCCAGCAGCTCAATGCTGTTGCTCCTTCCGCCTTCTTCCAGCGCGGAAGGACACCCGTGGAAGATTCCGCGCTCATCATTCGCCATCGCCAAGCACTCCTCACTCGTCACCGAAAGCATTGGTGCACGACACGACGTCGGTCAGATCCCTGCCCGGGAACACGCCGGCGAAGATGCGCTCATCGAGCCTGTCCTCGAAGCCCTCGGCTACCGGCTCGCCGTCTGGGATATTGTCGCCGATCGTGTAGCGCGTAAGAAACGAAGAGATCTCCTCGGGCGTGACGCCGTGCGCCTTCATGTTCGCTCGGTGCATGAAAAACGAAGTAGAAGAGGTGCGTTGAACCAACCTGCCCTCCACGCCTTCTTTCGAGAAGCGGGTATGGATATCGTTCACGACCTCGTTACGGTTGATCGGCCAGCCTCCCATTCCGAGAGGGGTTTGGCCATGGTCCGCGGTGATGACCATCGCGTACCCATCGGCCCCCACCGTCTCGTCGAGGAAGGAGATGAGTGCATCAATGGCGGTGTCCACCGACTCGATCACGTCGCCCTGTTCGGGGGCGATCATGTTGTACTTGTGGCCTGCGGCGTCGGGCGACTTGTACTGGACATAGAGAAGATCGGTCAAGTCGTCGTCACCCATGCCCTCACGATCGATCGTTTCGAACATGACGCGATTCTGCAGAGGCGCCAGAACGGGACTTGAAGCGATGGGTATGTCGTGCCCACGCCACTTGTCATCTGCCTTGCCGTCGAGGCGATCCACCGCCTCGATGAGGTCCTCGGGTCCCGCGAGTTCTCCGTTGTTGAAGTAATCGGGGACTTTGTAGAACTTATCGTTCGTTCCCCAATCATCCTGGCCATGCATGGCCAGGATGTCCTTGTCTCCACCCTCCATCGCCGCACCAAAGCCCACCATCCCCATGGCGTAGTTGCCGGAAAGCACGCCGGCGATGATCGGTTCGTTGCCGTTTGCCCGATCCCACAGATCGGGAAGCGTGGGCACGTCGAGATTCACACGAGGGTCGGCTACGGCGGCTCCACTCGCGTCGGGATTGCGAGCGAAACCCCCGACGATGTCACCGTTATCCTGGCGCACCGCGATCGACGTCACGCCATGAAAGCGCGCAAAGACTCCGGTGGAGATACTCGTGTGGACGGCCGGCGTGATCGACGGAGAGGAACCCACGACGGCATTCGTGTAACTGGTTCCCTCGTTCATCAGACGATTGATGGTGGGCCAGGTGTGGGGCCACTCTTCAAGAGCGTTGATCCCGCCCCCGTCGATGGACACGGTTACCAGCAGCCTCGGGCGCTCGTCCGTCTCCTTCAAGACCTCGGTCATAGGAGGCTGGGACCTCGTCGCGGGCCAGTCGAAGTTCAACAGCTCGGCTTGGGTTGCTGCGATGTCGGCGATGGTGACTTCTCGGCCCGGATCGATTCGACCCTTGCTCTCTATGAAGTTCGGCCCATACCAGATCATCGGTATGCGCTGGAGGTAGCCGTATGGCCCCGAGTGAGGAGTGTAGGAGAAGCTACCGACGTAATTTCGTGCATAGGGCACCAGAACCAGGTCGAGGTCTCGAGAGGGATTCGAATCCCACCCGCGCCGGATGTACTTGACCCAGTGGGGGGGGAGCTCGCAGGCTGCCTTGAGATAGGCCTTCCTTGGAATGAACTCTTGCTCGTCCGCGCCCCTATGCTCCTCCAGACGCTCGTTCGACGAGGCGGGCGGTTCGTCTCCGTCGGAGGTCACGCTGAAGCCGGCGTACACCGAGCCCGCGCCCACCAGGACGACGACGAACACGAGCACCACAGCGCGCTTCACTCAGACGGCTCCTTGCAACTCTAAGGCGGCTTTCGATATAGGTATGAGGAGGCGGCCGGCCACCGCCTCGACCCATCTGAAGGATACGGCATGTCACAGTTATGGTGACGCTGTGTCCATGGGGACCAGCGATCACGAAGGTCGCGCACTGGTGGTTGTTCCGACCTATAACGAGCGCCACAACATCTCGGAGTGCATTTCCAGGTTGCTGGCCCGGAGCGAGGTCGCGGGCATTCTAGTGGTCGACGACTCGTCGCCCGACGGAACCGCAGGTGCGGTCGAAGCACTCGCGCCGGTGGAGGGCCGGGTCCACACGGTCGTCCGTCCGGCGAAGCTGGGCCTGGGCACCGCGTACGTCACGGGCTTTCGTTGGGGAATCGAGAGAGGCTACAGCGCGCTGGTCGAAATGGATGCGGATCTCAGTCACGACCCGAATGATGTCGCTCGGCTCCTTGCTGCTCTGGCGCATGCGGATCTCGTCATCGGGTCTCGCTACGTCGCCGGCGGAAGCGTCGAGAACTGGGGCATCCTGCGGAGGTTCTTGTCGCGCGGCGCGAATCTGTTCGTAAGAATCTTGCTCGGCTACTCGGTTCGGGATTCGACGTCGGGCTTTCGGGCCTTCAAGACATCGACCCTGCAGGACATCTCGTACGAGACCCTGCGCTCGCAGGGTTACGGCTTCCAGATCGAGATCACCCGGCGGGTTTATCGCTCGGGAGGCCGGATCGCCGAGATACCGATAACGTTCGTCGAGCGCGCCTCGGGGCGCTCGAAGATGACTCTCCGCATCATCCTCGAAGCGGCGTTCAACGTCGTGCGCTGGTCGGCGACGGACCGTCTGCGGAGGTAGGGAAAGCGTCTAGCTCTCCTCGAGAGCGAAAGTCACGTCCTTGCGCGGTGTCATCGTCACCGCCCTCCGGACCTTGCCACGCATCTTTCGCCGATCGAGCTCGAGGCCGCGTGCGGCAAGCTGCTCCTCCCACTCGTCCAACAGGTCCGCGACCAGCGCCCGGCGTGGCCGCGCCGTCCACTTGACGGACACGTTTCCGGTCCAAGCTCGAACCCGATCGCCGATCGACGAGAGGCCTCCCGAGCGTCCCACGTCGAATGCTTCTTCAGTGGTCGCCTCGATCTCGTCCGCGTCCGGGAACCAGCCGACCTCTTCGGGCCAGATGCAATCTCTGTAGCCCTCGCCGGAAAAGCACACGGCCGAGCCCCGCAGCGTGCTCCGGTGCGCGTTGAGAGCTTCCCTGGTCTGTTCGAAAGTGAGTCCGCCCACCTCGAAGCCCTGCACCGTCACGCCGCGGTGCACGACGCCCGCATTGATCCCCAGGTCGGCCACGAGGGCGAACGCCAGGAGTCCGGCCAGTGCCACGAGCGCCAGCACCGTCTTGGCGGTGATCGATAGGTTCCTCACGACCCTAGTTTGCCAGCGACGCCCGTCGAGAGGCGCCGGCGCAGAACCCTCATGACGAACAGCGGGTTGCCGATCAGGTACCGCCGCCACATGCGCCTCGGCTCCTGGCCCAGCCGGTACAGCCATTCGACGCCCAGCTTGTTCATCCACGCAGGGGCGCGCGGCACTACCCCGACGGTGAAATCCAAGAAGGCGCCGACGCCGACACCGACGCGCACGCCGGTGGCCACGAGGTGGCGCGCCAGCCAGGTCTCCTGCACCGGATTTCCCATGGCCACCATGAGCACCTCGGCCCCCGAGGCGCGGACCTCGGCTGCTATCTCGTCGTTGCGCCGCGCATCGAAGTAGCCGTCATGGGTGCCGGCGAGCTGGAGGCCGTCTATCCGCCCGGCAAGAATCGCTCCTGCGCGCTCCGCCACGCCGGGAGCAGCACCCAGCAAGTAGACGGGCCACCCGTTGCGAGCCGCCAGCCTCAGTATCTCGGGGTTGAAGTCGCTGCCGTTGAGGTTGGCGACAAAGCTCGATCCCATTATCCGGGCGGCCAGGGCGACTCCCGCGCCGTCGTTGAGCAACAGCGACGCACTAGCCAGCAGCGCTCGGTATTGTTCGTCGCGGTGCGCCAGATTGAGCGTGTGTGCATTGGCGTAGGCGATGAGGGAGGGCCCTCCGAGGCGACCGAGGCGCTCGATCTCTCGTAGCGCCCCGGCTCGATCGAGGCACGCGATGGGAACTCCGAGGATGCGGATTGCGGCAGACTGCTCGTCCATATCCTCTAGTCTCCCGGCAAAAGAGGCACACGAGAACAATCAACGGAAGGATTTGCTATCGACGTGCACAAGGCCATCGCAGTCATAGTGGCATCGGCACTACTAGCTGTGGCTGCGTGCACGTCCGACGAGACGCCCGCAGACCGGAATCTCCCCCCCGGCGCTACCGACGGCTCGGATGATGAGGCCACGCGCCTCGAACGCCCGACGAAACCGGTAGGCGACTGGTTCGAATCGGCGTGCGCTCTGGACCACGACCTTCTGCGGCGCGTCCGAGCCGGCATCAACCTCGAGCGCTCTCCCGACATCTCGGTGGTGCCGCGTGAGCCCAACTTCTTCGGAGGTTTTACGGTCTTCACTCATTCCGGTCCCTGGGACTACGTCCAACGCGTTCCGCTGGCGCTGTACGGGCCGGGCTTCATCAAGTCTCAGGGGGAGCTGAAGCTCGACCGGCGCGTAACGCTGGCCGACGTCGCCCCCACGCTGGCCGAGCTGGTCGGGGTGGAGCTTCCGGGCGAGAGGCCGGGGCGCGCCATCACCGAGGCCCTGGTCGAAGAAAACCGCAGAGGGCGGCCCAGGGTCATCCTTCAACTGGTGTGGGACGGAGGCGGCACGAACGTGCTCGAGCAATGGCCCGACGCGTGGCCCACTCTCGAACGGATCATGGCCGAGGGCACCTCGGTGCTCGACGTCGAGGTCGGCTCGTCGCCCTCGGTGACCCCCGCGGTGCACGCCAACATCGGCACCGGAGCGTTCCCCAAGCAGCACGAGATCGTCGACATCCCGGTGCGCGACGGCGACGAGGTCGTGGGCTCGTATCCCGACCGGACGCCCTCGATCCTGGCCGAGACGACGGTCGCGGACGTCTACGACCAGCAGGTCGACAACCAGGCCAAGATCGGCATGTTCGGCTTCAAGTCGTGGCACTGGGGCCTGGTCGGGCACGGCGCCTTCCTGGAAGGCGGCGACAAGGACATCGTCTTTCTGAACAATCGATTCGGCGAGTTCCAGACCAATCCCGAGTACTACGAAATGCCCGACTACGTCAACGACGTGCCCGGGCTGGACGACTACATCCAGCAGATCGACACCGACGACGGTGAGGCCGACGGGTTGTGGATGGGCAACGACATCCTGGAAGACTCGAAGACTCTCAGGGACTCACCGGCATGGGCGCTCTTCCAGACGGACATCGCGACGACGATCATGGACCGCGAGGGTTTCGGGGACGATGAGATCACCGACCTCTTCTTCATGAACTACAAGCAGGTCGACGACCTGGGCCACGCTTACAACATGATCGAGCCCGAGGTGGAGGCGATAGTCCGGTACACCGACGGCGAGCTCGCCAGGTTGATGTCATGGCTCGACGACCACGTCGGCAGAAAGCAGTGGGTGGTCATGGTGACCGCCGACCACGGCCAGGCGCCCGACCCGAAGAGCACGGGGGCGTGGCCGATTCGCAAGACGCCGCTGCTCGAGGCGGTCGGGCGCGAGCTCGGCGTCGATCCCGGCGAGCTGTTCCAGGACGAGCGTCCGGGCGCCTACTGGATCGACCGCGACGTCCTGGCCTCGGCGGACGCCACCCTCGAAGACATCGCGGCGTTCTTGAACGACTACCGGCTGGAGGACAACTTGGCGGAGGGCGAGGACGTCCCCCCAGCCTATGAGAGCCGCTTGAGGGAACCGCTGTTCTCGGCCGCCTTTCCCACCTCCGAGATCGGAAGAGTGTGGAACTGCGCCCAGAAGAGACGAGGTTGAGCCCGTCCCTGTGGGATGTTGGC
Source organism: Actinomycetota bacterium (assembly GCA_050694055.1). Lineage (GTDB taxonomy): Bacteria > Actinomycetota > CADDZG01 > CADDZG01 > WHSQ01 > WHSV01. The sequence continues at coordinate 24,010 of JBOGWX010000141.1, forward strand.
GGTATCCCCACCAATTACACTGCGAGCGTCCCGCCCACACCACGAACGAGGATTGATTGAGCACGCCCAACGTCTTCTTTCTGGCGATCGACTCCCTGAGAGCCGACGCGGTCTTCGGCGATCACATCGCGACTCCGAACTTCGACTCCGTGGCGGGCAGAGGCGCCGCTTTCACTCAGTGCGTCTCCACCACGACCTCGACGACCCCGTCGTTCTCCTCCATACTCACCGGCTGCTATCCGCCCAAGCACGGCGTGCGAGGGCTACAGGGCTATCAGCTGTCGCCTGCGCTGACGACCTGGGCCGAGGCCTTCGGCGCGGCCGGTTACGCGACACACGCCGAGGTGACCGGCCCACTCCTCCCGGCAACGGGTGTGCTGCGCGGCTTCGACGAAGCCAACCACCGACCCGGCTACAAGGTCGCGTTCATGGACTGGCGCGACGACATCGTGGCCAAGATGAGCTCCTATACCGAGCCGTACTTCATGTTGCTTCACATCTGGGAGGTCCACCGTCCCTACCGGATGCCGCCCGACTTCACCAAACGCTGGGACAAAGCCGGGTACGAGGGGGCCGTTGCGACCGTCGACGACTGGCTGAAACCGGTGTTCGAAGCCGCCGGTGACAACACCATCGTCGTCATCACCGGTGACCACGGCGAGGACTATCCCGAGACGCCTCTCCAACAGAAACTCATCAGGGTCGCGCGCAGGTCCCGGCGCAGCTTGAAGCTCGAGAAGTGGTGGCCGTACCTCGACCAGAGGTTCTCTTCCCTGGCCGTCGGACACGGTTTCGCCCTGCACGAGCACCTGGTACGCGTGCCGCTCATCATCGCCGGTCCCGGAGTGAACCGGGCGCGCGTCGACGAGCAGGTACGTCATGTGGATCTGTTCCCGACGATGGCGGACCTCTGCGGCGTGGAGTCGCCCAAGGGCTTGGACGGTCGCAGCCTGCGGCCGTTGATCGAGGGTGGCTCGCTGCCGGAGGAACCCGCCTACATGGAAGCCGTCGGGGTGAAGCTCGAGGGCAAGCGCATCGAGGGCGCTCGAACCGACGACTGGAAACTGCTGCGCGTGCGGGGGGGCCGGCCGTCGCTGTACCGGCTCAACGGCGCCGGTGGGGGGGGAGCCGGCGCCGACGAAAAGCACAACCACTACAGCCGCCATCCCGAGGTCGCGCGCAAGCTCGAGTCGTTCATCGACGAGGTGACCACTCACGAGGCGGTCGCCGGCTCGGGAATGACAGCCGACGAGGAAGCGACGGTCGAGCAGCACCTGCGCGACCTCGGTTACCTCTAGCCGGCCGCCCTAGGAGGATCGAAGCTCGGATGTTCTTCATCATCGGATCGGCCCGGTCGGGGACCACGCTGCTGCGCATGATGCTCAACGCGCATCCCGAGGTGGCCGTGCCGCCGGAGTCACGCTTCGTCACCGATCTCTACCGCACAGACGAGGTCGTCACCGAGGAGTTCCTGGAGCGGCTCGCGGCGCACACACGCTGGCCCTCGTGGGAGACTCCGATAGCCGATGTGCGCGCCCGCATCGGCGGGCGCGCGAGGATCCCCCACACCGAAGCCGTCGAGGCCGCCTACGAGACCTTCGCCCGGGCGCGCGGCAAGAGCCGCTTCGGCGACAAGACCCCCCGCTACATCGAGGAGCTTCCGCTGCTGGCGCGCCTGTGGCCTCGGGCCAAGTTCGTGCACCTGGTGCGCGACGGGCGCGAGGTCGCGCTGAGCTTCGGCGACGTCCCCTTCGGACCGAAGACCGTGGCCCGAGCGGCCAGGTTGTGGAGCGACCGCGTCGTGCAAGGGATCGAACGGGGACGCCCGCTTGGGCCCGACCGCTACCTCGAGATGCACTACGAGGACCTCCTCGACAACCCTCGACAGGAGATGGAGGCTTTGTGTCGCTTCCTGGAGTTGGACTTCGACCCTGCGATGCTCGACTACGCGCACAGCTCGCGGGTCGAGGCCCTGGACCGGGCCAAGCTCTACAACCCCTACGTGACCAGGGCGATCACGCGCACGCGCTCGTGGCGTGAGGAGATGCCCGCGGCCCAGATCGAGGTCTTCGAGGCGGTCGCCGGGGACACCCTGGCAACCATGGGCTACGAACGCATCTTTCCCGCGCCCAGCCTCGGGGCGAAGCTTGCGGGGCTGCTGGGGCGGGCCCATCTACCGGTGGGGAGGCTCAGAGCCACCAAGGCCGCCGTGCCCTCGTGACGCTCCTAAGAGAGCTGGTAGTGCAGCTCTTCGAGGGTGCGCTCCATAGCCAGTGACGCCGCGGCCTCCGAGTAAGCGTCCGGGAGATCCGCGTTGGCGAAGCCGTGGGGGGCGTCGTAGTCGAACGCCTCGGCGTCGTCGAGCCGGGCGATGGACGCGCGCGCGGACCGCGCGGCCTCGGTCGCGTCGTCCGTGGCGAAGTGGCCGAGGAGCGGTCGGGACCCCCAGTCGCTTTCGCCGAGATCGCCGCCGCCGTAGTAGACAACCGTCGCGTCCACCTCGATCTGAAGAGCCAGCGCAGTCGCCCACGAGGCCCCCACCGAGAAGCCCACGAGCCCGAGCCTCGGATGCCAGTTGTCCGACAGGTGCTCGGCGGCCGCGCGCAGGCGCGGCATGACCTCGTCCGGGTCGCGCGCGGCCGCCAGCGCCCGTGCCTCGTCGGGATTTCGGGCGACGCGCCCGTCGTAGAGATCGACCGCCAGCGCGGTGAACCCCTCGGCCACGAAGCGATCGGTCAACCGCTTGACCGAAGGAATCAGCCCGTAGCCGTCGTGCAGCACCAGCACGCCGGGACCCACCCGTTCGGAGTAGGCCATGTAGCCCGAGCCCTTGTCGCTCAGCCCGCCGAAGCTGATGCGCTCGCCCGCCGACCAGGAAGGTGTTTCCGGAGGCGGGTCCGTAGGATGTTGAAGAGACCTCACGGGCATCCCCTGCTCATGGGCAACCGTGTCTAAATCTAAAGCGCTTACTTCCTCGGCGCAGTTTGGATCGGGGAAGGGGTGGTCGCGTTCATTGAACTCAAGAGTGGCTGATCGAACGACACGGTCACCGCACGCCGCGCGAGGCCTATGCGGCGGCGAAGGAGACGAAGGCAGCGTGAGAGATAAGGTTAGGGAAACTGTCCAAGGAACCGGTTCACTGGCAGATCGTCGGACGAACCGCAAGGCAAGACTCTATTCTTGCCGGCCCCTTGCCGCTCGTTCGCGCCGCCGTCTTAGAATGGCAACAGTCACTAGATGCGCTGTAATCCCGGCGCCCATTGCTACAAGCAGGTTTGTAATCGGATTCGCCGGAATCGAAAAGGGCAGAACTAGGATCACCACACCTGCGACCACTAACCCGATGCGAGACTCGCGCTGGCGAATCAAACGTCTCTCATCCTTTGTTATGACTGCACCGACTTCCCCGCGTCATATTCGTTCCCGAGCCTCGTGCGCCACCCAGAAGCCCACGGCCCGACCCGCTAGATAGCAGCCATAGGTTGCCACAGTCAGCGCTGTCCCCGCCGTGAAGAATGCAGCTACACCCCAGCAAGCCACGGCAACAGATCCACCTACCAGTGTGCCCATAAGTTGAGACGCGACAAACTCGCCGACAGATTCCCAAGAAAGGTCGAAGAAACGACCCGTTGGATCTGAGTTGTTTGTTGGATCCTGACCAGCGTAGACGTAGGGATTGAGCGTCAGCGAGTTCGCGATGCTGCCCTTGACCGGATCCTCTTGGGTCCAGCGTCCCAGCTCGGCGCTGTAGTAGCGGGTGCCGAACTTGGTCAGCTCGGTGGCCTCGTCGTAGTAGCCGCCGGCGAAGCGCCACGGTGTGTCCGAGACTCCGCTCTGGGAGGTGAGCTCGCCGTAGGGGTCGTAGTCGTAGCGGGCCACGACGGCTCCGGTGTCGTCGGTCAGCGCCACGACCGAGCCGAGCGCGTCGAACAACAAGTACTCGCTGCCCCCAGAGGAGCGCTGGGAGATGAGCTCGCCCGTGTGGTCGCGCACATACTGGGTCTCGGCGCCCGCCTGGGACTCGAGCCCGAGCCCGAGCAGGTTGTAGGCGAAGGTCTTGTCACCGGCGCTGACCCGCTCGTCCTGGGCGATGTCGGCGTAGCTCATGGCGCTGGCGCTGCCCCCGGGCGGGGTCATCGAAGTGGTCTGGTTGGCGTCGTTGTAGCTGAGCGCGAGGCCCTCGGAGCTGCCCGTGAGGTTGCCGTTGCCGTCGTGGCTGTAGCTGGTGGCGCCGCCCGGCGGGCTCGCGCAGGCCGCGCTCGAGGCGCCCGAGAGCGACCAGCACAGCTGGTTGGAGGCGTTGTAGACGTAGCTGGTGAGCTGTGAGTTGACCGTCTTCTCGGTGCGGTTGGAGTTGCGGTCGTAGCCGTAGGCGTTGTGGTCGATGAGCGCCCCGCCGGAGTCGCGCAGCTCGGCTTCGGTGAGGCGATTGAGCTGGTCGTAGTCGTAGCTCGTGACGTCGCCGTTGCCGCGCGTGACCTGGTGGCGCAACGAGCTGTCGGCTCCGCTGTCGGGGTCGGTGTAGTCGTAGCTGAAGCTGGTGAGCGTCGCCTCATTGGGCCCCTCGAGGTCCCTGATGCCCTTGATCGACTTGACCCGCCCCGAGTTGAGGTACTCGGTGACCTCGGTGACGCCGTTGGGGTAGCTGGTCTCGGTGCGCCGGTAGTTCTTATCGTGGACGAAGCTGGTGACCTCATTGTCGGCGTCGGTCAGGGTCTCGATCAGGTTGAGATGGTCGTAGCCGTAGCTGAGCGCGCCGGCGCCGTCGTCGAGCTGCGTGAGGTTGGAGGCGGCGTCGTAGTCGAAGCTCATGACGGTGGTATCGGGCAGCGTCTTAGTGGTCATGCGGTCGAGCGCATCGTAGCTGAAGCTGGTGGTCCCGGTGGCGTCGCTGCGGGTTCTGAGCTCGCCGTCGGGGGCGTAGGAGTAGCTCACCTCGCTTCCGTCCTCGAAGCCGACCGAGGTGATGCGGTCGAGCTCGTCGTGGCTAGCTACTGGGGTTCGTCCTGCCGTGTTCGTAGCGCTATAAGAACACCCGTGCCTGTGCCTATGAAAAGCGCCAGAATGCCCAAGCGAGTCGAGGGACCAATTGCGCCTGAGAGAAAGTAGCCAACTATAATGAATACTCCCGTGAAAACCAGACCTCGCCGGTTACCTCCATCACTTGGAAATGCAATCTCGAGCTGCTCGGGAAGATCGACCGTCACTTCAAGAACTCGAATGCGGTACAGGTGCAGGCGCACCGTCATAGCATCGGGCACGGAGCCTCTCCTTTGCTCGGCTGTTTCGTCGCAACCGAGTGTGGTGTCGGCGATCATCGAAATTCGCGTTCTGCGATCATCGAAAATCGCGGTGAGTCCGGCGCTCCGGTAGAACCTTAGACCGTTGATCCCACCTCCTTCTTCATGCGCTCGATCAGTGCCTGGTGCTCTCTCATCCGGAAGCTCTTGCCCCGGATGTTGACGATCACGGCCCGGTGCATGAGTCGATCAAGAATCGCGGCGGCGACCACAGGATCGCCGAACAGCTCCCCCCAGCTCGCCAGGCCGCGGTTGGTCGTTACGATCGTCGACCGGCCGATCTCGTAGCGGCGGTTGACGACCTGGAAGAAGGCGTTGGCCTCGGCCTGCGAGAAGGGCGTGAGGCCGACGTCGTCGATCACCAGCAC
>JBOGWX010000142.1:0-6548 GCA_050694055.1 Actinomycetota bacterium
ACGGTGGACGTGACCGGGGCGGCCGGCGCGAGGGTGGGGACCGCGGCGGTCCTCCACGCGAGCGTGCTCCCCGGAGAGACGTCTGACGGCATGACGTTTGCTCGCACAACGCTCGATTCCGGGGCGACGGTGGTCACCGAGCATATGAGTGCCGTGCGCTCGGTGACCGTGGGGTTCTGGTTCGACATCGGCGCCCGGGACGAACCCGATGAGCTCGCAGGGACCTCGCACTTCCTCGAGCATCTGCTCTTCAAGGGCACCGAGGCGCGCAACGCCAAGGACATCGCCGATGCGTTCGATGCGGTCGGCGGTGACGTCAACGCTTTCACCGGCAAGGAGTACACCTGTTACTACGCGCGCGTGCTCGATGACGACCTGCCGATGGCGCTCGATGTGCTGACCGACATGATCACCAACTCGGTGATCGATGCCAAGGAGTTCGAGTTCGAGCGCAAGGTGATTCTCGAAGAGATCGCCATGCACGAGGACGCTCCCGACGAGGTAGTCCACGATCTCTTTTATCGGGCGATGTGGGACGGTCATCCGCTCGGCCGGCCGGTGCTCGGTTTCAACGAGACCATCGGTGACGTGACGCGCGACCAGGTCGCAGGCTACTGGCACGAGCGCTACACGCCCAAGAACCTGGTGGTGGCGGCCGCCGGCAACGTCGACCACGACGAGCTCGTCAACCGAGTCGAGGCACTGCTGGCCGAGAAGTCAGACGGACAAAAGACGCTGCGCGACGGCTCGGCACCCCCGCTGGGACGCGGCGTTCAGGTACACAAGCGTCCGACGGAGCAGGCGCACATCATCCTCGGAACGGAGGGGTTGCCTCGCAACCACGAGGCGCGCCACGAACTCGCGCTCCTCGACACGATTCTCGGTGGCGGGATGTCCTCGCGTCTGTTCCAGGAGGTGCGCGAGAAGCGCGGCCTCGCATACGCGGTGTACTCCTACCGGGCGATGTTCGCGGACTCTGGCTCGTTCGCCGTCTATGCAGGCACCACACCGAACAATGCTCAAACCGTGATCGACATCGTGCGAGCAGAGATCGACTCTCTCGTTGCCGACGGGATCACCGAAGCGGAGTTGCTGCGCGCGAAAGGACACCTGAAAGGCTCGTTGGTATTGAGTGCTGAGGATCCATCGAGCCGCATGAACCGCCTGGGCAAGCAACAGCTCACGACCGGAGAGATCATCTCGATTGACGAGTTGATCGAGCGCTTCGAGCGCATCGAAATGGACGACATGCGCGCGATCATCGATCGCATCTTCGCCAGGATGAACCACATGGTGACGATCGTCGGTCCCTTCGACAAGGGCGCGTTCGACCGCTACGCAGCCTGATGGCGATCACAGTCGGAGTCATCGGCGCAGCCGGAAAGATGGGGGTCGAGGTGTGCCGGGCCGTCGAGGTCACGGACGACCTCGAGCTCGTGGCGCGCGTCGGGCGCGGTGACTCGCTCGATGAGCTCGTCAGTGCGGGGGCCGAGGTCGCCGTGGAGTTCTCGCTACCGGACGCGGTCAAGCACAATGCATCCTTCTGCCTGCGCAACGGCATCAACGCCGTCATCGGTGCGACGGGCCTGACTAGCGATGATCTGGACGAGCTTCGCGCTCTTGTGGAGCGGCACGGGACCAAGTGTTTCGTTGCTCCGAACTTCGCCATGGGCGCGGTGCTGATGATGCAGTTCGCCGCTCAGGCGTCGCCCTACTTCGATGTGGCCGAGATCGTCGAGCGTCACGATGAGCACAAACTCGACGCGCCGTCGGGAACCTCGCTGCGAACGGCTCAGCTGATGAACGAGGCGCGCCCCGGGACATGGAACGCCCCTCTTGCGGGCACCGAAACGCGGCCCGGGGCGCGTGGCGGGGAGCTCGACGGTGTGCGCGTTCATTCGTTGCGAACGCCCGGGTCGGTCGCCCACCAAGAGGTCATCTTGGGATCGGCGGGCCAGACTCTGACGATCCGGCACGACTCGCTCGACCGCGGGTCGTTCATGCCCGGCGTGATCCTGGCTATCAGGAGGGTCGGTTCGCTCGACTCGTTGACGGTGGGACTCGAGCACTTACTGGACCTCTAGTCAATGTTCAGAACTATGCCCGCAAGTCTCGCTCTCGTGCTCCTCACAGCGTGCTTCGGGCCCGATCCCAATCTCACCGAGAGCGGGCTCGCCAAGCCGATCCTCACCCTCGAGTTTCCCTCCGAGGTCGAAGCAGGCTCGACCGCCCAGCTCACCGTAGAGGTCGGCAACCCCGGTCCCGGCGACATGAGCTCGTTCAGCGTCGCCTTCGCCGCCGTGGCCGTCGGGGGTCAGCGCGGCAACGCCCGATCCCTGCTGACTCCGGCGCCTGCCCCCGGGCGGCTCGGAGCCGAGCAGGCCATCAGCTCGTCGCTCACCTCGATCGATCCCCAACCGGTCACGGTGGGGGAGGGGGGCCTGGTCTTCAGGTTCGGGCCCCTCGCCGAGGAGGACGCGGCGTCGGTCTCCTTCGAGGTCGCGGTTCCCGAGGACGCGGGGCTCTATGCGAACTCGGTGCAGGCGTACGACAGCCAGGTCCTGGACCGGATCGACGCCGTGAAGTTGGAGACAGAGGTCACCGGCTGAGGAAGCCAATCAATGTGTCCCAGGGCAGTTGGGGGTAGCGTGAAAACAGGCAGAGGAGCGATGAAGGTCGATCTGGAGGTGGAGTGATGGCCCGGGCGGTATTCGGAGAAGTCCTCACCGCGATGGTGACTCCGTTCGACGGCGATGGGTCCTTGAACCTAGCCGCAACTCGAAAGCTGGCCTCCCATCTCGTGGAGCACGGCTCGGATGGGCTGGTGGTATGCGGAACGACGGGGGAGTCGCCGGTTCTCAGCCACGACGAGAAGCTGAGGCTCTTCGACACCGTGGTAGACGAGGTCGGGGAGCGCGCGCAGGTCATTGCCGGCACCGGCACCTACAACACGGCGGAGTCGATCGAGCTGACGAAAGAGGCCGCCGAGCGAGGCGTCGATGGTTGCCTCGTGGTTACCCCCTACTACTCGAAGCCCCCGCAGAACGCATTACTCGCTCACTTCACCGCGATCGCCGACGCATCGAGCGTGCCGCTCATCCTCTACGACATCCCGCCGCGCACGAACACGCGCATCGAACGTCCGACGATGGTGAAGCTGGCGGAGCACCCCAACATCGTGGCCGACAAAGACGCGGTGGGCAACCCGCTCGAGACCGCGAAGCTGCGCGCCGACCTGGATGCGGCCGGTCATCATGATTTTGCGCTCTACTCGGGAGACGATCTCATGCTCATGCCGCACCTCGGAAGCGGAGTCGTGGGCGTCGTATCGGTGTGCTCGCATCTCATCGGGTCGCAGCTCAAGCAGATCATCTCCGCTTACAACGACGGCAAGAACGAAGAGGCCATGCGGATCTATCTCGATTGCCTTCCGTTGATGAGCGTCATCATGGGCCTGACCACGAGTCCCATCCCCATCAAGGCTGCGGTGGCCATGATCGGGCTCGAGGTCGGCGAGCCGCGACTCCCACTCGTTCCTCCGACCGAGGAACAGGAGGCGGCCATCCGTTCTGCTCTCGAGGACGCGGGTCTCCTTTGACGAGAATCATCTTCCTCGGTGGGATTGGTGAGATCGGCCGCAACATGCTGGCCGTCGAGCACGACGGCAGGATCCTGGTCATCGATTGCGGCCTCTCCTTCCCGAACGAGGAGATGCTGGGCGTCGATCTAGTCCTGCCCGATTTCAGTTACATCACCGAGCGGGCCGAGGACTGTGTCGGAGTACTGCTCACCCATGGACACGAAGACCACGTCGGGGCGCTTGCGTGGTTCCTGCGGGGGGTCGACGTCGAGGTTTTTGGAACGCCGCTGACCCTCGGGATCGCGCGCCGGCGTCTCGAAGAGCACGGAGTCGAGGCTCGCTTCGTCGACATCGCGGCCCCCGGACGCCGAAGAATCGGTCCGTTCGACTGTCGCTTCCTTGCGGTGTCGCATTCGATACCAGATGCCATCGCACCGGTCATCGAGACCTCCGACGGTCGCATCCTTTACACCGGCGACTTCAAGTTCGACGAGTCGCCGATCGACGGCCGGCACACCGACATCGAGGGCTTCGCCGAGATTGCACGCCAGGGCGTCGACCTCTTGTTGAGCGACTCGACCAACGCGGAGACTCCTGGGCGCACCCCCTCCGAGGCGGTCGTGGGGAACACGCTCCGTAACATCCTCGCCTCGGCCAAGCAGCGCGTCATCGTGGCTTGTTTCGCGTCGAACCTGCACAGGATTCAGCAGGTCTGTGAGATCGCGGAGGAACACGACCGCCGGGTTGCCTTCATAGGCCGGTCGATGATCAACAACGTCGAGGTGGGGCGTGACCTCGGCCACCTGAAGCTCAAGGACCGCACGATCCTGCCCATCGACGAGATCGACCACGAGTCGCCGTCGAAGACCGTGCTCGTATGCACCGGATCCCAGGGTGAGCCGCTGTCGGCGCTCTCGCTCATCGCGGCGGGCGATCACAAGCTCGTGCACGTCGGGCGAGGCGACACCGTGATTCTGTCGGCCTCGGCCATCCCGGGTAACGAGTCGGCGGTGCACCGAGTGATCAACTCTCTCTACAAGGCGGGGGCCGACGTCTACTCGGCCGAGACCAGCGAAGTACACGTCTCGGGCCACGCCGCCTCGGACGAGTTGAGGGAGATGCTCATCCTCGTGCGTCCTCGTCACTTCGTGCCGGTGCACGGTGAGTACCGTCACCTCGCGCTGCACAAGAAGATTGCGGAGAGCGTAGGCATTCCGGAGCGCGCCATCACCCTGGTCGAGGACGGAGACGTGCTCGAGCTGACCAGAGGAGAGATCCGCCGAGACGGGCGCGTCACGGCGGGAATGGTGCTCGTGGACGGCCTTGGGGTCGGTGACGTCGGACCGACCGTGTTGCGCGACCGGAGGGTCCTGGCGGAGGACGGTTTCTTGATGTGCGTCGTCACCATCGACTCGCAGAGCGGGGAGATCCTCGCCGGCCCCGATTTGATCAGCAGGGGATTCGTGCACATCGATGAGTCGCGTGAGTGGCTCGACGAAGCATCCGACCGGGTGCACGACGCGCTGGAACGGCTCGAGGGAGAGCACGTGACCGACTGGCAGATGATCAAGAAGACGTGCCGCCGGGCGCTGGGCGAGTTCGTGTGGCACTCGACCCGCCGTCGCCCGATGATCCTGCCGGTCATCATGGAGATCTAGCACGTCGCCCATGCTGCCCCTCGGGACTTCGCTCGGATTGTTCCGCATAGTGGAACAAAGTGAGCGAAGTCCCGGCAGTTCGCCAGGCAAGGCTGGGATCTAGGCTGCCGTCTTGAGATCCTGGCGTTCGTCCCCCTTGATCGAGCCTGGGTGGAACGCAGAGGCAAGGCGCGCCAGGGTCAGCGCGCCCAGGAGTAGCCCGAAATCGCGAAGGGCGATGTCGTAGTACTCGGGAGCGTCCACGGTAAGCAGATTGACGATTATCCCGCCGAGCCATCCGGCCACGAGATATCCACCGAACCATGGCGCCAGGGCCACAACGATGCCGGCAACGATCTCCACCACTCCCACCGCGTACATGAACTGCTGGGCGGTGCCGGGCACGATGTCGTTGAGCCAAGGCGCCAAGTAGTCGGGCCAATCCACCATGAAGTTGAAGAACTTGTCGACGCCGAAGAGGATCGGCGCCACTGCGAATCCGAGCCGCAGAAGTGAGAAGCTCTGGAACACCGGGTCGCGGAGAGAGCCACGTGCTTGCGTGCGGGTCATCTAACCACCTCCTGTTTCTAACACTAGCCAATATTTCTGTTAGAATACACACATGAACCGAAAGTGCAACCCGACCGATGAGCTGCAACCAGGTACGGCTCTGTTCAGGAGGTCTCGATGCTGAAGAAACTGCGCCGATCCATGGACACCCTGGGGATCCTCGAGGACGACCTTCGCAGGCGTCTCTACCTCTACGTGCGCGAACAGGCCCGTCCCATAGCGCGCGACGAGGCTGCCGCCGACGTGGGCACGTCCGTCAAACTCGCTGCTTTTCACCTCGACAAGCTGGAGAAAGCGGGGCTCTTGACCACCCACTACGCCCGCAAACCTGGTCGTTCGGGTCCGGGAGCGGGGCGAACCTCGAAGTTCTACGTTGTCTCGGACATCGAGATCGATGTCAGCATCCCCGAACGGAGCTACGACTTCGTGGGTGAGATCTTGGTCGCCGCGATCGCCGCTGAAAAGGAGGGGTTTGGATCCCGTGAGGCGGCGCTTCGCATCGCCCGCCAGCGTGGGCGGCAAATCGGGGCGGAGATCCGGAGTGAGCTGGGACGGCGCAGACCCGGGCGTGATCGAGCGCTGAGCGTGGCCGAAGATCGTCTCGCCGAGCTGGGCTACGAGCCGTACCGATCCGACCGAAGGACGGTTTCCCTCCACAACTGTCCGTTCCACAGGCTCGCCCGCCAAGCTCCCGAGCTCGTGTGTGGGATCAACCAGGCTTTCATCGATGGACTCCTGCACGGCTTGGGCAACGAGTCCGT
>JBOGWX010000143.1:0-6167 GCA_050694055.1 Actinomycetota bacterium
TCAACTCTCCTCGCCGACCGAAGGGGGCACGATCTAGGCGTAGAACTCGAAGCCCTGCACAGGTCGGTGCTCACCCTTCGGTTGGCTGAGAAGTCACCTTCTCATGAGGTGATGTAGGCCCATTAGCTCCAGTAGAGCCTCGAGCGCCGCTCCGGCGCGGCGCTTGGCGCGCGCCTCGAAGTAGCGTCCGGCGAGGATGAACGTGATCACGGCGCCGGCCACCTCGAGGTAGATGTGCTCGGTGCCTGCGCCACGATCGAGCACCAGCTGCATGGACATCTCCATGCCCGGCATCCCTGCGCCAAGGAAGAACAACGCCGCAACCGACCAGCCCCACGCCGCGAGCGTTCCCACGCTGATGAGCGTGTCCATGGTCGCGGTGCCGTGCTTGAGGTTCTGCCACGCGGCGCGATGAAAGGGCCACCCGGCCCAAAGGACCACGGGCGTGGCTAGGTTCAGCGCCAGCCACTGCCAGAACTCGAACTGCAGCGCCGGAATCATGGACAGTGCCAGGACCGGCAGGGACAGCACCCCAGCCCCGATGAGACGCACACGCAAGTCGCGCACGTGGAGGTCGGCCTCGTCTGGTCCGGTTGGCTCGGCCGGCGGAGCACCAGGAAGCTTGGCGCGATAGCCCGCCGCCTCGACCGCGCCGAGTAGGTCATCGGTGCCGACCTTGCTCGAATCGAAGGTGATCGCGGCGCGCTCGGTCGCGAAGTTGACCGTTGCGCGTACGCCATCGACTTTGTTGAGCTTGCGCTCTATCCGGTTGGCGCAGGACGCGCAGGTCATGCCCTCGACCGGCAACTCCAGGCTTTCAGTGTGGGTCGAGTCAACACTCATCGCGCCACCTCCATCGTGAAGGCTATCGTGTGACTCTCGTCGTCGGTCTTGAAATGCAGAGCGATCATCGCGTGACAGAAGGACCGGCCACTCGGCTCTCCACGGTTGTTCGAACGAACAACGATCACGGGCTCACCCGATACCCGGCCTCGGCCACTGCCGCTCGAACGGCGTCGTCGTCGATGGCCTCTCCGACTACCACCAGCCTGCCGCTGTTGTGGTCGGCGTGCGCAGAGGCCACGCCGGGTGCCTTCTCGACCTCCTCGCGCACGGACAGCTCGCAGTGACCGCACGTCATTCCGTCAACAATGTACGTCTTCTCGATCATGCGGCCACCGCCTGAGCTTGGGGCGTCCGCTCGGCGTCGACTGCCGTCCGTCCGAGGTTCAGGCGGCGGAGCAGTTGGGCGTTCAGCGCCACCACTATCGTCGACACGCTCATGAGGACCGCTGCCGCTGCGGGAGCGAGGTTGACGCCGGCCCACGCGAGCACCCCCGCCGCTATGGGAATGGCGAAGAGGTTGTATCCGGTCGCCCATGCGAGGTTCTGCACCATCTTCCGATAGCTGGCCCGAGACAGGCGGATGACGTCGATGACGGCCCGAGGGTCATCGGAGGCCAGCACGACTCCGGCGGACTCGATCGCCACGTCGGTGCCGGCGCCGATCGCGATGCCCACATCGGCGCGCGCCAGTGCGGGAGCGTCGTTCACTCCGTCTCCAACCATCGCCACCTTGTTCCCCCGCCCCTGGAGGTCGATGACGGCCGAGTCCTTGTCCTCGGGCAAGACCTCTGCGTAGACCTCGTCGATGCCCAGCTCGGCTGCAACCGCATCCGCCACCTGTCGCGCGTCGCCGGTGATCATGGCAACCTTCAGGCCGAGCGCGTGAAGTTCGTCCGCAGCCAGTCTGGATTCCGGCCTCACCGCGTCCTCGAGCTCGAGTGCGCCGACTACCGTCGACTCCTTTACGACATAGAGGATGGCTCCGCCCCGCTGCTTCCAGACGCCGGTCTTCTCTTGGAGCTCCGGAGGGGCATCGAGCGACCGTTCTCGCAGGAGACCGGGCCCCCCCACTGCGACGGAGCTGCCATCGACCGTCGCCTCTACTCCGCGTCCGGTCATGGACCTGAAGTCGGTGGCGGTTGGGACGTCACCTCGTTTGCGGGCCGCGGCCACGATCGCTCGGGCCAGAGGATGCTCGCTGTCGGCTTCCACTGCCCCGGCCAGAGCGAGAAGTCCGTCCTCGTCACCATCGGCCGCGGCGATATCGATAACGGCATGCTTGCCGGTCGTCAACGTTCCCGTCTTGTCGAACAGCACGACATCGGTCTGACGCATGCGCTCGAGCGAGAGCCGGTCCTTGACGAGGATCCCATTACTGGCGGACAGGGCCGTCGAGATCGCAATCACCAGAGGGATGGCGAGTCCGAGCGCGTGGGGACAGGCGATCACCAGCACGGTCACGGTGCGCTCCACCGCGCTGTCCGGCTCACCCATCAGCGCCCAGGCCACAAACGTGATGATCCCGGCGCCGGTGGCGACGTAGAAGAGCAAGGCCGCCGCGCGATCCGCTAAGGCCTGCGCTCGGGACTTGGACTTCTGAGCCTCCTCGACCAACCGGCGAATCCCCGCGAGCGCGGTGTTCTCGCCGATCGCATCGACTCTCACTCGAATGGCCGAATCGGTAGCAACGGTTCCCGCAACGACAAGATCTCCGGACGCCTTCGACACGGGTCGCGATTCACCCGTGATCATCGACTCGTCGAACTCGGCCGACCCCTGCACGATGGCGCCGTCTGCGGGCACGCGCGAACCTGATCGCACGAGGACGACGTCGCCCTCTCGAAGGTCGTCGATGGCGACCGTTTCGGTTTCGTCACCCACCACTCGCTCGGCGTCGTCCGGAAGCAGCTCGGCCAGCGCCTCCAGCGCTCCACTTGCCTGACCGATGGCCTTCATCTCCTGCCAGTGCCCCAGCAGCATGATCGCGATCAAGGCGGCGAGCTCCCACCAGAAATCGAGATCGATCGTCCCGAGCTCGGTGGCCCAACTTGCGATGAAGGCGACGGAGATCGCCAGTCCGATCAACAGCATCATGGCCGGTTGGCGTGATCGGATCTCGTCTATGGCCCCCGTTAGGAACGGTGCCCCTCCGTAGATGAAGATGATCGTTCCGAGTACCGGAGCAACCCACTCGCTGCCGGGAAAAGTGGGGGCCGAGTAGCCCAACAGCATCTGGAACATGTCGCTGAAGTAGACGACCGGAACCGTCAGCGCCAGGGTCAGCCAGAACTTGCTGCGGAACATCTCCGCGTGGTCTGCGTGCCCACCGTGTCCCGCGTGTGAACCGTGGCCGTCCTGACTCCGGTCGGACTCCGTCTCATGAAGCTCGTGCCGGTTGGTGTCGCCCTGGGGTCGCGGGGCGGTATGAGTCTCGCTGTGGCTGGTCTCCGGCTGCATAGCTGCTCCCTTCGCATCCGGCATAGTCCGGTTTACTTCGTGGAGTATACCCCCCTAGGGTATCCCGTCAAATCACCGTCGCCCCGGGCCTCACCACGGGCAGAGCGAGGAAATCGTTAGGACTTGACGAGACGCGCGATCGCTGCGGTTGCTTCGGTCACCATTTCACCGTCAGCCTTGGCGCCCTTGCCGTCCTTGACGACGCAGTGCCGGATGTGGTCGTCCAACAGCGAAACTGCCACTTGCTTCAGGGCGCTGTTGACCGCAGAGATCTGAGTGAGGATGTCGATGCAGTACTTATCCTCGTCGACCATTCTCTGGAGTCCACGGACCTGGCCCTCGACACGACGCAGACGCGCCATGTAATCATCCTTGTCGTTGTAGTAGCCGCGCATGAAATGCTCCCTTGTAGGTACGATACCCCCCGAAGGTACCACCCCACCCTACGAGGTGTCTTCACCAGGCGGTGTAAGGCAGGGACCCGGTCACCAGGCCCCGTAAACCCGCGCGCTCAACTCCACGTCCACCACACCAACCGCGTGGGGCGGATACGGATGAGCGCGTCATGCCGCTCGTCCGGTGCGTACTGTGGATAGCGCGCATTGAGCGCGCGTAGTTCATTGACCGAGGCCTCCGAATCGACCACCGCTTGCCCTTGGACCATCACCCATGCAAGCTGAGTCCAATCCTCGTCCCAATGGTCGATGAGAAGAGCGACGCGGTCATCGCGTCTCAGGTTTCTCACTCGGGCGAGCATGCGCCCCGACTTGGGTTTGTGATCGATCGGCGACACGATCTCTTGGCCGATTACCGCGAATACCACCGGCACCGAGTGCGGAGCTCCACCCGCATCGACAGTGGTCATTACGCCGCGCCGGCCGCGCTCGAGCAAGGCGCGCACGCGGTCGGGCAGGTGACTGAGGGCGTCCGCCCGACCCGAGGGCATCAGGCGCGGAGCGGCGCCGAAAGAGATCCCGGCTCCGGGGCGGTGGCGGCGAGCGGCATGGGTTCAGAGTACCGACCGAGCAGCGCGTGATTGGATGGGTCGGTGACTCACGAGGTCGTCGTTGCCACGACAGAAGGTTTGTTCTACCCCCCGGCCCCAGGGCCCGTCGAGCTTCGTGGGCGAGAAGTGAATGCGCTCGCCCACGCGCCCGGGGCCGGCCGCTGGGCGCTCGTCGACGGAGGGCAGCTCTGGAGTCGTTCCGGGGAGTGGTCGCATCTGGCAACGGCGGAGGGCGTCAGGCTGAACTGCCTTCTGCCGCTGGGCAAGGGGTTGCTCGTTGGTGCCTCCGGGGCGCATCTGTTTCGGCTGACCGGCGAGGGGCTCCAGTTGGTCGACGGCTTCGAAAGGGCCGAGGGCAGGGACGAGTGGTTCACGCCGTGGGGCGGGCCCCCGGACGTGCGCTCGCTGTCGGGTAGCGGGCCCATACTCGCCAACGTTCATGTCGGTGGCATCCTGCGATCCGGGGACGGCGAAAGCTGGAGTCAGACGATCGACATCACCTGTGACGTCCACGAAGTGATCGCCCAACCAGATGGTCTGGTCTTGGCGGCAACTGCGAGAGGACTCGGGATCTCCCGGAACGGGGGGGAGAGCTGGAGCTTCGAGCAGGCAGGTCTCCACGCAACCTACTGTCGCGCCGTTGCGGTCTGCGAGAACTACGTGCTGCTAAGCGCGTCGCTCGGCCCTCGAGGCGGACGCGCCGCGGTCTACCGGCGTGCGGTGACCGAGCACGGTCCATTCGAGAAATGCAACTCTGGTCTGCCGGAGTGGTTCGGCGACAACATCGATACCGGCTGTCTCGCGAGCTCCGGCCGGCGCGCGGCGTTCGCGACCGGCGACGGAAGAGTCTTTCTCTCAGAGGACTGTGGAGGAGAATGGAAGGAGCTCGCCGGGGGCCTGCCCCCGATCCGCCAGGTGTCGCTGATCGCCTAACGAGCCCGACGATGACTCGAGCTCATACTTCGGAGTCCTTTCCAGTTCGCCTTTCGCCTAGGAGGCAACCTTGCAAGCCGAGACGCCCGATGCTCTCAGCCCCCTGTCCGAGGAGTGGGACAGGGCCCTTGCGGTGGTCGCCCATCCCGACGATCTGGAGTACGGGGCGGCAAGCGCGATCGCCCGCTGGACCTCCCAGGGTAAGTCGGTGTCGTACGTGCTCGTCACCAGCGGCGAAGCCGGGATCGCCTCGATGGCCCCCGAGACGGCAGGACCCCTGCGCGAGCAAGAGGAACGAGCAGGAGCCGCCATCGTGGGAGTCGAAGACGTGGAGTTTCTCGGGCATCCCGACGGGATGATCGAGTCCGGGCTCAGGCTTCGCAAAGACATCGCCCGCGCCATTCGCAGGTGCAGGCCGCATGCTCTGATCACCATCAACCACCACGCGACCTGGGGAGGCAGCAGCTTCAACATGGCCGATCATCGCGTCGTCGGCCTGGCGGTCATGGACGCAGCAAGAGATGCAGCCAACCGCTGGGTGTTTCAGGACCTGCTCGAAGGGGGTTACCAGCCATGGGGCGGCGTCCGTATGGTTTGCATCAACGCATCTCCCTACCCCACCCATGCGGTCGACGTGACGGGCTTCCTAGCCCAGGGCATCCGGTCACTGCAAGCTCACCGCGCGTACATAGAAGGGTTGGGCGGTGAGTTCGATGCCCGCGCCTTTCTGGAATCCAGCGCCGCGGCGGTGGGCGATCGAGCGGGATACGAGCACGCCGTCGGCTTCGAGGTGGTTACCTCACGGCCTGCATCACATCGTTCCGGTTTTAGAGCCGGAGCTCTCAGCATCACATCGTTCCGGTCTTGGGCGCGATTTCCAGCATCACATCGTTCCAGAAGATCAGAACTTCAACGGGAACGAGAG
>JBOGWX010000144.1:0-9811 GCA_050694055.1 Actinomycetota bacterium
CGGGATGCGAGTTACTTTCGCCATGGCGGTTCCCTCCTTTACTCAGCCTGAGCACTACCACGGCGTGGCAGGGCTCAGGCGGAGGGCCGCCACCTTCAATTTCAACGGAGCCGGGGACAACCTCCAAATGGTCACAGCCAGCCACAAACGTCCAAAAGCGTTCGCCCAGCTAGTCGTCACTATTCAGTACGGCTCGAAGATGCTCGAAACACTTCGCTCCGACCTTTCAAGGCGGTAGCACGGGTTCAAATCCCGTTGGGGCCACCCAGTAAAACTGCAGGTCAGAAGGCTGCTCGATGTTGGTAGGGATCTTACCCGGGTTGGTGGGGCCGCGGTGGGGCCGCGAGAGATGCGAACAAGAGATTCGAACAAGAGAGCATCGAGGCGCTCCAGGATATCGTCCTCGGCGTCATGGTAGAGGTGGCCGTAGCGGTCCAAGGTGAACGCTACAGACGAGTGGCCGGCTCTTACTGAGACCTCCTTAGGATCCGCCCCAGCCGCTACCCACATAGCCACGAAAGTGTGGCGAAGCTCGTGAAACTTTAGGCCGGGCAGCCCAGCGGCTTTGATCGCGGGCCGCCACCAACTGCGACGGAAGCCGGCTCGTCGGAGTGCTCCGCCCTTAGGACCGGTGAAGACAAGCGAGTCGGGATCTATTGATACGTACTGCTCCAAATGCACTTGTGCCTCCGAGGCGATCCGCCGTGGGAGTGGGACGCTTCTTAGAGACCGCTTCGACTTCGGCGGGCCGAAGGACAATTGCCCGTTGGCCTCCACAAGCGACTCCGCAACCTGAACTCGACCACGGACGGGATCCAGCTTCGACCGACGCAGTCCAGCGAGCTCGCCGAATCGGAGTCCGCCGTACGCGGCGAGCAGCACAAGTGCTCTGAAGCGAGGCTCGATGGCATCAGCGAGCGCCTCGACCTCCCGTGCCATCAAGAAACGTTGCTCGACATGGCGCTCGGGTGGAAGAGGCACACCTTGACAGGGATTGAGGGGAATCCTTCGATCAGCGACTGCCGCTCTCATCATCTGAGATAGAGCATTGAAGGACTTACGAACGGTACACATCCCCTTCGATGCCGAGGCCGCCAACCTGTTCTTCCAGCTGGTGTCGTCGCGCTACGAACGGGCGAGCGTGATCGTGACCTCGAACAAACCGTTCGGTCGCTGGGGCGAGGTCTTCGGCGACGCTACCGTGGCCGCCGCGATGATCGACCGGCTGGTGCACCACGCCGAGGTCGTCAGTCTCAAGGGCGACAGCTATCGGCTGAAGGACCGCGATCTGGGGAGGGTGCCCAACGACGACGCTGCGTGACGAGGTCCCCGGGGAGGGGGGTCAATTTTCAACCGGCGGAAAGGGGTCAATTTTCAACCGGCGTTGACAGTCCCAACCTACGGGCTTTCTGTCCG
This sequence comes from Actinomycetota bacterium, assembly GCA_050694055.1. Classification (GTDB taxonomy): domain Bacteria; phylum Actinomycetota; class CADDZG01; order CADDZG01; family WHSQ01; genus WHSV01. The sequence goes on from JBOGWX010000144.1 coordinate 1,417, forward strand.
TGGGTTTGGGACTCACCAGTCCTCGTCAGCTTCCCGACTGAAAGTGCCAGGAGCGAGCACCGACAGCGTCACCAGATGGCCTTCTGCCGACCGAGGTAGGAGCGCAGCGACGCGACAACGATTTGAGCGCCGCACGGTGTGGATCAGATCAGGCTCGGGGCCGACCGGACGCAGAGGACCAGGACCGAGTACCTCAGGCCAACAGCGGCTTCAGAGATTTCTGTCCTGTCGGACGGTGGGTGCCACTCAGACTTCTTTGTCAATCGGCCACGAGGCTGTCGGTGAGCAACTTGGTCATCCTCACCGCGTACTGCTCGGGCGACCAACCCAGCTCGCATGTGAGCTCGCGCCACGGGCCTTGCATCGTGAGCGTATAGAACAGGTCCGCCGCCTCCTCCACGGTCCAGCCTTCTGAGAGTCGACCCTCTGCTGCGAGGCGCTCGATGATCGCGTGATGGGCGGCCCTGCTGCGACTCATCCGATCCCTCCAGGCGCCGCCCAAAGCAGCGTCCTGGTACTGCGCGGCCTCGAGGACTCGGGCGACCGAATCGACCTTGGCAGAGTAGGTGCTGTGTAGCTCAACCGCTCGTCGCAGCATCTCGATCCCCGATTCGGCTGCGAATACGTGGGCCAGAAGCTTCTGGAAGCCGAGGCTCTCGGGCATGAACTCCACCAGCGCGAGGAGCAGATTGGCGCGGTCTCCGAAGTGAAGATAGATGGCCTGCCGCGACACCCCGGCCCGCTCGGCTACGTCCTGGAGACGCAGTTCCGGGCCGAGTTCTTCGATCAACTCCCAGGTGGCCAGGAGTATCCGGTGGCGCGTGTCCGGGGCTACCGAGACAGATGCCTCACTTGACATGGTGTAAAGCTACCAGATACCCTCCTTTACATCACGTCAAGCGACGACCCGGGAGATCTGAATGAGACATCAGGACGAGAAAGTTGGGACGATCGTCATCGGCGGAGGCCAGGCGGGGCTGGCAACCGGCTACCACCTGGCCCACCGTGGTCTTCCCTTCGTGATCCTCGACGCCAGCGGGCGCGTCGGCGATGCGTGGAGAAAGCGCTGGGATTCACTGCGCGTCTTCACCCCCGCCCGCTTCAACGGACTCCCCGGGATGCCTTTCCCGGGCCCTCGTCATTCGTTTCCCAGCAAGGACGAGGTCGCGGACTATCTCGAGGCTTACGCAGCTCGATTCGAGCTGCCTGTGAGGTCGGGCACGAGGGTGCACCGCGTCTCAAAGACCGAACACGGATTCGAGGTCGCGGCAGGTGATCGTGTGTGGCACGCGAACAATGTCGTTGTCGCCATGGCGACCGATCAGGTCCCCCGGATTCCGTCCTTCGCCGGGAATCTAGATCCCGACATCCTGCAACTCAACACAGCTAACTACAGGAATCCGACCCAGCTCGACGACGGGCCGGCGCTTGTCGTCGGCGCAGGGAACTCGGGAGCCGAGATCGCCCTAGACATCACGCCGCATCATCAGACTTACCTTTCGGGAAGGCATCCCGGTCACGTTCCCTTCCGGGTCGAAGGACGCTCCGGGCGAGTGTTCGTGCCACTGGTTATCGGCTTTGCGTTCCATCGCGTAGTCACTGTTCGCACACCGATCGGACGCAAGGTCCGGCCCAAGCTTCTTTCGCACGGGAAGTCGTTGATACGTACGAAGCCCAAGGATCTCGTCGCCGCCGGCGTCGAACGGGTTCCTCGCGTCACGGGTGTGGAGAACGGACGACCACTCCTGGAGGACGGCCGCGTGGTCGACGTGAGGAACGTGATCTGGTGCACTGGGTTTCGTCCCGACTTCTCGTGGATCGATCTTGACATCTTCGGTGGCCAGGACGATCCGATAGAGCCGGTCCACGAGCGCGGCATCGTCCCATCGGAGCCGGGGCTGTACTTCGTCGGCCTCTTCTTCTTGTACGCGGGCTCGTCGGAGTTGCTGCGCGGAGTCGGTCGAGACTCGGAGCACATCGTCAGCCATATCGCCAAGCACCGTCCTGGAGCGGTGCTCGAATCTTCCCGACCTGTTCATGCCGCGGCGCGATAAACATTCGGCCAATGAGATCAAGCGGCGCTACTACGCTCGCGAGGCGAGGACCTACGACACTGAGGCGGACTTCTGGGAGCGACGGCTCCTCGGCACGGAACATCGGAGCTGGGCCTGCTCACGTGCGGCCGGGGACACCCTAGAGGTCGCCATCGGCACGGGCCTCAATCTCCCTCACTACCCCCTAGGTGTACACATCACTGGGATCGATCTCACCCCCGAGATGCTCGCGGTAGCCGCGAGACGCGCGCGCGACCTCGAACGCGATGTCGATCTGCGGGAGGGTGATGCGCTAGATCTCCCATTCCCCGAATCGTCCTTTGACACGGTTGTTTGTACGTATGCGCTGTGCTCCATCCCCGATGAGGTTCGAGCGATCGACGAGATGAAGCGTGTCCTACGGCCCGGAGGTCGCATGATCCTGGTCGATCACATCCGCAGCTCTGTGAAACCGCTCTACTGGCTGCAGCGGATCTACGAGTTCATCCCTGCCCGGACGAAAGGCGAGTACATGACCCGGCGACCTTCGCTTCACGTGGAGCCAGCCGGTTTCAGAATCGAGGACCGTGATCGAATGCGAGCCGGCATTATCGAGCGCCTAGTCGCACTGAAACTGCGGGGCTGAGCTTCGGCATTCTGACGCTGTCTAGGCAGCGAGGAGAGCACCTGCGACGGAACCTGCTAACGCCTGCCTCTCTGCTGATACGCCTCTGATCGGTGCTTGATGGCCCGGACGATCACAAGTTGTGAACGACGACTGCCCTCGATCGAATAAATGATGCGATAACGACCAACGCGCGCGGACCAGAGCCCTCTCAGCCTGCCGAGAAGAGGCTTGCCGGCGGCTTCCGGATCGCCCTCAAGATCGGTGAGGGCGTTGAGCACCGGCTCCTGAAGATCATGCGGAAGGGCTTCGAAGTGGCGTTGGGCTTGTCGGGTCAGCTGGACCCGAGCCATCAGCGGCGTTTGGTCTTGCGGACGTCCTTGAGCTCAACGAGACGCCCCGCCGCGACATCGGCCTCGCTTCTCTTGAGAGCCTGCATGAGATCCTTGTCCTGGAGGATGTCGAGCGTCTCCTCGAGCGACTCGTACTCGTCGGCTGACAGCATGACCGCCGAGGGACGGCCATTTCGCGTGATCAACACGTGCTCTTGCTTACTCTCCAGAGCATCGAGAAGCTCTGTGAGATTCGCACGGGCCTCGCTGAAGGGCACTATCTTCGCCATGAAAAGCAGTGTACAGCATTTCGTACAACTGCCCCACAAGAACCCCACGCGACGACGGAAAATGACGAGAACCAACGAGAAATGCTGAGAAACGAAAGCGCAGATCAGGCGCCCTTTGACGCCAAAACGCAGTTCACGGCAACGGACTAGATGGGACTCTTAATCCGTAGGTTCAGGATTTGCCGAAGCTGCAGCGGTGGGATCCTCCGACGCGTGCCGCTCATACACTTCTCCGAGTAGGTCAAGAGCATAATCATTCACGGGTGTTGATGCCATGCAAAATAGCGAAGCGCTACGAAGTGCGCTAAATACTCGTCGCGCATTTGGGCAAACTCCGTTGTGGGCACGTCGTCATGGGCAGGGATCTGATAGTTCCCGAAGAAGTAGAACCTCTCGGCCAGGTCAAAGAATGCGATGCGAGCGACGGCGTGAGCCTTCGCGTTTTCGGATGGCTTGTACGCGGCGTTGGTCCCGGCGAGCAGCACTGTGAGGACACTCAAGACGGCTGTAGCAACCTGGCTCGACCCAAAGAGCGAAAGCCCACTTAGCCCCGCAGTGATGGCTGTCAACCAGACGAGCCACGTTTCGAAGTTGCGCTGTCGCAGCTCCTTGGCTCCGTGCAGCTCCCCTGTGCCATTTGCCCATTCCCCAAACTCAAGGGCTTCACGTCTTAGTCCTTCTACCTTTACGGTCTCCACGAGCACAGTATGGCGGACGTTGAAGGTCTCGGACCTTACACTCATCCTTGGCTAGGGTGTCGCTTCATGCTGAGTTTTTCCGTGGGCGGACGCAGACCAAGTACGACTGCCGCCTGTAGCCAGTAAATGACAGGCCGGAGGTAGTGACCCTCAAATTCTTGGGAGGTGTAACCGAGGGTGGTTCAGACTCCGGCTTTGGGCCGCGTTTGGGCCGCGCCAGATCCCTAAATGTTCAAAGCCGGCCACAAATTTCCGAAGGCGTTCGCCCAGCTGGTCGGCACTATTCAGTAGGGCTCGAAGATGCTCGAAACACTCCGCGCCGACCTTTCAAGGCGGTAGCACGGGTTCAAATCCCGTTGGGGCCACTTACGAGAAAACCGAGGTCAAAGGGCGGTTCTGTCGCTTGATCTGAGCTGAATGGCCGATCCTTGGGCCGCGTTTGGGCCGCGCGAGGATCCCTCAGCATGCCCACCCACGCCTCAGTGCATCGCCTCGACGATCCGCCTACCTGCACTTTCGTTGCCGTTGATCGACAAGGAGAGGCGCAAGATTCCAGTGACACCGACCCGTCAGGGCGGTAGCACGGGTTGGAGTCTCAGGGGTGCCAGCACGTTGGATCAAGCTTCTCAGGATGGGTTAAGGAGCGGCCAACTGGGCTGTCGCGGAGGCTTACTTGTGGTGGGCAAGGAGCTGGGCGCCGAGGTCGCTTGCGTCGTTGGCGACATCGGACAGGACGGTGACAGCCTTGTTTCGGGGGCGGTCGAGGCCGAGGTAGGCGGCGTAGCCGCCGGTCTGCCCGCCGTGCCAGGTGATGGTCTGACCGGTCTCCCAGGTGGAGGTCTGCCAGAAGTCACCGATGCGGGTGTTCGACTGGTCCGTGGCAGTGGTGGGCTCCATGGCAGCCATGCCGGGTGCCGTGCCGTCGAGGAGAGCGGTGGCAAGCTTGGCGAGGTCCCCAGTGGTGGAAACCGCGGCGGCGCCGGGCGCGTAGGCGCTCATGACCCAAGGCTGAACCGGCAGACCGGTCTGCGACTGTCCGCCCTCGACGAGTGCGTGGTCGTCTTCGATCGCGGTATGGATCATCCCGAGCGGTTCGAACAGACGGGTGCGCATCAGGTTCGCGTAACTTATGTGGGCAGCGGCAGCGGCGGCTTGGCCAGCAGTGGCTGCACCGAGAGTGGAGTACGCGAAGCTGCCGCGACCGGTGAGCCTCTGGTCCCGGGTCTCCTGGGTCATCTGCGCGCTGTCGGCAGTCAGGAAGTTCTGTCCCAGCGGCGCCTTCCACGCGGCGCCGCGCATGGTTGCGTCGCCGAACTCGGCGTACCCGGAGGTGTGGGTGACGAGCTCGTGCATCGTAGCGGCGCCGGCCGGAGAGCCCTTCAGCTGCGGAAGGTAGGTGGAGACGGCGGAGTCCATGCGGATCTCGCCGCGGCGTACGGCGTCTGCGATGACCAGGCCGGTCATCGCCTTGGTCATCGACCCGATCTCCATCGGGGCCGTGTCGTCGGCACCGATTCCAGCCAGCCGCACCGGCTGGGTCGCGTCCATGTCGACCTCGGCGACCGCGACGTTGTGGTGGCCGGCCAGCATCCCCATGCTCGCTTGATGGTCGAGGTGCGCCAGGACCGTGCGGTCGCCGTTGCGGGTGCTGGCCAAGTTCGGGGCCATAACCAAGGACACGACGGCCACGGTGACAGCCCCTATGAAGACGGTGAGGACAAGGCGACGGGTGGCGAGGTAGATCCCGGCCAAGACGATGAGCATGAGCAGCGCCTTCCAGCTGTCGTCGGCGTACCGGCCGTACCGACCGCCGCTCAGCGAGAGCAGCACCATCGCGGCGGGAATGACGATCAGGACTGCGGCGACCAGAACCTTCCCTGGCCAGCGCCGCGCGAACGAGATGGTGTCACGAGCCAGCAGCGAGCGCAGGGACCGGTGCCGCACGAGTGTCTGGAACGCTGCCAATAGAAGGACCGTGAGCATCACAAAACCCAAGAACCCCAACCCGAGCAGGGACCCGATGATGAGCCAGGCGGCGAGAAATCCGATGCCGGCCACCACCCCGACCAGACGATGACGTCGCTCTTGCTCGGATCTGACGGGTGAAAGTGGCTGGTCGACCGCCAGCGCTGTGGTCGTGTTGTCGAGAAGGCTCTGGGTGGGGGACATCAGTTGCACCTTTCATAGGAGCTCACGCGCCGGAAATCCGGGTCGTAGGGGTGGGTTCGTACCTCGAGGGCCCAGCTGCACCGTCTGAGGGCGGCTCGGCCCGTGGCTGGGACCAGCAGAGTCAGCGCCAGGTCGATCCCGACTGAGGCGTCGAGGGCGGTGAACCGGGATACAGAACGTAGGCTACTTTCATGACTTCAGCATGTGGCCGGAGTATCCCAGCCACAAGGACACGTTGTTGACGATGTCGGCCACCGCTTCCGCGGCCAACGTTCAAGATGTGGACTCCCGATGACCGGGGCGACGAACCCAGCCTCCCACGAGCCGACTCTCGGGCTGCCCGTCGAGCAAGGCGTAGTCATCGTGACGTTCGACTCGACACAGATCCTCGACGTCACCGGGCCGCTAGAGGTCTTCTCCAGCGCCTCCCGCTTCCTGCCCGCAGTTCGATACCGCACCCAGGTCGTGACCACGAATGGCGGACCAGTGCGCGCCAGCTGCGGACTCGAGTTCGCCTCGACCTCCATCACCGAAGTCACCGGCCCCGTCGACACGCTGATGGTGGCAGGCGGAGCCGACATGGACGCGGCAGTCGCAGACCGAGAGCTGCTCGCGCAGGTACGGCGACTCGCGACCGACGCACGCCGCGTGACATCAGTCTGCTCCGGCGCCTTCGTGCTTGCGGCTGCCGGCCTGCTGGAGGGACGACGTGCAACCACCCACTGGGCAGAGTGCGGACTGCTGGACGACACCTACGCTGCCGTGACTGTCGATCCCGACGCCATCTACGTCCACGACGGCAACGTCTGGACCTCCGCTGGCGTCACCGCCGGCATCGACCTCACGCTCGCACTGGTCGCTGACGATCACGGACACCAGGCCGCCGCCACCATCGCAAGGCAGCTGGTCGTTTACCTGCAGCGCTCCGGCGGCCAGGCGCAGTTCTCCACGCTTCTGGCGGGTCAGGCAGCAAACACAGAGCCCGTCCGCGACTTGTTGTCCTGGCTACGCGACCACCTGACCGACGATCTCTCCGTGGCAGCCCTCGCCCGACAGATCAACCTGTCCGAGCGACAGTTCACCCGCGTCTTCAAGGCCGAGGTGGGAGCCACTGCCGCTGACCACGTCGAAGCCGTCCGGCTCGAGTCCGCCTGCCGGCTCCTAGAAACCACCAACAGAACGATCGAACAAGTCGCCAAGTCCTGTGGCTTCGGAACGCCTGAGACCATGAACCGCACCTTTCGCAGAAGGCTCAACACCACCCCAGGCGAACATCGGCACCATTTCCGGGGCGACGTCAACCACGCGTCTAGCGCCAGCCCAGCTGGGACCAGCTGACCAACGATCTTGCCCACCACGCGACTTCCGGATCGGGGCGACACTGAAATCCGTTACGAGGCCCTGCAGCTGGCGGAGAAAGACCAATGGCTTCAGATTCGCAAGTCAGAGCTCACATGGCGGTTTCAGGATCATCGTGCACTCGGATTTGGTCACCTGGTACCCAACAAAACCCGCGAGGCAACCAGAAACGATCGTGAATAGTCGGAACCAGTCGGAACGGCAAAGCGCAGGTCACAAACGGTCTGCAAGGAGAACCGCAGGTCGCTGATGGGCTGCGGTTCATACTCTTAATCCATAGGTTCAGAGTTCGGCTCCGTAGGACCGACGCAAACGTGACCTGATGACCTTGGGACAATGGTTGACCGGGGTCGCCTTGCAGAAAAATCGACTGCTGAGCTGACTCTCTCTTTGGGGCGCGTATGGGGCGCGCGGCAACGGAAAATGTAGAGAAACAACGATAGTTGTTGAGAGACGAAATCCCTGCTCGGAAGCAGACCACCACGTTTGCGCAGGTCGCTCGAGTATCGCGACCTACCTTTCAAGGCGGTAGCACGGGTTCAAATCCCGTTGGGGCCACCACCAAAAGAGCAGGGGCCGGCGCGGTGTTCGTCAACGGCAAGAATCCTCGGTCCCCTACACTGCGTGGCATGACGATCTACCGGATGGATCACGCCGGCGTTGTGGTCGAGGATCTCGCGGCTACTATCGCGTTCTTCGTCGAACTGGGCCTGGAACTGGAGGGCGAGGCAGCAGTCGAGGGTGAATGGGTGGACCAGCTCCTCGGGCTGGACGGCGTCCGAGCGGACATCGCCGTCGTGCGGACCCCGGACGGCCACGGCCGGGTCGAGCTGTCGACGTTCCACTCGCCGGTGGCCACCAGCATTACGCCCAGGGCGCCGATGAACAC
>JBOGWX010000145.1:0-5634 GCA_050694055.1 Actinomycetota bacterium
CTGGTTGGCTCCTTCATGATCCCGTGTGTGTCCCAAAAACCCACAACAGGACCGAGACCCTTCGACCGTGCCGGCTGAGCGCAAGTTCGAGCCCGACCTGACGGCAGCGTCACCCACTTGACGCCTAGCGCCGGATCTGGTGCGGGCTCGACATGGAGTTGACCCGGGCAACTCCAACAGTCGTGGTCGCGCGTGCTGGCGCGTCGGTCGGTACGTGGCCCTCGATTCGGCGATCAGGGCACGTCTGGGGAACTCTCAGCCGTGGCCTGCGCCAGGGAGGGTGCCGAGCTGTCTCGCTCCCCAGCTTTCCGGTGGCACGTCGCGCAGATGCCTGCTGGGCTCCCAGAGGTAGCCCCCGGGATCGGAGACGATTGCCTGACGGAGCCCCCATGGCTGGTCGGTCGGCGGATCAATGATCGACCCGCCGTACTGAGTGGCCTTCGCTACGGCCTCGTCGACATCGTCAACGAAAACAAGCGTCATGGTCCGCAGCGTCGTGCGCGTCATCGGGGCTCCGACGTCACGTGCCGGTTCCAGGGCGAGACCAACAGAGACAACGGCGTTGCCGATCGCAAGCTCTGCGTGACCGATGCGACCGTCTGGCAACGTCATCCGCAACGCCTCAGTGGCGCGGAGCACTTCTACGAGCCAACGCACAGCGGAGGCTGGGTCCACATAGCGCAAGTACGGCACGACTCGCGGGTAGCCCCTCGCAGGGTCGAACATGCTCGCCCTCCATCAGTGGTTCCGATCCGTACGATGCTCCCATTCCCGCCGCGGTAGGCATCTCTCCTCCATAGGCTGTGCTCCATCGCATGCCCATGAACCATGGGCGCGCCGAGAGAATCAGCACGCCTCCCTACGGCTCGGGCACGCCTCGCGTGGGGGGCCGCAGGTCGATGACACTCGCCGGGAATTGGTTGCGCCGCGGTGCCGATCATTGCATCCCGGATGTGATTCGATGAAAGGGCGGTTACTGCCCGTCCTTCGACCGAACCGTCGGACCTCGCTCGATCAGCTCTCTGAACCGGATCATCTCGCTAGCCGTATCTCCTTCCAACCAGCGCCGGAGAAACGGCTCGGCCAGCCACCGCCACGGTCGCTTGAACTTGAACACCTCCCGATGCGTGACGACCGTGCCCGCTGTCGTCTCTTCGCAGTCGAAGGTGCCTTCGAAGTCGAGGAATCGCCGAGCGGGACCAGCGATCGGTGATCCGAACCGAAGCCGAGATGACGTGAGAGTGAACGGGTAGACACCGCGGGGACCGGGGAGGCCCCGGATGCGTCCCGAGAACTCGGCCGTACCGCTGTCTCCATGCCGATGCACGGCCCCGACCCGGCCGATCTTCCGATCGGCTTCGCGGTAGCGCTCCAAGTCGAGCACGAACTCGAAGACCTGACTCGGCTCGGCCGCTACGGTCGCAGTCGCCTCACCGGCGATCATCGACGCAGTGTAAGTCGCTGACACGTGCTCTCTGCCGCGCGCGTGGTGGTGTTGCCCCGCTTTGGTGGACACGGGGTTTCAAGCTCCCGAGTGAACCGCCCCGAGTCTTGTGGAGGCTGGCCTGGTTGGCTCCTTCATGATCCCGTGTGGGTACCAGAAACCCACAACAGGCCTGCCACTGACCTGGAACCGTTATGCCTGGTCAGCGGGCTGACGGGACCATCCCACGTCAGCTCGGGGGCATCGAGTAACGACCAGCCGCGGCCGGGGAATCAGGGAAGGTGAGCCAGCCAGTTGTGGGAGCCGCTCCTCAACATCGGTCGGATCGAGGGGACAGCTCACCTGCGCCGAACGCCGGCTATGGGCGCGGCCGGGCGACCGTTGTCGATGTGGTTATGGCGCGGGTGGGCGTGAGGAGTGCGGCACCAGAACCGTCGTTCGGTACGCCTGAAGGCGTTCTCCCCGCGGCACGAGCGGCGAGCGGTCAGCTCACAGCCGCTCAGGGGGTGCGCCCGAGACCGGCGTCGCGCGCTTTCACGATTGCCCCGGAGCGGTCGGCGACGTGGAGTTTGGTGAGGATCTTCAGCCACACGCCCTCCTGACGCCGATGGTTGGCGGACAGCCACGCGTCCCAGGCGGCGGGTCCTCGCAGGTGATGGCGTCGAGCCCTGTCGCTCGGCACGCGGCGAGCCTACGAGGGGTCAGTCACCTCCTGCCCGTTGCCCGTCGCGATGTTGTCGCACTCATCGCTCCGGCTCGTAGCTGAGCATGAGCACACCGGTGCTCGTCGGCTCTGCGTGGAGAAGCCGCAGCCGGCAGGGGTGGTCCAGCGCACGGAACAGCCGCTTGCCCGTGCCGAGCAGCAGCGGGTGCAGGAACAGGCGGTAGCCGTCGACGAGGTCACACGCGATGAGCTGCTCAACCAGTACGCCGCTGCCGAGCACCACGATGTTGCCGTCGAGGGCATCCTTCAGCGCGGTGACTGCCGTTGTCAGGTCCCCGCGGAGCAGCTGGGCGTTGTGCCACGTCAGGTCGGTCAGGGTGCGGCTGGCGACGTACTTCGGTGCCGCGTTGAGGTGGGCGGCCATCGGGTTGTCGACCGGTTGGTTCGGCCAGAACTCGACCATCTTCTCGTAGGTGCGACGGCCGAAGAGATAGGCCGACGTCGACGAGAGCGACTCGGTCGCCGAGGCGAACTGCGTCTCGTCTTGGTACGGCGCGCTCCAGCCGCCGTGCTCGAACCCGCCATCGCGGTCCTCGTCCGGCGACCCCAGGCCCTGCATCACACCGTCGAGCGTCACGAACTCGACCACAAGGAGCGATCCCACGGCCCTCCTCCTTCGGCCCAAGGCAGCGAAAGTTCAACATCGTCGAGACATACACAACCGCAGCCGGCGCGATCGATGATCCCAACGCTGGGTTACACGCGGATGCGCGCCGTCGCGGCCGACGTGGCCAGGAAGCCTGTGACCACGGGTGCGACCACGTCGGCCGGCGCGCCGTGATCGTGGCCCTCGAGGACGGTGTAGGTCGCGTTCGGTAGGAGCTCGGTGAGCCGTGCGGCGGTGTCGCGGAAGAAGTCCGGGCTGGCGCCGCCCGCGAGCACGAGCGTCGGGGTGCGGATACCGCGGACGAGTTCCTCGGGGATCGTGCCACCGCGGCCGAAGTCCCCCATGACCTCGAAGTCGTAGGGCATGGTCGGCGCCACCGCCTGCATCCCCGGATCGCCGCTCGTACCCTCGACCATCTCGGGCGGCATGCCCGAGGCCTCGAAGAACAGCTTGATGGCGTCGGCCCGGCGATCCTCGGCGAGGGCAACCCGTACGTTCTCGGCCAGCTCCCGTGCCCGTCGCTTGCTGTCCCCGTCGTGGGGCCCGTAGGGCGGTTCGTGCAGGACCAGCCGAGTGATCGGCAATCCGCTCGCGGCCGCATGCAAGGCGAGCCCCGCTCCCGAGGAATGCCCGTAGACCGAGGCCGCGCCCCCGACCTCGCTGATCAGAGCGCCGAGGTCCTCGACCTCACGCTGGACGGCGTAGGGCGCCGTGTCAGCACTCGCGCGAACGCCGACTCAGTTGCCCCAGTCCGCGCCGGTGACGCCGTCGGCGTGACCGGCCGGCCACTGGACCAACTCGATCCGGTTGCCGTCGGGGTCGACGATCCACATCGTACGAAAGTCGGTCGAGCCGTCCGGTGATGTGGGTGTTTCTGCGTCGATGCCGCGGGCAGAAAGCTCGGCGATGGTGGCGTCCATCGAGTCGACATTGATGACGAAGTGGCTGAGGGCCTTGCCGACGTTGTTGACACCTTGGCTTGGATCGTGAACGAGTTCGATGGTGACGAACTCGTCGTCGGGGAGTTTGAGCATCGTCAGCTCGCCTAACGGAGTGTCGGGAACGCGACCGACGATCTCGTAACCGACCGCGCTGTAGAAGGCGAGTGAGCGGTCCTGATCGGCGACGCGCAGACCGAAGTGCAGCGTCCTCATCGGTTTTCCTTCACCGGTCGGTAGACATTGATGGCGGTTCCAGTCGGGAACGTTCGGGCCTCGACCAGGTCGAGTCGCAAGGGCCTTCGCAGCGCATCGAAGAGTCCCGTGCCGTGGCCGATCACCACGGGATGGACCACTAGCCGGTACTCGTCGATCAACCCCGCGCCGATCAGCGCGTGCAAGAAGGTCGCGCCGCCGTGGGCGAGGATGATGCCGCCCGGCTCTTGCTTGAGGTGGCTGACGTCGTCGGCCAAGTCGCCGCTGGCGATCCGGCTCTCCGCCCAGTCCGCACGCGTCAGCGTCGACGAGAACACCACCTTCGGGATCTGGTTCATCACGTCGGCGTACACGCCCGCTTCGTTGGGCCAGACCGCGGACATCGCCTCGTACGTCGTCCGGCCCATGATGTGGGTACCGGCTTCTCGTAACGAGGCGAGTTTCCAGGCCACAACCTCGTCACCCTCAGGCGGCAGCCCCCAGTCCTCGTAACCCTTCGCGCCGTGCACGAATCCGTCGAGCGTGACGCCCATCTGCACTACCACCGATCGCATGTCAGGTCCCTTCGCCGGTCCACGGTGAACGCGTTCATCTCCTGTCGTCGGCATTCAGACGCCACGCAAGGCGAGAACTCATCGCAGTAGTTCGGCAGGCGACGTCCGCGAAGAGCGATGCCCCTCGACGTTCCGGTAGTGACACGGAGCTGCGAACCGCTGAGGGCGGCACGTCAGGTCGAACAGCGACCGACCTGTCAACCGGCGTTCGGTGATACCTCGGTCCCGTCGGAGATGCGGGTGTTCTGGGACGCGCCGACGCCTCGACGTCAGCGGCGGGCGTGGCCGGCGATGCTCGCCGTCATCTGATGCACGTCCGCCGCATCTTGACCGCCTTGGTGCCTGCAACCGCATGGTCCAGGTGCGCGCCGTTCTTCGGCCGCGCCTGTCGCGATGGCTTCCGATGCTCGGCGCGGGTCGGTCGTGCCGTTCGGGTTGTCAGACGAAATGGACGCGTTCTCGTAGCCAGGAGGCGAGCCACGCTTCGTCGACCTCGTGCCCAGCGACGGCGAGCATGGCTTGTTCTGCCTCGTCGACATCGGGCGGATCCGGGGTCCACCTCCCGCTGTTGAGGTCGATGAAGAGCACGAGTGCCGCCCACGCGGCGCGCTTGTTGCCGTCTACCAGCGAGTGGTTCCACGACAGCCGACACGTGAGCACCGCTGCCTTGTCGAACAGGTCGGGGTAGAACTCTTCCCCGCCGAAGGTCGCCGACGGTGCGTGCAGCGCCGAGTCAGCAAGATCGATGCGGCTCGTCTTGCCAAGAACGGTCGCGTCCGCGCCGGTGACCTGCTCGGCGAGCCACAGGTACTCGGCGAGGTCGAGATAGCGCGTCACTTGGCCAGACGGTCGAGTAGCTCCTTGTCGCGCGCGAGCAGCTTCTTGGCACGGGACGTGAAGTCCTTGTCGGCACGGACTCGAGCGATCTCGGCGGCGAGAGACTCCACGATGAGGTGGTTCACGCTCGTGCCCTTCACCCGAGCAACCGCCTCGGCCTCATCCGCGAGCTCTTCGGGAAGGCGCACGGTCGTCTGCTTCGCCATGAAGCCATGATATCGCGACATCACGAGAAGACGAGACGCGAACAAGCGACTCGCGTCTGTCCTCGACGCACCTACAGAGGTTCGCATAATACAGTGACATTCTGGTCA
>JBOGWX010000146.1:0-31905 GCA_050694055.1 Actinomycetota bacterium
GGTCCAACGCGCCTCCTTGGGTCCCTTCTCAGCCACCGCTGACCTCCCAGTTCCCATGGGATCACCTCCTCCGCGGACCATCATCATGTCCGCTTGTGCGGTGTCCAAGGAAATCGGGTGCGGTGGAGACTGAAACCGTCGGGCTCCCATGAAATCTCGGGTGCCTCGCGCTTGCGTTGTTGCTTACAGAGTGGGTCTGGGTCGTCTACTCCCTGGGCCGGCGTGGTCCGCTTCCTAGAGAAAGTCGGTCAGCTGCCAGAAGTTTGAATAGCATCCACTTAGGCCCACAACCCCACTGTTGTTTACTACAACGCGTGCTAACGGGTTCCAGAAGCAGCCAGGCTTTCTGGCAAGAACCCTGCAACGATCCGACGCTGGATCCGCGAGGGGAGGCGCCGCGCGCACGGTGGGGACCCAGCACAACATGGAAGAAGCCGACCTCTATGGCGTCATCGGAGAGGACCGTCTCCCGGTTCCCAAGTGGTGGCCCCGCCGCACGTTTTCGGACACGCCCCACCCCGACGCCGTCGCGATCATCCGGCAGCAACGCCGCGAGCACTAAACGCGATGCTCGTCGTCGATGCGACCGTGGCGTTCGACGCAGCTTTCGACACCGTCGTGTTCGACAGGATCGCGCCCATGGACCCCTGTCGGGCCACCATTGCTCTGGTCCGAGACCACCGCCGCGCTCCGGCAGGCGGCTTTTCGAGGATCGGTTACCGGCGCCGAGGCGTTTATCGCTCTGAATCGCTTCATTTCCTCTCCGATCGAGCGAAGGTCCCCGCGGCGGCTGTATCTAGAAGCGTGGAATCTCGCCGCCCAACTTGGCTGGGCCAAGACCTACGAAGCCGAGTACATCGCTCTCGCTCGTCTGCTCAACAGTCCCTTGCTGACCAAGGACGGCCGGCTCAAGCGCCGGGCTGTCCGCGTGGCCGAGATCATCGGCCCTACCGAGCTATGACCCACTCTCAAGTGAAGCTTCGTAGCTCGTCGACGAGGTTTGAGTAGTAACGGTTCCCGTCCGATCGCTGCGCGTGCTTCCAGCGGGCGTTGTGGTTGCTGTCGTGACCTTGGCGGGGACCGCGGGGGGTCGTTGAGTGGTAACGATCGATGCGCCGCTTGGCGGTATCGGCGCGTCAGGCGTCGGAAGGTTAGCCGGCGTCGAGCCGCTTGGACCAGTGCGTGTAGCTGCGGCGCACGCGGATCGCACACTCGGTCAACCGATCCCCGGCCGAATGGACCGAACGGAAGGTGCTCGACGGGCACGCACGAGGGTCCGCTGCTAGTTGACGACAAGCACACCTTGCATCGTCTCTTCGTGACCGGGCACGTCGCAGAGGAACTTGTACGTCCCAGGCGCGAGATCGACGTCGACGCGGACGGCTGCCGACCCGGGCAGCTCGGCTCGCACGTTGGTGCCTTCGACCACGAAGGTGTGGCGGAACGGATCCTGGTTCTGCGCCCACAGCGCGCCGCCCTGCTGCACCTCGATGCGCTCGGGGTAGTTCACGTTCGTGGCGGTGACCGGCACGTCACCCGCCTGCTTAACCGCGCTGCTGACGCCCGAGGTAGCCACCACGGATATGACAACGGCAGCCGCCACGATCAGACCCGCGAGCGCGGCGATCGGCCGGCGGCTCCGCCGCTCGGCCCCGCGCAGGGCCATGACTGCACCGACGACGACCACAACGGACGCGACGACGATGAACAACTCTGGCAGGAAGCTCGCCGGTGTCTCCGGGTGGGTGAACCCCTGGATCATGAACGGCGCCCCCGTCGCGACTTGCAGCGACGGGACAACGACGGCGACGATGAGCAGCCAGCGCAACGCGCGCCACAGGATGGCGAGTCCCAGAGCGAGGTAGATCGCGGCTGGCAGGCCCCAAAACGGCGTCACCTCGCCGGCGATCACCTGCAGGGCGACGAACATCGCCGCGAGTACGAACAGTGCGAGAGCGACGAAGCGGTCTCCGGCGGCGGGTCTTCCGGCCTCCGACATCGTGATGGTACCCATGGCACGCCTTTCTGGTGCGGTGAAGGGCCGCGTCACAGCGGCAGCGAGTGAGGACGATGTATGCGGATACGTCGGTGCCAGGCCCATGACGCGACGGCGAGAAGGATCAGGACGGAACCGAGGGCGTGTGCGACAGCGCCGGCGACGGTGCCGTCGCTGTACCCGGACGCGATCGAGATGATCTCGATCGGTCCCCACAGCGGCAGCGACCGGGCTACCGCTGTCTCGGGCGGCACGCTCATCGCGATGCCGACGACGCCGATGAGGATGAGCGTCCCCTCCAGCTCGCGGGGGACGAGGGCCCCGATGACCAGACCCAGCGCGACCGACACGACCGCCATGAGGAGCAGCGCGAGGAGCATCAGGCCGGCGTCGTCGATGTGCTCGCTGGACCGCGACAGGATCAAGGGCGCGAACAGCGCGACGAGTGCGAGGCCGAGGACGTGGAGGAGCAGCAGCCGGCCGACGAGGCCTTGCCAGGCCGGTGCGCCGGCCAGCGCGAGCCGGGGGTCCGCGCGCCGCCATCCGAGCACGGCGAACAGGCCTGCAGCAGCGACGGCCCAGGACACCCCGATCGAGCCGCTGAGCATGCCCCACGCCTCACTTGCGGGGACCGAGTAGTAGAAGGCGGCCGGCAGCAGGATGAGCAGCACCATGACGGCGCGGCGGCGCAGCAACTCCCGTAGCTGCATCTCGGCGACGACGACGGTCCGGGCGAGCGCGCTCATGCGGTGGCGCCTGCGAACTCGTGCACGCCGAGGTCGCGGACCTCGACGAGGCAGTCGACGCGATGCGTCTCGGTGAGGAGGTGCGTCACGATCACGACCGCGCGGCCTTCGTCGCGCCAGGTGTCGACATGCGTCCAAAAGTCGATGTAGGACCCCATGTCGAAGCCCTGGTAGGGCTCGTCCAGCAGCAGGATCCCTGGGTCCCCGAGCAGGGCCAGCGCGAGATTGAGCTTCTGGCGCGTGCCGCCGGAGAGGTCCTTGGCGATCGCCTTCTCGCCACCGGGAAAACCGAAGGACTCCAGCAGGGCCATCCCGGTCGCGCGCGCTTCACGCCGGGACAGCCCCGCAGCGGCGCCGAATAGGACGACGTGCTGCTCGGCGTTGAGCAGGTCGATGACGCCCGGCTCCTGGGGGCAGTACCCCACCGGAACCGTCAGGGCCACGGTGCCGCCGTCGGTGCGTAGCAGCCCGGCGCACACCCGCAGCAGGGTGGTCTTGCCGACGCCGTTCTCGCCAACGATCGCGACTACTTCGCCCCGGCCGACGTGGAAGTCGACCCCGTCGAGGACGGGCCGCCGGCCGTACCGCTTGGAGATGTGCTGCGCGTGCAGCGCGGGTGTGGTGGTCATGCGCCGACCATACGGATGCGGTCGTGCGCCGCCCATCCCGCTGGCCGCCGTTGTTGCCGCGGCTTTCCGGGTGCCGGCGTTCCGGGTACCCTCCGACCGGGCTGGGGGCAGACACCCTGTTCACGCGGGCGCGGCCGGTGCATGATGAGAGCGATATGGACATCCGACGACGCTTCGCAGATGTCGTCCTGGCCACGGGCGCCGTCTGCGTGGTGATGTCGACGCTCCTTCTGTGGCGCTACCGCGATCCGGTCGGCGAGCTGCCGTGGCTGGTGGCGATGGCGGTCTTCATCGCGGCGGCGACGTACACTGGGCACAAGCTTCCTGACAACCGTGCGGCCTGGTGGTTCGCGCTGGGTGCCGGGTCGGTGGGGATGGGGCAGGGCGCCGACACCCTCCTCGCGGTGACGCTGGCACGCGACGCCAACGCCTCAGTGCTCGCGTGGCTCGCGCTCGCGTACCACCTCAACCTCGTGTTCACCGGCGGCTCCATGGCGCACCTGTTCGGGCTGTTCCCCGACGGACGCCCGCAGACCGGCTACGAACGAGCCCTCCTGAGAGGGGTGTGGGCCCTCTTCCTCTTCCCGCCCCTCGTGCTGCTGGCGCTGCCCTCTATCCAGTTTCCCTCGTACTACGCCGTCGCAGCCGTGGCGAACCCGTACGCCGTGCGGGGTCTGACTGGCCTGGGTGAGGCGGCCGCCGTGGTGGTAACCATGAGCCAGGCGGCGTTCGGCGCCGGTGTCGTGATCCTGGGGTTGCGGTACCGGCGTGCCGACGCGCAGACCCGGCAGCGGATCCGGTGGCTGCTCGTCCCCGCGCTGGTCACCCTCTTCGCGATCCTGCTGGACGTCGTCGTCCACGCGCCGGGAGCGGTCCTCGAACTGCTCTACATCGGCGCGATGCTCCTGGTGCCGCTGACGATCGCCGTCGCGCTGCTGCGGCCGAGCGTGCTCGACGTCGACCTCGTGCTGCGCAAGTCGCTGGTGTACGGGCTGTTGTGGCTGGTGATCGCAGCCGCGTACGTTGGCGCCGCGGCAAGCTTGGGGGTGGCGGCGGGGCAGCGGTTCTCCGTCGGGATGGCGATCACGCTGACGGTCATCGCGACGCTCGTGTTCCAGCCGGCACGACGGTGGCTCGAGGGCCTGGCCGACCGCTGGGTGTTCGGGGCGCGGACCGACCCGACCCGACTGATCACGCGGCTCGGCGCCGCACTGGAGGAGACCGTCGAACTGGAGCGGCTGCTGCCGCGGATGGCCGCCACCCTCGAGGAGGGCCTGGGGCTGCGCTGGGCGCGGGTGCGGCTCCAGCCGTTGTCACCGGCGGTGGGCGACAAGGCGGTGCTGCAGGTGCCGATCGTGCTCGGCGACGAGCGCCTGGGTGTCGTGGAGTGCGGCCCGAAGATCGCCGGCCCGCTGACCGCGGACGACGAGGCGGTGGTCACGACCTTGGCGACAGGCGGCCTTGGCGGTGCGCAACGTCCGGCTCACCGCGGAGCTTGAGCGTTCGCGCATCCGACTGATCCGCGCGCAGGACGCCGAACGGGCGGCGCATCGAACGCAACATCCACGACGGCGTACAGCAGGACCCTCGTGGCGCTGATCGCCAACGCGAGTCACGCACGTACCGTGATCCGGCGCGATCCGGTGGCCGGCGAGGTGGCGGTCGCCGAGCTGCAGGACGGGCTGCAGCGGGTCAACACCGAGCTGCGCGAGCTGGCCCACGGCATTCATCCCAGCGTGCTCGGCGATCGCGGGCTGCTCGAAGCGGTCGAGGCGTTGGCCGCCCGCAGCAGCGTGCCGGTCGCCGTGCGGGCGGATCCGTCTCTGCGGGGGGAGCGCTTCGCCGAGGAGGTCGAGGGCGCCAGCTACTTCACGGTCGCCGAGGCCCTGGCGAACGTGATCAAGCACGCCGCCGCGACGCGCGCGGAGGTGCGGCTGGCACGGTCGGACGACGCACTGCGCATCGCGGTACACGACGACGGCGAAGGCTTCGACCTGGCGACGGCCGTGGGGGAGGGGCTGGCGAACCTCGCCGAACGCTTGGCGGCCCTGGGGGGGCGGCTAGACGTGGTCAGCACTCCCGGCCAAGGCACAACCGTGACCGCGCAGCTGCGGGTGTCGGGTGCCTGAACAGCACGGGCCTGCGAACGCGGCCGAGGATTCGCCGTCCCCGCGGCGGTTGCGCGTCGCGATCGCCGAGGACCACTACCTGGTGCGAGAGGGGACGCGGCGAGCGCTGGAAGACAGCGGCGAGGTCGAGGTCGTCGCAGCCGTGGGCACCGCTGCCGAGCTCGAGGACGCTGTCGCGCGGCTGCTCCCCGACGTGGTGGTAACCGACATCCGGATGCCGCCGAATCATCACACGGAAGGGATCAACGCCGCGCATCGCATCCGCTCGGCGCATCCCGACGTCGGCGTGGTGGTGCTGTCACAGTACGCCGACGCCACCTACGCGCTGGAGCTGCTGCGCGACGGCACGGCGGCGCGGGCCTACCTGCTCAAGGAGCGCGTAGGCCATCCGGAGCAGCTCGTGCACGCGGTGCGGGAGGTCGCTCGGGGCGGGTCGGTGGTAGATCCTGACGTCGTTGCCGCGTTGGTCAGCGGCACCGCGCAGCGAGAGCAGTCGCAGCTACACCGCCTCACCGACCGCGAGCGAGACGTGCTCGAGCAGATGGCCCAGGGCCATACGAACGCCGCCATCGCCGAGCAGCTGTCGCTGTCGGAGTTCTCGATCGAGAAGTACGCGACGTCGATCTTCGCCAAGCTGGGGCTGCGCGACGAGCGGCAGACCCACCGGCGGGTGGCGGCGGTTCTGGCGCTCCTACACGATGCCGGGCGGGCGCAGCCGCTGTAGGCCGGACGGAAGCGTCATAGTCGGTCACGTTGCGAACAGATTATGCACTTACGTCCCTATGCCGAATTCGAATCTAGACTCGTCGCGGGCCTTACGGTCGACGGCGATTGGAAGCGGCTGGAGCCCGGTCACGATCGACTCCATCCACCAAACCAAAGTGGTTGGCGACCTCGCCTTCCGGCTCGGCGGGACCAACGCTGCCGACGGCGCTACGATTGAGCACGGCCATGCCCGCGTCGTCGAACATCATCGTTACGAAGGCGCGGGTCACCTGTTCGGGCTGCCGTTCTCGACATCGGTGATCGCCACGGAGAACCCGTACATCCACGGCGGCAGCATCGAGCGAACGCTTCCATGCTGTGGGACTCATGGGGCCGGGCCGTCGCCTTTCTCGACAAACACCTGGAGTAGCCGCGCCCTGCCGGGGGACCTGAGGTAGCGCGTGACATGATCCCAGCACGGTGAGCGTGTCGCTCGCGCGGTTCGTATTTGCAGGCATCACCACTCACCGGCTTTCCACAATGCGAATCGCGTAGGCGAAGTGTTTGCTCGCTGTGGCCTCGAGCGCGGGTCGTGCTGCTGCTCATGGGCGAAGGCACTCTGGGACCGTCAGCAGCGATCGCACTTGAGATCGGCTACTAACCCCCGGATGTCGCTCGGCCGGTTTGAATAGCATCCACTTGGGCCCACCGCGCGACCCACCATTGCACGCTTATTCGAACGACGAGCGAGCGTCCAAAAAGCTCCTTGCCATGTGGACCCTCGGGCGAGCCCACGAGCCGCTCGGCCTATGTGTGTATGATGTGTGTATGTACAGCGAGCGACTCCAAATACTGCTAACCCCACAGCAGCGCCGCCATCTCCAGCAAGAGGCCGAGCGCCGCGGTACCTCTGTTACTGCACTCATCCGAGAGGCAATCAGCGAACATTTCGGGGTGGTGCCCGAAGGAGATCGGGGACGGGCGTATCGATCCATCGTCGCCCGTCGGGGTCGCTTCCTGGCCCCCGACCAACTCGACGAGCTCGTCGAAGAGCGATTCGGGTAGTTGTTCTTCGTCGACACGAACATCGTCATCTACGCGATGACGCGCTCTCGTTATCGAGACCCATGCGCCCGCGTCCTCGAAGCCGTCTCGCGCGGCCACGCCGACGGTCGGACCTCGGTCGCCGTCCTCGAAGAAATTTGGCACTTGGAACTTCGGGGTTCACTTGGTGAGCTCACCGGATTGACTGCCGATGTCCGGGTTCTGTTCACTCCCGTTCTCCCTGTGACGGATGACATTTTCGGAAAAGCCCTCAGCTTGGAAGTACCTCCTCAACTCGGAGCCAACGATCGTGTGCATGCCGCGACGTGCCTGGTCACCGGAATCCCTGCAATCCTCTCGGCGGACGCCGGCTTCGAGGACGTGCGGGGACTTCGCAGGGTCGACCCACTTGACGAAAAGAGGCTGCGGCGGCTTCTCGCCAGCTAAGGGAGAACAGCCAACCTGCCCCTCAGGAGATGAGCCAGGTGCGAGAGGTTCGAATAGCATCCAATTGGGCCCACGTGACGATTCCGCTGGTCAGGTCAGGGCGGCTTTCATCCAGGCGAACTCCAGCGCGAGGCGCTCTCGAGGCCTTCGGACTCAAAGTCAACTCCGATTAACCCAAACGGCGTAGGAAAGCCAGCACACGCTCCATCAGCAGCTTGGCCGCGCTCTCGTCGTAGTCGTCGAGGCTCGAATCCGCGAACAGGTGGCTTGAGCCTGGGTACAGGAAGAGCTCTGCTTCGTCTGTCTCCCGGACCACGCTCTCAGCCACATCTCGGTCATCCTCGGTCCATTCGTCCGCATCCATTATGTGGATCTGGAGCGGTACACCCGTTGGCCAGGGGCTCTCGAACTCAGATGTCGGCACGCATCCGTGAAGAAGGATCGCCCCTTTTGGCACCCGTTCGTGTCTGCGCCAGCGCCTGAGCGGGCAGAACACCCAGGGAGAAGCCTGCATAGACGATGTCGGCAGGCAACTCCACGGTCGCCGCCGAGCCGCGGCGAATGATCTCTCCAAACCCAACTTGCTCGGCATACGCGACACCCTCGTTGAGGTCCTGGAACGTCTTTCCCTCGTAGAGATCGGGTGCATGGACAGTATGACCGGCCGCCCGCCATTCATCGGCGAAGGCTAGGAATCCGGCCGTGTGTCCTTGGGCATGATGAAACAGGAGCACCGTCGCGATTGCGGCACCGTACCGAAAACGAACGCCCGCCACAATTACGCTCAGGTTCCGGACTCCGGCCCTTTCACAGACAGCGGCCGAGGACCGGTCGGTCGCTACCCGTCCCCTCCGAGGTCTTCTTACTGTCTTGTTCCGCTGGTTCGATGACTTCGGAGACGATCACCGGTGTACCGCGGGGCGCGAAGAGGATCGCGAAGCACCTCGCCGCAGCGGAACGGATCAGGTGCTCAGGAGCGGCCCTGGTCGCCGCCTCGGCTCTCTAGCCTTAGGTCAAGGCTGCGCGACCTCGCTCTCGGACCCTCAGGTGTCGGTCCACGCGCCCCTACTGGTCCGAGAGTGACGGGTGTTTGGTCGGCGCATTGCCGAGAGTGAGATTGCTCCGGCGGGGGCAGAATCCTCTGCGTGAGCCAGGACGCGCCCTCGCAATCGATTGACGAGGTCATGACGCTTCTCGACTGGAAGCGCCGGATCTTCGATCTCTACAGCTACATACGCGAGGGTCCCGAGCCCGAATGGGCATGGAGACGCTGGCGCGAGGCGCGCCACGAGCTGTTCGCCACGCATCCCCAGAGCCCGCTCCCCGGGGCAGCCCGTGGCGACTTTACGGGACTCGACTACTACGACTACGACCCAGCCTTTCGGGTGCTGGCCGACTACTCCGACGCAGCCGCCGAGCACTACGAGATCGGGACGAGCGGTACCGAACCGATGAGCTTCACGCGCTCCGGCATCGTTACCTTCCAGTTGCAGGGTCAGATCGTGGAACTGGAGCTCTACTGGCTCGAGAGCTACGGCGGCGGTCTGTTCCTGCCGTTCAAAGATGCGACGAGCGGAGACACGACCTACGGAGCAGGGCGCTACCTGCTCGACACCGCCAAGGGTTCCGACCTGGGGACCCTCTACGACAAGCTGGTGCTCGACTTCAACTTCGCCTACAACCCCTCGTGCTCCTACGATCCCCGCTGGGTGTGTCCCCTCGCGACGCCGGCCAACCGGATCGAGTTGCCGATAGAGGCCGGCGAGCGACACATCGATTGACCCGACATGGAGAGGCCCACACGACGGCGGGCCCCTCCATGTCTTTCAGCGGGTCAACTACTCCGCCGGCTCGGCCAGGTCGCTCAGCGACGAGAGGCCGAACTCGTCGGCGGTCTCGCTGGTCACCGCGAACGCGTTGGTGTCGTTGGCCTCGGAGATCTCGAGGATCGCGATGCCGTCTTCGTGTAGCAATGGCTCGAGCTCCGAGCGAATCGCCTCGGGATCGCTACCACCCTCGGCATCGGGATCGAGGAACAAGTTCAGGGTGCCGACGTACTCGGGAGCGATGTCGATCTCGCCGGACTCGATCGCGGGATAGAGGATCTCGCGCGAACGCAGATCGATCTGACGGCTCACGGAGAAGCCCGCATCCTCGAGCACCTGCGCGTACATCTCGGCGACGATCTGGTTCTCGGCGAACGACACCGCTCCGACCGTCACCTCGCCGGATCCCGAGCCCTCGGCAGAGATGCCTTCGGACTCGATGAAGTCCGTCGCAACGTCGCCGGGATCCTCACCGTCGATCTCGACGCGCCCGTTGAGCTCGGTGATGTTCTCAGTCGTGAGCGCGGCGCTTACCGCATTGAGCGAAGCCTCGAGTGCGTCGTCGAGAACCTCGTCACGCACGATCGGAGTGATGTTCTCCGCCTGCTGAAGTCCCTGGTCATCCTCGAGCACCACGAAGTCGTTGGCCACGATCGCGCTCGACGTAGAGAACAGCAGCCCCACCTGGATACGGTCGTTCTTCAGCGCGTTGACGGTCTGCGGTCCCCCGACGTCGAGCGGCTGGAAGCTTTCGAACTCGAGCCCGTAAGTCTCCTCGAGCCCCGGAAGGCAGAAGGGGCGCTCGGGACACTCCGGAGGCCCCCCCAGGACCATCTGGCTGGCGATGGGCTCTCCGCCCCCGTCACCGTTATCGCCGGTGTCGCCGTTGCCGTTGCCACCCACACCCGATCCACACGCGGCCAGCACCAATGCCAGCACGATGAGGATCGCCCCATGGGCCTTGCTGCGGAAACTCCGCATGGGTTCCTCCCTACTTTTCCGGCGAGGCCTCTGCCGACCCCGCCTACAGGAACAGCAAATGTACCCCCCAAGGACGCTTACTAGCGCTGTAGTCTTGGGTGCCCGGATCAGGCGGTGGCGGGGGTGCCCGCGTCGGCCGTCCCGGTCCTCTCGAGCGGTCGCGTTCGCTGGCGCGACGACAGACGGGGGGAGGCCAGGCGCTGGACGCCCGCGAACATCAGTTCGGTCGCTATGGCGAAGAGGGCTACAAGCAGCGCCCCGGCCCCCACTTCGCCGAAGTCACGAACCGCGAAGCCATCCCGGATGAACGCTCCGAGCCCACCCCATCCCGTAAACGCTCCCAGAGTGGCGGTGGCGACGACCTGCACGGCAGCGGTGCGGACGCCTCCCAGGATCAGAGGCGCGGCCAGTGGAATCTCGATGCGCTGGAGGATCTCCTTCTCGGTCATTCCCATGCCGCGCGCGGCCTCGATCGTGTCCCGGTCGACTTCTTTGATGCCGACGAAAGTGTTGAGCATGATCGGAGGGATCGCCAGCAGCGTCAGGGCGATGAACGTCGGCCAGAATCCGATCGTGCCGGGCAGGTTGTAGGCGAAGACGTAGACGAGCGCGACGATCCCAAACGAGGGCAGCGCGCGCCCGATGTTACCCACCGAGATCGCGAGAAACTCGAAACGGCGCTGGTGTCCGATGTAAAGGCCGACGGGCATCGCTATGAGGGCTCCGAGCGCCAGCGATTGGAACGACATCAAGAAGTGCTCGTAGAAGCGGACCGGAATGCCCATGGTTCCTTCGTAGTGCGCGGAATCGGTCAGGAACGCGAACATCTCGTTGATCGTCTCCATCAGGTGGTCACCACCTCTCGAGAGCGAGCCCACGGTGTCACGCGTCGCTCAGTCCACACGAGCAGTGCGTCCATCCCCACGGCGAAAGCCATGGACAGCACCGATCCCAGCAACAGCGCGGTCGGAAACAGCCGGTCGAATCCGAGCAAGATGAAGTACCCGAGGCCTCCTTTTCCAATGAATGCCGCCACCGTGACCAATCCGATGGTCGTGACCGTGGCCACTCGGACTCCGGCCAGAATCACGGGCAGCGCGAGCGGAAGCTCCACCCGCCAGAGCATCTGTCGCCTCGTGAAGCCCATCCCGAGAGCCGCTTCCTTGGTATCGCTGGGAACCGCGTCCAGTCCCGCGACGATGTTGCGGATCAGTATCAGCAGCGTGTAACTAACCAGTCCGATCTCGGCAGTCAGCACACTCAAGCCGGTATAGGGAAGCAGGATCGCGAACAGCGCGAGGCTCGGGATCGAGTAGAGCAAACCCGTCGAGACGGTGATCGGTGGGTAGACCTTCTTGTGCCGGTAGGCCCACAGCGCCAGGGGAAACGAGATGATCAAACCGACGACGACGGCGATCACGGTGAGCTGCACGTGTTCTAGCAGCTTGGCGAGCACCACGTCGGTTCGATCCGTTATCCAGCCCCACTGCACGAGAGCGGATCCCTCCGCCTGGGCGACGATCACGACAAGATCTCTCGAGAGATGCGCTGCAGGGTGAGTATGCCCTTGTAGCGCTGGGCTTCGACGGCCACCACCGCCACATGCGTACGCGAGGTCACGATCGAGTCGAGGGCTTCGCGCAGCGTGCTCTCGCCGGTAACGTATGCGCTGAACGGCCGCGGTTCGACCTCGGAGACTCGCTTCACTCGCTTGACCGCCGCGGCCTCCACCCAGCCTTTTAGCTCGCCGGCGTCGACGACGCTCGCCCAATGGAAGTCGAGCCGTTCCATCTCCGCGAGCGCATCTTCGGCTGAGGCTTCGGAGGTGACGACGGGACCCTCCTCGATCTCGATCTCCGAGACCTTGGTCAGCGCCAGACGCTTCAGTCCTCGTTCAACCCCGACGAACTGCTTCACGAAGTTGTTGGCCGGCTCTCGAAGGATCTCGTCCGGCGTCGCGTACTGTTCGATGCGACCACCCTGGTTCAGGATCGCGATGCGGTCGGCCATTTTGATCGCCTCGTCGATGTCGTGCGTCACGAACACGATGGTCTTCTTGAGCTCGTCCTGAATCTGCAGGAACTCGTCCTGCAGACGCTCGCGCACGATGGGGTCGACGGCCCCGAAGGGCTCATCCATCAACATGACAGGCGGATCAACGGCCAGCGCACGAGCCACACCGACGCGTTGTCGCTGACCCCCGGACAACTCCGATGGGTAGCGGGTCAACAGCTCTCGATCGAGCTCGAATATCTCCACCAGCTCGTCGATGCGCTCGCCGGTGCGCTCCTGGGTCCACCCCACGAGCTTGGGCACGGTGGCGATGTTCTCGCGAATGGTGCGATGAGGGAGCAGCCCGATGCTCTGAATCACGTAACCGATATTGCGGCGCAGCTCGACCGGATCCTGTTTCAGCACATCGGTCCCGTCAACCTCGATCGAGCCGGCGCTGGGTTCGATGAGCCGGTTGATCATCTTCATGGTCGTCGTCTTGCCACACCCGGACGGTCCCACGAGCACTACCGTCTCGCCTCTGTTCATGTCGAGCGAGAGGTCGTCTACGGCGGCAGGCCCCCCGTTCTGGCTGAACTGCTTCGAGACATTCCTGAGCGAGATTGCGATGTTCGACATCAGGCCACCCTAAAGTGCGACGGTTGGAGTTCCAGGTCTACTTGCGACATCTTCGGGCCTACTACCCCCCTATAGTGGATTCACATGCTAGCCAAGACGGTACGTTTGTTGAGCGCCGTGCTGTTTGGCGCGATCGGGGTC
The DNA here is from genome assembly GCA_050694055.1 of Actinomycetota bacterium. Lineage (GTDB taxonomy): Bacteria > Actinomycetota > CADDZG01 > CADDZG01 > WHSQ01 > WHSV01. The sequence goes on from JBOGWX010000146.1 coordinate 13,276, forward strand.
TGGTGGGGGCGTCAGGTGGCCCACTCCAAGACCCCACCTCCTCAGGGGCGCTGGCGCGAGATCTCGGAGGCCGAACTATCTGGTCACCGGGAGGCCTCGAGCACCCCGAAAAGCACTTCGGACTGATGCGGGCTCTCGTCCTCGGCGGCACCGGAGCAGTCGGACGGCGCACGTCGGCAGAGCTGGCGCGCAAAGACGAGGTGACGGACCTCATCGTCGGAGGACGAGATTACGAGCCGCTGCGCCGCTTCACCTCGAGGCTCGGAGACAAGGTCAGGCCCGCGCTGGTGGAAGCAGAGGGTGGCGAGCAACTGGCCGACGCCTGCCGTCGCGTCGACGTCGTCGTGAACTGCGCCGGACCCACACATTTGATTGAGCTCCCGGTCCTAACGGCTGCAATAGACGCGGGCGTTTCCTATGTCTCGCTTTGCAACGACTTCACCGGCTTCGGAGCGGCGACTGAGCTCGACGGACGTGCACGCACGACCGGTTCCACGGCGGTGCCGGGCTGCGGCCTTGCTCCGGGGGTCACCACGATGTTGGTTGCCCTGGCTCGGGACGAGTTAGACGATGTCGAGGAGGTCGAGATCTCGCTCGGGTTGTCGTATGGAAACCTGCCCACGTCCGCTCACACGGCCCATCTGCTGCAGGTGCTGCGCGCCCCTGTGGCATCCATCAGCGACCAGGAACTCTCGGTCGAACGCTTCGCGGGCTCTCCGCACCTCGTCTACTTTCCCGAGCCCGTCGGCTGGGTGGAGACCGTTGCTTGTTCGCATCCCGACGTGCACAGCTCACGCTCGCCCGGACTCCGTTCGCTGACGGTGCGACTGGGACTTACGGAAAAGGCCGCCATGGATGCACTCCGAGCCCTTGCTACAACGCCCCTGTCTTCGATCAACGTGGCTCAGCGCGCTCTCGCCGCCGCCCACAGTTTGCCTCCGCGCGGCCCCCAGTGGTCGGCCGCGCGGATCGACGTAGTAGGCAGAAGCCGTGGGCGCACGACCACGGTGTCACTCGGAGTAGTCGATCACCTGGTGAACCTGGCCTCGGGACCGTTATCGCTGGCCGCCGTGAAGCTCGGCTCTGAACGACGCGACCCTGGTGTGAAATCGCCCACCGAGGCGTTCGATCACCGGGAATTTCTTGCGGCACTCGGCAAGCACGGAACGCGAGTCGCGAGGCTGGAGCCCGTGCCGCTTTGAAGTAGCCCGGAGACGGCCGGAGCTACTCGTCGCGCTCGACGAAGGTCACCTCGATGCCGCCGACTATGTCGGAACCGAGGTTGTACAAAAACGCCAGAACGACGTTGACCAGGCTTGCAAGGATCACCATGACTCCGCCGATGTAGGCCGCCCATCTCAGCACGGTGCCGAGCGAGATCTCGAAGTTCGCCAGCTCCTCGATCTCGATGCCTCTGCCTACCTCCTCGATGCTCTCGAACAAGCCGGTGGCCTCGATGAACGAGAACAGCACTGCGACCACGACCAGCCACAGGACCAGGAAGATCGTGTAGTAGAACAGCGACATCTTCAGGACCGACCACAGGTCTACTCGCTTGAGCGTCCGCTTTACGCGCCGTACCGCACCGCGTGCCGGCCGAACACGCGTCCGGCGTCGTCTCTCCGCTGCGGTTTTGGGCCGTTCCTCGGGGGAACGGGCGGGCGCCTCGACCGTGCCGGCCCGGGAGCGCGGGGTGCGAGCGCTCTCCTGGGTTTCGCGTGCGCCGCCCTGTCGGGTGCGCTCGCTGGGAAGCGGCTGATCGAGGACCTCGAAGGTGCGCTCACGCACACCGCCGGGGGCCGAGGCGCCGCGTGGGGGCTTCGGAGGAGGCATCGCATCCGCAGAGGGGAGGCGCTCGCGGCCCCGGCCGCCGGCACGGCGCGCGTCGGCCTCACGGCTGGGCTCGATCGCCGGCCGCCCTTCCCTTCCGTGCTCTGTAGAAGCCACGTGTCACCCTTCAGCAGCCGTCGTTAGGCGGCCCAGTATGGGCCACTTTTCCACGATTTGCTCACGCGGCCGCCTGAGGCGCGCGTGCCCGGCCGTCTCTGTTGTACTCGATAGCATCGGGCGGCCAATGTCACGTCTTTATGACTCCCGGTGACGCCTCGAGGTTCCGGTCGCGCTCGAGCCTCAGGTAGGCAGCTTGTCCTGGCCGTTGTCCTCGACCTCGCCCACCACCGGTGCCAGCGCCGATATGCGGGCCCCCTCACCGAGCTGCATGACGCGCACGCCCGTCGTGGGACGGCCCTGGCGGGAGATGGCATCCACGCTCTGGCGGGTGGCCACTCCATCGTCTGAGATGAGGAACACCTCGTCTCCCGGCCTCACGACTGTCGCTCCAGTGATCGGCCCACGCGGTTTGGTGAGCTTGGCTGCGATCACACCCTTGCCACCCCGGCCCTTGCGCGGGAAATGCTGAAGCTTCGTGCGCTTGCCGAACCCGTACTCGGTGACGAGCAGCAGATCGTCCCCGTCGTTGTGCACCACGCCGCAGGCCACGACCTCGTCGTCGGCGTCGAGCCGAATCCCTATGACGCCGGTGGCGGTGCGCCCCATCGGGCGGACGTTGCGCTCACTGAAGCGGATGGCCTTACCCTTGCGCGTCACGAGCAGCAGGTCTTCTTCACCGGAGGTCGGAACGACTCGCACCACCTCGTCGCCCTCCTTCAGGTTCAGGGCGATGATGCCCTCACGCCTGGTCGAGTCGTACTCGCGGAACAGGGTCTTTTTGACCATGCCCTTGCGCGTGGCGATCAGAAGGTACCGATAGCTTTCGTAGTCGCGCGTGTCGATCATTGCTGCGACCTCGTCCTCCGAACGCATCGATACGACGTTCACCACGGCCGTTCCCCGGGCCGTACGATCGCGTTTGGGAATCTCATGCGCTTTCAGCCGGTAGACCCTCCCGCTGTTCGAGAACAGCAGAAGGTAGGAGTGCGCCGTCGTCGTCGTGAGGTGCTCGACGATGTCGCCTTCCTTGAGGGCCGTGGCCTTCACGCCCCGGCCCCCCCGCCCCTGACGTCGGTAGGTATCGAGGGGCACGCTCTTGATGTAACCGCCGCGCGAGACGCTCACTACCAGATCCTCGTCGGCGATGAGATCCTCGATGTCGAACTCGCCCTCGTCGGGAACTATCCGAGTACGTCGAGGGTCGGCGAACTTCTCTTTGATCTCCTCGAGCTCCGTGGCGATGATCTCGCGCACCCTCGTCGGATCTCCGAGTATCTCCTTGAGCTCTGCGATCGTCCGCTGGAGCGCTTCGTACTCCTCGCGGATCTTGTCCTGCTCGAGGGCGGTAAGCCGCCGGAGCGGCATGTCGAGAATGTGGCTCGCCTGGGTCTCGCTCAACCCGTACCTGACGATCAGGCCGTTGCGGGCTTCTTCCGTATCCGCTGCGGCCCGGATAAGCGCAACGATGTCGTCGATGTTGTCGAGCGCAATGATCAATCCCTCGAGGATGTGGCTGCGCTCCTCGGCCTTGCGCAGGCGGAACTGGGTGCGCCGCGTGATGACCGAGAACTGGTGGGCGATGTACTCGGTCAGTGCTTGCCCGATGTTGATGGTGCGCGGCACGTCGTCGACGAGCGCAAGTGTGTTCACGCCGAAGCTGTCCTGGAGTTGCGTGCGCTTGTAGAGCTGGTTCAGGACCACCTGCGGCACCGCGCTCTTCTTGAGGTCGATGACGACGCGCATTCCCTGCCGGTTCGACTCATCTCGTAGATCCGCGATGCCCTCGAGCCGGTGCTCTTTCGCGTTGACGAGCTCGGCGATCTTCATGAGTAGTCGGGCCTTGTTGACCTGATACGGGATCTCGGTCACGACGATGCGCGGATTTCCCTTGGGACCCTCCTCGACCTCGCAGACGGCTCTCATCTTGACCGAGCCACGTCCGGTGGCCTGTGCGTCCACGATGCCCTGACGGCCGACGATGAGCCCGCCGGTCGGGAAGTCGGGACCCTTGATGTGCTTCATTGCTATCTGGAGTGCCTTCGTATCGTCGGCCGCGGACTCTGGGTCGCGCAGCAGCTCGACCGTGGCGTCGATCACTTCACCCAGATTGTGCGGGGGGATGTTCGTCGCCATGCCGACTGCGATCCCGCTAGAACCGTTGACGAGCAGGTTGGGAAAACGAGCCGGGAGAACCGACGGTTCGACCTCGTAGCCGTCATAGTTGTCGACGAAGTCGACGGTGTCCTCGTCGATGTTGCGCAGCAGCTCCATGGCGAGCTGTGACAGGCGGCATTCCGTGTAACGAGGTGCCGCTGGCTCGTCGCCGTCGACGGATCCGAAGTTGCCCTGGCCGTCGATCAGCAGGTAACGGGTCGAGAAGTCCTGCGCGAGGCGCGCCAGCGCGTCGTAGATGGCCTGGTCACCGTGTGGGTGGTATTTCTTCATCACGTCGCCGACCAGAGCGGCGCACTTACGGTACTGGCGGTCAGGGCGCAGCCCCGCCTCGAGGGCGGAGAAGAGGATGCGGCGGTGCACCGGCTTTAGCCCGTCGCGCACGTCCGGTAACGCCCGGCTGACGATGACGGACATTGCGTACTCGAGAAACGAGTACGAGATCTCCTCTTCGATAGTGACGTCGAAACCGCCGTTTCCCGCGCCGGAACCGCCGTCGTCTGGAAGCTTGTCCTGGAAGGGGTCTTTCGCCATAGCTCTCTCTAGTTAGATATCGAGGAAGCGCACGTCCTTGGCGTTGCGCTGAATGTAGTTCTTGCGCTCCTCGACGTCGTCTCCCATCAGTTGTTGGAAGAGAACGTCCGCGATCGCGGCGTCCTCCATCGTGACTCGCATCAAAGTGCGCTTCTCGGGATCGAGCGTCGTCTCCCATAGCTCGTCGGGATTCATCTCGCCGAGACCCTTGAAGCGGGCGGCTTCGACCTTGCCGCTCTGCTCCGCCCGGTAGGCGTTCAACTCCTCATCGTTCATGAAGTAGTGGTTCTTCCCCTTGTGCTTCACCCGATAGAGGGGCGGTTTGGCCACATATATGTACCCGAGCTCGATGAGCTCGCGCATGTGGCGAAAGAACATGGTCAGCAACAGGGTCTTGATGTGACTTCCGTCTACGTCGGCATCCGCCATGCAGATGATCTTGTGATAGCGGCACTTGCTTGGCTCGAAGTCTTCGCCGATTCCTGTGCCCACGGCCGTGATGATGGACTGGATCTCTTTGTTCTCGAGCGTCTTCGCCAGTCGAGCGCGCTCCACGTTCAGGATCTTGCCCCGGAGCGGAAGGATTGCTTGCGTTTCGCGCGCGCGCGCCTGCTTGGCGGTGCCACCCGCGGAGTTTCCCTCGACGATGAACAGTTCGGCTTCGTGGGGATCGCGCGTCTGACAGTCGGCCAGCTTGCCCGGCAACGCGGTCGATTCGAGCAACGTCTTTCGGCGTACGAGGTCGCGCGCCTTTCTCGCCTCGAGCCGGGCGCGTTGCGCGGCGATGGCCTTGTTACATATCTGGCGCGCCTCGCTGGGGTGCTCCTCCATGAAGTTCGCCAGCTTCTCGTTCATCTCGCGTTCGACGAAGCTGCGAATCTCGGTGTTGCCGAGCTTGGTCTTCGTCTGTCCTTCGAACTGCGGGTCTCGCAGCTTGACGGAAATGATCGCGGTGAGTCCCTCGCGACAGTCCTCGCCGGCGAGGCCCTGATCCTTGTCCTTAAGCAGTCCCTTGGCCTTGGCATAGTTGCCCACCACGCGTGACAACGAGCGCCGAAAACCCTCCTCGTGCATTCCGCCCTCGTGCGTGTTGATGTTGTTGGCGAAAGTGAACACGGACTCGTTGTACGAGGAGGTCCACTGCAACGCGACCTCGACCTCGTGATTCTCGGCCTTGCCCTCGAAATAGATCACCCGCTTGAACAGTGGGTCGCGCGTGACGTTGAGGTGCTTGACGAAGTCGATGATCCCGCCGGTGTAGCGGAACTCCTCCTTGACCTCGGGCTCGTGGCGCTGGTCGATGAGCCGAATCTCGAGACCCTTGGTGAGAAAAGCCATCTCGCGGAGTCGTTGCACCAGCGTGTCGAACTTGAACTCGACGTCATCGGTGAAGACCAGTGGGTCCGGCCAGAAGGTGACCGACGTCCCGGTTCGTTTGATGTTCTTGACGGCCTTCAACTTCGCCTGCGGCTTGCCACGCTCGTACACCTGCTGCCACAACTTGCCGTCGCGCGCGACCTCGACCTCGAGCCTCTCGGACAGGGCGTTGACGACGGACACCCCGACGCCGTGCAAGCCTCCTGAGACCTGGTATCCCTTGCCCCCGAACTTTCCTCCTGCGTGCAAGGTGGTCAGGACCACCTCGACCGCGGGGCGCTTCTCGCCCTTGACGTTGTCGACCGGGATGCCGCGACCGTTGTCCGTCACCCTGCAGCCTCCGTCGGCGAGCAGCTCGACGATGATCCGGTCGCAGTGACCGGCCATCGCTTCGTCTACGGCGTTGTCGACGACCTCGTAGACCAGGTGGTGGAGCCCCCTGGGCCCGGTCGACCCGATGTACATGCCGGGCCGTTGACGCACCGGGTCGAGTCCCTTCAGGACGGTGATGTCCCGAGCGGTGTACTCGTCCATACGCGCGGCCGCTGATGATTTTGATGCGGTCATAGAACCTCGTGCTCGTAGTGACTGATGGTCGCTTGTTCGTCCCTGGCTCGCCGGTCCCTTCGCCCGCTTGAAAAGCCCTTCGGAGGTACCGTGTGGGCGCACGGCGAACACCAGACGAGGCGGCGGTTGGTTGACCTCAATTCTAGCATCTAGCTGGGTGTTTCCGGGTTTTGAAGCCCTCGCGACCGAGTCGTCATCGCCGCTCCGCAGCCTCGCTTGCTCGTCGCCGGCGCCACGCCGCCCGGGCCCGCTCGAAGGCCTCCACAGGATCGTCGGACGGGGGCCGCGCGCCACCGTCGGGAGCCTTCCCGTCCGACGGCTCGGGCGACCGGTGAGAACGAGGCTTCACCTTGCCCGGACCGGTCCACACTCGCACCTCGGTGACCGTGGACCGGCCGATCAGATCGTTGGCGCGTTGCTTGATCTCGCCCGCCAGATAGCCGAGCTCGACCGCCCAGACCGGGGAGTCGGCCCGCACCCGCAACACTCCGGCGCGCAGCGAAGTCGGCTCGGCGTGTCCGGCGATGCCGTCCCCCACGATGTCGGGCCAGCGCGACCAAATGATCCCGGTGTCTTGGGAGCGGCCCAGGCCGATACGAACGCCGAGCCCGTCCAGCACATCGCGAATCCGCACCAGGTCGTCAGCCATGGAACTCGCTCGTAGCGACGATCTCGCCGCCCGCGACCTCGAGGACGCGCTGAGCGCGCGTCGCCTCGCCGGCCCCGGGTTCGGCCGACGACACCAAGACCTGGCCCACGGAACGGACCGCGTCGCCCAGCCACCGGCGGCGCGACGGGTCGAGCTCGGAGAAGACATCGTCGAGCAGTAGCAGAGGGCGATCGTCGAGGCGCTCGGTCAGGAGGTCGTGCTCGGCGAGTTTGAGTGCCAGGGCCGTGGTCCGCTGATCTCCTTGAGATGCATAGGTGCGTGCCTCCAGCATGGTGGGAGTGTCCGCGCTCGCCTGGAGCAACACACCCACGTCGTCGCGCTGGGGGCCGATCAAAGACACACCCCGCTCGAGCTCGCGCGACCTAAGGGTCTCTATCCCCCGCTTCAACATGTCCGAGAGCGCGGCCTCATCGATCGTGGAGGGTTCCCGCAGCGCCGCGTCGGCAAAATCAGGGTCGACCCACGAGCTCACATAACTCAGGTCGATCCGCCCGGCCCCCGCGACGGCTTCGTAGCGCTTGAGCGCGCAGGGCAACAGGCCGGCCAGCACCTCGAGGCGCGCCGCGGTCACCGCGGCACCGATCCGGCACAGCGAGTCGTCCCAGACGTCGAGCGTCGGTAACGCTCCTGCTTTCGAGCGAGGCGCAGTCTTGAGCAGAGAGTTCCGTTGCCTGAGCACCCGCTCCCACTCTCGGCGCATCCCGTCGCGCGCCGGGCGCAACTTGACCACCAGCTCGTCGAGAAACCGTCGCCGGCCGTCGGGGCTCCCTTTGATCAAGGACAGCTCGTCGGGCCCGAAGAAGACACTCGTCGTGAGCGCCCCCAGTGCCCTGGCGCCCGACACCAGGGTCTTGTTCACGAGCGCTCGCGTTCCCCTCCCGGGACGTATCTCCAGGTCCACTGCAAGGCTCCGCTCGTTTCGAGGCCTCCCCGAGACGATCTCGCCGAACGAACGGGTAACTTGTGCATGCAGCAGCGCTCGCTCGGCCCCCTCCCTGACCAACGCGGCGTCCGCCGCGCGCGGCGACCCCAAACCCGACAAACAGTGCACGGCTTCGAGCAGGTTCGTCTTGCCCTGGGCATTGCGTCCGACCACCAAGTTGACCCCGTCGGCGAGTTCCACACGAGCGCGCTTGTAGTTCCGGAAGTCCTCGACTTCGAGCTGATCGACTCGCACTTCGGCTCTTGGTCCCGGCGGAGTTAGGAGACCCGCACGGGCATGAGCAGGTAGGTGAAGCTCAGGTCGTCCTCGCCGCGCAGGATGGCCGGCTTGAGGCCATCACCCGCCTCGAGGACCACGCGCTCCGCTTCGATCACCGATCCCCCATCGTTGAAGAAACCGGCGTTGAACGCGATCACGAGCGGTTCACCTCGGTACTCGGCGTCGATGACCTCCTGGCCCTCACCGACGTCGGGTGTGTGGGCGGAGACCTCGAGCTCTGAACCAAGATGCATCTTTACCGGCATGTTGTTCTGCGCCAGCAGCCCGACGCGCTTGACGACCTCGAGGAGATCCTCACGATCTACCGTCAGGCTGTTGGTGTAGCCGCTGGGAACGAGCTGGCGATAGTTAGGAAAGTCGCCCTCAATGTAGCGCGAACCGATCACGGATTCGCTCCGGCCCGAACCATCCTCTTCGATGCCGAACACGATGAGGTTGTCCTTGATCATGGCTTTGACCCTCGACCCACCCGCCTGCAGCGCTCGCACCAGCTCGCTGAGACCGCGCGCCGGAAGGATCACCTTCTTGAGCTCGCGCGGCCCCCCTTCGACCTCGAGAGACCGCACCGCCAGCCGGTAGGAATCGGTCGCCGCCAGCGTCAAGTTGGCGGGCTTGAGCTCCCACAACACGCCGGTCAGCACCTGGCGGCTCTCGTCCGTCGACGCGCTTCGAACCACCTGCGACAAAGCCGTGGCGAGCAGTTGAGCGCCCACCGAGATCTCGATGCCGGAACCCTCGCCCTCGCGTTCCTCGATCGGGAGCGCGGGATAGTCGTCCGGCGCGAGCGCCTTCACTCGAAACTGCCCACGCCCGGATCCGATCTCGACCTCGCCATCGCCACTGGACACACTGACCTGCCCCGTCCCAAGGCTGCGAGACATCTCGCCGAACAGGCGACCCGGCACGATCACGGTTCCCGGCTCGTCGACACCGGCTTTGAATGCCGTTTGCATCGTCAACTCGAGATCGGTCGCCGCCACGCCGACGAAACCCCCTTCGGAAGCAGAGATCCGGAGACCCGACAACACCGGAAGAGTGGCCCGGTTGGATATCGCGCGCGAAGCGAACTGAACGGCCTCCAGTAGATCGTCGCGCTCACAGCGAAACTTCATTCAACGCCTCCGTTCTGCGCGGAACGTGTCGTTAAGACAGAGCCTACGTCGGAGCTGTGACAGCTTTGGTTGTTTGGGGTTAGGTACTTCTAAGAGATATTGATTCTTTAGTAGTAGTAGTAGTAGGGGCTGTTGATCTCGTGGACAACGCCACGAAGCGCTGGTCGGGGGTCTGCGGCTCTGTGGACGGGGGTCGCGAAGCGATTGTTGGTAAGAAGCGCGAACCGTGGACCGGCACATGGACGCGAAGAGTTGTGCACCTGAATCTAGAGTTGCCGACACCCGGCCCACCTGGTTATGCACGAGTTGCACGGTGCCTGACGCGAGTGGTTAGCTCCCGCATCTGCTCGAAGCTGGTCTGGCGCTCCCGCATCTGCTGCTTGATCTTGTTGTTGGCGTGTACGACGGTGGAGTGATCGCGGCCCCCGAAGCGTCTTCCGATCTCGGGCAGCGACAGGTCGGTGAGTTCCCGGCAGAGGTACATCGCCATCTGGCGGGCGTTGACCAGGGGCCGGGACCGGTTCGAGGAGCGGATCTCGTCGGGCGTGATGTCGTAGTACTCAGCGGCTACGGCGATTACGAGATCGGGCGTGACGCGTGCTTCCGCCGCGTTCGGAAGCAGCTCGTCGAGGACCCGTTGGGCGACCTCGAGCGTCGGGTCCGAGCCGGTGAGGGAAGCGTGGGCGGCGACCCGGATCAGAGCCCCTTCGAGCTCCCGGATGTTGGTTTGGATGCGACTTGCGATGAATCCCATGACCTCGGGTGATACCGAGAGGTTGTCGGTCTCCGCTTTCATCTGCAGGATGGCGATGCGGGTCTCGAGATCGGGCGGCTGGATGTCGGTGATGAGGCCCCACTCGAAGCGCGTGCGAAGACGCTCTTCGAGGGTCGAGATCTTCTTTGGGGGGCGGTCGGACGTGATCACGACTTGGCTGTCCGGATGAAGCGCGTTGAAGGTGTGGAAGAACTCCTCCTGGGTCCTCTCCTTGCCCTCGAGGAATTGGATGTCGTCGACCATGAGCAGATCGACGGCGCGGAAGCGGCGGTGAAACTCGGGGATGGTCCTGCGCTGAAGTGCGACGATGAACTCGTTCATGAACTGCTCGGTTGATACATAGCGTGCTCTCAGTGCCGGGTGGTACTCGCTCACGTAACGGCCGATCGCGTGGAGGAGGTGGGTCTTGCCGAGCCCCGCGCCGCCGTAGATGAACAGCGGGTTGTAAGCCTCGGCCGGACCCTCTGAGACCGCCAGTGCGGCCGCATGCGCGAAACGGTTGGAGGAGCCGATCACGAAGGAGTCGAAGGCGTACTTGGGGTGGAAGGCGGCGTGTTCGCCCGAGGGAGAAGGACCGGCGCCGGCGGCGGCCTTAGGCGCGGGCGCCGGGACCTCCTCGACCTCAGACTCGCGGTCGGCGCCGGCGAACGAGTCTCCTGCGAGCAGGACGACCTCGAGACTGGTGCCGCTGGCGGTTGCCAGACTCTGCACGAGCTGCTGGCCGACGCGCGTTTCGATCTGCTCTTTGGTGTAGGGGTGCGGCACCCCGAGGACGAAGGTGTCGTTTTCGACGCTAAGGGGCGTGGCCTGCCCGAACAACATGGTGAAGGTGCCCAAGGAGATACGCTCGCGCAAGAGCTTGGCCGCCTGCCCCCAGAGCTCTTGTGCGTACTCGGCGGCGGCCGGGGTCTGAACGTCGGAACCGGCAAATTGGTCGCGAACGTCTGAGTACATCGTCAACGAGACCTCCCCCTCGAATGTGAGCTACGTCGGTTTTCCACAACCCTGCGGCCCCGGTTCGACGCCGTCGTCTCCCCTTACGAATAGGCAACGAGGCATGCCGGGGCATCACAGGAGAAGCGGAGGGAGCTCACCCCCAAAGTCAACAGGGATATCCACAAGTGTGGACAACTCCTGCGGACGCACAAGGGTGCAACTCCGCCGGAAAAGCGCCGGGGGGAAGTCCCGCGATCCTGGCTCGTTGCCCGAAATACGAAGCCGGAACGTATCCTACGCAGCGCTCGAGGCACCCCGTCAAGAGTGATGTGGAAAACTCCTTCGCGCACCCGGAGAGGCGCCGTTGACGTGGACAAACGCGTCTCCGCTATAATCCCCCGACACCCCGAAAAGTCCCCGAAGATTCGCGACCTGTGATTGGTGGCGGGAGCGCGGGACAAACGCGAAAGACTTGGTGAGGCACCATGACAAAGCGTACATTGCAGCCCAACAACCGGCGCCGCAAGCGTAAGCACGGATTTCGGGCGCGCATGAAGACGCGCGCGGGTCGTTCGATCCTCAAACACCGGCGCACTAAGGGCCGCACACGGCTCTCGGCCTAGCTCAGGCTTCGTCCGGACCGGCGTGAGCAAACCCGTCTCGTTGAGAAGTGGACGTGATTTCCAGCGCGTCCTGACGGACGGGCGCAGTGCCCGGCGCAACGGCATCGTGGCGGTGGTCGTGGCCGGACCCAAGCCGGAGGAGCCGTCGCGTCTCGGGCTCGCGGTGCGCTCGACTAGAGGTGCAGTGGCGCGCAACCGGACGAAGCGGCGCTTGCGGGCGGCCTTCGACGAGATCGAGGTGCCGCGCGGCTACGATGTGGTCCTGAGGGCCGATGATGAGGTCCGAGCCAGCCCTTTCTCCGAGGTCGTCGGCCATCTCGGCGCGGCCCTGGCCCAAGCAACGGAACGCATCCGATGAGTCTTGCCGCACGCGCGCTCGCGGTGCCCATAGGCGCATACCGCCGCTTCATCTCACCGCTGATGGGGCGGAATTGCCGGTTCCACCCGACCTGCTCGGCCTATGCGCTCGAGGCCATTAGAGTCCACGGAGCGGTACGGGGTGGTTTGCTAGCGATCAAACGAATAGGCCGGTGTCATCCGTGGTCCGCGGGTGGGGTCGATCGAGTTCCGGCCAGGAGAGGCATGTAATGGGTTTCTTTGAGCTGTTTGCCAGCGTGCTCGCGCTGTTTTACGCCGTGGTCCCGAGTTTCGGCGCGGCGATCATGCTGCTGACGATTGCGGTCCGGGTGGTGCTCCTGCCGCTGTCGATCAAGCAGACGAAGTCGATGCGCGAGATGCAAGTCATCCAGCCGGAGGTCAAGAAGCTCCAGACCAAATACAAGAACGACCGCCAGAAGCTCAACGAAGAGATGATGAAGCTCTACAAGGAGCACGGCGTCAACCCCTTCGGGGGCTGTCTGCCCCTGCTGATGCAGATGCCGGTGTTCATCGGGCTCTACTACGTGGTGCGTTCGAATCTCAGCTACATGGGCTACGAGGTGGCAACCACGGCGGCCACCGGCTACCGACTCGCCGACGAAGCCACCGGCGGGCTGCTGGGCCGGCTCGCTCAGAGCAAGCTCGCCCAGGACCTGCTGAATCCCGACACCAGGGAAACTGTCAACCAGTTCCTCCCAAGTCTCCGCCTCGACTGTTCCTTCCTCGAGGCCTGGCGAGGGGTCGGGAGCGTCACCGTAGAGGCATCTTGTGGAAACGGAAACGCGCTCCTCTCGTCGCTCCCCTTTCTGTTGCTCATCGCCTTTATGGGCTTCACGACCTACTACCAGCAGCGCCAGCTCATGGCGAACCGGGGGTCGGGAGCGCAGGACCAGGCCCAGCAGCAGATGCAGATGATCATGCGCTTCATGCCGGCGCTCCTGATGGCCTTCGCCATCGGTATCCCGATCGGTCCCGGGTTCCCTGCGGGCGTCGTCCTCTACTGGGTCACCACGAACGTATGGACCATCGTCCAGCAGCGCATCATTCTGGCGAAGTTCGGCCCGACGCCCGCGGTCGGAGCACCCGCCAAGTCGCCCGCCAAACCGAAGGGCGACGGCACGGGTGCGACGAAGAAGACCGGCGCGTCGCCGAAGAAGCCGGCAAAGTCCACGGGTAAGAAGACACAGGGGGCTCGATCCGGCAACCGATCGAAGTCGACTGCGGCGGCCGGAACGGGAAAGAAGAAGCGGAGACGATGACTGAGAGCGAGAGATCCGAAGCGGAACGGAATCCGTCGACGGAGGAATCGCCGGGGTCGGACCCCGCCGCTCCCCCGGCCAACGAAGAGCCGCCTCCCGGCGAGGACACCGAAGCTCAGGAGGAAGTAACCCCGGAGACCATCGCCCATACCGGCAAGGACTTCGTCGAGGGCCTGCTGGCCTCCATGGAGTTGCAGGCCGAGGTGAGCACGAGGCTCGAGGACGACCGCGCCGTGATCGACGTCACAGGTGACGATCTCGGCGTGCTGATCGGGCGCCGGGGACAGACGCTCGACGCGCTCCAGGAGGTGACCCGCACCGCGGTCCAGCGCCGGCTTCGGAGCCGGGTGCGCCTGCTGGTCGATGTCGAGGGGTATCGCTCCCGCCGCCGGGAGTCGCTCACGGAATACGCGCGCTCGATGGCCCAGCGGGCCATGACCCGGGGGACCGAGATCGAGCTCGAGCCGATGAACGCCTACGAGCGCAAGCTGGTTCACGACGCGGTCGCCGACATCGAGGGAGCGTCGAGCTACTCCGAGGGCGAGGAACCCAACCGCAAGGTGATCGTCCGCGGCGACTGAGCCGGCCGCCCGATGCCCCCGGGCCCCGGAGCGCGAAAGTCCAGGTCAGAGGGCGAACCCCGAGAAACATGCGAGGGTGTGCTCGTGGCCGCTAGCCCCGAGGACCTCCTTGCCGCCTACGCACAGTTGCTGCGGGAGTGGGCGCCGCGCCTCGATCTCGTGGCTCCCGGTGACCTCGACCGGCTCGAGCAACGACACATCGTCGACTCGCTGAAGGCGCGCGCGCTCGTGGGGGCCGCACCCGCGGGGGTCGCCCTGGACGCCGGGTCCGGGGCGGGACTTCCGGGAGTACCCCTGGCCATCGTGGAGCCCGGGCGGCTCTGGCGCCTGCTCGAGCCCCGGGCGAAGCGAGCGGCCTTTCTCGACGAGGTCGTGCGCCGGCTGAATCTATCTGCGGAGGTGATCCCGCGGACGACCCGGCAGGCCGCGGGGGACCCCGCGCTCGCCGGGCAACACGTGGTGGTGACCGCACGAGCGCTGGCGGAGCCACGGACCGCCTTCGAGCTCATGCGCCCGCTGGTGGCACCGCGGGGAATTCGAATCGTGTGGGTGGGTCAACGGGCGGAGATTCCGCCGGAAGCCGAGGAGCGACCGGATGGCCTTGCTATCATGCGCGCGACCGGAGCCTGAGCCGGCAACCCCCGAGGTGGGACGAAGGATGTGACCGGAGGTGTTCAGCGTCGAGGCGCGACCCCGAACCGATGGCACGAACTGGAAACTGTTGGAAGTACGCGCGGTGCAACCGGGCCGTCCGCGCCTCGTTTCGTTCGCGAACCAGAAGGGTGGCGTGGGAAAGACCACGACCTCCGTCAACCTCGCAGCCGCTCTCGCCCTGAGAGGTCACCGGGTGCTGGTGGTGGACATCGATCCGCAATCCAATGCCACGACGGGGCTCGGGATAGATCACCGCTCGCTCGAGGCCTCCACCTACGACCTGATGGTCGACCAGACGCCGCTGGACGCGATCGTCCGGACGACGGCTATCACGGGCCTCGACTGCGCGCCGGCTTCTCCCGACCTCGCGGGGGCCGAGATCGAGCTCGTCGCCGAGGACGCGCGCGAACATCGGCTGGCGCGGACGCTGTCGGGGGCCGGGGAGGGCTACGACGTCGTGTTCTTGGACTGTCCCCCATCGCTCGGGTTGTTGACGGTGAACGCGCTGGCGGCGGCGCAGGATCTGGTGGTGCCCGTGCAATGTGAGTACTACGCGCTCGAGGGGCTCGGACAGTTGCTCGACACCGCGGAGCGCGTCCACGCGGGTTTGAACCGCGAACTCCGCATCGCGGGATTCTTGCTGACGATGTACGACGCGCGCACCCGGCTCTCGAGTCAAGTAGCGGACGAGGTTCGCAATCACTTCGGTGACTTCGTGTTCGACACGGTCGTGCCCCGGAGCGTCCGCTTGTCCGAGGCCCCCTCCTTCGGCGAGCCGGTGCTGACGCTCGATCCCTCGTCCCGGGGCGCGCTGTCCTACCGGTTGCTGGCCGCGGAGTTCGAGCAGCGCTGGGGTCTCACGACCCACGTCCCGGCCCCCCCACCGAGGCCGGACGACGGAAGCGAGCCGGCGGCGGGTGCGACCCACGTCCGTCGTCCCGAGCCGGTGGCGAGCCCCGGGCCCGGAGGGCGGGGCTACGGCGTCACCGTCCCGCTTCCCGGCGATCTCGAGAGCGCATGGCCCCCGCCACATCCGTGGAGCGACTCGTGAGGCGGCGAGCCGGGCTCGGACGAGGGCTCGACGCCCTCCTTCCGGCGCAGGAGGTTCCAGACGGGAGTCGAGGCACCGGTCGGAACGAGATTGCGATCGAGTCGATAGTCCCGAACCCACGCCAGCCGCGCCAGAGCTTCGATCACGAAGCCATCGAGGGACTCGCCGCATCCATTAGCGAGCTGGGGATCTTGCAGCCGCTCTTGGTGCGAGCGCTCTCCGAGGGTGGCTACGAGTTGGTGGCCGGTGAGCGCCGGCTGCGCGCGGCACGACTGGCGGGACTCGAGCGCGTGCCGGTGATGACGGTCGAGACCGACGATCGCGGTTCGCTGGAACGCGCGCTGGTCGAGAACCTGCATCGCGAGGATCTCAATCCGATCGAAGAGGCCGAAGGCTACCGGCAGCTGATCGACGAGGCGCAACTCACCCAGGAGGAGCTGGGTCGCCGCTTGAGTCGCAGCCGGGTGACCATCACGAACTCGTTGCGGCTCCTGGGACTTCCCCCCGGCGTGCAGAAACTGCTCGTCGAAGGACGGATATCGCCGGCTCACGGCCGAGCGCTACTGGCATTGCAGGGCAATCCATTCCAGGCGCGACTCGCGCAGCGCATCGCCGCCGAGGGGATCTCGGTGCGCGAGACGGAAGAGCTGGTGCGGCGCTATCAGGCCATGACGCCCTCACCGGCTAAGGGCGGCGGCCGGCCACGCGCGACCTCCCCCATCGCCAAGGAGGCTCAGCGGCAGCTGAGCGAGTACCTACAGACGCGCGTCAGAGTGGACGTGGGCAAGCGCAAGGGTCGCATCGTGCTGGACTTCGTCTCGACCGAAGAACTCGAACGGCTGCTTAGAGTCATCACGGGTGACGAGCGGGGGGCCGCGTCGACGACGAGCTCGCCGGGCTGACCCAGGGTTTCCAGAGGTCCTCGCCACAGAAATACGGAGATCTCGTCACTTCACCTCGAAGTAGCGTCTTACCGCGGTCGTGAGTGAATCCGCGACTGCTGTGCGGAACTCGGGATTCTCGAGGCGCTTGGCGTCGTCCGGATTGGTGAGGTAGGCGGGCTCGACCAGCACCGCCGGCATCTTCGTCTCGCGCAGGATCGCGAAGGACCCCGCGTGGCTGCGGCAGTCTTTCAGCCCGAGTCGTGACAGCTCGTTCTGAATCAACTCGGCCAGCAGGGCGCCGGCGCGCGAAGTCCTCCAGAAGTACGTCGAGCTGCCCTCCGCGGTGGGTTCGCTGTGCGCATTGAAATGCAGCGAGAGGAAGAGATCGGCGCTCATCTGGTTGGCACGCTGCGCGCGCGCGCTCGAGTCGGGGTTCTCGGTCTCGGGGCGAGTGAAGCGCACGCGCGCTCCGTACCGCGCCAGCCGCTCGGCGATCCGGCCGCCGAGATCCCAGCACAGGTCGGCCTCGCTGAGGCCTCCGGTCAAGCCTCCCCGATCGTGGGCTCCATGTCCCGGGTCGATGGCGATGAGCGCCTGATGGATGCCCTCGTGCTCGGCGCGCCGGAGCTCTTCGCGCAGCCCCGCGGCGGTACCGGGCCGGTCGATACGGAGGCCCGTCAGAGCGATCGTCGTATGCGGCCCGACGATTCCGTCCTCGGCAACGCCGTACTCTCGCTGAAAGGACTTCACCGCGCGGTCGGTGTCGACTCCGAAGATGCCGTCCTCCATGCCCGCGTCGAAGCCGAGCGCGCTGAGACGGGCCTGAAGAGTCTGGACGTCGTCTCCTCGGAAAGCCGGGTACTTCATGTAGAGGATGCGGTCTCCGAGGCGCCACCCGGCCTCCACGAGCTGGTCCCACGTGTCGGGCCCGACGATCCCGTCGGCGATGAGGCCCCTCTCCTGCTGGAAGGTCTTGCACGCGAGCAGCGTGGCCGAGCCGAACACCCCGGGGGTATCGTCGAGCCTGAACCCGAGCGCGCGCAGACGGGCTTGGACGTCGGCGACCTCGTCGGAGCGCTCGCCGCTCTTGATCAACCGGCTCATTGGTCGACTGCGTCCTCGTAGAGTCGTTTCATCAACGGATAGGGGTTTACCCACTCGCCCGAGGGCCGCTGCACCCCCACATGCAAGTGAGCCACGAACTCGTCTCGATGTCCCGGACGTTCCCCGTAGCCGGTGTTGCCCACGCTCCCGATTCTGTCTCCGGCCTCGACGCGCTGGCCCTCGGCCAGGTGCTCGGGCGACTCCGACAGATGCGCGTAGAACCAGTAGCGCCCGTCGTCTCCGCGAAGGCCCACGCGCCAGCCCGAATAGAAGAGCCACCCGACCCGTTCGAGGACGCCGCCCGTGACGGCTCGCACCGGCGTACCGGGCTCGGCGAAGATGTCGTTGCCCTCGTGTACTCCGACCTGACGCCACTCGCCGCCGATCAGTCGCATGCGAGGCGCGAGCCAATCGTCCGAGAAGTTGATGACCGAGTACCAGTCCGAACGAGCCACCGGAAACACCTTCGAGGGTTGCGCCGAAGCCTCATGGAGCGAGGCGGACGTCGTCGCACCGCCGGTCGCGTGTCCCGAGCGCGTCGCTAGAACCACGCTCGATAGAGCCACGGTCAGGGCCAGGCCGCGCAGGAGGGCGAAACGCATTGCTGGAGACTACGACCGACGCGGGGCAGCTCTGGTTCGGCAGGCCGTTAGTCCGAAGTTCCCCCCACCAGGGAACGTGAATCCGGGGCTTGACCAGGGATAACGCTTCAACGAGGGCGTCCGCTCACTGTCAACTCCGGCGGGGCCGTCAGGCCTTCTCAAACCCCAAACGGTGCGAG
>JBOGWX010000147.1:0-27348 GCA_050694055.1 Actinomycetota bacterium
GGCAGAGGATGGTGCGAGCGTGTCTGCTCCGCTGGCGGCGGAACGATGTGATGCTGGAAACTGAGCTCTATGGCGGAACGATGTGATGCTGTTTACGGCGGAACGATGTGATGCAGGCTGTCAGTTACCCTGTGAACGGAAACGATAGCGGTAGGTCACTCGAACCCTTGGCGGTAGTCAGGTGTCACCTGGCGGCGTTCAACGAGCGAGATCTCGAGGGACTGCGCGCCGACCTCGCAGAGGAAGTGGTCTTCGCCACCGGCAGCGACATCGTCAGCGGCCGCGCTGCGGTATGCGAGTTCTTTGGTGACGCCCTGTCGGGTTCGATCGAGCTCGAGCTACGCCTGAATCGAGCCATAGTCGACGGGAATGCGGTTGCCTGTGAGCTCATCGAGCGCATCAGCTCGGACTCGGGCACCAATGAGGTTCCGATCGCAGCCTTCTTCACGGTGGGCAACGGCCTGCTGCGCCACGCCAAGGTCTATCGGGAGGGAAGCGCCGATCTGCCGGAGTGAAGAAGGAACTGCCCGCCCGGTCTGAAGGCGCCCAGGTCACCCTTACCCGACGTCGGTCACCTGGGTGGCGCTCGCGCGCAGCGGCCGTTGGGCGAAGTCAAGCATTCCTTCCGCCCAGCCGACCTCGGCTTTCCAGCCGAGCTCTCGCTCCGCTCTTGCGGGTGACCCTACGACGTGACGCACATCGGCGAGACGGTAACGTCCCGTGACCTCCGGTGCGGTCGCGCCGTCTAGAGCGGTCGTCAGCGTGCGCGCCATCTCAATGATGCTGTGCGGCTCGCCGGAGGCGATGTTGAAACACCCGCGCGCGTCGCGTGCCTCGAGAGCGATTAGGTTCGCGCGCGCCACGTCCCGGACGTGAACGAAGTCGCGCAGCTGCCGCCCGTCCTCGAAAACCCGTGGTGCCTCACCGCGCTCGAGCGAGGATCGAAAAACGCTCGCAACCCCTGCATAAGGCGTATCGCGCGGCATACGAGGCCCATAGACATTGTGATACCGGAGGGCGGCAACCGACGCGGTCGTCTCGCGCCCGAACGACTGCGCGAGGTGCTCTTGATGGACCTTGGTCGCTGCATAGACGTTGCGGGGGTCGAGCGCGAGATCCTCGGTGGTGGGCTGTGCCACGAGCGTCCGGCCGCAGCGCGGGCAGGAGGGATCGAACCTCCCCCTCTCGAGAGCTTCCGGCGCGCGGGGGCCGGGTCGCAGCCCACCGTGACGCTCACAGCGATAGAGACCTTCGCCGTAGACGACCATGCTGCTGGCCACCACCAGACGCCCGGAGAAGTGCGTCGCATGCAGGGCAGCAAGCAGCGTCGCGGTGCCCATATCGTTGTGGCTCACATACTCGGTGACGTCGGCGAAGGATTCACCGAGCCCGACCATCGCCGCCTGATGGGACACCGCGTCGACGCCTCGCACAAGTCCCTCGAGAGAGACTCGATCCCGCAGGTCGATCTGAACGAACGTGGCCTCCTCGCTGAGGTAGGCGGGCTTACCACCGTGGGCTTGGGGCAGGAGCACGTCGATCACGACCACCTCGTGCCCCTCGGCGAGAAGCTGATCGACGACGTGCGAGCCGATGAAGCCCGCTCCGCCCGTTACCAGGACCCTCATAACTTCTCGACGGGCATCGGCAGGCGCACGGTGAAGGCACAACCGCCGTTGTCGTTGCGCACGCTGATCTCGCCGTGATGGGCCTCCACGATGCCGCGCGCAATTGCGAGCCCCAGCCCGCCGCGCGCATCGCCGGGCGTGCGGGCCGTCTGACCCCTGAACGCGGCCTCGAAGACGCGGTCGATGTCGGGTTCTGGAATGCCGCCGCACTCGTCGGCCACCCTCACGTACGCGTGCATCTTCTCTACGCCCGTCTCGACGTGCACCAGACCCTCGTTGGGAGTATGCCGGATGGCGTTCTCCAAGAGATTGCGCAGTACTCGACCCATCTCGCGCGCCGAGAGATTCAGCTCGGGAGACTGCCCGTCGAGCTCACCCTCGAGCCGCACCCCCTTAGCCGACGCGATACTCGACGCCGACGACAGAGCGTCGGACACCAGATCTCCTAAGGAGACGCGCTCGAGTTCGAGATGGAGGTTCCCGGCCGTGATCCGGCTGAGCTCGAAAAGGTCGTCCACCAGCCCCGACAAGCGATCCACCTCGGTGCGAATGGCTACGTGATAGCGCGCAACGGTTGCATCGTCGTCGACGACTCCGTCCTCGAGCGCTTCCGCCATGGCCCGAATTCCCGAAAGCGGAGTCCGCAGGTCGTGGCTCACCCACGCAACCAACTCTCGTCGAGAGGCATCGAGGGCGCGCTCCCGCTGCTGCGCCTTCAGTAGCCGTTCGGACATCTCCTCGAGCTCGTCGGCGAGCGCAGCGAACTCGGCCGGAGCGGGTCGCCTGAGCGCGGGCGAAAAGTCGCCCCCGCCGATGCGGCGGGTCGCGGCGGACAGCGAGCGACGGGCTTCCGAGATGCGTTGTCCGAGGATCAGAGCGAAAGCAACCCCGATGGTGCCCGACGCGACGAGCACGACCGCCAGCGCGCTGAGATCGTGCTGCGAGATGAACATCGCCCGGGAAGCGACGATCGCTCCGATGGCCACCGCCGCAACGGCCGTTATGGCCGCGATGGAAGCGAGCAAGGCTATGGACCGCCGCCGAGCACGATGCATGATGACCCCGCCGAGGAGGCCGGCGGCAAGTGCACCGAGTCCGGCATAGGCGACGAGGAGTATCGAATCGCGCGCCGGAAGGTTCAACATCCTCGCCGTGCCGATGGCCGCCACCGCGCCTGCCGCGAGCACGAGCAACAAAGGGCGCCTCATGTGTCGAACCTGTAGCCAACGCCCCACACTGTGACCACATGCTTGGGCTGAGCAGGATCAGACTCGACTTTTTCGCGCAACCGCCGTACGTGTACGGTCACCGTCGACTTGTCGCCGTAGGTGTAGCCCCACACCCGCTCGAGCAGTTCCTCGCGCGTGAAAACTCGTCGTGGATGCATCATCAGGTAAACGAGCAGCTCGAACTCGCGCGACGTCAGCTCGACCGCACGGCCGGCGACTCTGACCTCGTGCGCCTGGAGGGCGACCAGGATGTCACCGGCCTTGAGCTCGCCCTGAGCGGCCTGAGGGGCGAGCTCGCCGTTGGCACGACGCAACACGGACTTGACGCGCGCGGTCAGCTCGCGCGGCGAGAAGGGCTTCGCAAGGTAGTCGTCGGCACCCAGCTCGAGACCCATGATGCGATCGCTCTCCTCACCGAGCGCGGTCAGCATGATTATCGGCACGGCACTCTCCGCACGAAGCCGGCGGCACACTTCGAGCCCGTCCAGGCTGGGAAGCATGATGTCGAGGACCACCAGGTCGACCTCAGGTCGAAAGCGCTGTATTGCGAGAGCACCGTCGGCCACGACCTCGACACGAAAACCCGCGCGCTCGAGGTAGCGCCCGGCCACTTCGGAGACCGTCTCGTCATCCTCGACCAATAGAACGAAGGGACCGTCGTTCACCTCGGTCCGCTGAACGTTCACCACGGCGTTCTCACTCCCGTTTGGATGGCCAGCGCCGCTATCGACTGCAGCACCAGCATTCCACGAGCGCGACGCAATTCGAAGCTCGCGCACGCGGCCAGGACCCACGGAAGCAGAATCAGCCAGATGCGCTCGACCTCTCCCTTGGAGAGACCGCTGACGTTCGCGGCCGCGACCGCGACGAGGGCTGCGAGGACCAGAGGAGATGCCGGTGACCCGCGCAGTCGGCCGAGCCCCACCGCCACCGCCGGACCCAGCGCCAGAGCGAACGCGCCCAAGTTGG
Source organism: Actinomycetota bacterium (assembly GCA_050694055.1). Lineage (GTDB taxonomy): Bacteria > Actinomycetota > CADDZG01 > CADDZG01 > WHSQ01 > WHSV01. The sequence continues at coordinate 3,827 of JBOGWX010000147.1, forward strand.
CGACGACGAAGTAGCCGAAGGGCCGCTGCGAGGCGACCCCGGCTTCGTATCGCCCGACGGTCGCGGACAGACCATCCGGCCACCAGAAACCCGTCGCGGCAAAGACTGCTACCACCGCGGCGACTCCCGCCGCCGCGACGACGAGTGGACGAACCCGCCGCTGGACCAGCACCACGGCCAGTGCAACCGCCCCCAATGACATGACTCCGTAGGAGAGAAAGAGAGACAGCCCGAGCAGACCGCCGGCGGCGAGGTTCAGAGGGTCCGACCGGCGTCGTGCACCGAGCGCCAGCAGCGCGATCCCCCACGCGCTCACGCCCATGAAGAACGCATCCGCCGAGGTTGCGATCCAGATGGCCGCCGGGGACAGCGAGAAGAAGGGTGCGAGACGCCGAGCAGGCGGTTCGTCCGAGGTCGCTCTTACGGTGATCATGGTGGCCGCCGCGGCAGAGACCCCGGTCGCGAGGACGAGAACCGTCGCCGGAACGGCGCCTCCCAAGCCGAGATGTGCCAGCGCCCAAAAGATCAGGGTCATTCCGGGAGGGTGACCCTGGGCATGGAGCGAGAGTGCTCCCAGGTCTTCCACGTAGAAGGCGAGGAAGTCGCTCACCGACTCGATCCGGTCTACGTTCACCAGGTAGTCGTGCGGGCCGGACAGAGGTGCCGTGAGCGCACCGGCGCCATCGACTAACGCCAGTGACACCGCCCAGAGGGACGCCGCAAGCGTCGTCGCGACCAGCAGCGAGCGCCACGGCAACCTCCGCGCGGCGCGGGGGCCGAACCAGATGATCGTGCCGGCGACCGCGACACACAGAAGCGTCGCCGGACCGACGCGCAGATCGAAACGGCCGAACAGCGGAGGAGCGAGAACGTTGGTCGCATAACTCTCGTTGACCGCTCGGCCCCATAGGGCTACCCCAAGAACGAGTGCGCACCAGCTCGCCAAAGACAGCGCGTCTCGGCGCGCAAGACCTCTTCCAAGCGACGAGACTTCGGGCAAGGCCTCGTCGCGTCGGATGTCAACGCGAACGCTCATCACGTGAGAGTACGTACCGATGAGCAATCGAAAACCTCGCAGGCGCATTGTTTCGCACTTCGTAATCACTTTTCGGCGTTGAAGCGCACGCTCGTCGGTAGGTTGCGATCATGCTAGATGTCATCCTTCCGGTGCTAAACGAAGTGGAGGCGATCCCCTTCGTCCTTGGGCGCATGCCGCCGGGGTTTCGTCCCTTGGTGGTGGACAACGGCTCCTGCGATGGTTCGGGACCACTGGCGGCCCGGCTCGGCGCACGAGTTGTTCACGAATCGCGCCCGGGCTTCGGGGCCGCCTGCTGGGCCGGACTCGCCGTCGCCGAATCCGCGGTCGTCGCCTTCATGGACTGCGACGGGTCACTCGATCCTCAGCAGCTTCCGCGGGTCACCACTCCGGTCGTCTCCGGCGAAGCCGACCTGCTGATCGGCTGCCGGCGCGCGGAAACGGGGGCCTGGCCCCCTCATGCGCGCATCGCCAATCTTTTCCTGAGCCACCTGGTCGAGAGAAGGACGGGGCTCCGGCTGCGAGACATCGGTCCCATGCGGGCCGCCCGTCGTGATGCGCTTCTCGAATTGAATCTGCAGGACCGCCGTTTCGGTTGGCCGCTCGAGATGGTGCTGAAGGCGCACGAGTCGGGCTGGCGCATCCACTCGATCGACGTCGGCTATCACAGGCGCGCCGGGCGGTCGAAGGTGACGGGAACCGTTCGTGGGACCCTACGAACCGTTGCAGACATGTCCAGAGTCATGCAGCACCGATGACGAGCGCGCGCACCGTCATCGTCATCGCCAAGGCACCCGAGCCGGGTCTCTGCAAGACGCGTCTTACTCCGCCGTGCAGTCCGTGCGAGGCGGCGCTGCTGGCGGCCGCCGCGCTTCAAGACACTCTCGACGCAGTTATGGCAAGTCGCGCACAACGGTGTGTGCTGGTGTTGGAGGGCGAGCCCGCGGACTGGCTTCCCTGCGGTTTCGAGGTGATAGCGCAACGAGGACGAGGCCTGGACGAACGGCTCGCGGCGGCATTCATCGATACGGCAGAACCCAGCGTGCTCGTGGGAATGGACACGCCGCAGGTGACACCCGCGCTCTTGACCTCGGCCCTCGACGCCCTCGAAGATGCCGGCGCCGTACTGGGTAGCACGCTCGACGGCGGATTCTGGGCCGTCGGCCTCCGCCGCCCGACCGCAAGAGCCTTCGCCGGCGTTCCCATGAGCACCGCCGGCACCGGTGGAGCTCAACACCGCAGGCTCGAGAGCCTCGGATTGAGCGTGACGATGCTGCCGCGGTTGCAAGACGTCGACTACTACGACGACGCACTCGCAGTGGCCGCCACGGTCCCCGACTCCCGCTTCGCGAAGACGCTCGAAGCGCTCGACCTCGATATCCGAGAGCGAAGCGCATGACCGCTCGCCTGGTGGCCTGCGACGGAACGGTGGTGAGACTCGAGGTCGAGCGCTACATGTCAACGCCGTCGGCTGCCGAGCAAGAGTTGCTGATGCGCGCGCCCGCCCCGGTGCTCGACGTCGGATGCGGACCCGGCCGTCACGTTCTTGCCCTCGTCGAGAACGGGCGTGTCGCCCTTGGTGTGGACGTGGCGCCCACCACCATCGACATGGCGAGATGCAAGGGCGCACCGGTTCTACTTCGCTCGATCTTCGACCGCGTTCCGGCCGCCGGCAGATGGGGGTCGGCGCTATTACTCGACGGAAACATAGGCATCGGAGGCAACCCCGAGTCGCTGCTGACGCGACTAGGCGAGCTGCTGCGTCCTCACGGCAGGGTGCTTGCGGAGCTCGAGCCGCCGGGCGCAGGGACACGATCTCTCCGAATGCGGATCGAATCCGCGGGGATCACCACGCCCGCCTTCCCCTGGGCTCGTGTGGGCGTAGACGACGTAAGTGCCCTGAGCCTGCGTGCGGGCTTCGAGCTGGACCACCTCTGGAGTGCGGAAGGTCGATGGTTCGTGAACCTGAGACGGCAGTGATCAACTTTCCGGAGCGGCTGCGGGTGGGTCCGTTTCGAGAACGAGCCTTCACGAGCGAGCTGCATACCGAGCGAACCGCCGCTCTTCTGGGCCTGGCGCTCGGGATCGCGTTCGTCATCTGCTTCGTGACCGGGGTACTGAGCCATCTCATACAACAACCTCCCTCGTGGTTCACGTGGCCCTCGCGCCCCGCCGGGCTCTATCGCGTGACTCAGTCATTGCACGTCGCGACCGGCATCGCCACCATCCCCTTGCTGCTGGGCAAGCTCTGGACGGTCTACCCGCGCTTGTGGGCGTGGCCGCCCGTCCGGAACCTCGCGCATCTCGTGGAGCGCGCTTCTCTGTTCCCGCTCGTCGCAGGAAGCCTCTTCTTGTCCTTCACGGGTGTCGCCAACATTGGGCTCTGGTACCCGTGGCGCTTCTTCTTCCCCGCGGGGCACTACTGGGCGTCATGGATCACGATGGGCGCGCTAGTCGTTCACGTCGGTGCCAAGGGAGCGATCGTTCGCCGTGAGGTGTTGAAGCGTGATCCTGGATTACTGGAGCCGGCGATCACCGGGGCACTGAGCCGTCGCGGCTTCCTCGGTGTCATCGCCGCAACCGCCGGTGCCTTGACGTTGACGACCATCGGCCAGACATTTGCTCCTCTCAACCGCATAGCCGTGCTCGCGCCCCGTCGTCCAAATGTCGGACCTCAGGGCTTCCCGGTCAACAAGTCCGCGCTGTCCGCCAAGGTTGACGAGACCGCGCGCAGTCCCGGCTACCGGCTGCGAGTCGGCGGCGAAGTGCAACGCCCGTTGAGTCTCTCGCTCGATGATCTGCGCGCCCTGCCACAGCACGGGGCAACGCTCCCCATCTCCTGCGTAGAGGGCTGGAGCGCAAACGTTGATTGGGAGGGAGTGCAAGTGCGTGAGCTTCTGGAGATGGCGGGCGCCGTGGGTGCCGCGGTGGTGAGAGTCGAATCGCTCCAACCCGACGGTCTGTATCGAGCCTCCGAGCTCAACCCTCTGCACGCGGCCGACCCCGACACTCTGCTCGCGCTTCGCTGCAATGGTGAGGAGCTGCACATCGATCACGGCTATCCGCTGAGACTCATCGGTCCCAACCGGCCCGGGGTGATGCAGACCAAATGGGTCGGCGAGTTGGTGGTCTCATGAGAGCGCCTCCGAATTCGAGCCGGCGAGTCTTTTGGACCTGCGTGGCCGTTGGGTGGGCCATCATCGCCTACGGCATTGCGGGACTGCTCGACAACGCCGGACGGACGAACCCCGGCCAGTGGATTCGCTGGTTTGCAGGAGCACTCATCGTCCACGACTTCATCGTCGCTCCGCTCACGTTCGCAGTCGGGGCGCAACTGGTCGCGCGCCTCCGCCGGCCCCTCCGTGCCCCCGTCCAAGGTGCACTGATAGCCAGCGGGATCATCGTCCTCACGACCTGGCCGTTCCTGCGCGGCTACGGGCTGAGAGCAGACAATCCGAGCGCGCTACCCAACCACTACGCGGCCGGCCTCACCCTGGTTCTGACCCTGGTATGGCTCGTCGCGGCCATGGTCGCGGCGAAAGCCTGGAGACAACCGCGGTAGACCGGGGGCGCGTAGGATCGGCGGATGGAGCAACGCCGACAACGGTCCGTCGAGCTTCGTGCCGTGAGTCTGATGGCCCGGGGGCTGAGAGACCTCTTCAGGCCTCCCTTCTTGCTGATGCTCCTGCTCGACCTCCTCATCTTCGGTGCCTCGGCGAGCGTCACGGAGGTCGATGAGGCCGTGTTGTTCGGGACGCTGCTGCTGGCCGTCGTCTCCGCTTACGTGCAGATCGCGATGACCATGGCTGCTGCCGGGGACGAGCGGCGATCGGCCGACGAGTGGATCAAGCTCGCCTTCAAGCGCAGAGTCTTCTGGCGCTTCGTGCTCACGGGAATGCTCATCATCGCAGCCGTCTTCTTGGGGTTCCTAGCGCTCATCGTCGGGGGACTTGTGCTTGGAGCGATGCTGGCGCTGGCCCAGACCGCATCCGTTCAAGAGCGCGCCTGGCCGTGGGAGGCGGTACAGAGCAGTATCGCTTTGAGCGAGGGTCACCGCATCCCCATCGGAATCATCTTCGCCGTGCTGTATCTCCTCCCGACGGTGACGATGCAGATCGGCGTTCAGTTTCGGTGGGACCGGGAACTGGGTCTGGGGTGGCCCGTCGCGGGTGCCGTGGCCACGACCGCGAGCCTTGCCGGAGTCATTGCTCTGACGCGCGCCTACGTCGCTCTGGGCGGCAGGGCGACCGAGATCGGGGTGCCCTCGATCACCCTGCGCTGAACCGAGTCAGCCTCCGGAGGCGAAAAAGAAGGTCGCGCGTTGTGCGAGGTCGATCAGCGGGCTCCAGTACAGGCCCAGGGCTACCGTCGCCAGAGCAGCCACGCCCACGACCCCCTTGGCCAGGCCGCCGAACCTCTCGGTCCCCACGACCTCGGCGCCCTCGTCTTTCTCCTGCATGTACATGACGACGAGCACCCTCAAATAGAAGAATGCAGCAATCGCACTCGCGAGGACACCGACCACGACCACCCAGGAGTAACCCTCTTCGACCGCGGCACCGAAGACGACGAGCTTGCCCACGAAGCCCGAGGTTGCCGGCACTCCGGCAAGAGACAGCAGAAACAACGTCAGCGCACCGGCCAGGAGCGGACTGTCGTAGAAAAGCCCACGGAAGTCGTCGACCTTGGTCCTCTTTTCGTCACGACCGCTCAGAAGAGAAACGACCGCGAAGGCTCCCAGAACCGTGATCCCGTAAGTGGCCAGGTAGAACAACGAACCCGAGACGCCGCGGTCGTTCGTCGCGATGATGCCGGTGAACACGAAACCGGCGTGGGCGATCGACGAGTAAGCCAGCAGGCGTTTGAGATCCTCCTGCACCACGGCGAGAACGGAGCCGACGATCATGGTGATGACGGCGACGGCGATGACGAGCGGTCGCCAGTCCGCCCGCAGAGGGAAGAGGACGGCGTCGAGAAGACGCAGCAGAGCTGCGAACCCGGCAAGCTTCGAGCCCGCGGCCATGAAGCCGGTGACCGGAGAGGGCGCGCCCTGATAGGCATCGGGCGTCCACATGTGGAAGGGGACGGCGGCGACCTTGAAGCCCAAGCCGACGACGATAAGCCCCGTGGCGATGACCAGCAGCGTGAGCTCCCCGGCGGGAAGGGCAACGAGAGCCGTCGAGATGCCCTGGGCGCTGGCTCCGGCAGCAGAGCTGCCGTAGAGCTGGGTCGAGCCGACGGCCCCATAGACGAAGGCAATCCCGAGCAGAAAGAAGGCGGACGAGAACGCCCCCAGCAGGAAGTACTTCATCGCCGACTCTTGTCCGGTCAAGGAGGTGCGACGAAAGCCGACGAGGACGTACAGAGCGAGCGAGAAGGTCTCCAGCGCCAGAAAGACCATGATCAGGTCGGCTGCCGACGCCATCAGCATCATTCCCGCAACCGAGAACAGAAGTAGCCCGTAGAACTCCGACTCCTCGATACCGTCGCGCCGCAGGTAGCTCCGAGACAACCACACGGTCAACAGCGCAAAGACGGCCAGCGTGATCTTGACGAACGTCGCGAAACCATCTACCGCGATCATGTCGCCCAGGTGTAACTCGGTGGTGCCCCAAGCCTGCACCGCAAAGAAGATCGAAACGCCCAGAGTGATCGTCGAGAGCACCCACAGGTGCCATCTGTTCTCGCGCTCACCGAGCATGGCGTCGAGGATCAAGATGATGAGGGCGCCGGTGACCAGCGCGATCTCGGGCGCTATGCCGAGCAGCTCGACCTCGGGGAGATTAAGGCCCACTGGCTTCCTCCACCCGTCCCGGGATCATCGAGGAATCCTGCAGCTGCGCAACGACCTTGGCCGCAGACGGCTCGATGCGGTCGAGGAACGGCTTGGGGTACACGCCGATGAAAAGGATCAGCGCCATCACGGGAGCGAGCATGAGCCACTCCCGCATCCTCAGGTCGGTCATGCTTGCGTTGGCCTCGATGGTGATGGGCCCGTGGAAGACCCTGCGGTAGGCCCACAGCAGATAGACGGCCGCCAGCACCACACCGAAAGCAGCGGGCACCACCCACCAGCCGTGGCCGAGGAAGGTGCCGAGCAGGATCAGAAACTCGCCGATGAACCCGTTGAGTCCGGGCAGGCCGATCGACGACATCGTGACGAACAAGAACACTCCCGCCAGCGCGGGAACCGTCTTGGCCAGTCCGCCGTAGTCCGCTATCAGGCGAGTATGCCTCCGGTCGTAGAGCAGGCCGACGAGCATGAAGAGCGCACCGGTCGAAAGACCGTGGTTGACCATCTGCAGTATGCCGCCGCTCATGCCCTGGATCGTGCCGACGAACATCCCGAGGACGACGAACCCGAGATGTGCGATTGACGAATACGCGACCAACCGCTTGAGATCTCTCTGCACGATCGCAACCAGGGCTCCGTAGATGATTCCAATGATGGCCAGCGTCATGATCAGGGGCACGAACTCGCGCGCGGCATCAGGAAACAGGGGGATGGCGAAGCGGAGCAGCCCGTAGGTTCCCATCTTCAGAAGTACGGCCGCCAGCATGACCGAGCCCGCGGTCGGGGCTTCCGTGTGTGCGTCGGGCAGCCACGTGTGCAGCGGTACCAGCGGTACCTTCACCGCAAAGGATGCGAAGAAACCGAGGAACAGCAGACGCTGTAAATCCAGCGACAGCGGGGTGCCCAGCAGCTCCTGGTAGCTGAACGTGGGTTCGCCGCCGGCCGCGAAGTACAGATAGAGAATTGCCACCAACATCAGCAACGAGCCTGCCAGCGTGAACAGGAAGAACTTCATCGCCGCGTAGATCCTGTTGCCGTAGCCCCACATGCCGATGAGGAGGTACATCGGGACGAGGGTGACTTCCCAGAACAGATAGAACAGGAACATATCGAGCGAGGCGAAGACACCGAGCATGCCCGTTTCGAGTGCTAACAGAAAGATAAAGAACGGCTTGATTCTGGCCGTCACCGTCCACGAGGCGAGGACGGCCAGCGGCATGAGAAAGGTCGTGAGCAACACCAGCCACAGGCTGATGCCGTCGATACCGGTGACGTAGCCGACGCCCCATTCGGGGATCCACTCGGCGCTGCTTCCCAGCTGGAAGCCGGACTCGCTGCCGTCGAAGCTGGCCAGGACGCCGAGGGACAGCAAGAACGTGGCGACTGTGATCGCGAGGGCCGCATAGCGGACGAGCGCGACGCTCCGCTTCGGCAAAAAACCGAGCAGGATCCCACCCGCCAGCGGGAGGAAGAGAACCACGTCCAGGAAGGGGAAAGCCGCCATCACACTCCCACCCTGAAGAACATGAAAGAGACGATGACCACGACGCCCAGAAGGAAGATGACCGCGTAGTTGCGGACGTATCCGGTCTGGACGTGACGCCCTCGACGCGCAGTGCTGCCGACCGCCCACGCAATGCCGTTGACGAGGCCGTCTACGATCCGCCGGTCGAAGATGTCGGCACAGAACCGAGCGAAGGCCTTACCCGGTAGCACGAAGGTCCGGCCGTAGATGCGATCCACGTAGAACTTGTCGCGTGCTGCGCCCACGAACCAAGGGGTGATCCCGGCCAGCCGCTCGCGTCGTCTTTCGCCCGCGGGCTGCAGGTACAGAGCGCGCGCTGCGAGGATCCCCACAACGGCAACGAGAACCGCACCGCCGGCCAAGACCAAAGCGAGGGTCCCGTGGGGCACCTCGGGCTCGCCGAGCACCGGCTCGAGGAAGTGCTCGAAGGTGAGTACCCCCGGCAGGTTGATGAACCCGCCGATCACAGACAAGACAGCGAGGGGAATCAGAGCAGCCGCCATCGACTTGGGAGCGTCGTGTACGTGCACACCCTCGGGAACCTCGAGACTGCCCTCGAAGACCCGGAAGTACATACGCGACATGTAGAACGCAGTGAGGCCCGCGGTGATAAGGCCAAGGGCCCACAGGACGTACTCGCCCTGCTCCCATGCGACCGCCAGGATCGCGTCCTTGGACCAGAAACCCGCGAACGGGACGATGCCCGAGATGGCAAGCCAGCCGGCCGCAAAGGTGAGGCCGACGATGGGCATGGCATGGCGCAGGCCCCCCATCCTTCTCATATCCGTTTCCCCCGCCAGCGCGTGCATCACCGCGCCGGCACCGAGGAACATGAGCGCCTTGAAGAACGCGTGGGTTACGAGATGGAAGATGCCGATCGAATAGCCGCCGACCCCCCCGGCAAGGAACATGTAGCCGAGCTGGCTGATCGTCGAATAGGCCAGAACCCGCTTGATGTCGTACTCGAAGGCCGCGATGAGCGCGGCCCACAACGCGGTCAGCGCCCCGATCCAGGCGACGACGGTCAGGGCGGTCGCGCCCCCCGCCTCGAACAGCGGGCTGAAGCGCACGACGACGTATACCCCCGCGGTGACCATCGTGGCCGCGTGAATCAGGGCCGAGACCGGCGTCGGTCCTTCCATCGCATCGGGCAGCCAGACGTAGAGGGGGATCTGCGCGCTTTTCCCGGTTGCGCCACCGAAGAGCAGCAGGGCGCCCAACGTGGCGAGCGTGGCGCCCATTCCCGCCGCTCCCGCGTTCACCTCACTGACGCTGAGGGTGCCGATCTCATCGGCTATGAGAAAGATGCCGAGCAAGAACGAGAAGTCGCCGATGCGGTTCACGATGAACGCCTTCTTAGCCGCCGCGGCGGCGGCCTCGCGCTCGAACCAGAACCCAATGAGCAGGTACGAGCACAGTCCCACGCCTTCCCAGCCGACGAACAGCAGCAGCAAATTGTCGGCCAGCACGAGAATGAGCATGGCGCCGCAGAAGAGGTTGAGCCAACCGAAGTAGCGCGCGTAGCGGAGCTCGCCCTCCATGTAGCCCACGGAGTAGATGTGAATGAGGGTGCCGACACCGGTGACGACCAGCACCATCACGACGCTCAACGGATCGACGAGCAGATCGGCATCGGCGTGGAAGTCACCGACGTTGACCCACTCGAACAACTTGAGGACGAAGGATCGCTCCTCGCCCGGTTCGCCCAGGATCCTCAAGAGCAGCGTCAGTCCGCTCACAAAGGAGAGACCGATCGCGGCACACGCGATGAGGCCCGACACCTTGCCCAGCCGCTTGCCGAACAGCATTAGGAGAGCCGCGCTCCCCAGTGGAAGCGCGATCACTGCGGCGGCCAAGAAGGTGAAGCCGGTGGGGGCGTTCACTTGCTCACCACCTCAGCAGCCTCACGTTGTCGACGTCCAGCGACGCCCTCCGGCGTGCTATGAGGAGGATCAGTGCCAGGCCGACTACCACCTCCGCAGCGGCGACCACGAGCACGAAGAAGACGAGGACCTGGCCATCGAGATTCCCCTGCATGCGCGCGAAGGTGACGAAGAACAGGTTGACGGCATTGAGCATCAGCTCGATGAACATGAAGATGACGATCGCGTTGCGCCGGACCAGGACGCCCACGACTCCGATGGTGAACAGCAATCCCGCCAGAGCGAGGAAGTAGCCCTCGGGGACGGCCGTCATACGGGCACCTTCTCTGGGGTGTCCGTGGGCTCCTCGCTATCTGAAGGTGGTGGGGCTGCGTGGATCCGGCGGGCGAGCACCATCACGCCGACGACCGCCGTGATCAGCAGCACCGAGGTCACCTCGAAAGGAAGCAGGTAGCGGCCGAAGAGGACTCGGGCGATCCCGAGAACGTTTCCGGCCTCCGAGTTGATGCCCTCGATCGCTTCCTCGCCGCCGCCGGTGAAGGCGAGATCGACCCCCCGCCAGGCGACGTACATCACCTGAGCAGTCAGCAGCGCGCCGAGTCCCAGGGCCACCGGGCGCTGGAAGCGAAGCGGCTCGTCCAGAGCGTCGCGCCGGTCAACGCCGAGCAACATGATGACGAACAAGAACAGCACCATGATGGCGCCCGCATAGATGATGATCTGAATCGCGGCGACGAAGTAGGCCCCCTGCAGGAGGAAGGCAATCGCAAGTCCCACCTGGCTCAGCACCAGAAGCATCGCCACGTGCACTGCGTTTCGCGCAAAGACCATCGCAAGCCCCGACCCCAGCGTGACCACGAACATCACGCCGAAGACGACGACGTCGAGACTCACGAAGTTCCCCCGCGCCGGCCGGCCCTCTGCCTGGACTTGAGATCGGGGCTGTACTCGATCTTGGTGTTCCAGTGGCGCTTGATGGGCGCGTCGATGACGAGCTGATCCTTCGTATAGACGAGCTCCTCGCGCGTTGCTCCCGAGATCTCGTACTCGGTGGTCATGAGCAACGCCTCGGTCGGACACGCCTCGACGCACAGCCCGCAAAAGATGCAACGCAGGTAGTTGATCTGATAGATCTGCGCGTACCGCTCGCCCGGGGAGAAACGCGCGCCGGGCTTGTTCTCGGCCCCCACGACGTAGATGGCATCCGCAGGACAGGCGCCGGCGCAGAGCTCGCAACCGATGCACTTCTCGAGCCCGTCGGGATGTCTGTCGAGGATGTGGCGGCCCTTGAACCGGGGCCAGGGCTGACGTCTGACCTCGGGATACGACAGGGTGTCCTTACGCTTGAAGACATTGCGGATCACGACCTTCATCCCGGTCAAGATCTCAGGCAGCGCCACGGCCCACCTCCCGCTTCGGTGGCCGGCGGGCCGGCCGTGGCCGCTCCGGAGTGACGATCTGCTTGAGTCTCGGGTCGCCCTTGGCCACGATCAGCAGGACCAAGAGGAACAGGGCGCCGAAGACACCGAGGCGCACCTCGCGCGACACCCCCTCGGTGTTCACGACGGCGGTCACCATGATCCACAGCAGCGCGGCGGGGATCAGCCGCTTCCAGCCAAGCCACATGAGCCGGTCGTAGCGCAGCCGAGGCAGGGTCGCGCGCAACCAGACGAAGAGGTAGATGAAACCGATCGTCTTGACGAGGAACCACAGAACGGGCCACAGCCACTCGAGAAAGCCGAAGGCCGGTCCGTTCCATCCACCGAAGAACAGCGTTACGGCCATCGCCGATATGACGACGACGTGAATGTACTCGCCGAGGAAGAACAGCGCGAAGCGGATGCCCGAGTACTCGGTGTGAAATCCGGCGATCAACTCGGTTTCGGCCTCGGGCAGATCGAACGGGGCCCGGTTGGTCTCGGCGATCCCGGCGATCATGAATAGGAGGAAGGCCGGCCACTGCGACCAGATGTACCAGTTGGGAATGACCTCGAAGAGTTTGGAGATGGGCTCGAGCACAGGGATCCCGTCGAAGAAGGTCACGTTGTCGACGGTGCCGGCCTGGGCCGCGACGATCTCGACGGTCGAGAGGCTGCTCGTTACCAGGACGATCGGGACGAGGGACAACCCCAGCGCGATCTCGTAGGAGATCAGTTGCGCGCTCGAGCGAATTCCACCGAGCAGAGGGTATTTCGAGCCTGAGGCCCACCCCGCGAGCACGATGCCGTACACGCCGATCGATCCGGCCGCCAGGAAGAACAGCAAACCGATGTTGAGATCGCTCACTATGAAGGTGACGGTCTCGCCACCGACCGTGACCCGGTCGCCGAAGGGGATGACGGCGAAGGCGAGGAACGACGGCACCGCCGCCATGACCGGAGCCAGCCCGTAGGTCCACCGATCCGCGTCACGGGGCCGGACGTCCTCCTTGAAGAACAGCTTGATGCCGTCGGCGAGGGCCTGCAGCAACCCGAAGGGCCCCCAGCGGTTTGGTCCAATACGCGACTGCATGTCGGCGATAACTTTGCGCTCGAACCACACGGTCATCAGGGTCGCCAGGAGCAGGGCCACGAAGGCGACCACGACCTTGATGATCGCGACGATGACGTCGGGTCCGAGCCAGTCCACGATCGCCACTAAGCGTCGTTCCTCGACACGGTTACGCGCGGAGCGGCGGTGAACACGTTGGCTCGAAAATCTCGCTGATCGTAGGGAATGAATACCGCTCCCGGAGCGATGTCACCCAGGCGCACTTCCAGCCGAGCTTGGGTGCCGTTGCTGCGCACGAGAGCCTCGTCGCCCTCCGATAGACCGAGGTTCTTGGCGTCATCTTCGTGTAGTTCTATGAACGCGCGACGAGCGAGCTGGTGCAGCGCCGTAGACTTGCTAATCATCGTGCCCTCGTCGTAGATCAAGCGGCCGGTGTACAGAACGAAGCCATCGCCGGCCCGCGAGTCTTCGCGTCCGCTGCTTCGGCTTGCACGCTGCACCTCGTCAAAGGCGCCGGTGAGAGAAGGCGCCTGGGCGCCGGCGGGTAAGCCCGCAACGATTCCGGGTCTCTGGCGCGCCTCGAACCCCCGCAGCTCCCAGGACAACGGCCAGTTCTGCCCGGTCTGATACGGAGTTCCGGAGCGATAGCCCTTCGGGTACTGAGCTCCGGGCCCGGCGACGACACCGGTCGAATGGCTTGGATCGCTCTCGAACGCGGTTTCGTACTGCGGAGCGGGGGTCGGTCCACGAGCCTCGAGCGCGGCGAGGTCGATGTTCGTATGAGTGCGCACCTTCGACCTGATGTCGTACCAGACGTCGGTGCAACCGTGCCAGGCCCAATCATCGCCCAGCAGGCGGGCGAGCGTCGCGCATATGCGCCATGGCTCGCGCGCCACTCCAGGAGCGGCTACCAGTGGCTCGAGTTTCTGGATGCGCCGTTCGAGATTCGTGAACGTTCCCTCGCGCTCGGCATAGGCCGCGCTCGGCAGCAGCACGTCCGCCCGGGTCGCCGTCGGGGTGGGAAACAACTCGACCACGACGATGAAAGCCCCGCCCTCGAGAGCCCTGCGGGCAAGCTCGGCGTCGGGAAAGTCACCGATGAGGTCGGCCCCGAACAACAGCAGCACGTCGAGCTCCCCGCCGGCCGCCGCCCGCAGAATGGAGTATGTGTCCCGGCCGGACGTCGTGGCCGGCCGGTGGCCGGCGTCGAGCGTGGGATGAACGCCCATGTCGAGCAGTCCCTGAGATCCGGCGTGCGGAGGGCACATCAACAGCTTGCCGTCACGAGCGACGGCGAGGTCACCGAGGGCGCGCAGCGTGCGCGTCTCGTCCCGGCCCGGCGACGACGGGCCCCAACAGATCAGCAACGGCTCACCGATATCGCGACCCGCGACGCTCGAGGTCAATCCGTCGATCGCCCGAAACTCTTGACCCGCCTCGGCCCGGACCACGTGGGTGGCGAAGGCATCGAGCGACAGGCGACGAGGGGAGACCACGACCAGCTTGGTGTTGTGGCTCAGCACCGCCTCGCGCAGTTTGAGATAGAGGACGGGCAGAGTCTCCTTGGGATCGGGGCCCACCCACACGATCGTGCGCGCGGCTGCAAGGTCGTTGATGGTGGCATTCGACCCGGCCACCGGAGACAAGCCACTCCCGATGACCTCAGCGTACGGCGCACCTGCGTCGGAGACGCGCGCATCGACATCGCGCGTTCCGATCACGTCCTTCGAAAGCTTGGCTATGCCCCAGGCATCCTCCGTCGTCAGATGCCCTCCCGCGATGACCCCCACGCGTGCGTCGCCCTCGAGCTTGGCTGCAATCGCACCGAGGGCCTGGTCCCATGATGCCTCTGCGAACTCATCGCCGTCGCGGACCAGCGGAGAGGTCAGGCGTTCGTCGGAGTCGACGTAGTGATAGCCGAAACGTCCCTTGTCGCAGATCCAGAAGTCGTTGACGTTCTCGTTGGGAAGCGCCTGGCAACGAACGAGCTTCTCATCGCGTGCCTCGTTCGTGATGGGGCATCCGACCGAACAGTAGGAGCAGACGCTCGGCGCGCTCTTCAAGTCCCAGGGGCGGGACACGAAGCGATAGGGCTTGCTCGTGAGGGCTCCCACGGGACAGATCTGGATCGTGTTGCCGGAGAAGTAGCTGTCGAACGGCTCGTCGTTGAACGTGAGGATCTGCGTGCCCGGCCCCCGGTCGACGAGCTGAATGAATGCGTCGCCCGCGATCTCGTCGCTGAAACGTACGCACCGCCAGCACAGCACACACCGCTCTCGGTCCAGCACCACGAGATCAGAGATCTCGAGTGCCTTCTCGAAGGTTCGCTTGGGCTCGATGTAGCGCGAGGAGCCCGGACCGTGCTTGTAGGTCTGGTCCTGAAGCGGGCACTCTCCTCCGCGATCGCAGATCGGACAGTCGAGCGGGTGGTTGATGAGCAGGAACTCGAGCATGCCCTCCTGGGCATCGACCGCACTCTCCTCGTTTGTGTTGACCACCATTCCATCGGCAACGGGGGTCGCACAGGCTGGCTGCAGCTTGCGCTGACCCTCGATCTGAACGAGGCACATGCGGCACACCGCCACCGACTTCATCCCCGGGTGGTAGCAGAAGCGCGGCACGTAGATACCGAGTTCCTCGGCTACGTCGATGAGGAGGCGGCCGGATTCGGCCATCACCTCCCGACCGTCGATGGTCAGTGTGATGGTGTTGTCGTCGCTCAAGAACTCGCCCCCGAGTCGGAGTCGATACCCTCCGATGGCTGTGGAGTTACTCCCGCGTCACCCGGGCCCGCGCTCGAGGCGCGCACACCGACGAGCGGCCGGTGCTCCGTTTCGTAGGTGCAACGCCCCTCATCGACGTGAGCCTGGAAATCATCGCGGAACAATTGCAGGTTGCTCCGCACCGCCCACGCTGCAGTGTCCCCGAGAGGACAGAAGCACCGTCCGTCCATTCGTTCGCACATGTCGAGCAGCAGGTCGAGATCCTCCTGGCGACCCTCGCCGTGCTCGAGGCGCTCGAGCACCTTGACCTGCCACCACGTGCCCTCGCGGCAGGGAGTGCACTTGCCGCAGGATTCGTGCTCGTAGAACTGTGCCGCTATGAGCGCATTGCGGACCATGCACGTGGTGTGATCCATGAACACGATCGCGCCGGAGCCGAGCATCGTGCCTTCGGCCTGAAGGGTCTCGAAGTCCATGGCGACATCGGTGCTCGTCAGCAGGGGCGCACTGATACCGCCGGGAATGACCGCCTTGAAGTCGTTACCATCGAGCATCCCGCCAGCCAGCTCGAGAACGTCGCCGAGCACGGTCCCCAGGGGGACCTCGTAGTTGCCGGGCTTGTTGACGTGACCCGCGACCGAAAAGACCTTGACGCCCGGAGATTTCTCAGTGCCCCACTGACGGAACCAGTCGACCCCGTGGTTGAAGATGTGCGGGAGCGTGGCCAGCGTTTCGGTGTTGTTCACGACGGTGGGCTGGCCGTAGAGACCCTTCACCGCGGGAAAGGGCGGCTTGAGGCGGGGTTGTCCCCGGTGCCCCTCGAGGGAATCCAGCAGCGCCGACTCCTCGCCGCAGATGTACGCGCCCGCCCCCCGATGCAGCACGACGTCGAAGTCGAACGATGAGCCGAAGACGCCGTTGCCCAGGTAATTCTTGCCGTAGGCGGAGCGGATAGCCTGATCCATGCGCCGGGATCCGAGCGCGAACTCGCCTCTGCAGTAGATGAAGGCCTTGGACGCTCCCACCGCGAAGGCGGCGATGATCATCCCCTCGAGCAACTGATGTGGATCGAGCTCGAACATCTCGCGATCCTTGAAGGTCCCGGGCTCACCCTCGTCGTGGTTGACGACGAGGTACTTCGGAAAGATGTCCTTGGGCACGAAAGACCACTTCATGCCGGTGGGAAAGCCCGCTCCGCCCCGGCCCCGTAGCCCCGAGGCCTTGACCAGCTCGAGCGTTGACTCGGGCGACAGGGAAGTGACCACCCTGCGGGCGGCGTCGTAGCCCCCGGTCCGCTCGTAGACATCGAGCTTCCAGGGCTCGGCGACCTCGACGAGTCGCTTGCGCACGACGAGTGCCTGGCTAACCGCCATGAGAACCGCCCTCTCTCCCGTCGAGCTTGGGGCGGTCGCCCACCTTCATGTCCTCGGGCGGCCACTCGCCGCCCACGGTGCGAGCCTCGTGGTCGCCTGCGGTCCCGGGAAGGCGAGCCCCGGCCACTGCGGTCTCGTAGCTCACTTCCCTGTGGGTCTTGACAACTTCCCCGCGCACGCTGGACACGCTCTCGCCGCGCTGGATCCGGTCGACGAGGTCGATCGCGCTCTGGGGCGTGACGTCATAGAAGTCCTCGTAGTTGATCTGCATGCTCGGAGCGCCGTCGCAGGTCGCCAGGCACTCGGCGGTCTCGAGCTCGAACTTCCCATCGTCACTCACACCGCCGGGATCGACGTCCAGTCGCTCGCTCAGCGCGTTCACCACGTTGTAGGCGCCACGGTGGGCGCAGGCGACGTTGCGGCACACCGAGATGAGGTACTCACCGGTGGGCCTCTTCTTCAGCATCGTGTAGAAGCTGCCCGAAGCAAGTACCTCGGCCGGCGTGAGACCGAGCAAAACGCCGACGTCCCGCATCCCACGGTCGGTGACGTGCCCCTCGATCCCTTGAACCAGGAACAACAGCGGCAGCACGGCAGATCGGGAGTTCGGGTACTTGGAGACGATGGTTCTCGCCATGTCGTAGTGCTCGCCTACGAGCACCTTCGTCGTTGTGTTCGAGGAGATCTCCGCCATCAGCGGTCGACACCTCCCATGATGGGATCTATCGACGCGATGCACGCGATGAGATCGGCCACCAAGCCGCCGTGCGCCATCAGCGGCAGCGACTGCAGATTGTAGAAACTCGGATCCCTGACGTGGCAGCGGTAGGGAGAGGTTCCACCGTCCGAGACGATGTAGGCGCCTAGTTCCCCGCGCGGCGATTCGACGGGATAGTAGACCTCGCCCGCGGGAACAGAGTAGCCCTGGGTTACGAGCTTGAAGTGGTGGATGACGGCCTCCATGGATCGATTCAGCTCGCTACGCGGGGGCGTAGTCAGCTTCGGGTCCATGTTCTTGTAGTCACCGTCCGGCATCTTGTCGACGATCTGCTCGAGCAGACCAACGCACTGCACCATCTCGGCCATCCGTACCTGATAGCGCGCGTACACGTCACCCTGCTGCTGGGTCGGGATTTCGAAGGTGAGCTCGTCGTAGGCCTCGTAGGGCATGTCCCGGCGCAGGTCCCAGTCGACCCCAGAGGCTCGGGCGATCGGCCCTGTGACACCGAGGAAATCGCACTCCTTCGCGGTGATGGTGCCGACGCCGCGGGTGCGCTCGATGAAGATGGGGTTCTCACTGAGCAGATCCTGATACTCGTTGAGCCGGCCCGGCATCACGTCGAGGATGGTTGCCATCGGCTCCTGCCATCCATCCGGCAGGTCCTCCCACACCCCTCCGGGCACGATGTAGCCGTGATTCATGCGCAGCCCTGTGACCATTTCGAAGAAGTCGGTGATCATCTCGCGCTCGCGGAACCCGTAGAACATGACCGACATGGCCCCCATGTCGAGACCCTGTGTGCCGAACTGCACGAGGTGCGAGGTCAACCGGTTGAGCTCGCTCATCAGCATCCGGATGTACCGGCCGCGCGGAGGCACTTCGACTCCGAGAAGCTCTTCGACCGCACGCGCGTACGCGTTCTCGTTGTGGAAGGGCGCGAGATAGTCCATGCGGGTGACGATCGTCACTGCACCCCGCCAGTTCTGGTCCTCGCACTCTTTCTCCATCCCGGTGTGGAGATAACCGATGAGGGGCTTGCAACTCGCCACGGTCTCTCCATCGAGCTCGAGCAGCAAACGAAGCACGCCGTGGGTCGCCGGATGGACCGGGCCCATGTTGATCGTCATGATCTCGTCCCGGGCGTCGTAGGACTCCACGAAGGCGCCGCGGCCATCCGCCTCGATGCGCTGGACCAAGTCGTGCTCTCCGGGCGCTCTCTGGGTCTTACTCATCGTCCTGGACTCGCCGGTCGTCTCGCTTGACCTGACCGAGCGCGTCGGTCTCGATGCCGGACTCGCCGGAGCTCGGGGATTGGCCCGGCGATTCGATCTGCATGAACGGCTGCGGCTTGAAGTCGATGGCGATCTTGCCGACGTCGTAATCCTTCCTGAGCGGGTGACCCTCCCAGTCGTCGGGCATGAAGATGCGCGTGAGATCTCCATGACCATCGAACACGACGCCGTACATGTCGTAGACCTCGCGCTCGGCGAACGCGGCAGTGCCCCATACCCGAGCCACACTGGCGACCGTCGGAGGGTCGCCCTGCGCAGGCACGTGGACGACCTTGCGCTGTCTTGCGTCTCGATTCAGCAGGGTGCAGACGATCTCGAAGCGCCCGGTGTGCCCCTCGTCACCGGACGCCAGCCCGATCCGATCGAGTCCGGTGAGATCGACCAGCACCCACCCCTGGTCCCGTAACTGCGGAGCACGCTCGGCCCACTCCCCGGCGGACAGCAACTCGTAGTTGGATGCCGTCACGATGCGGTGGCCCTGGAGGAGGTGTATTCACCTTTGCTGATGCGATCGTGCAACAGCATGATCCCGTCGATAAGCATCTCGGGCCGTGGCGGACATCCGGGCACGTAGATATCGACGGGGACGATCTGGTCGACGCCCTGGACAAGTCCGTAGTTGTTGAAGACCCCCCCGGTGGAGGCGCAGGCACCCATCGAGATGACCCACTTCGGCTCGGACATCTGATCGTAGACCTGACGCAGCACGGGGGCCATCTTCTGGGACACGCGCCCCGCGACGATCATGAGGTCGGCCTGGCGCGGCGACGCGCTGAAACGTTCCATGCCAAAGCGAGCGAGGTCGTGACGCGGCATCGTCGTTGCCATCATCTCGATGGCGCAACAGGCGAGGCCGAAGGTCGCCGGCCATAGCGAAGACTTGCGAGCCCAGTTGACGAGCTTGTCGAGGTTGGTCGTGACGAAGTTCGCCCCGTAGTAATCGCTCATTCCGCCCACTCGAGACCACCTCGCTTCCACACGTAGATGTAAACGGCAACCAGCAGCGCGACGAAGGTGCCCATCTCGATTAGTCCGAAGAGCGCCAGCTCGTCGTAGGCGACCGCCCATGGATAGAGAAACACCGTCTCGATGTCGAAGATGATGAAGAGCATCGCAACCAAATAGAACTTGACAGGGAAACGCTCCTTCTCGGCCAGTCCCGTCTCGGGAACCATTCCGCTTTCGTAAGGCTGTAGCTTCGCCTCCGTCCACTTGCGCGGGCCGAGCTTGGAGCTGACCCAGATCGACGCGACCGCGAACCCCGTGGAGAGAACGAGGAGGAACAGGATCGGCAGGTACGCCGGCAGACTCATCTTTGCGTCCCTCGGCTTGCTGGGTCGGGCAAAGCGTGCTGTTCGGACGACCGCTCAGGCTTCAACTCCGCGATCATCTTGAGAGCTTTGAAGAGCCTCTGCTCGTAGCTCGATGCTTTCGTATCTTCGAGGTTTGCAAGCATGGTGAATGCGAAACTCATTACGGACTTGCTGTTCATTCCTATGGATACCAGCTTCTCCATCAACCACGGGTGTCCGATCACCCGTACGAAACGACGGCCCAAACGGTAGTAGGGGCCGTAGGTCTCCTTCAGCTCCTCGGTGTATCCGTCAAGCGTCGGTGACCCTCCGTTGCGCAGGGCATCGTCGACATGCCGGGCGGCGATGCGCCCGGTCTCGTAGGCGTAGGCGATGCCCTCGCCGTTGCACGGGTTGATGAATCCGGCCGCGTCCCCGGTCAGCAAGAAGCCGGGCCCGTGCGGCGGCTGAACGCTCCCACCCATGAACAGGCGGCCGGCTCTGGGCTTGCTGCACACGGTTCGGCGGTTGATGTCCCATTCCGGCGGGAGCTGAGCGACGAAATTGTCCTGCAGCCTGTTCAGGTTGACGGATCTCCACCGGCCGTAGGTCGACAGGAGTCCTACTCCTGCATTCACGGTGCCGTCGCCGACGGGGAACACCCAGCCGTAGGCGGGCAGGGAGTCGCTGCCACTGCGCACCTCGAGGTAAGCCTCGAACCAGCCCGAGCTCTGCAGCGGTGAGGTGAAGTACTGCCGGATCGCGAATCCCATCGGATAGCCCGGATCTCGATCGCGCGCCAGCGTGCGGGTGAACATCGTCGCCGCCCCCTCGGCCGAGATCACGAACTTCGCGCGCACCTCTTCGATCTCGCCGTCTCGCTTCGCTTTGAAGCCGCTTATGACTCCTCGGTCGAAGACGGGTTCCGATACCTGCGTGCCGAACAGGACCTTGGCGCCCTGGGTCTCGGCGTGGGCGAGCACGATTCCGTCGAGATCTTTACGGGGTTTCACGAGACCGACGTTGCCCCAGTCATCGAGTGTGGGGAAGTCGAGTTCCATGGTCTTGCCCGCCGCGTGCACCCGCAGCCCCTGCACTCGTTCCCACGTGTCAAGCTCGTCCTGCAACCCCATCTCTTGAAGCACCTTGACCGCGCGCGGTGTGAGGCCGTCTCCGCAGGTCTTCTCGCGCGGGAACGTCTTGCGCTCGCACACGAGAACGGAGTGACCTCTGGAAGACAAATAGTGCGCGGCCGCCGCTCCGGACGGCCCGCCACCAACGATGGCGACGTCGACCTCGGTGGGCACGGAGGTTGCTCTCCTCTTTCTGTGCTCGGTCCTCGGCGGCCCGATCACTTCCTCCCACCCGTCCGGTGGATGGTTGCGTCGCTAGTCGAGGACCAGTGGACGTTACGAAGCTTGTGAAAACTTTCACGAGCCCTTACATCCTAGTACGTCGAGTGACCTCCGGACTCTAGACCCTGGACCTTAGATCCGGACCTTAGATCCTGGACCTTAGGACTCCTTCGAGGTGGTGCGGTGCGTGGCCGAGGTCCGGCACCCCAAGCCCCAACGGTGTCACCGCAGCGCGCGCGGCCGGCATGTTCGTGGTGGGGATTCCCTCGGCCCGCCTCACGTCGTCCGACTTGAGCGAGTCCGCGATGAGGTGGGCATCGTCCAATCGGATGCCCTCGGAAAGTTCGCTCGTTTTGTCTCACTATGCGGAACAAAACGAGCAAGGTTAAGAGCCCCGTGAATCCGATGGCCGTTCGGGCGGTTCCTAGCCGTCGCCGCCCTCGCCTTGTTCGTCGCCTCCGCCCTGGCCATTGCCGCCGGCGCCCTCTTCGTCCGCGCCCCCAGAGGCTCCGACCAACAAGACGCCCTCCATCGTCGTGGGGTGGAAATCGCACAGGAACGGATACTCGCCGGGCTCCTCGGGGGCCGTGAACTCGAAGTCGACGGTCTCTCCTCCGGCTGCGGTCTCACTCGTATAAAAGGCCGCCGCAGGATCGGCCAGATCGTCCTCGCTCTCGTAAAAGGCGATGTTGTGGTCGACGCCGTCCTGGTTGTCGAGCGTGCCGGCGACCGTGCCTCCCGCTTCCGCGCTCAGCTCCTCGGTCTCGAACGCGGTGTTGACCGCCACGACGGTGTTGGTGCCCTCCGCGTCGCCTGCGCTCTGCTCGTCGACCGCCTCGTTCGCCCCGGCGCCGGCAGGCGTGGCGGTGTCGTCATCGCTGCTGAGCACGAGAAAACCGATGACCAGAAGCGGAATCAAGAGGTAGAGCACGGCGAGCGCACCCGAGCCCGAGCTGTCGCGCTGTGCGGCTGCCGCCGCGGGCACGCCGGTCTTGATGACCTCGTCGATGAGCCTGCGACGCTCGTACATCGCCTGCTGGCCGTCGAGCTGCGCGGGACTCGCGACTCCGTCCTCGGGGCGCATGCGGTTGCCCGTGGCAGTTCCGTGACTGACTCCCGTGGTCACAAGGGTCTGCGTTGCGGTTGCGGCGGGTGCCGCGGCCGCGGCCGGCTGCTGGGCGGGAGCCTCGGGCGCGGACTGCGCCGGTGCCTCTGCTGCGGGCTGCGCCGGTGTCTGCGCTGCGGGCTGGGCGGCGGCCGGCTCGGGCTCCGGGGCGGCCTCGGCCGCGGGGGCGGCGGTCTCTTCCTCCGCGGCAGCTTCCTCGGCTGCGGGTTCTTCGGCTGCGGGTTCTTCGGCTGCAGGTTCTTCGGCTGCGGGCTGTTGGGCAACGGCTTCTTCTGCCGGCGCCTCCTCGGCCGCGGCGCCGTCGCCGCCCTCGAGATGAGGCTGCGATCCCGGCCACCACTTGGGCTCTTTGGGGTGCGGCGAACCGTGCTCGGCTCGTGAGCGGGCGGCCTTGGCGCGCCCCTCGGCCACCGGGGCGGCGCTGCCCTTCTGCTGCTCTTCCTGCAGCACTTCCTGATAGATCTGTTCTGGATCCACTCTGCTCCCGGGGTCTCCTTGCTCAGGGCCGACGCAGGCTCTCGTTCGGAAACCACAAATCTACATGCTGGCTGCTCGCTCGACCGAACCCGGCGAAACTCACAGGACTCTGTTCACCGAGAGGTCGGCGAGAGCCAGCAGCGCGGCGCGCGCCTCGCTCGAAATCGCTACCGCCCTCAGATGCGAGCGGGCCTGCTCGGCGAGCTCGAGCATGAGTCTCTCCACCGACGCGCGCGCCCCCGACTCCTCGACGAGCACGCGAAGTCGCTCGATCTCGGATTCTGTGAGGGAGGCTCCCCCACCCCACCGCGCGGCGAAGAAGTCGCGTTCGGGGCCGGACAGCGCGCCCGCAGTGCGCGCGTAGAGCAAGTTTCGCTTGCCCTCGCGGATGTCGGAGTCCACCGGTTTGCCGACCGAGGTGCGCTCGCCGAAAAT
>JBOGWX010000148.1:0-4530 GCA_050694055.1 Actinomycetota bacterium
CCATTCGGCACTGATAAGACCTACGCCATCGAGGCCAAGGGCGTGGGTGCGAACGGAGGCAGCAGGTACGTCGTCAACCTCGAGCATGTCGCCCCGAGATGTTAAAAGTTGGGGGATCTGCGCGACGGCAACAAGTCAAGGATGCCAACGGGATTCTCAAGGTCGCTGCCTATTTTGCCGAAGTTTGACAGGTGAGAAGTAGCGGCACCTGCTCTCAGAGGAAGGGCCCGGAGGGGATCAATGCTGTCCCGTGATCAGAGGGCGCAGCATTGCAATGTCGTCGTTCTCAATCGCATCTCCGCTGGACTTTGGGACGTCTGATCGATACGGCTATGGCTCTGATTGGACGGAACACCCGCGTGGGGATCGCAGTGCTACTCGTAGTCGGAGCCTTGGCGGCGGTAACAGCCGTGTTCGCTTTGGTGGGGGGTGAGTCGGATCGATCGGATGGGGGGACATTTGACCGCCTGGAAGAGCACTTTGCGAACTTTTCGCCTCCATCCTCGGCAACCCTGATGACGGATGGACGAGAAGGACGTGGTGCCCCGTACCTGGGCGAGAGGGCGACGGTAGTTCGAATCTATGCTTCGACGAGGTTGCCGGTTGAAACGTGCCGCGAACTAGAGGCAGCGTTGGGGAAGTGGGGCCAGGTTCTAGCGTCAAAAAGCAAGGCGTCAAGAGATTTGCCGGTGGACGCGCCTGAGTGCATCATCTCGGGCTCCATCCGAAGTGATGAGGCCACCGACGATGCTTTTAGGGGACTTGTCTATGGGGCGAGCGACTACCGACAGAGCAGCCAACATGGAGTTTCCTGGGAGATTCCAGAGGGTTCGACTTGGTTTTCAGTTCTTCAAGTTGAGGCGATCGCGGACCAGGACTAACCCCACAGAGTTGAACTGGTAGGTCTGAACTACACCGGCGTTTCATAGAGACTCGATTTCTTGAGTCGCGGGCCCGACGCCCACTTCTCCTTGACTGTAATAGGCGGACTCCCTCCGGGAATCCCTTCTTCCGTGCTGCCTATTAAGTGTCGCCGGCCTCGTGTGCGTCTCAACCCCGAGGCCAGTGCGCCGCGAAACGCAGCAGAGTTGTCGATGGACATTTGAAAGTCCCACGGGGAATTGAACCTGACCTACGGATTAGAGTCTGACCTAGCCCCCGTCTCGCACCTGCACCTTCGGTGGAATACGCTCTCCGACCTGGGGTTTCTTGTTCCGACTGGTTCCGGACGTTCACGGACGTTTCGAGGGTGAGGTTCCGACGCCGACCGCCGTCCTGCGCGCGAGCGTAGACAACGCCGGGACGTCCGCCTTTGGCTGAGTCGGTCGGGATCGAAACCCCACACAACCGCTCGCCACCAGCCTCAAACATCTCTCCGAGCTTGGCGACGCTGGCCGCGGCCAGGAGCTCCTCGGCCTCCCGCCGTTGAC
Organism: Actinomycetota bacterium; assembly: GCA_050694055.1. Classification (GTDB taxonomy): domain Bacteria; phylum Actinomycetota; class CADDZG01; order CADDZG01; family WHSQ01; genus WHSV01. The sequence continues at coordinate 1,431 of JBOGWX010000148.1, forward strand.
GCCCGGCTGCAATCACCAAGGCCGGAAGGACGGGGGCGAGTTCCCGGGTGCGCTGGTGCATACGGGCGGTGGCGCGACGCTTCTGCTTGTTCTGGCCAAGCAGATCTCGGCCTGTGACCGGGCTCGGCGCCGTCCACTGGGCCCACCGACTCGGATCTTCCAGCGCCCAGTGGGAGATGTCGGCGTAGAAGGCCCGCACCGACATCAGAATGGCGTTGGGATCCTCTCGGAGCTTGCCCACCCGATTGGTGCCGTAGCGGATGTGAGGGAGCCGTTCCTTCCACCGGCGGGCCACGGCGTCGGAAAGGTGCAGCGAGTCGATGCCGGGCTCATGCAGTTCCAAGTCCCGCCAGAACAACAGGACCAGCTTGCTGGCGAGCTGACGCAGCGACGCGTAGTCCATGCCAGCTTGGCGCTCGTGAAGGTAGTCGACGAGCAGGTTCCGTACCGGTCGACAGGCAACCCGGTAGCCGTCAACAAGCTCCTCGACGCTGAGCTGCCCCTTTCGGGACGCGGCCCAAATGGTCGGCGGCGCGTCGTCCGGCAGGATGCCGGCCTGGGCGATCAGGCGATACCAGTGTCCGTGCTGACGGGATGAGTAACCGACCTGCGCCCGGTAGGCCTCGATGCAGTCCTCGACGGTGATGTCGGCGAGCAGCCCGCCGTTGTGCACCAGGATGCGAGACAGCTGATTATAGGCGAGGTTGCGATCTTTTCCGGTGAATCGTGGCGTCGCCGCACAGATCGGGTCGAGTCCAGCGAACCCGTCAGCGTCGCGCAGGTTGCGGAACCGCTGTAAGAACCGTCCGGAGCGAAACCGGTAGAGCCAGTTGTACGCGGGGCGGAAGGCGCCGAGCAGGATGAGGCGCCCGGCTCCACCGGTGAGTTGTCCTCTGCCGTCCACGCCGGGGAGAAGACCTGGCAGGGCGATGGTTGCGGTCCATCCGTCGCCCGCCTCATCGGCACCCGAGGCCAGCCATCGCTGCTGCCAGCTCTCGCCGGGGAAGCTCGCCAGCCAGTCAAGAACCAGCTTTACACCGGCCGCCCGACGACGGCGCTCATTTGCCGTGGCCTCGGACTCGAGCGCGTTGGCTCGAGCCAGCAACTCCTGCCGATCGAGAACGCTTTCGTTCCAAGTGGCCGGACGTTCGATGATCGGTGTGGGCAGATCCGGGGTGCGGAAATCATGAGCCGTCGTTGTCAGCGGATTTGCGTTGCGATGCGGACTACGGGCGCGCTGCCGTGGACCCGGGACAACGTCGGTGTAGACGTCGATCATGTCGGTCGCCCCGGGCTCAATCGACACCGGCGACCCGCCCGAGCAGCGTGCGCAGTACCTCGGGCCGATAGGGACCCGAGGGCGGTGGTGGGGGTGATTCGGCTTGGCGCCGATGGTGCTCCAGCAATCTCGTCACGACCTCGTCCTCGCCCGGTTGGAGATAGATCTCAGTGGTCGACAGGTGGACGTGACCGAGGACCCACTGCACGTCGACTAAAGACATGCGCGGGTCGGCCACCATGCGCTGGGCCGCGGTGTGACGAAGCTGATGCAACGTCCAGCCAGTTCCGAGACAGTCGTTGGCTCGCTGCAAGACGCGGCGCATCGCCGAGTACGTCAGTGGTCGGTGCGGCGCCCGGCGTGTCAGCCACAGTGCCGTTTCGCCCTCGGGACGGAACTGGTGAGTTTCATAGAGGCGCAACCACACGAATGCGTCCGAGGATGCCGGCAGCCACTGCGAACGCTGGCTGCCTTTACGCTCCACGCCGATTAGTTGGCGTCCGACATCGACGCGATCCATGGTCGCGCCCAGCAGTTCGGACGCTCGGGCACCGGTGCTCACGTAGAAGGCCAACAATGCGCGATCGCGATCGCAGCCCATCGCCGCGAACAACGCATCGAAAGCGCGATCCGGGATCCCCCGGGGACGGCGCGCCGGTGTCTTCTGGCGTAGCGGCGCCCGTCGATGCCGCTGGAAGGGCTGCATGGGATTGTGATGGGCGCCGCGCCGTTCTCCGCTACGGCCCTCGGCCTCCGGCACCGGGTTGACGATCGGACCATCACCGGCCGTCATGCGGTCCGCGTAGAACCCGCGCAGGACGGCGAGATTATGATTGATCGTCGCGGGCGCGTACGCGCTCGAGGTCTGGCGTCCGCCCGATCCTCGCTTAGTCGTTGGGCATCGCATCCACAGAACGAAGTCGCGAGCATCCACCCGGCTCGCTCGGTTCCAGTCGACACCGGCTGCAGCCACGAACCGCCACCAGCGCAGCAAAGCCAGCGTCTAGGAGCGGATCGTGCTTCTGCTCGCCCCGGCCGCCAGAAGTGACGCCAGGAACTCGGTCACCGCGGAAACCTCAGTTCCATCCCCGTCAAGCACACGGATCCCCACTGCCATAGATGTCCGAGCCACCTCACCCACCGGTTCCACGACGAGCGCGCCAACATCGCGAGACCCCCCACTATCGTGTCGTGTCCCTATCGACATGCGTTTCCTCCACTCGCTGGGGACTACACGGGACCACATCCGGACCATGAACTGGTGGATGAGCAAAGGATTCGTTGCGAGGCACCCGTTGGTGCGGTCAATTAATCGTGAATCAGCGTCTTGACCGCCTGCGCCCCGGAGAGGTCGTCTCGCAGCACGACCAGGTGCCGCTCGAAGTCGGCGTAGCCGTTGCGGGCCGACCGTGCGATCGCCTCTCGTCTCAGCGAGAAGCCCTCGTCGGCGACCCGACGTTCGAGCGCCTCGATCAGCTGCTGGGGGACCTCACCCGTGAGCCGGCGCGGCTTGACGTCGGCGAGCTCGTCGCCCTCGATCTGTCGTGTCGAAGACGTGCACGACCCTGAAGCCGGTGAGGACCTCGATGAGCTCGGCCTCGTCCTGCTCGCCCTCGGAGGTGACCCGGCTCACCCTCCTACGACAGGGGGCGAGTATCCGGATGCCACGAGAGCCCTTGCGAACCTGGCGTCCGAGTCGCTGCCAGGCGCGGTAGCCGGCCACGCGCGTCGCCTCGGGGCACTGGAGGTAGATGAGCAGCTGGTTGTTGCCACTACTGTAGTTGTGGAAGCGGGCCGAGACCTCGAGCATCGCCCGCCAGA
>JBOGWX010000149.1:0-33485 GCA_050694055.1 Actinomycetota bacterium
CTACCTGACGATGACCCTGCCCCTCATGAACGGATGCAGCATGCAGAGGTAGGGGTTGCCCTTCTTCGACGACCTTCTCGTGAACTCGAGCGTGAAGGGATCCTCGGGCAGGCCGCCGCCCCGTGCACCGGAGCTCTCGAAGGCCCTGCCTCCGCCGTACTTTCCGTTGCCCTTCTCGAGCACGAAGCCCGCGGGGATGTCGAACTCGAGCTGGGCCGGGTCGGCGCAGAACGGGGGTGCTTCCATGTCGGGTGGGTTGTCCGGTCCCGGCCCGCCGTCTCCGTCCGGGTCACAGACCGGCGCGAACACGCGGCCGGCTACCGACAGTGCCTTGTCCACCGGCATGCTCACCGTGTGTACCTCGTCGATGAGCGAATCGAAGTGCCAGCGCACCTTGTCGTTCTTCTTGATCTTCATCTTCTGGGGATAGAAGTCGAGGAGATCGAAGTGCTGAGTGTCGTAGCCGGCCCACGCGTCCCACACCCGCCCGCCGTTGCGCTTCTTGTGGCTTGTCTGCTTCTTGGACAACTTCGTCTGCAGCGCGGCGGCGGCATCGGCGTACCGCTTGAACGCATCGAGACGTTCGTCGTCGATCTCCGCCTGGCTCGAACGCTCGGCTTCCGGAACCACGTTGATCTTCATGCGGTGATCGGGAAAGACAGAGTTGACGACCCACACGAAGTCTCCTTCGTTGAGATCGATCGTCGCGTCATAGGTCAGAAAGTCTCCGGCCGGAATGACTCCACTCGAGTGAACTCCCGTCCCATCGACCGAGCAGGGCGGCATTCCCGAAACGCCACATGTGGGATCGGTGCCGAGCACGACCACGTTGTTCCCCTTGAGGTTTCCAGGTGCCTCGTCGGGATCGTTGACGATGAACGAGAACGGATCGTTCGGAGTGGACGCATTGTCGTCGATCCAGTCTTGCGCGCCGACGTTCGCAGGCAGGATCAGCAGTCCTTCGAAACCGCCGGCGTCGAAGTGCACGGTGTCGCCCTCGGCGACGTTCAAGCGCTTCGGGAAGAACTCATGGGTGGCCGCGTTTGCGCCCGCTAGCGAGAACGCCTCCTCGAGGAACGCACCGAGAACGACGTTCAGGGTTTGAGGCGCGGCGGCTTGCCGGCCGGACGCTCGTCAAGAGGGTAAGTACCAGTAGTAGGGGCATTAGAACGCGCACAGGGCGCGCCGCGTACAAACGCATCGGCTCCTCCAAAGTTGTGGCCGCCTAGACCCGCGGCGACTCTGCCGTAACCTCTCCGTTATGCATGGCGAGAGAGCACGGGTCTAGTGGGTTGGGGAGAAAATCTCCGCAGCGGTAGCTCGAATGACAGCAAACGTCCGAAGACGCGTGAATTGTGACCCGCTCCATCTCAGTCGAGAAGTGCGATTACCAGACCATCGAGAATGTCCTTCTCCGAAACGAGCACCTCCGCGCTGTCGAAGGTCTTCATGACGCCAAGCAACAGCTCGGCCCCCGGGATGATGACATCGGCGCGGCCGGGCTCCAGTCCCTTCATTCGTCGTCTCTGGCTGAGACTTAGTGACTCCAGTCGACGTGCGAGTCGTCGTACGTCGCCGTGCGAGAGCACCATGTGGTGCGTGATGTCGGGATCGTAGACCGGCAGACCGCTCTTGAGCAGTGCAAGCTGCGTGACCGTCCCGGCCACGCCGAGAAGGTGCGCCCCCAGCGGAACCTCGAGCTGCAACTTGGCGCGCGCCAGCTCCTCGGCCACCTCGCCGCGTAGCGCATCCAGCTCGGTGGACGACGGCGGATCCGAGTGCAGGTGCCTCTCGAACAACCGCACACAACCGATGTCCATCGAAATCAACCGCTCGGGCTCCTCGCGCCCGTAGATGAGCTCGGTGGAACCGCCACCGATGTCGACCACCAATCTGGGCGAGCCGTCGCTGAGGTCGCTCACGGCTCCTCGAAAGGTGGTTCGGGCCTCCTGGTCGCCCGACAGCATCTCTGGGACCTGCCCGGTGAGCTGCTGGACCCCCGTGAAGAAGTCCTCGCGATTGCGCGCGTCGCGCACGGCCGACGTGCCGGTCACTTGCAGCTTGGTCACGCCGTACTCCCCACAGGTCGCCGCGTACTCTGCGATGGTGCGTAGCGTCCGTTCCAGGGCCTCCTGCGACAACGCCTTGGTGCGCTCGACACCCTCTCCGAGACGTGTGATGACCATTCTCCGTTCGAGCGGACGAAAATGATCGGCCCCTCCCTCCGCCACAAGCAGCCGAGTCGAGTTCGTTCCGACGTCGATGGCGGCTACCCGCACCTACTTGGCCACCGCGCAGGGCAGGAGACAGTCCGGCCATCCGGTTTGCGCCAGGGCCATCGCCCCAACGGGGTTCGGTGGATCCGCCAGTTCCTGGGCAAGGTGTGCGTGCAGGCACTTGACCCTGTCCGGCCCTCCACCGGGTTGAGCTCCTTCGACGATCTCATGACCGTCGCGGCGTGCCGTGTACCGATCGACGGCCCCTTGCAACCTCTCGTGGGCTCCTTGGTCGCGCTGGAGACGTTCCGTGAAAACCCCCATGTAGCCCTGCGCTTCGAGGTGGCTCGCGCGCCTGACCAGTAGCGGACAGGTCAGCCAGAAGAGTGTGGGGAAAGGAGACCCGTCCTCGAGACGAGGATAGGTTTCGACGACCATCGGGACGCCGAGATGACACCGGCGCACCACCCTCCAGGTGCCGCGCAACGGCCGTCCCAGCTGTGCCTCGACCACCGAAAGATCGACGGCCGATGCCGTTCCTTGCCACTCATGCACAAACAGAGAGTACCGGCCCGTTTAGCGGATCCCTTTCTCCCATCGCTCGCGTCGCTCCTCCAATCACTGGCCCAAGTCAGGGCTAAGGACCTCGATGTCGAGCGCGGTCAGGAAGCCTCGGTCGTTCGTCACCAGTGGCAGATCGTGGCGTTTGGCGGTGGCCGCGATCCACAGATCCGCGATGCTCTTCGTTAACCCCCTGCTTTCGCTTGCAGCCCTCAGGTCCGCCCATATCCGCACGGTTGCCTCGTCAACCGTCAACACTGTCATCTTTTGCACTCTGTCGTCGATCCTCCGCAACTTCCGGTCACCCCACTCGTTCCTTATGGCTCCATACCAAAGCTCGCCGACACTCTGAAAAGAGATCGCGACGATCTTGCCCTCGAGATAAGGAGCGCAGGCCTGAGCGCGTGAGTCGCCATGAAGGAGATAGATCACGATGTTGGTATCGATGAGAACAGCCGGAATTCCGTGGGAATCCATCTCGGCCGGCGCGCTTGGACCACCGGCTTCTATCGTTGACTCCGCAATTCGTCCATTGCCGAAGTGAACGTCGCCACGTCTTCGTCGCTGAAATCGTCAGATGCGGCGATATCGGCAATCGATTTCAGCGGCCGACTGCCCTGTTCGGCAGCTTGCTCAGAGGCGGAGCGATTAAGCCAGAAGTCTTCACCCAAGAGCTGCTGCTGAGTCGAGATCTCGAGCGAATCGACCTCGAGCCGTCCCGCCCGGTTGGAGGCCAGGTCGATCTCCTCTAGTCCCGACACCACCACGACTTCACCCACGAGACCCTTCGCCTGTTGCAGGAGCGACTCCCCGAAGTGACATTGCACCCGCCCCCGTTCGGACTTAACAGCAAGGTTTCCCTTCTCGAGATCGATCGCAATGAGTTCGCCCCGCGCAGACTTCCTTCGCCGGACCAATGTGTGATTGACCCTGTACCGCTGGGCTTCATCCGGTCTTATGCGCGCCACTCGCGCCTCGCCTTGCGGAGGTTGCGACCGGAGCGTCACGGTGACGTTTCGTTCGGCGGCGACCATTCCGAGTTTCTCGGCTATCTCCATCACCGACATGTCCCAATTGTTGGGTACGACTGGCTGCGTGCCAGCCTCCAGCGAGTGGAGTCCAGAAACGAAGGAATCGAGTGCGCGGATACCGAGATCTTCTGCAGAAGGGGGCAGGAGGGAAGGTTCCGCTTCGAGCTCACTACCGTGAAGAGATCGCAGCTCGATCTGGGCAACCGCGCTTCCCCTCTCGATGCCGACTAAAAGCAGCTCGGTCGAACGGCGCACCGCCTCGGGCAACGGCCCAGGGGCAACCCCCGGCTCGCCCAGTAGGACGCGGGCCATGCGCTCGACACCGTGCTGGGTTAGCTCACCGATGTTCTGGAGATCACGCAGAGGAAATTTGCCCGGCTCGACGTCATCACCCTCGAGTGTGATCTGCAAGAGCCCGGTGGCTTCTTCCATAACGAGTGCCTCCACTCCCTCAAGCTAACTATCGAGTGTGACATGAAACGAAGATCGACGGTTGGTTCGACAACCGGCCCGTCTAGATGATGATCGGCGTTAGCCGAGGCCGACGAAGTTCAGAAATCTCTCCATGAAGCCGGGATCGGGCTGGGGCGCCGGTCGGGACTTGTGCGCCCTGCGCTTCTCTTGTCGCTTGAGCTCTTTGCGCGACGGGGGTACGACGTTGTAAACCGTCTCCCCGGGCCGCGCGTACCCGCTGTCGCGGGCGACCTGTTCGAGGTAGTCGGGGTCGTTCAAACGGTCGATGCGGTCGTTTAACGCCTTGTTGGACTTGTTCACCTTCTTGAGGTCGCCCGACATCTCGGAGATGCGATCCCTCTGGGCGAAGAGCTGGCGGGTCGGCTGAACGGCCATCGCTCCCGCGAGGCCGAGCACCAGCATGAGCGCAATCAGCTGCGGGACGATGCCGAGGCGACGCGGTTGTTTCTGGCGCGACGGTGGCTTCCTGCGCGCCGGAGGTCTCCTGCGCGGCCGGGCCTTCTTTCGGGTGCTCACGAGTCCGCCCTCGGAAAGGCGCGTGCTCCTGGGTAGCGCGCGCCGTCGCCCAGGGCCTCCTCGATGCGCAACAACTGATTGTACTTGGCCGTCCGCTCGCCGCGGGCGGGAGCCCCTGTCTTGATCTGGCCCGCGTTGGTCGCAACCGCCACGTCCGCGACCGTTGCATCTTCGGTTTCACCGCTGCGATGGCTGATCACGGTCGTGTATCCGGCGCGCTGCGCGGTGCGGACGCACTCCAAGGTCTCGGTCAGGGTCCCGATCTGGTTCGGCTTGATCAGGATCGAGTTGGCGACTCCAGATTCGATACCGCGTTGCAGCACCTCTGTGTTGGTCACGAAGAGGTCGTCACCCACGAGTTGCACACGATCCCCGACGGCTCGGGTCAAAGCGCCCCAGCCTTCCCAGTCGTCCTCTGCAAGTCCGTCCTCGATGGAAACGATCGGGTACCTATCGAGCCATTCGGTCCAGAACTCGACCAACTCCTCACTCGAAAGCGTGCGCTGCTCGGACACCAGCGCGTAAGAACCGTCCTCATAGATCTCGCTCGCCGCAGGGTCGAGTGCGAGCGAGACGTCCCTACCCGGTTCGAGACCCGCGCGCCCGATTGCGTCCAGCAGCAACTCGACCGCCTCGACGTTCGAGCCGAGGTCCGGAGCAAAGCCGCCTTCGTCACCGACCCCGGTCGCGAGCCCTCGGTCATCCAGGACCTTCTTGAGCGTGTGATAGCAGCGAGAGCCCCACTCCAGGGCCTCCGCAAAGGTCGCCGCGCCGACGGGAGCGAACATGAACTCCTGAAAGTCGACGGAGTTGTCCGCGTGAGCCCCTCCGTTCAGCACGTTCAACAGCGGCACCGGAAGAAGGTGAGCGTCCGGCCCCCCCAGGTAGCGGAACAGCGGCAGCTCGAGCTCGGTGGCGACCGCGTGAGCCGCGGCGAGCGAGACGCCGAGCATGGCGTTCGCACCCAACTTCGATTTGTTGTCGGTGCCGTCGAGATCGATCAGGGTCTGATCGAGTGCCCTCTGATCGAGGGCATCCACGCCGAGAATGGCGGGGGCGATGAGGTTGCGGATGTGGTCGACGGCCTTCGCAACCCCCTTGCCCAGGTAGCGCTCGCCCCCGTCCCGCAACTCGAGCGCCTCACCGGCGCCGGTGGAAGCCCCCGAGGGAACCGCGGCGCGGCCGCGCGCGCCCGAGTCGAGCTGGATTTCCGCTTCGACCGTCGGGTTCCCGCGCGAGTCGAGGATCTCCCGGCCCGCGACGTGGACTATCTCGCTCAAACGCGCAGCCTCCTACCCTGAACCTCTTGTTCAACGTTAAGCCACACTTATAACAGGAGTCACAGCGGAAGTCCGCATCTGGTGGCCCCGACGAATCAGCGAAACCCGCCGAGGAGATCGGTGAGCCTGGGCCTCGGGGGGCGCTGGAGGCCCTGGCAGGCAACCCGGCGAAAGTGTGCAATATGTCTCGGATGACCCCACCGAAGAGCGGCGAGAGATTCGGGCCCTACCGGATCGTGGCCGAGATCAGCCGCGGAGACACCGGTGACGTCTACCGGGCGGTGGACCTGCGACTGAACCGAGACGTCGCGATCAGGCTGCTCGCCGAACGACTGGCCGGCCACGAGGAATGTCGCGGCCGCTGGTTCGACGCAGCCGCGCTCGGTGCCTCCTTGGTACACCGGGGCATCGTCCCGACACTCGAGGCGGGCGAGCACGAAGGCACGCCATTTCTCAGCTCCGCGTGGATCGAGGGTGCCAATCTCGAAACGCTCATCGCCCGGCAGCACACGGGTGATCCCCGGCGGTCATTGCTGATCCTGGGCCAGGTCGCCGAAGCGCTCGACGACGCCCATGCGTCGGGCGTCGTGCACGGAGGTCTGACTCCCACCAACGTCTTATTGCGTTGGTCCCACGCGCGTCGGGCCGACGAGGCCTACGTGGCCGGCTTCGGAATCACCCGCCTCCTGCGCGCCGTGGCCGAGCCGCTTCTAGGGACCCGGGTCGGCTCGGTGCACTACCTCTCGCCCGAAGGGATTCAGGGACGCGCGCTCGACGCCCGCAGCGACGTCTACCTGCTCGGCTGTCTTCTTTACGAATGTCTCGTCGGAAGGCCGCCGTTTTCCATCGGTGATCCTGAAGCGGTCGTCTCCGCTCACGTCGACGCCCATCCGCCGGCCCCGTCCGGCGTCCGGCGAGAGCTACAGGTCTTCGACGAGGTCCTCCTGGTGGCCATGGCCAAGGCCCCCGACGCTCGACATCCCTCCTGCGACCAGCTGCTCGCTCATGCGCACTCCGCCCTTGCGCGCCTGAGAACCGCCCCGTACCAGATCTATCCGCCTCCGGCGCCCCCGATACCGGGTGCCCCCTCTCCACCACGAGCCGTCAGAGAACAGACAAACGGAGTCTTCAAGAGGCGGAGCGGATCGCGCTCCAAGCGATTCAACGTCCCTCAGAAAGCCCTCTTAGCGACGGTGCTCTTCACGCTGGCGGCCCTTGCGCTGGTGGTGGTCGGCGGGTCGCTGGGTCGAGAACCCGAACCCGTTTCGCCGGCGCCGAATCTCGAGATGCGACTGCGTCAAGAGCTCGAGCGGGACATGGGAAGGTTCGCCGCACAGCAGGCACAGCTCGCAGCAGGCGACGACCTCGCCGCGACGGATGGACTCGTCACTATCGACGAGGCCGGCGCGCAACTTCAGCTGGGCGGCTTCTACTCGGACGACGCCATGGACGACAGGGTCGCGCTGGTCGTAGAAGCCTACCCAGGCGAGCGCCGCGCCGACGCAGCCGTGGTCAATGAAAGAGAGGACCGCGGCGAGATCTTCACGAGGAGAGAGATCGCGTCAGGGCTGGTAGTGACATTGCTGAATGACGCGGGCGAGATCTCGGTGCTCTGGCACGTCGATACGGTCGTTTTCGTCGTAACCGCCGACGACACCTCGACCGCTCGGGAGTTCTTCGACCAACTACCGGCCGCGCTGCGACTAGGGCCGCTGTAGGCCTATTCCCCGCGTGCGTCGTGATCGAGGGAATGGCGCCGGGCCTGCAGTTCCTTCCGAAGGGCCCCCTCGGGGTCGATCCCCCTCGACCTGCACAGCGCCACCAGCCAGAAGAGCGCCCGTCCCAGGCCCGCGTCGTCGCGCTCGGCCACAGCATTCTCGAGGGCCGCGCGCGCCTCCGCCTCGTCGGGCGCGAAGCCCAAGCCGGCGGCTCTCTTCTGGAACTTGTAGGCCAGGAGCAGCGCGGGCAGCGCGGGGGGAAGGTCGTCGAAGGCGCCTCGCTCACCGGTCGGGCCCTCCTTCTCCCGCCGCTTGATCTGCTCCCAGTTGGCCACCACCTCGCCAGCGTTCGCCACGGCGGTTTCGCCGAAGACGTGTGGGTGACGCCTCACCAGCTTCGCCACCAGTCCCTCGGCCACCGATCCGATGTCGAAACGACCCTCCTGTTCGGCCAGCCGAGCGTGAAAGAGGACCTGAAGGAGAAGGTCTCCCAACTCCTCTTCGAGCCTCGGCCCGCGCTCGCCCCCGTCGATCGCGTCTATGACCTCGTAGGTCTCCTCGAGCAAGTGGATCTTGAGGGACTCGTGCGTCTGCTCGCGATCCCAGGGACAACCGTCGTCACTACGAAGGCGCGCCATGATCAGTACCGCGTTGCTGAGCGCCGCCGCCGAGTCGCGCAGGTTGTGTGCGCCGCTCGCGGCGGTGAGCGAATCCGGTGGGGACGCGCCCTGAGCCGACACATCGGCCCCGTCGCGCGCCAGCTCCAGCACGCGCTGGGAGCCGGGATCCGCGACCAGCGCCCACCCGTCGCGCCGTGCGTCTGGCTCGTCGTCGAACGGGCCCGCGTCTACGCCGGCGGCGCGAAGGCGTTCGAGCAAGGGATGAGAGGGAACCTCGAACAGCACTCGCTCGCACGATCTGAGACGGTCGAACTCCTGCAGTGTCAACCGGCCCACTTGCTCGGGAGCGAGAGCGACCACGAACAACGCCACCGCTAAGGCCTACTCTTCGATCGGCGGCGTGGCCCCCGGATCGGCGCCGTTCTCGCCGGGCGGAGCCGTGCCCTCTGGTTCCTCCGCTCCGGGAACGTCCTCGGCCGTCGCGTCCCCGATCCGTTGCGTCTCCAGGTCCAGCTCCCCGTAGCGTGGGTTCACTCGCACGTCGGCGTCCTCGTAGGCCCGGCGCACGAAGTCCTGATAGGCCTGCTCCGCCTCGGCCCCCCCGAGCTCCTGAGCGATCTGCTCGCGCGCCTGTTCGAAGGGCTGCAAGCGACGGTCGGTCACACGGATGATATGGAAACCGAACTGAGACTGAACCGGCTCGGAGATCTCGCCGAGCTCGAGCTCGGCGGCCGCTTGCTCGAACTCGGGCACGAACTGCCCCGGCGCGAAGAAGCCCAACTCGCCACCATTCTCGCCCGAGCCGGGGTCCTCTGAAAACTTCTTGGCCAGCTCGGCGAACAACTTGTCGACCTCGTTGGGCCTCGCCTTCTGCAACTGGGAGGCGAGCTTGGAAGCTTGGCCCTGCTGCTCCACGAGGATATGGCTCGCCTCGGTCTCCCTGTAGTCGTCGATGTTCTCGTCATAGAAGCTCTGCAGCTCGTCATCGTTCGGCTGCAGTCCGGCCGAGATCTCCTCGCGCAGCTTTTCCTCGACGATCTGGTCGCGCACGAGATCCACGAGCTGATCGATCGTCAGGCCTTGCTGGTCGACCGCAGCTTCGAACTCCTCCTCGCTCGGGAAGTCGGCCTGGATGGTCTCCAGCGAGTCGTCGATCTCCGACTGGCTGATCTCGATGTCGCGCTCCTCGGCTTCCCCACTCAGGACATAGCGCCGCACGATCTGCGAGAGGTAGCCCTGCTGAAACTGTCTGCGCACCCTGCCGGGCTCCTCCTGCGAGGTCAGTTGCTCATACTGACCGGTTTCCTCGAAGCGCGCGAGTTCCCTGTCGACCTCCTCCACCGTGATCTTTCGGCCGTCTACCGAGGCGGCGGCTCGGGCGGTGACATCGACCTCGTCGCAGGCGGCAAAGACGATTACGGCCGCGCCGAGCAGGGCAAAGAGTTTGGTCTTCATCGTCACGAGGCTAGCTGATCTATGAGTTTGGTCACCCACGGCACTACTCCTGTCTTCGGGAGGTTGTGTTCGGGCACGAGCAGGGTGGCGCCCTCCGGACGCCACCGGGCGTCGGGCAACAGCCGCTGGAGCCGTACCCGACGCGAATCCTCGAGCTCGATGGGTCGGATTCGCAGCATGCGCGCCACGGTGGCCGCCTCGGTGATGCCGTGCGCGATCATCAGACGTCGCAGCGCGGCCACCTCGAACAATGCCTCCACCGGTTGAGGCACCGGGCTCCCGTAGCGATCGGTCAACTCGCCTCGCACCTCTGCGATGTCCGCCGCGTCCTTAGCCGATGCCACTCGCCGGTAGGCCTCGAGCCTCAAGTTCTCGTCGGCGATGTACTTCTTCGGAATGTAGGCCTCGAGCGGAAGGTCGATGCGCACCTCGACGTCCTCGGTCCAGGGCAGTCCCTTGGCCTCGTCGACCGCCGAAGCGACGAGCTTCACGTAGAGGTCGAAGCCGACCTCCGAGATGTGACCGTGCTGCTCGCCTCCCAGAAGATTGCCGGCCCCGCGGATCTCGAGGTCGCGCATCGCGATGCGGAAGCCCGAGCCCAGGCCGGTGTGCTCGGAGATAGTCTTGAGACGCTCGTGTGCCTGTTCCGTGAGCGCGCGCTCCGGGGGAAAGAAAAGATAGGCGTAAGCCCGTTCGTGGGCGCGCCCGACGCGACCTCGCAGCTGATACATCTGCGACAGGCCGAGAAGATCGGCTCGTTCGACGACCATGGTGTTGACCGTCGGGATGTCCAAGCCCGATTCGATGATCGTCGTGCACACAAGCACGTTGATCTTGGCGTCACCGAACTCGAGCATGGCGCGTTCGAGCTCGTGTTCGTTCATCTGGCCGTGTGCGACGGCGACGCGCGCTTCCGGAACGAGACTCGAGATTCGTCGAGCGATGTGATCGATGGTCTGGACCCGGTGGTGGACGTAGAAGATCTGACCGTCGCGCAACAATTCCCTGCGGATGGCGGACACGACGACCTCTTCGTCGAACTCGCCCACGTAGGTCATCACCGGATGACGGTTCTCCGGCGGCGTATCGACGATCGACATGTCGCGGATCCCGGACATCGCCATTTCGAGCGTGCGCGGGATGGGCGTGGCGGTGAGCGTCAGTACATCGACGCTGGCGCGCAGAGCCTTGAGCTTCTCCTTCTGCTCGACGCCGAAGCGTTGCTCCTCGTCCACGATGACCAGACCCAGGTCCTCGAACTTCACCTCGGGCTGCAACAGCTTGTGGGTGCCCACCACGACATCGACCTTCCCGGCGGCGAGATCTTCGGTCACCTTGCGCGCCTCCGCCGAGGAAAGGAAGCGCGACAGCATCTCGACGCGCACCGGGAAATTCCGGAACCGCTCCATCAACGTGGCGTGGTGCTGTTGGGCGAGGATGGTGGTGGGAACGAGCACCGCGGCCTGCTTGCCGGCCGCCACGACCTTGAACGCGGCGCGCACGGCGATCTCGGTCTTGCCGTAACCGACGTCGCCGCAAACGAGACGGTCCATCGGCGTCTCGGTCTCCATGTCGTCCTTGACCTCGTCGATGGCCCGAAGCTGATCGGGTGTCTCCTCGTAGGGAAACGAGTCCTCGAGCTCCCGCTGCCACGGCGTGTCCGGTCCGAAGGCATGGCCCTTGGCCGCCTGGCGCTTCGCGTACAACACAACGAGCTCTTGAGCGATCTCGCGCGCTTTGCGACGCACGCGCGACTTGGTCTTGCCCCAGTCGGACGAGCCGAGCCGGTTGATCTTGGGGGCCTCGCCCCCGATGTACTTGCTGATGAGATCGACCTGATCGCTCGGCACGTAGAGCCGGTCGCCCTTCGAGTACTCGAGCACCAAGTACTCGCGATGGACTCCCAGCAGGTCGCGATCGACCATGCCGACGTAGCGTCCGATCCCGTGCACCTCGTGAACGACGAGATCACCCTCGGCCAACTCCAGCGGGCCCGAGATCTGCCGGCGCTTCGCCTGGATGCGCCTTCGAGCGGCCCCGGAGCGACGCCCCGTCAAGTCGGATTCGGCGACCAGCGCCAGGCGCGCCCACGGCAACACGAAGCCGCGATTTAGCTCCGCGACCACGACGCTGCCTCCCGGGCTCGAGTCGTGGGCCGGGGCCGTATCACTCTGGGAGAACTCGAGTCCCGCTTGCCGGAAGTTGGTGTTCAGGCGAGCCGCCGTGTCCGGCAGCGACGCCGCGACGACGGCACGGTAGCCCTCTTTGATCAACCCGGACAGTCGCTCGATGACCATCTCGGGCCGGCCCGCGGCCTGGGTCCAGGTATCGATGTCGAGCGACCGGGTTGCGTTCGCCTCGGTAAAGGCGGTCATCAACACGACCGAGTCGATCAGCTCGAGCGTCTCGTCCAGCGGTGCGTAGTGGCGCTCCTCGAGCCGTTGGGTGCGACTCCACTCCTCGACCTGATCGATGATCTCGTCGGCCCGGTCTCGGACTCGCTTGGGCTCCAGGATGACGGCGGGTGAACCCTCGGGGAGCAGTGCGCCCAGCGGCTTGAGCTCACCCACCAGGCGCGGGAGCAGGCGCTCGGCCCCCTGTTCGATGACGCCCTCGGCGAGTTGAGCGAGTACGTGGTGGTCCGCCGCGTTCTGACCCATCATCAGCTCTGCGGCGCGCTTCTTGGTGGTCTCGTCCGTCACGAGCTCGCGCGCCGCGCCGACCTCGAAGCCGTCGAGCTCCTCGAGCGAGCGCTGTGACGCGAGCGCGAACTGCCTGAGCGAGGTGATCTCGTCGCCCCAGAACTCCGCCCGCACCGGACGCTCTGCCGCAGGAGCAAAGACGTCGAGGATTCCGCCCCGGATCGCGAACTCGCCGCGACGCTCGACGATGTAGTTCCGCTCGTAACCCATCTCGACGAGGCGCTGGGCGACGGCCTCCAGCGACGGCTCTAAGCCGGTTGCAAGAGTCACCGGATCGAGGTCGTCCCTGATCGGCGCGACCAGTTGCGTCGCTCCTTGCGCCGAGGTCACCACCACGAAGGCGCGCCCGGTGCGCAGCTTGTGCAGGACCTGGAGGCGGCGGCCCATCGTCTCGACCGACGGAGAGACGGGCTCTCCGGGAAGCACCTCCCAACCCGGGAACACGTCGGCGCCGTCGCGCCCCAAAAAGGCGTGGATGTCGCGCGCCACGCTCTCGGCCTCCTCGGCCCTGGCGGTGATGGCGAGCACCGGCCGGTTCAGGTGCCGGGCCAGGGCTGCGAGCAGGTAGGGCCTGGCGGGGTCGGGGACGGTTACGGGCGCGGGCGAGCCGACCAGCGCGCGCACGCGCTCGTCCGGAAGAAGATCGAGCAGGGGGGCCAGAGACGTCACGAAGCTCTGATTCTAGGCGAACGAGCAGAGCATCGGTCGCTCCGCCGCCGGCGGCAAGGCGCGCGACCAAGTGACCGGATCGGGGAGAATTGCAGCTATGAGCCGGTCATCTCAGAGTCAATGGGCGGGGCCGTCGCTGTGGTTCTTTTGGGGCGCGCTGATGGGGTTTGGCGCGCTCGGCATCTTCTCCATTGGGATCCCGCTTCTCCTTGTCGGGCTTGGACTCCTGATACCGCTCTCGAAGAGCAGACGAGCCGGCGCATGGATGGCGTTGGTCGGAGCCGCAACCCCATGGGCCACCTTCGCTGCGGAGGGCTACGTGAGCCCGGACTGTGCCGACGGAACGACGACGATCGGTCCGTCGGGCAACGAGCATTTTCGCTGCGACCTAATGCAATCGACAACGGAGTTCGTGCCGTTCTTGGTTGTCTCTCTGGGGGTCATGATCTTGGGACTCACCCTTTTCTTTCTGGCACGGTGCCGTCGATCGCGAGACGTCGGGTATTCGCCCGGCTAGAGGCCCGGGCCGGTCAGGCGCTTGTCGCCGCGCACGGTCACGACGTAGACCTGCCAGTTGTAGATGGTGAAGTAGTGGCGTCTCCGGCTCTCGAGGTAGCGCGAGTAGGCGATCACGGCCCGGACGTAGTCGTTGCTCCGGTTGTAGGCGAAGAGCGCCCGGCGCAGCCCACCCCGCTCGCTGGCGCCCGAGGCCCGCAGATAGTTGGCCGCGCCCATGATGGCGTCGCGGTCGTCTTTGATGTCGCCGCCCATCCCGTACTGGCCCCACGTGGAGGGAAGGAACTGCATCGGTCCCCGTGCCCCCGCCGAGCTGGTCGCCTTCACCTTCCCGAACTTGCTCTCGACGTAGTTGACGGCGGCGAGCACGTGCCGGTCGACATCGAAACGGCGCTGCGCCTTTCTGTAGTAGCCCAGTAGCTCCCGTGCCGGTTTGCTCCGCCCCGTCTTGAAGGTGAAGTTCGCCGGCAGCGGAGTGACCAGGCCCCCTAACTCGCGCTGTGCGCCGACGATCTTTCTGGCGGAGCGAGCCAGCGGGCCGTCGAGCCTCCTCATGGTCTTGTTGCCCAGCGACCTCTTGCTCGCCATCAGCCGGAGGATGCGCTGGTGGTACAGGGCCTGCAGCACGACGACCTGGGGGGGTCGGGCGGCACCCGATCGCTTCCACGCCGGTATCGATTCCTCGAGGGCATCGTCGACCTTGCCCAGCTTGTCCGCCAGCAGAGCCGGCCTCCGAGGGAGCCGCTTGCCGGGCCCGGGCGCGAAGGGCTTCGGTTCGTCGGGGTCCGGCGTCGGGCTCACCGAGGGAGAGGGCGAGGGCGACGGGGTCTCGGCCACCCGGGTCTCGCCGCCGCCATCGATAATCTGGACGGGGCTGCACGCCCCGGCCACGAGCAATCCTGCAAGAAGCAGTCGCGTCCGCATGCTGCCGAACCTAACCGCCTGCGGCCTGGTCACCGGGCGCGCGTGTTGATCTCGTTCATGGCTCGCTCGACCCCGACCTCGACGATTCGTTCGACGGCGTCCGCGCCCTCACTCACCAGGAACGGAAGCTCTTTTCGCTCGGCAGGAGAGAAGCCATCGAGAACATGGCCGACGGTATCAGAGGAGCCGCGCGGACGACCCACGCCGAGCCGTAACCGCACGAACTCCTTGGTGCCGAGGTGGTTCACGATCGACTTCAGTCCGTTGTGTCCCGCAGTTCCTCCACCCACCTTGATCCGCACCTCGCCGAAGGGAATGTCGATCTCGTCGTGGAGGACCACCAGTGATGACGGCTCCGCTTTGTAGAAGCGCATCAACTGGCCGAGCGGTCGTCCCGATTCGTTCATGTACGAGGTCGTGCGCGCGAGCGTCACCTTGTTCTGCGCCAAGTGAACCTCTGCGACCAGGCAGCCGCTCTTGTGTGACCTCAAGTTGGAGTGCGTGCGCTCGAGCAACTCGCCCAGGACTATTACGCCCGCGTTGTGCCTGGTATTGGCGTAACGATCGCCGGGATTGCCGAGGCCGGCCACGACCCACCGATGGTCCGGCTCGGCCCGCGAGCGGCGGAAGAGGTGCATACGACCAGCCGCCTCGTGCTCGACCTACTCCTCGTCGGAGGAACTCTCGGCCGGTTGCGCCTCGGTGGGCTCGGTCGGCTCCTCGGTGGGCTCCTCGGCCTCCTCGGCCTCCTCGCCGACCACTTCGGGGGCCTCCTGCTCGACTCCCGCCTCGGCCTCCATCGCCTCGAGCTCCTCCTCGGAGATAGGAGCCGCAACGACGGCTACGGGCACGTCGGGATCGTTGAGGATGACGTAGTCACGTCCCTGTGCGAGATCCTCGACGCGCAGCGAGTCACCGATCTCGAGGCCGGAAATGTCGACGTCGATGCCGGCGGGCACGTTCGTCACTCCACAGCGAACGTGGAGGGTAAACAGTGGCTGCTCGAGCACTCCGCCGGACTTCACTCCGGAGGACTCGCCCACCAGGTGCAGAGGCACCTCGACCTCGATCTCCTCCGAACGATCGACCACTACGAAGTCGGCGTGCAGAAGTGTTCCCCTTACGGGGTCGCGCTGGAGTTCACGGGCGATGGCGAGAGTCGTGCCTCCATCGAGCTCGAGATCGAGCAGCACGTTCATGCCGGCGTCGGTTTGAAAGGCCGTGATGAGCTCGCGCCGGTCGACCTCGATCGACATGGGATCCATCCCGTGTCCGTACAGGGTCGCGGGCACACGCCCGTCCCTGCGCGCCCGGCGCGCGGGACCCTTGCCCGTCGTCTCTCTCTGGTTCGCTGCCAGCTTGACCTCAGCCATGGGGGGCCTCCAAAGTCGGATCTAGTTGCTTGATGAGTGGGGTGCCTCCGGCGCAGAGAACCGGCCGGAGCAACGCGGCGATTATGCCATAAGCCCTGCTCAGGCCCAGCAGGGAGGGAGGTTACGGCTGGTTCTCGCCGTGGAACAGCTCGGACACCGAGCCCTCCTCGAACACCGCCTTTATCGTGCTGGCGATCGTCGGCGCGATGGACAGCACGACGAGTTTGTCCATCTGCTTGTCGTCCTCGATCGGCAGCGTGTTGGTTACCACGAGTTGCTGAAGCTGTGAGTTCTTGATGCGGTCGACGGCGGGCTCGCTGAGGACCGCATGCGTGGCCGCGGCGTAAACCCCCTTGGCGCCCGACGCGAGTAGCGCCTCGACACCGCTGGTCAGAGTGCCGCCGGTATCGATCATGTCATCGACCACGATACAGGTCTTGTTCTTGACGTCACCCACGACGGCGAGCGTCTCGGTCACGTTGCGCGCATCCTTGCGCCGCTTCTTGTGCAGGAAACCGACCTGACTGGCGATGCCGTGAAACTCGGCCAGGTGGTCCGACCACTTGTCGGCCCAACCGCCGCCTCCGGCGTCGGGCGAGATGATCATCACCTCGTGGTCGTCGACGATCTCGCTGAAATGTTCGGCCAGCATCGGCAACGCGGTCAGGTGATCGAAGGGCACGTCGAAGAATCCTTGGATCTGTCCCGTGTGTAGGTCGACCGCCATCACGCGATCGGCCCCGGCCGCCTCGAAGAAGTCCGCCATTAGTTTCGCGGTGATGGGTTCGCGCCCGCGCGCCTTTCGATCCTGGCGCGAGTACGGATAGAACGGGCAGACGGCGGTGATGCGCTTCGCCGATCCGCGCTTGAGGGCGTCGATCATGATCATTTGCTGCATCACGTTGTGGTCGACCGGCTCGTACATCGACTGGATGACGAAGGCGTCGATCCCGCGCACGGATTCACCAAAGCGCACGTAGGTCTCGGAGCTGGCGAAGGTCGAGATCTCGACGCTCCCCAGCTTCATGCCGAGGCATTGGGCGACTTCCTGAGCGAGGGCGACGTTCGCCGTCCCCGAAAAGATCATCAGGCGCTTTTGAGTAGGCAGCTGCACGTTCGACCCCTCCGGAGCCTTGACGGACGTATCCCTATTCTCCCGCGGGTGACTCGTCTGTGTCGCCTTTTCCCTCGGGATCCCGCGGTTTCATCCTGTTTCCCTTGCCCTCGATGATGCGGGCCGGAACCCCCACCGCCAGGGCTCCCTCGGGAACGTCCTCCCGGACCACGGCTCCTGCTCCCGTGGCCGCCCTCCGGCCGATCCTCACGGGGGCCACCAGCATCGTGTCCGAGGATATGTAGGCCTCGTCCTCGATGACCGTCCGGTGCTTGGTCCTCCCGTCCCAGTTCGTGGTCACGGTTCCGGCGCCGATATTGACCCCGTCGCCTATCTCGGCATCGCCCAGGTAGGTCAGGTGGTTTGCCTTGCTGTCCACCCCCAGGTGCGTCTTCTTCGATTCGACGAAGCTGCCGATCTTGGCGCCGCGCTCGAGGCGCGTGCCGGGCCTGAGCGAAGCGAAGGGGCCCACCGAAGACTGGGGGCCGAGCGAGGACTCGATCACGACCGCGAAGGTGACGGTCGCTCCCTCCTCTACCTCGGAGTCGACGAGCCGAACCTGCGGACCGATCTCGGCACCGCTTCGAATCAGCGTGCGGCCCTCGATGAAGGTGAAGGGATGGATGACGACGTCTGCCTCCACGATGGCGGTGGTATCGATGTAGGTCGTGGCCGGATCGACGATGGTTACGCCCTCCTCCATGAGCCGCTCGCACTCCCGTCGCCTGAGCGCCGCGGCGGCCACCACCAGTTGCGAACGAGAGTTCACGCCTCGCACCTCCGCATCCTTCGTGCGATAGGCGGCCACGACGTCACCCTCGTCATGGAACATCTCCACGACGTCGGTCAGATAGAACTCGCCCTCTGAGTTTTCGTCGTCAACCTTGCCGAGTGCATCCCTGAGGCGTTCGAGATCGAATACGTAGACGCTGGTATTGATTTCGTCTACCTCCCGCTCCTGCTCGGTCGCGTCTCGGTGCTCGACGATCTTCAGGACTCGACCCTGTTCGTCCCGCATGACTCTGCCGTAGCCGGAGGGGTCCGGCACACGGGCCGACATCAAGCTGGCTGAGGCGCGGCGCGCCTCGTGTTCGAGGATCAGAGCTCTGAGCGAATGGAAGTTGAGCAGTGGAGTATCGCCGGGAACGATGAGAACGTTGCCGCTAACGTCATCCAGCGCATCGAGCGCCACGCGCGCCGCATCCGCCGTTCCGCGGGGCGGATCCTGAACAACGAACTCGATCCCTTCATCGCACCCCTCTGCCGTCACCGCCGAACGAACCTCCTCGCGCCGCCTGGATGTGACGACGATGGTGCGAGGAGCATCGAGCGGACGAACGGCCGCCAGGACATGGCCGAGCAGACTGCGTCCGGCCACCCTGTGAAGCACCTTCGGCGTTACCGATCGCATCCTCTTGCCCTCGCCCGCGGCGAGAACGATGACGCTCAGACTCATGGCTCCACCCTCACTCCCGGCTGCCTCCGATTCTCTCTGCTCGAGCCTTACGTTCCTGCTGCCCCGCGTGGACTCGAACCACGACTTAGGGAACCAAAATCCCTCGGGCTGCCACTTACCCCACGGGGCATAGACCTCTTGGTGCGAGAAGCCTAGCCCAGGCGTTCGATGCACTGGGGTCTGCTCGAGGTCACGACGACCCGGTCGAACAGTGGCTCGACTGCGCCGGCGATTCCGGCCGCATGGTCCTGGTCCCGCGCGACCGCGATGATCGTCGGTCCAGAGCCTGACATCAGGGTGCCCAAGGCGCCGGTATCGAGCATCGCTTGCTTGAGTTTGGCCAGCTCGGGACGCAGCCTGAAGGCCGGTCGTTCGAGGTCGTTGTGCATCAGGGCCGCGACCTCGCCAACGTCTCCCGACCCCAGCGCGAGGCTCATCGGTGCGCTTTGCACGGCGTCGGAGTCGCGCTCGAGATCGAAGGCCGCATAGACCGCGCGCGTGAGTAACGGTTGGTGGCTGATGCCCAGCACCACGCTCAGCGAAACGGGGGCCGGGAGGACGGTGATCTCCTCGCCCCTGCCGGTCGCGAGGGCGGTGCCGCCGGTCAGGCAGTAGGGGACGTCGGCGCCGACCTCGAGAGCTATTCGCTCGAGGCTCGCGCGGTCCAAACCCAAGCCCCACAACTCGTTGAGTCCCGTCAGAGCCCCCGCCGCATTGCCGCTCCCGCCGCCGAGCCCGGCCCCGATCGGGATCCGCTTCAGAACCTCGATCTGCGCTCCGCTCGTGGTAGGTGCGCTTCCGATCAACCTTTGCGCGACGAGTCGCACCAGGTTGTTCTCGCTCGAGGGCAGACCGGCCACGTCTCCCTCGGAGCTGAGATCGACCTCGATTGCGCGCGCGGAGGTCGTTCTCATGGCGATGGAATCGGCGAGGCCGACCGTGTGAAAGATCGTCTCGATCTCGTGATAGCCGTCGGGCCGGCGCCCGCGCACGCGCAGAAAGAGATTGATCTTGGCGTTGGTTCGCAGCTCCAAGGCCCCCTTCAAGGGGTGCTCCTCCCGCCGTCGGGGGGGCCGGGGGCCAGCTCCGTCGCAACGGCCACCCATCCCTCGAGAGGCACTCTCTCCGGCCGCACGCCCGGGTCGACACCGGCTCGGCGAACGAGTTGCTCGGCGGTGTCGGCGGAGTCCACGAGCGTGGCCAGGCTATTTCTCAACGTCTTGCGTCGTTGCGCGAACGCCGCCCGAACAGTCCTCTTCAAGCACTCGTAATCGACCACGGGCGTCGCCCGGCGATCCATGCGGACCAGCACCGAGTCCACGGTCGGCACGGGGAAGAAGGCCTTGCGAGAGACGCGCGCAACAACCTTCGCGTTGGCCCAGTGACCGACGAGCACGCTGACCTGTCCGTAGGCCTTGCTCCCGGGTGCAGCAGCGAGTCGTTCGCCGACCTCTCTCTGCGTCATAACCGTGAGGGAAGCTATCTGCGGGGCACTCTCGAGCACGGTAACGACGAGCGGAACGGCAATGTTGTACGGCAGGTTCGCGACCAGTGCTGTGGCGTCGATCGATGCGTAATCGAGCCGCATCGCATCGGCCTCCATCACCTCCACGTTGTCGATGCCGGCCAGCGACTCGCGTAGAGCGGGCACCACGCGTCCGTCGAACTCGATCGCCAAGACTTTGCGCGCGACCCCTGCGAGGCCGAGCGTAAGCGAGCCCGCACCGGCCCCGATCTCGAGCACCGACTGCTCGCTCAGGTCACCGCAGGCGTCGATCACCTTGCGGATGGTGTTGGGGTCGATGACGAAGTTCTGACCGAGCTCCTTGTGTGGGCGAATGCCGTGCGCATCGAAGAGCTCTCTTATGCGTCGCGCCCCGAGCAGCCGGCCGTCGGTCATCAGCCGAGTCCGAAGATCTGTCGCGCGTTTGCGGTCGTCATCCGAGCGAGCTCGGTCTCCTCTTCTCCGCGCGCTGCGGCCACCGCCTTGCCCACGAACGCGGCGAACGCAGGCTCGTTGGCCTTGCCTCGGTGCGGAACGGGGGCCAGGAAAGGCGAATCGGTCTCGACGAGCAGACGATCGGCCGGAACCAAACGGGCCGCCGCGCGGAGGTTCTCGGCCGACTTGAACGACACGTTGCCGGCGAAGGACACATACGCGCCGAGCTCCAGCGCGCGCTTCAGGGTGTTCTCGTCGCCGGACCAGCAGTGAAAGATCAGCCGCTCCGGCGGACCCACTCCCTCGAGCTCCTCGACCACCGCGGCGGTCGAATCCCGTGTGTGAATCACCAGCGGCTTGCCGTGATCCTTGGCCAACGCAATGTGGTCACGAAAGGCCGCGCGCTGAACATCATGAGGTGTGTAGTCGCGGTAGAAGTCGAGGCCGGTCTCCCCCACCGCTACAACCTCGCCCCGATTTAGCAGATCGTCGACCCTCACTCGAGCGCGGCGGTCCCAGCTCGTTGCCGCGTTCGGATGGACCCCGGCGGACGCATATACCCCTTCGTACCTCCGAGCTATCTCGACAGCGCGCTCACTGGACTCCACCTCGATACCGATGGCAACCATCTGCTCGACATCACCTTCCTGCGCGCGCTCGACGATTGCGTCGAGTGATGCTTCCTCTTCACAGAGATGCAGGTGACAATGCGAGTCGAACCACATACGCGGGGGCGGCGCGCGTTCTACTTCTTGTCGTCTTCGAGGCGAGGAAAGAGTGCCTCGCCCTTCGTCGTCTTCGAGCCCGCAGCGAGACCGCCCCAGCGACCGTCGGCTGCGAAGGTCGCCTGGTCGATCTCGCGCCCGATGCCGAGCCGTCGCCACAACTCCTGCGACGCACGAGGCGTGGCAGCCGAGGTCAGCAGTGAGATCAGCCGGAGTGATTCGGCCAGGTTGTAGAGAACCACCTCGAGACGGCGGCGCCGGTCCTCGTCCTTCGCCAGGGCCCAGGGCGTGACCTCCTCGACGTACGCGTTAGCCCTACGCACGAAGCTCCATCCAGCCTTCAGGGCCTCGGTGGGACTGAGCGCCTCGACCGCCGCCTCCATCCCGGCGCGCGCCCGGTCGTAGGCGTCGATCAGCCGGCGATCCACGTCTTCCAACTCGCCGTCGGAGGGCGTCTCGGGGACCTCCCCACCTAGATATCGCTCCACCATATTGAGCACGCGCGACGCGAGGTTCCCGAAGTCGTTCGCGAGATCCGAGTTGTAGCGCGCGACCATGCTCTCCCACGAGAAGGTGCCGTCCTGTCCGAAGCTGACCTCGCGCAGGAAGTAGTAGCGGTAGCCGTCGCTTCCGAACGTCTCGGTCAGATCGTGAGGACTGATTCCCGTCAACGACGACTTGCTCATCTTCTCGCCGCCGGCCAGCAGAAAACCGTGTGCGTAAACGGTTCTGGGCAACGGAAGGTCGAGCGCCATGAGCATCGCCGGCCAGATCACGGAGTGAAACCACAAGATGTCCTTGCCGACGAGGTGCACGTCGGCGGGCCAGACACGGTTGAACTTCTCGTCGTCGCTCCCGTAGCCCGCGGCCGTGATGTAGTTCTGCAGCGCGTCGATCCACACGTAGATGACGTGCTTGTCGTCCCACGGAATCGGAATGCCCCAGTCAAAGCTGACGCGCGAGATCGAGAGGTCGTCGAGGCCCTGCTTGACCTTGCCCAGCACCTCGTTGCGCCGTACCTCCGGCATCACGCTGCGCTCGTCGCTGTCCCATAGCTCGATCAACCGGTCCGCGTAACTGCTGAGCCGGAAGAAGTAGTTCTCCTCTTTCACGTGCTCGATCTCGCGGGTGGGGTGGAGGGGACACTTGCCGTCGATCAGCTCGTCGGGGGTCTTGAAGGCCTCGCAGCCCACGCAATAGAGCCCCTCGTAGGACCCGAGGTAGATCTCGCCTCGGTCGTAAAGCTCTTGCACGAACTTCTGCACCGGGCCCTCGTGACGCGCCTCGGTGGTGCGGATGAAGTCGTCGTAGGAGATGTCGAGCGCCTTCCAGACCTCGTGCCAGCGGGGCACGATCTCGTCTGCCCACTCCTTCGGCTTCATTCCCTTCGCCTCGGCCGCTCTCAGAACGTTCTGGCCGTGCTCGTCGGTTCCGGTCAAGAAGGTGACGTCGCGCCCCTGCAGACGCTTGAAGCGGGCGATGAAATCCGCCGCCACCTCAGTGTAGGCGTGGCCCAGGTGGGGCACATCGTTGATGTAGTAGATAGGTGTCGTGATGTAGAAGCTGTCGCCCATGTGCCGTTCCTCTGGTGTCGGCGGTAACCCGGACGCCCGATCGAGTGCTTTTCTTCACCCGATCGAGTGACCGTTTTCACCCGTTTTGAGATTGAACCCCGCCCATTGTGAGCACATACTGTTAACCAAGAACTGCCAAATCACCTGGGCAAGGAGTTGCTCGTGAAGTCTACCGGGGTCGTCAGAAAGATCGATGAGCTGGGACGCATCGTGCTCCCCTCCGAGCTGCGCCGGGTGTTTGGCATCCATGAGGGCGACGAGCTCGAGATCAGCGTCGAGGGCGAGCAGATCATCCTGAACAAGCGCCTGGACGTCTGCCTCTTCTGCTCCTCGGAGGAGGACCTCGTCACCTACAAGGACCGCAAGGTTTGCGCCGCATGCGCGTCCGAGTTGGTCAAGGCAACCCCTCGCGAGGTGCGTCTCGACGAAACCGTCGCATCGACCGGCTGAACCGGCACCCGGGCAGCCCCACTCTGGGACCCTGAGAGGCGCGCCGGACGATACCTGAAGGTCCAGAAGCTGTTTGGTCAACCCTCCCTGTTCTTAGCCGAGACCAGGGCGTCGAATACCTCTCGTTTCGATACGCCGGCTTCCTTGGCGACCGCGGTCAGCGCCGCTCTGCGATCCATGCCCCGACCGATGAGCTGTTCGGCCCGCTCGGCAAGCTCCTCCGGGCCGGCTATCGACGCGCTCCCGCGCACCGCTCCTGATACGACGATGACGATCTCGCCCCGCAGCTCACCTTCTTGTGCGACGGCAAGCAGCTCGCTCAGCGTTCCCCGGTGCGCCGTCTCGTGCAACTTCGTAAGCTCGCGAGCCACCACGGCGGGCCGGTCACCGAGCGCATCGCTGAGATCCGAAAGGGACGCGGAGATGCGATGGGGAGACTCGAAGAACACCATGGTGCGTTCCTCGGCCGCGAGCTCGGCGATGCGCCGGCGCCTGTCCCCCTGCTTGCGAGGCAAGAATCCCTCGAATGCAAAGCGACCGGGAGGCAGGCCCGAGACGGCCAGCGCGCTGACGACCGCAGTGGGCCCCGGAACGACCACGACCTCGTAGCCTCGCTGCGCACAGGCTTCGACCAGGCGAAACCCCGGATCGCTCAATCCCGGCATGCCCGCGTCCGAAATCAGCGCCACCTCGTTCCCCTCACCAATCCGATCGAGCAGCGCACGCGCCTGCCGGCGTTCGTTGGCCTCGTTGTAGACGATCAGTTCGCGCGCGCGGATCCCGTAGTGCCCGAGCAGCTTGCGAGCTCGGCGGGTGTCTTCGCACGCGATGACGCTCGCTTCCTGAAGGGTCCGGAGCGCGCGACGGCTTATGTCCTCGAGATTCCCGATCGGCGTGCCGACGAGCACGAGCCGCCCGCTCATCGGGCGAGTCCCGAGGTCAGGGACGCCGAGTGGTCGTCTGGACGAGCGCTCAGGGACGCCGAGTGGTCGTCTCGACGAGCGCTCAGGGACGCCACGGCTCGAAGGCGTAGCGAAGGACGGTTACCAGGACCGAACGCCACGATGTCTCGTCCGAGCCCACGTCCTCGCCCTGCAAGAACAGCCGGGCCGCATCGAGTGCGCGCGGATTGCGTGTAGCTCCCACATGGTCACTGAACACTACGAGGTTGACCTCGCCGGTGCGGCGCCAATCGTCCTCTAGCAGGATCGAGTCACCGAGAGCCCACAGCGCAAGACGCGGAACCTCTGCGCGGGGCACGACCAGCGTGTCCAGGTTCGTCGGTGACGCCGGTGCGTCGACATCGTAGGACGCCAGGTCGGCGACATCCAGCAGTTCGGCGAAGGCGCGCGCCAGGTCACCGCCCACTCGCCCCCGGCCGGGCCGTCCCGGGGGTGGGACGTCGACCGAGGGACGTCTCGGCGGAGTGGGCGAGATGATCGCGGCGGCGTCGAGCGTGGTCTGGTTCGACTCCAGGATCCGGTCCAAGATCAAAGACGCCTGCGAGTGCCCGAGCAAGACGACCGGGTTCCTATCGACCCCTCCGATCTGGGCCCCCATCTGGAGCGCGATCGTCTCGAGATCCCCGCGTGTGTCCGCAGACCGGTAGCGACGACCATCGGCCCGGTAGGAGAGCAACTCGGTTTGATCCCGGGTATATCCAAGCGCACCAGGATCGAGCTCCGCGAGAGGTCCCCTTCGGTTGGTTGAATCCACTCCGCCGAGCGCCAGCAACGAGCCCTCGTAGTCGGCGGGAACGATGTCGTAGTCACGGAGGTTGCGATCGATGACCGACGACACCAGCAGGGCGACGATCATCATGAATCCGCAGATGACCACCAGCCGGCCCTCCGAAGAAGCGACCGGCTCGACCGCACGCGCTCGCCAGCCGAGCCACACCAAGGCGTGCAGGGGGCCGGCGCACGCGACCAGTGCGGCCGCCGGCACGAGAGAGCCTTCCGATAACGACGAGATCGCAGCACCGAAGGTCATCAGCGCGGCCCCGTACAGGAAGAACGAAGAGAGTTCAGGAACCGGGCCACTGGGAATCCCCGCCCCGGTATCGAGCGCCACGCCTCGACGACACAGCCGCCACGCGGCGAAGAACCCGAGAGCTGCTGCGATCCAGGCGAAGGGCGCGTAACGAGTCGCAACCGAGATGAAATACAGAGCGGCGGAGGGCAGCAGCAGGATCACGCCGCGCACCGAGAGCAAGAGTGCGTTGCGAAACGCGAGCGGCAGTCCGGAGACCCTCTCGTCCGCGAAGGCCGCGGTCAGGGCGAGCAAGCCCGATCGAAACAAGACGAGTGCCGCGACCGAGACCCCGAACCCGATCCAGCCGGACGAGGTGGCGACGCCTTGTTTGAGGTCGAAGTACAGGTCGAAGGGGAATACGGCCGCGGCGGGAGCCACCCCCCCGTCTACGGGAAGCAACTGCGCGAGCATGAGTGCGGCAAACAACAGCCCCTCGAGGGTCAAAGGCAGTGCGGCCAGCGGGTTCCCGAGCATGGCGCGCGTCCCTGCCTTCATCGTTTGCACGAGCGCAGACTACCGAGTCACGACCACGACAATCCCACGGAAACTAGACTGAATCTCCTGTGGCCGACGATCTCAACCAGCGCCTGCCCACCGAACACAACTCCGTCCGCCAAGACGCGCACCGGCGCGACTGGACGCGCCTCGACTCCCTGAGCGTCACCCTCATCACGCTCGCCGGGGGCATACTGCGCTTCGTCGGGCTGGGCGACGCCAAGGGCCAAATGTTCGACGAGATCTACTATGCCAGAGACGCTTGTCTCTACGCGGGCGAGCTGCCGTCCGTGTGCGGCATCGACTCGCCCGAGAACTATGTGCACCCGCCGCTCGGCAAGTGGCTGATTGCGGCGGGAATCAAGGTATTTGGTCACAACGAGATGGGATGGCGAGTCGCGAGCGCGGTCGCGGGGACCATCACTATTGCGTTGCTCTACCTGCTGGCGCGGAAAGTCCTGCGTTCGACCCTCGGTGCGGGCATTGCATCCGGTCTTTTCGCCATCGATTTCCTCGCCTTCGTGCAATCCCGCGTCTCGATGCTCGACGTCTTCGTGCCGCTGTTTGGAGTTGCGTCGTTTCTGTTCCTCGCCTACGACCGCGACAGGCTGGCGGGCGGCCCGAGTCGAAGCCGCGCTCTGCGGGGACGAGGGTGGCGACTCGCTGCGGGCATCGCCGCCGGTGCCGCCACCGCAACGAAATGGTCGGGCGTGTTTTTCGTCGTGACCGCGATCGCCATTACCGCGACCTGGGAAGTGAGCGCCCGTGTTCGAGACCGAGAAGGCCACGCGCTGAAGCGCGCCTGGAGCCAAGAGGGTCTAACCGTTGGCGCATGGCTCTTGCTCGTGCCGTTGCTCGTCTATCTAGCCACTTACGTGGGCCGCATCGACGGCTCTTTGATCGCAGTGCCGTGGCACGCCGACTCGGCGCTCTACAACCTCGTCGAGGAGCACCGAAGGGCCCTCGACTTCCACGTGGAGCTCGAGGCGCGTCATCCTTACGAGTCGCCACCGTGGTCATGGCTGCTGCTCAAGCGTCCCGTCGCCTACTACGTAGCCCCCGATGCGCCGGAGGGCTTCATCGGTTCGATAACGGCAATCGGTAGTCCTCTGACGTGGTGGGCCTTCTTGCCGGCGATCGTGTTTACGACCGGTGCGTGGGTGAGGCGGCGGGATCTCATTCGGCCCGAGGGACTCATCCTGACAGGCATCTCGTTCACCTATCTTCCCTGGCTCTTCTTGTCGCAGGGTCGAAGCGCAGTGTTCCTCTTCTACCTGCTGCCCGCGGTGCCGTTCATGTGCCTCACGCTCGGCTATTGCTTCGTGAGGCTTGGCCGATCGGTCGAGGCCCGCGTCGCCACGGCTACCTTCATGGCAGGCGCGCTAGGTCTGTTCGTCTTTTACTATCCGTTGCTGGTCGGCACGGTCCTTCCCTACGAGTCGTGGGAAAGAAGGCTGTTGTTCAACGACGCGCAGGCCTGTGCCAGGCCCCAGGGCGAGCCGGTGACCACCCCCACAGAGACCGTCGGGGATCGAACCCGCACGGAGACCAACGACACCACGAATCCCGATTCGTTGCCCCCGGACGGCTGGTGCTGGCTCTGACCCGTCAATCGTCGACGGCGACCTCGAGCAAGGTCACCTCGTAGACGACGGTCTCGCCGGGTCGCACGTGGGGCGGAAACCCGGCACCTCCGTATGCAAGTTCGGCTGGAATCGTGAGCCGGCGGGTGCCGCCGACTCTCATCGACCGAACTCCCTCGTCGAGACCGCTGATGACTTGTCCTCGTCCGAGAGGGAACACGAACTCACCGCCCTGATCATCCGACGACGCGAACCGCTCCCCGTCGGCCGCATCGGCGGTGTACTCGATGGTGAGGCTCGCTCCTCGGATGGCCTCCTCGCCGGAGCCGCAAACGAGGTCCTCGAGCCGAAGACCGCTCTCGGACTCCACCGGCTCGTCCACGCACCCGGCGAAGGCGTCCTCGGTGTCCGAACAGGAAGCCAGCAAGAGGAATACGACGAGGGCCGAGGTACGCCAATTCACTCCCCTAGCGTACTCAGGCGGTCTCGCTCTCGACCAACCGGCGCGCGGCCATCAGCGTCGCCCACAGGTTGCGGCCGACGATGCGACCCGTGAGGCGTTCGACCAGCCACCCGAGCGGACCGCTGAGGTCGTAGCGAATCTCGAGTGAGAGCCGCGTAAGTCCATCCTCGTCCTCGAGCTCCCAGCGGCCCTCGTGTCCCACGCCGGTCTCGGATTCCCAGGCGATGCTTCGGTTCATGCTGCGCTCGCTGATCTTGATGATGCCGCCGGCCTCCACTGACCCCACTCGCATCAGCACCCGGTAGCGCGCCCCCACGCCCCGGCGCCTGGTCGAGCGAGGCTCCCACCGAGTCACGCCCACGAAGAAGTCCGGGTAGCGGGACGGATCGTCGATGAGTGGAAAAACGATCTCGGAGGTGGCATCGATCACGATGCTCTGGCGCACGCGGATCACAGCAGGGGTGGCAAGACTCGGCCGGCGGCGAGCGCCGTGAGCGTTTCCTGCATGCGCTTGGTGACGTAGTCATACGCCCGGTCCGAGTCGGCCTCTCGACCGAAGCGCTCGACGACGTCGATCGGCTCGAGCACCTCCACGCGCAGCTTGGCGGGCAGCGGCAGGTGACCGAGGAAGTCCCCTACGTTGATGCCCCATGGAAGTGCGAGCGAGATAGGGAGGACCTTTAGTCGGGCGATCCTGTCGAGCCTGAGCGCTCTTGCGATCGAACGCCCATCGGTGAGCGGAAGGTAGGTGTCTTGTCCGCCGACCGACACCACCGGCACGATGGGTGCGCCGGTCTCCTTCGCAAGGCGCAAGAAACCCTTGCGGCCGTCGAAACGAATCTCGTGGCGAGCCGTCCACGGTCGATGGGTCTCCACGTCACCACCGGGATAGACCAACACGCAGTCGCCCCGCCGCAGCGCCGTTTCGGCGCCCTCGGGTCCGGCGGTGACGATGCCCCCCTTGCGGGCAAGAGCTCCGACGAGCGGCCAGGACGTGACCAGAGAATGAGCCAGCGCGTGAATTGGACGCTCCACTCCGAAGTAGGTATTGAACGCCAGCATGAACACCAGACTGTCCGGCGTCATGTTGCCGCCGGAGTGATTGCCGACGAAGAGCACCGGCCCTTCCTCCGGCACTCGCTCGAAGCCGCGCACCTCGGCACGGAAGTACATCGTTGCGATCAGCCACATCCCGGGAAGCTGGGAGCGGATGAAATCGGGATCTCGCCCCTCGAGGTCGACCGCGGCCCCCTTGATCAGGGCCTTCACTTGCGATTGCGTTGATCGCTGCGCGCTCACTGCCGGATGAACTCTCTGATCGACCGGTGCGTGCGGCCGGGCAACTCGTACTGCGGAACGTGCCCGCAGTCATTCATGACCACCGAACTCGCCGAAGGCAGCACACGATCCACATGCCTCTTGAACGAGGCAGGAACCACCCGGTCGCGGTCTCCCCAGACGAACAGTGAACGTGCCTGTAGCGACGGCAGCCGGTCCCAGAAGCCATCGTCGCCGTACGGTTCCTCGAGATAGATCTGCCGCGCGGCGCTGAAGAAACATATGCGCCCCAGTGGCGAGGAGAAGACCCGCAAGAACTCGTCGGCGGCCGCTTCGTGCCATGCATCGGCGATGCGCTCGGGCCGGGCGAACAGCGATCGCAACAACCTCATGACCAATCCCCTGGTGACCGGCGTGGGAAGCAGCGCCAGCTCTGGCCGCAGGACTCGCACCAGTTGGACGAACTGGCGATTCTTTATGAACGCCGGCGAGGGGGCCAGAAGCACGAGGCTCTGCACGCGCTCCGGAAAACTAAGCCCCATCTCGATGGCAACACGCCCACCCATCGAATTGCCTACGAGGTGTGCTTTGTCTATGCCGGTTGCGATCATGAAGTCGTTCAGCCATCGAGCGAAGAACTGCGCGTGAAGTGGGCGAAACGGTTTCGCCGATCCCCCGAAACCGGGAAGATCCGGTACGACCACCCGGTAGTCCGGCGCGAACTCGTGCATGGTCGGCAACATGGATGCGTTCGTCGCACCAAGACCATGAAGCAACACCATCGTTTCGCCCGTTCCGGCCTCGAGGTAGAGGGTGTCGTAGCGTCCCGCTCGTGCGGTGCGCGCGGTTGGAAAATGGCTCGGTCGAGATCCGTTGCCCCACGTCCGGTTCAGGCTGAGTGCCAACGCGAGGTTGCCTCGAACCCGCAACCTTCCGTCGAGGAACGCTTCGACGCCGGATAGACGATCGTCGAGGATGCGCCGCAACGTCACGGCATCGGTGTAGACGGTCGCATCCGGGTGGTGAGTCGAACCCCACTCAAACGAGGTGCGACCATCTGCGCTACGCAAGCTGAAGTTGTGGTCGGCCTCGATGTCGAACGAGATCACACCATTCGGCAGTCTTTCGTCGGACGGCATGGTCCTCAAACGATCGACGACGACGTGTGCCAAAGAATCGTCGCCGGTGATCCCGGCCGAGAGGCTCATAAGCGCTTCTTACCCTGTTTGGATCTCAGCCTGTGACCGGGACCGCGGCACCGGCTCGGGACCGCCCGGGTCGCTGCCGTTCGAGTCGGTGAAGCCCCCAGCCGAGAGCGGCTACCCACACGCCGACGAGCGACACCAAGAGGATGGATGCCGGGTAGATGAGCTCCGGTCCGACCTCCTTGGCCTCGCGCAGCACCATCTTCTTGTCGCTCGTGAGCGGACGCGCGACCTGGTCCCTCGCGGGAACCTCGGGTGCTGGAATAGCCGCGTCCTCGGGCAGGTAAACCGGCGCGGCCATCAGGGAGCGCCCGCGATGCAGCCGCACCATGGTCTTCCACTCACCGCCGATCGGCACCGCGTTCTCGGTGCGGTAGCGGCCGTCGCTCGTGCGGACGAATGGCTCCACGACACTTCCTCCGCCCTGCCAGGCTGTGACATTGAACCATTCCGCCTCGTCGGCGACGTCGCGGGGCTCGAGTTGGACCTCGAGTCGTGCCCTTGAGTCGCCCGCAGATCGAAGCGACATCTCCGTGCGCCCCTCGAGTGCGGCATCTGTGGGCAGTGGGTACGCCAGCGCCACCAGGACCCCGGCAGCGGTCGCCCAGGCGACCGGTCGCGCCGCCGGAGTGCTTTGCTGCGGCGGATCGGTAAGCGCACGTCCGATGAAGCCCCCGAAGGCTCCTCCGGCGACGGCGGCGCCGAATCCCAGGAAGATGCCTTCGGGCATCAGAGAGCCGGGCCAGGGAATCGTCATCCACACCTGGCTCCATCCCCACTCGGCTGCGAGCCCGAAGGTGCCGATGACGGCGCCGGCGGCAGCCCCAAAGCGAACTCTCCGCTCCGTTCCCATCGTGGAGGCAACGATCTCGACTCCGAGGGCCTCGACGAGATACAGGGGAAAGTGCAGCGTCGTATGGCCCATCACGGGCCCAATAGCAAGGCTCAGGAGAGCGCGTAGCAATATGAAGAATCCAACCGCCTTGAGGGCGCCGAGGTGACCGAGCCTGATGCGCGCCGCCACCAGGGCCACCCCGGAGGTGAGCATCAGCAATACGGGGTGATAGAGCAGACGGAACTGCGGCACCGAATAGTCGAACTCGGCATGGAAAGCGGACAGTCCGATCAGAAACGCTCCCGCAAGAAACGGTTCCGCCAGGCGCATCGTTCTGAGACGCCGGGCTTCATCGGCGGAGTCGGTCCTCCCACCTTCGACCAGCAGGATCCACAACGCGAGCGTGGACAGAGCGGCACCCCCGACCATCTGCAGGTGAGTAGGACTCCACAGGGTGACGTCCTGCCCGAACAAGCGATGCCAGACGTCGTCCAGCGGGAACCCGAGCACCGCGATCCCTCCGCAGAGCAGCAGTAGGAGGCCGCCCAGCGGAACCTCCCAGCCGGCGCGCAGACACACCGAGGTCGAAGTCGGCCGGGATCCGAGGAGGCAGGCTAAAACCCCCGCCAGGGCGATTCCCGCCAGTCCTCCGATGATGAGGAAGTGGGATGGGTTGGCGAACGGTCCTGGGTCCCGTCCGTTGTCGATGTGGGTGGCCACGTCCCAGTAGAAGCCGAACACGGCCACCAACAAAGACAGAGCGGTGACGGACGCCCCCACACCCGCCCATGGGGGCAACCCGGAGACCCTCTCGGCGAAGGCTCCCGTCCGGGTCAGAAGCGACGTCTTGCCCGAGCGGTGGGCCACGCCGAAGGCGACGAGAGCGGCGACGATCACGGCACCGACGATGGCCGCCGGCACTAGTTCCCCCAGCGGGGCACCCGCGGCGGGATCCGCGTGGGCGAGATGCACGGCGATCGGTGTCAGGAAACCTCACTCCTCAGGGTTCTCTCGGGTCCTCTCGGTCGCGCTCGACCGGTTCTTCCTGTCACTATTAGTAACTGTTACCATCGGTACCATGCCTGAAACATCCCCCCGCCCCCGGAGCCGGCCCGCGGCGGGCAGGAGCGAGTGGAAGGCCAGGCGCCGCCTCGAGCTACTCGACGCCGCCCGGCGAGCGATCCAGCGGCTGGGGCCGGGGGTCTCGATGGTGGACATCGCCCGCGAGGCGGGGGTGACCAAGGTCGTGCTGTACCGCTACTTCACCAACAAGGGCGGGCTCTACCAGGCACTCGCCGAGCGCTACGTGCGCGAGCTGATGGGCGAGCTGAGGGCGGGATTGGCCAGTGCGACCGAACCTTCGGCACGTCTCGTCGCCACCGTCGACGCCTACGTGGCCTTCATCGAGCGAAACCGCGAGGGCTACGACTTCCTGATGCATCGCGCAGTACGAGAAGGTCCCGAGGCACAGGCAACCGTCGCCGGTTTCATGCGTGGTGTGGCCCGCGAAGTGGGTGACGTGCTTCAGTCCGAGATCTCCCGAATCGGGTACGACCCGGCACCGTCCCAAGCGTGGGCGCACGGGCTGGTGGGGATGGTTCACCTCGCTACGGACTGGTGGCTGGAGCAACGTGAAGTAAGCCGGGAGCAGTTGGTCGACTACCTGGTCACGCTGCTGTCACACGGGCTATTCGGGGCGCCGCCGACGCTCGAGAGAGAGCAACCCGCAGGACCCGGCAGGGACCGAACGGCAAGCTGAACCTCCCGCATCCTCCCCCCGGCATAGCGCAGTGTCAGGTCTTGATTGAGCGGTGCGGAGTCGTGGGCTTCTGCCGACCGGGTCTCCCTCCAGATGGATGGATGAGAAGCTGTCTGCCTTGATCCTCAACCCGGGCGGTCAACCCATCGATGCGACCGGAAAGGCCATCAATCCGGGAGTCGAGCCGCGCCCTAGAGAGTCGATCCGGATGCCGAGATAGAAGAGCGACCCCACGAGAGTTACCGCCAGAGACCCATCGCCGTCCATGCCCGAGCTTCCATGTGGTTGAAACCATCAGGAGGCTGCGACTCAGAAACGAGCAGCCGGCCGCTTCCGTACTCGGCCCGCTACAAGTTCAGGTTCAGCCCGTGACCTTTTACATACGAAGAAAAAGAGGCTCCTCACGCGAATTTGTGCCAGCTTTTCGGTAGTTCGAGCCCGCCCATGCAAT
The DNA here is from genome assembly GCA_050694055.1 of Actinomycetota bacterium. Taxonomy (GTDB): domain Bacteria; phylum Actinomycetota; class CADDZG01; order CADDZG01; family WHSQ01; genus WHSV01. The sequence continues at coordinate 33,417 of JBOGWX010000149.1, forward strand.
GATACATCGCCAGTGTGAAGGTCCATTCTTTCCGGAAGCCGCGCGCTCTGTGGGCGATCGCTTTTGCGT
>JBOGWX010000150.1:0-19274 GCA_050694055.1 Actinomycetota bacterium
ACGCAAAAGCGATCGCCCACAGAGCGCGCGGCTTCCGGAAAGAATGGACCTTCACACTGGCGATGTATCATTGCATGGGCGGGCTCGAACTACCGAAAAGCTGGCACAAATTCGCGTGAGGAGCCTCAATGAGTTGCGCCAGCGCCAAGCCGAGTGGAAACCGGACGACTGGAATGACTATTGTGCACCCTGGTTCTCCGGGATATCAAACAGGAAGTCTGCGAACTCGCAGGCCACCAGTCCGGGGGCGAGACCGATGGCGCGGACGTCCTCCACCGTGGAGTCATCGTCCAACGCCTGATCGATGATCGAAGGATCCAAGCCCACGAACAAGATCGCGTGCTCTACGCGACGACGGCCCGAAAGTCGAGGTAAGCATCGCCGCCCTCATTAGTCCACCGAGGCGGCGTGAGATAGCTTAGGAGGATCGACCGGTCGCCTCTCGTGAGAGATATGGAACGATGAAGATCGTTTCCCTGCTGCCGTCCGCCACCGAGATCGTCTATGCCCTGGGTCTTGGCGATCGACTCGCTGCTGTTAGCTGCGACTGTGACTACCCAGCTCAAGCCCGGAGCAAGCCGGTGGTTTCGAGCTCAGCTCTGAAGGTGGATGAGAACAGCTCGCCGGCAACGATCGATGGGGAAGTGCGCAGCAGCTTGTCGGCTGCCGACCCCATTTATCAGCTCGATCGCGAGCTCGTACGCGAGCTGCAGCCTGACCTCATCCTGGCCCAGGACTTGTGCCGTGTGTGTGCGGTTCCCTCCGGGCACGTCACCGAAGCGTTGGAAAGCCTCGGTTGCGCAGCCGATGTCATCTCGCTCGACCCGAACATCCTTGCGGACGTTCTCGATGGCATCGAACAGGTCGCGCTCGCGGCCTCTGTCCCCGGCAGAGGGAGCCACCTTGTGAACACGCTTCACAAACGCATCGTCGCCGTACGCTCGGCAGCCAAGAACCAGGCGCCGGTACCGACATTCGCTCTCGAGTGGGCAGACCCTCCGTTCACCGGCGGCCACTGGGTTCCTGAGATGGTTCGCCTCGCGGGAGGACGGGAGGTGCTCGGTATCGAGGGCGCGAAATCGCGAGCCTGCAGGTGGGAAGAAGTCGTTGCGGAGTCTCCCGAGGTCATCGTCTTCATGCCCTGTGGGTACGGGCTGGCCGAAGCTATCGACCAGGCGCGGGACTTGTACGACGTTCCTGAGTTCGCCGCTACACCCGCGGCGAGACGCGGTGGGATATGGGCCGTCGATGGCTCTTCCTACTTCTCAAGACCCGGACCCCGTCTGGTCGATGGGCTCGAGATCCTCGCCTGGATCCTCCACCCGGACCTCTTCCCCCCACCTCCCCCCGGGCGCGTCGAGCGGGTCGCAATGTAGGGCGCGAGCGCTTCACAACTGATGTCCTGGCCATCGTTGCAAGAGTGCTGCTCATGTCATAGTCGACAATCATCACCGCCGCGAACGTTCGGTGGTGCGAAGTCTTGACCCGGCAGCCCGCGAAGGCGTAGCTGAAAACTCCCAGAGAGGAGCGGTATGCCATTCGATCTCGAGCATCTCGATCACGTAGCGCTCACGGTCTCCGACATAGGCCGTTCCATCGAGTGGTACCGAGATGTCCTCGGCCTGGAGCACGTCCACGAAGAGGAGTGGGGCCGAACCCCGGCCTTTCTCGTCAGGGGCACTACGGGCGTGGCGCTGTTCCCGGCGGAGGGCTCGGATCCACCTCCCTCGGGTCATCCTGACGGGCTCGCCATGTGGCACCTGGCATTCAAGGCCGACCGGCGGAACTTCGATGTTGCCCGAAAGGACTTCGACGCACGGGACCTCCGGTACCGCTTCAGCGATCACGGCATCGCTCACTCTATTTACTTCCACGACCCCGATGGGCACTTGATCGAGATCACGACTTACGAGCTTTGAGACGAGCCGGTTAGCGCCGCAGCCTTCATGCCGGACGCCTCCCGATGATCACCCGCAGCCCCTCGGGTAGGTGCTCCGACCCGAAAGATGAGGCGACGAACGCGTCGACGCCGTGATCGGCCAGGAGGGCAGGCACGCGCGAGGTGTCGATCAGTACGTTGTCATGGCGCTCATCGTCACGCCGCCACGAATGGTCCTCGTTGCGCACGAACGTAGTGATCTCCCGGACGAACCTGTTCGGAGACGGTAGCGAGAACCGCGTGATATCGCCCAGTCGTCGCCCGTACGACCCTGGTCGGGGACATCTCGCCGTGCTCTCCCCCATTCGAGATCACATATGTCGATGGCGAACAGTCCTCCAGGACGGACCGCCTGGGCCAGCGCGACGAGAGCTCGATCGACGGCTGCTTCGTCGGGGAGGTAACTGAGGGCATGGCCCACAGAGACGATCGCGTCCGCCTGTGGCATCGGGTCGTCGGGAAGCACGAGCCGGCGGATGTCCTCGGCGTCTCCTGCGTGCTCCCGGGCTAACTCGAGCATGGCCGGCGAGGCGTCCGTGGCAACGACGCGGTGGCCGGCGCCGACAAGCTTCTCGGTGAGCAAGCCCGAGCCGCACCCCACTTCGAGCACGAGTCCCGCGTGCTCGCGCACCGGCTCGAGGAGCTCGAGAATCCCAGGCGCGCATGCTTCGGCGTGAAAACCGAAGCCGCGATGGTGCACCAAGGCGAGATCACCTCGGTAGAAGGGATCGTCCGGTGGCGGCACTCGATCATCCTCGCGCGAGTCTCAGCAGGTCGTCGATAAAGCCGGACCCAGCGGCACCTTGAGGAGACTCATCCTCCTCACAACGGTCGTCGCCGCGATGAGTTTTGCCGGACCGAAAGGTCAATACTGGAAAGTCAGAAAGGGGATCCGCGGTTGGCTACTCCCGGAGAGTCGCCGACGACGTCGGTGCGTGCCCTACGACCACCTGCCGAGGCCGGCACGATCGTCTTGGTCATCAGTGGTCGGATCGCTCGCGCCGACATCGCGGCGCTGTGCGAGCGCGCCCGCGCGTGCCTGGACGGCAACGACGCCGATCTAGTCGTGTGCGACGTGCGCGGGGTGGTCGATCCGGATGCGGTCGTGGTCGATGCCTTGGCCCGGCTGCAGCTCAAGGCTCGGCGGCAGGGGCGCCAGATCCGGCTCTTGCACCCCTGCGACGAGTTGCGGGAGCTGCTCGCCCTCACGGGACTTTGTGACGTGCTGCCGCTCTGTGACGAGTTACCCCTCGAGCCGAGGGGGAAGGTCGAACAGGGGGAACATCCTTGCGGTGTCGAGGAAGAAGCAGACCCCGGTGATCTGGCCGTCTGAGATCTCGAGGACCTGTAGCGACCAGGGCTCGTGGCCGCCGTCGGCCGCGGGCCTGTACTGACCGAACGCCGGCGAACCGTTCGCGACGGTCGGGACCAACCGCGAGCCTTTACAAGCCATTCCGGGACCGAGGCACCACTTGCGGATGTCGAGGTGGGTCTGCAGCCACAGCTCGTAGGGGGGCATGGACCAGGTGGCGTCCTCGTGGAGCAACGAGGTCAGCGAATCCATGTCGTACCGCTCGAAAGCATCGAGATAGCGAGCCAAGAGCGCTCGCTGCTCGTCGTCCGTTGGCTCGATCGAGTCGGTGTCACTGACGTCGATGGTCGCGAGCGCCGCACGGGCTCGTTGGAGCGCGCTGTTGACCGACTGCACAGTGGTTTCGAGCAGCTCTGCGACCTCGGTCGCCTTCCAACGCAGGACCTCCCGGAGGATCAAAACCGCTCGCTGCTTGGGCGGAAGGTGCTGGAGCGCGGTGACGAAGGCAAGGCGGATCGACTCACGCGCGACTGCCAGCTCGGCCGGATCACTTTCCGCCGGCAAGACACGGCCATCGGGGATGGGCTCGATCCAGGTGACCTCGAGTCGCGGATCGGGCAGGGGTGTGTCGGCGGTTTGCGCGGTCGTCAGGTCCATGGGGAGAGCGCGACGCCCTCTTCCATTCAGAGCGTCGAGACACACGTTGGTGGTGATGCGGTAGAGCCAAGAACGCAGCGCCGCACGGCCCTCGAAGCGATCGAAGCTTCGCCAGGCGCGCAGGAACGCCTCCTGCACGGCGTCCTCCGCCTCGAACGCCGATCCCAGCATCCGATAGGAGTAGGCGGTCAGTTCCGCCCGATATTGTTCCAGTTCCCGATCGAGCTCCGCGGAGCCCGGCGTGGCCCTTTCGGCCACCTCTCCTGTTGCCGTGAGTTCAGTCATCACAGCACCTTATGACGGATGGCGCCTGCTATGGAAGTCGAGGTGTGGCCCGATAACAACACGATGCACGTTGTTCCTGGGATCAACCTCGGACCGTCACAGGGACGGCCGGTTGCCTTGGCGCCTCAGGAGGCCAGGGCGGGCAGGAGCGCCTTACTGGGCGACGATCGCCAGGTCGCCGCCCAGCACGAGAGCTCTGCGGCGGGAAGGGGACGGCTCAGCAAGTAACCCTGCGCGACATCGCATCCGAGCAGCTCGAGCTGACGCCACATCTCGACGGTTTCGACTCCTTCGGCCACAACCCGAAGACCGAGGTTTCGTCCGAGATCGACCGTGGAGCGCACGATCGCAGCGTCGTTCTCCTCGCTGATCATCGACATAACGAAGGACTTATCGATCTTTATCTCGGACACCGGCAGCGACTTGAGATGGGACAGCGACGAGTAGCCGGTGCCGAAGTCGTCGATTGCCAGGCCAATACCCAACTCGCTCAAACGATCGACGACGTCGGCGGCGCGAATCGGATCGGCCATGATGCTGCTCTCGGTGATCTCCAGAACAAGCCTGGTGGGCTCGACCCGAAACTCTTGAAGCAGGGCCGAGACGGTCTCGGGCAGATGCAGGTCGAGCAAGCTTCGAACCGAGAGGTTCACCGCAACGTCGAGCTCCAATCCCTCTTCCCGCCATCTACGGCATTGCCGAAGTGCCGAGCGGAGCACGAATTTGGTCAAAGGTCGGATCAATCCCGTGTGTTCCGCAAGGGGGATGAAGTCATCGGGAGGCATGAATCCTCGTGCGGGATGGATCCACCGAACTAGTGCCTCGGCTCCGACGACGCGATTCGTTCTCATGTCGACTTTGGGTTGGTAATGAACGATCAGGTCTTGGTGTTCGATCGCCTGACGCAGTTCGGACGCGAGCGCAAGGCGCGCCGGACTGTACCCGTCGCGGTCCGTCGAATAGACCTCGAGACCCGAGTGTGTCTCCTTGGCGAGGTACATCGCGACGTCGGCTCGCCGAATCAGTTTGTGTACGTCGTCGCCATGCAGCGGGTGAATGGCGATGCCCATGCTGGCGCTGACATCGATATCGACCCCGACGAGGGCGAATGGTTTCGCAAGAACGCTCAGCACGCGTTTTCCCGTCGTGACGGCCTCGTCAACCGAAACGATACGTGGGAGCAGCAGGGCGAACTCGTCACCGCTGAAACGTGCAACCGTCACATCGGGATGAAGCTTTCTGCGCAAACGGCCGGCCACCTCTTGCAGCAGGAGGTCGCCGTTGTGGTGCCCCAGGGTGTCGTTGATCTCTTTGAACCGGTCCAAATCGATCAGGACCACGGCAAGCGGCTGCGACGATTCCACCCTGGTGGCCAGCGCATGCTCGAGTCGATCGCGGAAGAGCGTCCGGTTGGGGAGCCCGGTAAGTGAGTCATGGAGTGCCTGGTATTCCTTCTCCGCGGCCTCTTCGCGCAGGCGATCCATCAACCTCGCGTTGGCGAGCGACACGCTTGCGTGATTCGCGAGGGTTTCGAACAGAGGCAAATCGTCGGGGCGAAAGGTTTCTCCGACCCGGTTGGCGACCAGCAGCGTGCCGATGACTCCGGTCTCGCCTCGCAGCGGGGCCACCATAGCGTCCCGCAGCCCACGTGCACTCAGCAGCTCCGCCAACCTCCGTTCTCGAATAGGCCTTCCAATGAGCGCCTGATCCGCCGAAGCAACACGCGCCCACACACCTTCGTTGGGATCGAGCACGGTGGACTTCACCACGTGCAACTCCCCGTCCGCGTCGAGCCTGACCCGAACGTGAGCCTCGTTCTCGGTCGAGGCGAAGAGCAGGAACTCCGCAACTTCCGAACGAAACATCTTCCTCGCCTGTTCGAGGAGATCACGGGTAGCCGGCTCTGAGTCCACCGAGTGATGCAGGACGCGCGTCGATTCGTACAGTGACTCCAGGCTCTCGCTCTTCCGCCGTTGCCAGACAAAGGCGCGATACGCGAAGAAGAGGACGATGGTCGGCACCAAGAAGAGTGCGGTGGCCTTGGGATCGAACCAAAGAATGGTCGTCGCCATCAGGGCAAGCGAGGTGTTGGTCACCGATACCAGAACCCCCAACCCGAGGCTCCGCCGGAAACTTCCCGCTTGGAGTTCGCCCGTTGCGAAGAACATCGCGACCATGACCATCGAGGCTTCGAGTGCCGCTGCGATCAGCGTTGCGAGAAACGCCGCAAGTGAATTGCGGAGGTTGGTCGGCCCCGAAGGATCGGCGAGCGAATAGAACACGAGAAGCGCGACACCGGTGCTGAAGGTGGCGTTGGCAAAGTTGAAGGCGCTCTTGACGAACTCCCGGCGCTGAAGGAAGGAGGCCGACAAATTCAACAGTTGTGCCGCGGCTATCGCGACAGGGCCGGCGAAGAAGAAGCCGGCGACGAGAGGAATCTCGAACAACGAGTAACTGTGAGCATGACGCCGAAACTCCAGGTGGACGAGGTTCCGCTCGGCTACGAGGAACGCGGCCGCCAACACCCACCACGGAATGAGGAGACGGGCCGGTCCCTGTTCGAGAATCGAAAAAGGACCTGCGTATATGAGAAGAGCAGCCGCCAGCAGAAGCGCATTCAGGTACCAGACGAGCGTTGGGCCGGTGCGAAACCTCCGCACCGGCCAGGCCGGGATTCGTAGACCCTCGGCGCGACGCTCCATCAACTAGGGGCCCCAGGAGGAACTGGACCAGGTATCACCGGTCCACCTGCTCCCGGTCCAGCGGCTGCCGGTCCACCTGCTCCCGGTCCAGCGGCTGCCGGTCCAGCGGCTGCCGGTCCACGATTCGTCCGTCCAGCGGCTGCCGGCCCAATCGGGCCGCTCCCAGCCGACCGATTGCCAGACGAGGCCGAGAACCGGATCGGTAACAAAGCCCACGCCCGAGAGAAGGCTGCCGTTGAACACGCCGAGCAGACTGTTCCCCAGATTGGTCACCGTCTCGCCCAGCCAGGTTTGTCCGAAGATATCGACCTCGCCGAGAAGTTGAGAGCCGGAGGACGAGACGATGTTGGAACCGCGCGCTCCGGTGAGCGTGCCGAGGCCGGTGCCCGGGACGTGCAGCTGGCCGGAGAGCAAGAACCACGAGTAGCTCTTGGCCGACGGCAGGTTGATCAGGCCGTGGCCCTGAGCTCGAGAACTGGCTTTGGGCAACTTGGTGGCGGTCGCCGTCAGGGCCTTCTTGACCTGGTCGGGCTTGAGGCCGGGCCGGTGGTCCAGCAGCAGCGCCACGGCACCGGAGGTGACCGCCGCCGCCTGGGACGTGCCGCTGCCCTTGAAATAGCGCTCGCCGACACGGCCCTCGGGGTAGGTCTCGTCGATATGAGAGTCGGGGTTACGGAGGCTGACGATCGAGGTACCCGGCGCGACCAGGTCGGGGTTGCGAACCAGGTTGCCCGGCGTCGACCACGCCGGCACGGTGTCGTCGGAGGTCGTCGCGGTTCCCTTGGTGTCGTCCGCGCCGACGGCGATGACGTAGGGGTTGAATGCGGGGTTGTTGAGGCTGGCATCGCCATAGCCCGTGTTCCCGGCGGCTGCCACGACGACGATGCCCTTCTTCCAGGCCTGCTCGACGGCGAAGGACAACGGATCGAGGAGGTAGGTCTGCGTACCGTCGGTTCCGAACGAGAGGCTGAGCACGCGAATGTTCATGCCCGCGTCACGACGGTGCGCGATCACCCAGTCGATCGCGGCAATGACCTGCGACACGTCGGTGAGGCCCTTGGCGTCGGCGACCTTGACGCTGACGAGGCGCGCATCGGGAGCTACGCCGAGATGATGATGCGAGTTCTTGTGGTAGGCGCCGGTGACACCCTCCTCACGACCCGCGATGATGCCGGCCATGTGCGTGCCGTGCCCATAGGTGTCCAGGTAGCGGAGATTGTCGGCCTGCGACTCCCATGAGAAGTCGGGCCCGTGGAGCACCTTGCCCGAGCTACGCAGTCCGTCGACGGGGACTACTCCGGAGTCGATGAGAGCCACGTCCACCCCGGCCCCCGTGTAGCCTTGCTCCCAGAGCTTGCGGGCCCCGATGGCGCGGGTCGTGTCGAAGCTGGTCCCGAGCCCCGTGCCGGGGTTGACGGAGTTGTGGCTCTGCAGCGTGACCCTGCCGTTGGGGGTCACCGAGCGAATGGCCGGCGATGCGTGCAACCCCGCAAGTCGACTCGCCGGGACACGGGCAGAGAAGCCGTTGATCACATCGAGAGCGCGGCCGACCTTGCCGCCCACCGAGCGCACCAGACGCGCCGCCGCCTCCTGCTCGCCCCCAGCGGCCTGGACGATGACCACGATGGAGCGGCCATCCTCGGCCTCGGCTGCGTGCGCTCCGGCACCAGCCGCCATTGACAGAAGGAGGCAGGCGGCAGTGGCGGCCACCGCGCGCGCCCACAGCAACCCTCGTGCAGAGCGCGTCCCCAGATGCAGCATTCGTCCTCCAAGCCTCTATCTCCGATGGGCCGGCCCATCCGCCCGGCAGGCGGACCGGCTTCCCTAAGGACATCGGACTGCTGGCACTTTTTCCCAATAGCCTGAGGGGCGTATTTCTCGGTGATACCGACGACCCATCGCGGGTAGTCCACTTCGGGGCGGGGCCTAGTCCCATCGGGTGAGCAGGGGGCGCGTGATCGGCCGGTTTGGGAGAGGAGGACGGCCTCTTTTTCGTCGGCCACAGTCGATAATGGCGGGCGAGATTCGCCGAGAGCCATGCGCCGGCACGGGACGGCGTGGGTCACCCAAGGAGGAGCATCCCAATGAATCGTGACGACGCACTCCAGTTCGTTAGCAAGCACCACAGAGCGGTGTTGGTGACCCGGCGATCCGACGGAGGGCTGCAGACCTCGCCCGTCACCGTCGGCATCGACGGCGACGGCTACGTCGTGATCAGCAGCAGAGAGACCGCCTACAAGGTTCGCAACCTCCGACGTGACCCCAATGCGACCCTTTGCGTCTTCACCGACGGCTTCTTTGGCGACTGGATACAGATCGAGGGCAAGGCGGACCTCGTATCCATGCCCGAGGCGATGGACAGGCTGGTCGATTACTACCGGCGCATCGCCGGGGAGCATCCCGACTGGGACGAGTACCGGACCGTGATGAAACAAGAACAGCGGTTGATCATCCGGATCTCGATCGACAAGGTCGGCCCTACCAGAGCCGGCTGACGCATCGAGACGCGCGCCGAGAGACGCACGCTTTTAGTTCGGGGGAATGTTCTGGTTGAGACGGAAGAAGTTGTCCGGGTCGTAGCGCCGCTTCAGGGCCCTGAGCCGGTCGAACTTCTGCGCTCCGTAGGCTTGGCGTATCCGTTCCTCGCCCTCGTCCATCAGGAAGTTCACGTAGACGCTCGTGTGATGCGGTTCCAGAGCCGACCAGAGATCGCGCGCCCACTCCCGTTCCTCGTCGAAACCTTCGCTCGTAATCGTGGTTGCGTTGATGTTGAAGGTGTGACCGGCAGCGCGCCCGTTGAACGCGGTCTCGTTCTCACCCACGCGCGCAATTCGGCCCCCAAGGTGAAAGATCGGCAACACGCTTAGCGCGGATTTCATGCGCCACGCGTGTTCGATGGTGGCGTCGATGACCTCGTCGGTGAGTCGAGCGACATCGCAGGAGCGGAAGTAGTACCACCAGCCGCGCGGGAAGGAAGGATCGAACATGGATTGATGCGCGACGAACGGCTTCGGCGCGCACAGATCGAGTAGTGGTGAGCCAAACTTTCTTAGCGGCCAGAGCACCCTTTCTCCATCCTCGACCGGCCCCGAATAGCAACAGACAACCGTGACGACACGCTTGCCGTGGAGCTCGGATGGAATTGCCGGTAGCGGAGGCGCCTTGCGATGGATCACGACCGAGGTCAACTCGTCGGGTACCTCTTCGATCCAGTCGCGGTAGAAACGCATCACCTCGGGTGAATCCTCGATCGACCACAGGATCGGTCCGGCGAGCACGGTCGGGCCCACCCGGTGGATTCGGAACTCGAACTCGGTCACGATGCCGAAGTTCCCGCCGCCGCCGCGCACGCCCCAGAAGAGCTCCGGGTTCTCGGTCTCACTCGCCTTCACGAACTCGCCGTCGGCCGTGACCAGGTCCACGGACAAGAGCTGGTCGATAGTAAGTCCGTATTTCCGCATCAACCATCCGATGCCGCCGCCGAGCGTGAGACCTGCAAGCCCGGTGGTTGTAACGATGCCCGCGGGAACCGCCAGCCCGAAGGCCTGTGTCTCTCGGTCGAGCTCTCCCAGGACTACGCCGGCCTGGGCTCTGGCGGTGCGGCCCACCGGATCGACACGGATGCCCTTCATCAATCCAAGGTCGATGACGATTCCGCCGTCGGCCAGCGATTGGCCCGGAAAGCTGTGACCTCCAGAGCGAACCGCAGTCGCAAGTCCGGTCGTGCGCGCGTACCTGAGTGCCGCAACCACGTCGGCCACACCGGCGCATCGGGCGATGACCGCGGGGTGGCGATCGATTGACCCATTCCAAATCCTGCGCTGCTCGTCGTAAGAGGCGTCCTCGGGACGAACGATCTGCCCCGCGAAGAATGTCCGGAACTCGCTCAGCGCGGTTTCATCAAGCCTGAACTCCGCGGCGACCCTCATGGCTACCCTCCGTTGGCCCGGCCCTTAATATTGTGGCAGCGGGATTCGTCGTCGACCAGTACCGCAAACCTGCCAAAACCGCGCGGCAAGCGGGCCGGCGGAGCGACAGCTCGACGGCTAGCGGGTGGCCGACCCTCTCAGGTGGCCCAGCATTCCTCCGGCCAAAAGCAGCCGTCGCTCGCGCGCCAGCAGCTCGACACTCAGCTCGATCGTGCGTCCCGCAGCAGCGCGACACCTCAAGCCACTCGCACCTTCGGCGATGCCGGCGCGGACGTCCTCGAGCGACCACTCATCGCCCACGGTGACCGCGTCGTGATCGTCCTCACGAACGAACAGCAGCGGCAAGATTCCTTGAGCGATCAGGTTCTGCCGGTGGATGCGAGCAAAGCTCTTGGCCACGATGACCCGGACGCCGAGCTGCACGGCCGACAGTGCCGCCTGCTCGCGCGAGGAGCCCTGCCCGTAGTTGTGCCCGGCCACGATGACCCCTCCGCCCCACTCGAGCGCCCTCCGATGAAACTCGGGGTCGTTCCTGCGGAACATGAACGAGGCACACGCGGGGATGTTCGACCACAGCGCTATCCCGAGCGCGCCGTCGGGGGCCATGTCTCCGGTTGAGATGTCATCCCCGAGCACGATGAGAACGCGTCCCTCCAGCCGGCTTGGGACGGGTCGCGGTTCGGGAGGCGCCACGATGTTGTGTCCCCGCACGATCTCGCGGTGCCCCGCATCTGCGGCCGGAGGAGGTTCGATGATGTGCCGGTCGACGACCTGAGGACTGTAGGTGGCGAGCGGAATCTCGGGGGGCGGGCCCAAGGTGCAGGGATCGGTGATGACCCCGTGCACCGCCGTGGCCGCCGCGACCGAAGGCGAGCACAGATAGATCTCGTCGGCCGGCGTCCCGCTGCGACCGGGGAAGTTGCGGTTGAAGGTACGAACCGATGCGATACCCGCCGAGGGGGCCTGACCGACGCCGATGCACGGACCGCACACCGCCTCGAGCACGCGTGCACCGGCCCCCACGAGGTCCCGGTAGACCTCAGAGCGTGCCACCGCGTCGAGGATCTGGCGCGAGCCCGGGCTTACCGTCATCTCGACGTCGTCATGAACCGTCGCGCCTCGAAGAACCGAAGCTACGCGCGCCAGGTCTTCATACGAGGAGTTGACGGACGAGCCGACGCACACTTGACCCACCGGCGTGCCCTCGACCTCGGCGACCGGAACGACGTTGCCGGGTGAATGCGGCTTGGCGATGAGCGGCTCGAGTTGCGATAGATCGATCACCTCGAACTCGTCGTACGAAGCATCGGAATCTGCCGACAGTTCGACGAAGTCGTCGGCGCGTCCTTGTGCGGTCAGCCACGCGCGCGTCCGCTCATCGCTCGGGAAGACGCCCGTCGTTGCCCCCGTCTCGAGCACCATGTTGCAGATCGTCCCTCGCTCCATCAGCGACAACGCCCGGACGCCCTCCCCGGTGAACTCGAAGACCCTGTCCCGTCCGCCGCGCGTCCCGTAGCGCCGGAGCAACTCGAGGACCACGTCCTTCGCCTCGACCCAGTCGGGCAGCCGTCCACGCAGTTCGACGCCGACGACCAAAGGGCACCGAATCCAGAAGCCGTGACCCGCAAGCGCCACGGCGACGTCGAGGCCGCCGGCCCCCACCGCGAACATGCCGGCGGCCCCCGCCATCGTCGTGTGGGAGTCCGCGCCCAAGAGAGTTTCGCCCGGACGAACGAAACGCTCGAGATGCACGCTGTGCGAGATTCCGTTGCCGGGCTTCGAGCACTTGATCCCGTAGCGTGCCGAGAACGACTGAAGGAACCGGTGCTCGTCCATGTTGAGCTCGTCAACTTGCAGAACGTTGTGGTCGATGTACATGACGGCTAGCGGCACGGTGACGCGCTTCATCCCAAGGGCTTCGAATTGCAGGTAGGTCATCGAGCCGGTCGCGTCCTCGATCAGAACCTGATGCGGCTCGAGGTGTAGCTCTTCGCCGGGCCGAAGCTTTCCGTCCACGAGACTCTCCGACAGAAGCTGGCGAGTCAGATTCACGGCGTCTCCGGCTCCGCGCCTCCCGACGCCCTGGCGTCGACCTCTTTCCACAGCCGCATCCCGATCGGGTGCTCTGCCTCCTCCGCCAGATGTCCGATGAGCCCCGCGGTGCGGGCGAGGAGAGCGAAGCCGCGCGTCACGGACGGCGCGAAACCGAGGTCGGCAAGCGCCGCACCCGCCGCGCCGGCGCCGTTGATCGGAAGCGACTTGCCGGTCGCCGCGCGCCGCTCGACCGCCACGAACTCCAGCAGCCTCAGGTGCGGTCCCAGCAAACCCACCTCCGCGGCGAGCTCGTAGAGACGCGGCGTGCGGGGATCGGTCTCGCGGTGAATGGGATGGCCCAGACCGGGGATTCTTCGGCGCGCGTCGACTGCGACGTGCACTGCCTCGCCTGCGGCCGCTCTCAAGGTCTGATCGTCCGGCGGTCCTTCACCGCCAATCTCGGCGAGGATCTCGTGGAGGAAGAGCGCGGTGTCCTCGACCGGTCCGAGAAACACGCTGCCGCCTCCCAGCAGTCCCGCGGCGACGGCCCCCTGGAGCGCCTCGGGCGCGCCGGTATAGGTGAGGCGCGCGGCCAGCGCGGTCGGCGTAAGCCCGTGGTCGGCGAGCGAGACGAGCACCGCATTGAACAACGTCGCTTCGCCGTCGGACGGGGTGCGACCTGCGGTCAACAGGAAGGCGAGATCCGAGAACGACATCCGGCCCATGACCTCAGCGGCGAGGTCGTGGCCTCGGACGGTTATCGAGTCGGGGGTCGAATGTCCCACCGAGGTCCTCAGCCACTCACCGGAATCGGACGAGTTCGTCAAACCGGCTCCTCCCCGCCCGCGCGCGCCGCCTCGAAGTCGCTCTCGGCCTGGTTGCGCTCGGTGGGCAACTCGTGCTTCGCGACCCTTCCCGTCGGCGTATGGGGCAACTCGTCAACTGCCTCGAGATAGCGCGGCACCTTGAAGGAAGCGAGTCGTTCGGCGGTGAAGTCGCGCAGCTCGGCGAGCGACACGCCGGCCCCCTCCATGAGCACGACGAAGGCCTTGACCTCGTCCTCCGTGAGCTCGGACGGAACGCCGATCACCGCGGCCTCTTCGACGCCGGGGTGTGCTTCCAGCACCGCCTCGACCTCGACGGGCGAGAGGTTCTCGCCCCGCCTGCGAATGAGCTCCTTTCTTCGTCCCACGAACGTAAAGGTGCCGTCGCCGTTGACTCGGACGATGTCTCCGGTGCGCAACCAACCGTCGGACAGAACCTTGCGAGTCTCGTCGGGCATGCCGTAGTAACCGCGCATGACGGCCGGATTCTTCAGCTCGAGCTCCCCCGTCTCGCCCGCATCCACAGTGCGTCCGTTCTCGACGACCCGAGCGTGATTGATCGCGCCGAGCGTGGGGTGCTGGCGCGGACTGCCCAGAGACCCGTAAGGGCGTGTGCCGCGCTTCCAGATCAGCCCGTAGGGGCTCTCCGAAAGCGCGTAGCCGCACACGACCTCGAGACCGAAGCGACGCTCGATGGCGAGGTGGCGATCCTTCGGGGGCGACGGCCCCGTGTAACAGAGCCTCAACGGGTTGTCGGCATCGTCATCCCGTTCGGGCTGGCGCATCAAGATTTCGACCATGGCCCCGATCGCGTTGAACTCCGTCGCCCCGTAGCGCCGGGCGGCCGCGAGGAACCCGCTGCCGGAGAAACGAGGCAGAAGCACCAGTCCCGCTCCCGCACCAACCGAGCCCAGCACCGAATAAGCGGGAGCGTTGACGTGAAACAGGGGAAGCGAAGTCATCAATCGATCGGCTTCCGTAAGGCCCAACCAGAAGGGAAAGCCCACCCCGGCCATCGCATAGGCGCGCTGGGTCTGCATCACGAGCTTGGAGCGGCCGGTGGTGCCCGAGGTCGGAATCATCACGGCGACGTCCTCGGGACGAGCCACAGACGAAGTCGCGTCGGCTCGAGCGGCGGACGCGAGCTCCTCGGCCAGAACGAAGCGCGCTGCGGGAGACTGCGCGCGTAGGGCAGTCTCGGCCACCTCACGAAGCTGGGCGTCGCTCACCACGACGTGGGGCTGCACCTGACCGATGAGTCCGGTGAGCTCGTCGGCGCTGCCGGCCGGATTGACTGCCACCAGGGTCGCACCCAGATGCACGGCCGCGAACCAGGTGAAGAGGTAGTCGGGAGAGTTGCGCGTGGTCGCGAGCACCCGCGTCTCCCGGCCCCCTCCCAGCTCCGCAAGCGCGTGAGCGGTCGCGCCGATCCGCTCGTGTGCCTGCTCGTAGGTCCAGGTCGAGTCCTCGAAGAAGAGCCAGGGCTTGGACGGAGCATGCTCCACCGCAGCCTCGAAGAGAGCCGGGATCGTCTCGGTGACCGACTTCCCGGCAAGTGGCCCCATCAACGCGGCCGAAGCCGAGCGGGCTCCGCAGGAGCCACCCAGTCGTGTGCCCAGCGCTCGAGCTCGGTTATCACCGCCTCGAGCGCGCGGCCCTTGTCCGTTACCTCGTAGCTCACGCCGACCGGTTGCGTCGACTCGACGCGCCGGGTGATGATGCCCTCGGCCTCGAGCTCTTTGAGTCGCAGCGAGAGCGACCGGTCCGAGATCTCGGGGATGTGCGCCGTAATCTCCGAGAAGCGCAGCGGCCGGTACATGACCGCGCGCAGGATCGTGCCGCTCCACCTCTTGCCGACCAGCTCGATGGCCTTTTGAAAGTGAGGGCAGAACTCTTTGTCGGGGCTGGAGGCCATGTCTAGCCTCGTGACTCGGCTCTGGGATCCGGCAACGGCGTTAGGACATCCTGCAGCTTGTCGCGCAGGTGCTCGTAGTCGGGAGGAAGCGCCAGGCGCTCACCTAGGGTTTCCACCGGTTCGTCGACTGCGAAGCCCGGGCCGAGCGTTGCGATCTCGAACAACACTCCGGATGGTTCGCGGAAGTAGATCGACTTGAAGTAGTAGCGGTCGATGATCGGAGTGGCGTCGGCGCCGGCGCCCACGACGCGCCTGCGCCATTCCGCGTGCTCCTCCATCGGAGATGCCCACGCAACATGGTGCACGGTGCCCGCCCCGCTCGAGCCTGGCCGATCCGGTGCCTCGTCATAGATGTAGAAGGAGCCACGCTGCTCGCCGCGCGCGGTCCATGAGGAGTCCGACTCGCGTGCGAAGTTGACGGCCGACTCGAGAAAGTCGGCGCTCGCGCTGGGGACGTTCGTGTACACGCGCACTCCGTCGAATCCCTGCAGCGCGAACTCCTCCGGAATCTCGGGATGGCGTGCGCTCAGCGGCTCGTCGCTCGTTTCGACCACCGCGAGCTCGAGACCGAGTCCCTCCGGATCGTCGAAACGAAGCTTCGGGCCGTGGCGCTCGGTGGTGACTCCGCGCGCCTCGAGGCGCTGGGCCCAGAATTCGAGTGCGTCTTCCGACCCGACCCGCCACGTGATGCGGTGGACCATGCCCGCACCGGCGCGACCTCTAGACGCCCTCGGGTACTCGAAGAAGGTGATATCGGAGCCCGCTCCGCCCTCTTCGTCTGCATAGAAGAGGTGATAGACGGTCGGGTCGTCCTGGTTGACCGACTTCTTGACGAGCCTGAGCCCCAGGGTGTCTGAGTAGAACCTCACGTTTCGGGGCGCGTCGCCCGTTATCGCGGTGATGTGGTGAATTCCTTCCAGCTTCATAGTGCCTCCTCAACGCGTGCATCCGGCGGACCATCCGTCGCAACCGCTACTAATCTCTTGTAAGTAACTATAACCAGTGGCACAATCTTCCCCTAAGAGCATCGCCGAAGCGCCGTGCGATTACCAAGGGGGACAGCATGCCGACGACCGAGCAGGACGCCACCCGGGCGCAGTGGGACGCCACCAACTTCGCCGCCAAGGACAACCTCCTGAGAGTGGTGCGCGAGGAGGCCGAGAGCTTCTTCGACCTTTCGGAGAAACCGGAGAACTGGGACTCGCCGACGCCCGCCGGCCACTGGCAGGTGCGCGATCTCGTAGCCCACCTCGTCGACACGACCGAGGGCTACATCGAACGCTTCGAGACCACGCGCGCCGGAGACACCGCCGAGCCTCTGGCCCCCCTGACCGAGATGGCCGCCACCGCTGACCGGCGAGCTCGAGCATTGCGTGACGTTCCCCAAGACGAGCTGATGGCGCGTCTGCACGACGACTTCGGCCGGGCGATGAAGATGTTCGAGGAGGTCGACGAGCAGGGCTGGGGCGGCATGCTCATCACCCACGCTTACATGGGACCCGTTCCGGCCTTCTTCTATCCCATCGGTCAGCTCATGGACTACGGCGTGCACGGCTGGGACCAGCGTGAGGGCCTGGGCATGCGTCACTTCTTGAGCGCCGACGCCGCCGACCTGCTGGTCCCCTTCATGTTCGTGCTGTGGCAGGCAACGACCGACGTCTCACGCCTCGAGGGCGACGCGCTCGAGGTCGGAGTGCGCGTCTCCGGGCGCAACGCCGGCACCTTCCGCGTGACCTGCAGCGCTGAGGGAATGGCCTACGAGCCCGGGTCGGCGGACGACCTGCCGGTCCTGATCGATTTCGATCCCGCGAGCCTAGTGCTCACGGCGTTCGGTCGCGCGCGCTCCGGAACCCCGTACGGCGATCTCGATGCCGCGCGCCGCTTCGCAGGATTGTTCTTCAGGATCTAGCGCGGCGTCGTCGGAGGGATCGACCGAGGCGCGGTGAAGCGCGCGGCGAGGATCGCGCCGTAGATCCGGGGTCTCGAGGGAGCGGGGCATCATCTCGAGCCACAAGTCGCCGTCCTTGAAGGTCGCCTCGATCCCACTGAACCAAGGAGAGCCGTCGTTCCGGAGCGTCGCCAAGGTCTTGTGACGGTGCGCCTCGAACCGCGCTCGAGCTGCGTCGGCCCACCTCGGTGTTCCTTGTCAGCCGAACGCATCAGCTCCTCCGCTTCGAGCTGGTGGAACGGCGGTGGTCCAGCGCGAGGCGCACTCAGTGGCGACGAGCCGCCCAGGCGGTCCGGCTGCCACGGACGGTCAGGTCGCGGCGGCGCAGGAGAGCGTCGGGATGGTCGTCCGCCAAGAGGCGGTCGAGGGCGTCGAGGTCGTCGGTGGCCAGCTGGCCGCCGAGCGCGGAGCGGATGCGGTGCAGGTAGGCGTGCGCGTAGCGGCCGGTACTCGGCGTCGCCGGGTTCGCCTCGATGGTGAAGCTGCGCTGCTCGGCGATCTTGAAGCCGGCGCGCTCCATGTGGGGCCGCCAGTTCGGGTGCGAGTTCCAGTCCGCCTGCGCCAAGGCCTCGTGACAGCGTGACTCCAGGCCGGGTCGGCCCATCCCGATGTCGTCGGGCAGGAAGCGTGGCAGGTCGTCCATCTCGATGACCACCAACAAGCCGCCGGGATTCAGCGCGGCGTAGACGTCGCGGAACACCCGGTCGGGGTCCGCGACCTCGTGCAACGACGAGGCAGCCCACACAACGTCCACCGCACCGACCCCGGGCCAGGCGACGTCCAAGTCGGCCTGCACGACCCGCAGCCGATCAGCCAGCCCCTGCCCACGCGCCGCCGCTCGGAGACGGTCGAGCATCAACGCCGACCTATCGATCGCGACCACCTCGGCCGCGCTGAAGTGCCGTGCAAGCGCCAGGCTGCCGGTGCCCGTTCCCGCACCCACGTCGACGACCGTGCGCGGAACGTCCGGAGCGTGCTGCCCGACCCACTCGGTCACCTCGTCCAGATACGAGCCGAACACCTCTGCGTCCAGCTCCAGCAAGTCCGCCAGCCCGGCCTCGCCGTGGTGTACCTGCCGACCGGCGGGTTGATAGTGGCGGCAGTGCTGAGCGTGGTGTGCCATGCCCTCAACCGTAGCCCATGTTCTGCGTCTAGAGCATAGACTCTTGCTTATGACGCAAGAAGTCGCCTTGGACGCCGTGATCCGCCAGCGCATCCGCGGCCTGCGACTGGCCCGCGGCTGGTCACTGGACGCCCTCGCCGCCCGCTGCTATCTCAGCCCATCCACTCTGAGTCGCATCGAGACCGGGCACCGCAGGATCGCCCTCGACCAGCTGTTCCCCATCGCGCGTGCGCTCGACACCACACTCGATCAGCTCGTCGAGTCCGCCGACGACGAGGACGTCGTGATCCGACCGCAGCCTGCTCACATGCGAGGGGTGACGACCTGGCTCCTGTCCCGCGAACGCACTCTCCACGGCGTGACCGTGGCGAAGATGCGCATCACCACCGAACGGCCGCCCGGATCAGAGCAGCTGAGTGTGCACCCCGGCCGCGAGTGGTTCACCGTTCTGTCTGGCACAGTCCGCCTGCACCTGGGTGAACGAACCATCCTGGTCCAACCAGGCGACGCGGCCGAGTTCTCGACCATGGTCCCGCACGCCATCGGCGCTCATGACGGTCCCGTAGAGATCCTCACCCTCTTCGACCACGACGGGGAGCGTGCCCA
>JBOGWX010000151.1:0-3799 GCA_050694055.1 Actinomycetota bacterium
GGGGTTTGATGTTCTTATGCGCCCTTCCGTCTCTTCTTTGGTGCGCGGCCCGACGACTCGTTCAGGCTCACGGCCGCGCGGATCAACGCCCTGAACGCGTCCTCGTCGATCGCTTCGCCCTCGTGGAAGTCGATTGCGCGCCTAACGTTGCCATCGAGGCCCGAGTTGAAAAGGCCTGAAGGGTCCTTCAGTGATGCGCCCTTGGCGAAGGTCAGCTTCACGACGGTCTTGTACGTCTCGCCGGTGCAGATCAGTCCGTCGTGTGACCACACCGGGACCCCTCTCCACTTCCACTCCTCGACCACTTCGGGGTCTGCTTGCTTGATCAGGGCGCGGAGCCGGGAGAGCATCTCGCCGCGCCAGTCGTCCAGTTCCTCGATTCTCGCATCGATGAGCTGAGCGGGAGATTCATCTTTCTTCGAGCCGATCTTCTTCTTCAATGTCGCTTTTTCTCCTGCACATCATCTTTGGTCGCTCTCTTTTTGATGCCTTTCCCGTTCGGCATCGCAGTTTCTTGTCCCATCTTGCCCCAGCCGGGCAATTGGCTGGCTTGCTTCACCCAACCGGCGAGTTGAGCTTCGTCGAGCTGGTCGTCCTCGAAGATGTTGAGGTAGCGCACGTCCTTGTGCTTGGACTCGCCGGGGGGGACAGGACGCAACGACGCCCCGTTGAAGAAAGCCACCTTGACGTACTTCGTGAAGCAATGGAAGTTGAGGAACCAGCCCTGGCCCTCGATGCCATAGAAGGGCGAGTTCCACCTGACGGCCTTGCGCACGTTGGGCACGTTGCGCACGATGAGCGCGTCGAGGCGGCGCCCGACGTCGCGTTTCCAGCCCGGCATGGCCGCGATGTAGGCCCGCACGGGGGCGTCGCCGTCGGCCTTCGCGATCTGAGGGTTGCCGCCTGCGAGGAGAGCCGGCTTTGCAACCTTGCGGGACTGCGACTTCGGTGCCGTCTTGCCGGCCATTGTGTTCACTCCCTTGGTTTCTTGTACCGGATCCTTTGATACTGGTTACAGAGGTGAGTGCACTCAGCTATCCCAACGGGACTTGAACCACTCGCATCTGTTGCGTCAGACAAGAAGTGAGGGTTTGAGAATGATGCTCAGATGGGGTGGAGGTGATGGGACTTGAACCCACGACTTCTACGTTGCGAACGGAGTTCAGCGTCGCGCGGTGACCTGCATCAACGCCGCTACATCCACTTTGACCTGCGAAAATGGCTCTTGATAGTTCCGGACGTTTCCCATCGTTTCCGGACTTCTCGCGGACTGCCCGCGGACTACACGCCTGCGATTTCAGTCCGGCGTTCGGCACAGAATCCGGCGCACGACCGACTAGCCACCACGCTTCTGAACCTGCGAATACGCGGCGGCCGTCACAAGTACGGTCGATTGGACCAAGCACGCCGCTGACCTGCATGTGCGTCAGGCGGCCGGCGATCGATCCCGCGATCAGTCCCCACCGGAGGTGAAACGCAGTTAGGGACTGGCTGCCCAGAGACTCGGTTTGCCGGGCGCGATGACTGATTGTGGGTGCTGCTTGTCGGTGAAGATGGCCATGACTTCACCGGGCCCGGTTGCCGAGGGGGCACAGATCGCTTCGAGCCCGACGAAGTGGGCTGCGTCGCCGACGGCTTGGCATCGTCGTCGATCTGATGATCGGACGTCGTCGAGCGAGAGTCCGACGCTATTGAGGTTTGCGATGTCGCGTAGATCAAGCACCGCATTGAGCTCAACGTCGAACTCGTAAACGACGAGTCCGACGGCTTCTTCGAGCGCGCGGCCCTGGGCGGCGAATGCTCGACGGACTTCGGCGACAGCAGTGTCCAGCGTCGAAGCGAGGTAAAGGGTCGGGAAGCTGTCCGGCGGATTCCATCGGCCTCCGAGGGTTCGAGCCCCCTCACCGAGGTTGCCGGATAGCGAGCGGACATCAATCGGTACAGCCGCTGGGCGGTCGAGGTCGGCGTGATCCCATCGACGCGCTGTACGAGTTCGGGGTCTGGCAACTACTGGAACACGCCCTCTGCGAGCGCATCCACGGCGGCGAGCACCTCCCGGTACTGGCCCTCACGGAGAAGCGACGCCGGCTTCTCATTCCCCAGCGCACCATTCGGTGTGAAAAGCCAGTCGTGCGCTGCGGAGGGTTGCAGGACGGCCGACAACCGCTCGAGGACTGCGAGGAACTCGAGAAGTCGCTCGCGAGCTTCCCGACTCGGTGAGGTCTCCGAGCGCAGCCATCGTGACACTGTGCGTGGGTTGGCCCCCAAGACGGACGCCACCTGCGTCTGATCCAGGTCAAATTCCCGGGTGAGATCGTCAAGGCGCTCCAGGAGCTGGGACAACAGCGGCCCTCCAGACTTACATTCGTGTAGTTGTCGGGCGTTCTGTCGCATAGCCTGACACACGGATGTCGAGCCGACAAATTCGAGGAGATACCTATGCTGCTGGGCCACATCGTGCGAGTCGGAGGTGACCATCGGCCGGTCGAGCACAGCCTCGCTCTCCCACGGTCGCTCTTCCACGAAGACCTCCATCTCTCGGGAGCGATCGTCGACGCGACGTTCGCCGTGCGCAAGCCGCCGCTGCTCGAGCAACTCCAGAGCCGGGACGTGCCGTACGTAGTGGACCCAGAAGCGTTGCGGTTCGGAAGCGACGCTTACGAAGACGTCGACCGCCTCGCGGCTCTTCCCTACGCGCCCGCGGCACCGATCACATCCTCGACCACCGACGACGACATCCACCGCTTCGTCATCGGGTCTCTGACGCTGCAAGCACAAGTGGACGCAACCGCCTACATCGCGCCCTGTCTGCCGCTCGACAACAACGGCGACGCCCTCAAACTCAACCGCCGACTCGTCCATGCCGCCCGAGACGAACTCGGCGTCGAGGTCGACCGTCGCCCGCTGATCGTGTCCGTCGCGCCGGCGACACGAGTGCTCGGCGATCCTGCCCCGATCGCTCAGATGCTGGCCGACGTACCTGCGGACGGAGTGCATGTGCAACCTCTCCGATTCCGACCGACAGAGCTGAGCCTCGCCACCCTCGAGCGGTACTGCGACTATCTGGCAGCGCTCCAAACTCTCGGCATCGGCGTCATGGCCGGTCGCGTCGGCGCGTTCGGCCTCGTCCTTCTCGCTCTCGGCGTCGACGGCTTCGATTCAGGTCTGACGACGGCGGAAGCCTTCGACCTCAACAGCGCGATCCGCTCGGCTCGGAAACGTCGGCACCGCGACGCCGATGAAAGGCCAACCGAAGGCGGGGGTCGCAAACGCCGCTTCTACCTCACTCAACTGAAGACGACAGTCATGGCCCCCGTTATGGCAGTGATCGACACGCCGTCGATGCGGTACCGGTTCACCTCCTCACTCCCCTGCTGCACCGCCGGCTTCGGCGGCTACCTTGAGCACGCCCGGGAACACTGCCTCTTCGCCCGCACCGAGGAAGCCGCGAACCTGATGCGGGAGGCACCGACGCTCCGGACAGCCACACTCGCCGCACAACTGGCCGAGGCACGAGATACAGCGACGGTGCTCACACGGTCCCTCGCTGCGCGCCAAATGAACGCACCGTCCTTCGAGCACCTCGAGCGCTGGCGTCGACTCCTCCTCGGCCGCGCCAAAGGAGCCCGTGCCGCGTAGCCCCGCGCTTCGCCAACGAACCAGTTCGGCACACCGAGGTGCCTGATTGAGTGTCCACCACGACGTGGCGGGTGATCCGTAGCGTCGGGGGTCTCGGTGGGTTGGCTCTCGAAGTGCCTGCCGGCGGCTTCGGTCGTCTGGCTTTCGAACGAGTTGCTGG
>JBOGWX010000152.1:0-36280 GCA_050694055.1 Actinomycetota bacterium
GCTCAAGGCCGAGTCGCTAGCCTCCGAAGCAAGGAGGGGGATGAAAAATATGGCAATGAAGCTGCTCGCTCTGGTCGTAGCTCTCGGCCTGTCTGCGGCGATGCTTCCCGAACCGGTCGAAGCGAAGAAGCAATCCAAGCGCGGGCGAGTCATAGCCTCCGGAGTGCGCCTGCGTCTGTACCGGTTGGGCGCTCCGAACAAGGTGCGAGTGATCAGCTTCTCTCGCTCGGCGACGCCGACCCTCGACACGATGCTGGCCACCAACGAGCTTCCGGGGCGCGAGCGCGTGTCCTCGATGGCCAGACGTCGCGGGGCCATAGCGGCAATCAACGGGGACTACTCTCGTCCTTCCGGCCGTCCGGTTTTCACTTTCGCCAGGGATGGCCGGCTCGACCAGACCGGCGCAATCGACCCCGCGACCGGTGGGTACCTGCGCGGGCGCAACTTCGCGATCGACATCTACAAAAAGAGGACCTTCTTCTCGAAGCCGAAGACGCGCGCCTGGATCTGGATCCCGTCGCAGGATGGAGGCAAGTCCCGCGAGGTCCACCGCGTCAACGACCAGTCCTTCAAGGGACAGGCGTCGAAGCAGATCCGGGCCTTTACCGCGGTCGGCGGTAAGGAGGCGAGACCGCCGCACGGAGGATGCTACGTGCGCTTGCGCGCTGCCGGCCGCCGGAAAGCGGTCGAGCCCACCCACGCGCCGGTCGACGGGGACGGCGTTCCCCTCGCCACCGCCGGAGTCGAGCAGCGCCACTTCGTCCAGAAGCGGACCTGCCGGTACAAGCGCGTCCCTCCCAAGGACGGGATCACGCTGTACTCCCCGCGCAAGGGCAAGCGCGCCAAGATTCTTCGCTCCATGACCGTGGGCACCACGGCGAAGTACGGATGGTCGTTCGGGTGGCCGAAGGTCTTCGACTCGGTCGGCGGAAACCCGACGTTGATCGAGGACGGAGTGGTTCAAAAGCACAGCATCTACACGGGCACTTCCTTCGCGGGCGGCCGCCATCCCCGCACCGCGGTGGCCTACAACTCGAAAAACCACAAGCTCTTCCTGGTAACGGTCGACGGCCGGCAGCCCGGATACAGCGTAGGAATGACGCTTGCGGGACTCACCCACTTCCTGCGCTCTCGCCTGGGGGCGACGGATGCCCTGAATCTCGACGGCGGAGGCTCCACCACGATGGTGGTCAAGGGCAAGGTCAAGGGGCGTCCCTCCGACGGCTCCGAGCGCCCGGTGAGCTCGGCGCTGGTGCTGCTTCCGGGTGCGGATCCTGGAGAGCCATCGCAACCGGCGGCTCCCCTGCTCGAGTTGGCGCCGTCTCCGGAGATTCCTACGCCGTCTCCACAGATTCCGACGCCGGACGGAAGCCCCTACGACCTGATGACCGAGGACCCGGCGTCGGTGGGCGGCATGTCGGCGTGGCTCGAGGACCAGGGCCACGAGCTTCCCGGCTTCCTTCAGCGCGCGGCCGACAACTTCGAGGCCTCCCGCCAACCGGCAACCGAGTAGGCCCTATGCCGGCCCCGCGGCCGGGCATGTGATGATTCCTCTCTTGGACGCCCGGGTAGGGGAGGCCGAGATGGACATCGAGGTGCGCGGCGCCGTCGAGGGGCGGGTCGAGGAAGTCGTGACCGGCGCGGCGTTGGAGTTCGTAGCCGGGCTGCAGCGGGAGTTCGATCCCGAGCGCAGGCGCCTGCTCGACCGGCGAAGAGAGCGTCAGCAGCGCCTGGATGCGGGGGAGAGCCTCGACTTCTCGAGTCACACCGGGGGGGTCCGGAAGGGCGATTGGAAGGTCGCCTCGTTGCCTGCGGACCTCCAGGACCGGCGGGTGGAAATCACCGGCCCCACCGATCGCAAGATGGTCATTAACGCGCTCAATTCCGGTGCCCGCTGCTTCATGGCGGATTTCGAGGACTCCAACTCGCCGACCTGGGCCAATTTGACCTCGGGCCACGTCAACTTGATCGACGCGCTCGACAAGACGATCGATTACACCAGCCCGGACGGCAAGGACTACCGGCTCCACGATGAGGTCGCAACCCTGCTCGTTCGTCCGCGGGGCTGGCACCTGCCGGAGAAGCACGTCGTGGTCGACGGCGCTGCGGTGGCCGGCGCGCTCTTCGATTTCGGGCTCTTCTTCTTCCACAACGCGCGCCGGTTGCTCGATGCGGACAGCGCCCCCTATTTCTATCTGCCCAAGCTGGAGAGTCACCTCGAGGCGCGCTTGTGGAACGACGTCTTCGAATATGCACAGGACTTTCTCGGCATCGAGCGTAAGACGATCAAGGCGACCGTGCTCATCGAGACGGTCCCCGCTGCGTTCGAGATGGAGGAGATCCTCTACGAGCTGCGTGATCATTCCGCCGGATTGAACGCGGGACGCTGGGACTACATGTTCTCGATGATCAAGTGCTTCAGAGATCGTCCCGAGTTCGTGCTGCCCGATCGCAACACGGTCACCATGACCGCCCCTTTCATGCGGGCCTACACCGAGTTGCTCGTCAAGACGTGCCATCGGCGTGCGGCCCCCGCCATGGGCGGTATGGCCGCGTTCATTCCCAGCCGCAAGAACCCCGAGATCAACGAGAGGGCTATTGCCAAGGTCACCGACGACAAACGTCGCGAGGCCACGGACGGTTTCGACGGGACCTGGGTCGCCCACCCCGATCTGGTCGAGGCCGCCCAGGAGCAGTTCGACGACGTTCTCGGTGACCGCCCCAACCAGATCGACAGGCTCCGTGAGGAGGTGTCGGTCGAGGCAACCGACCTCCTCAACGTCTCGGCCACCGAGGGCGACATCACCGAGGAGGGCCTGCGCAACGACTGCAACGTCGGGATCCAGTACATCTCGTCGTGGCTGCGCGGCAACGGCGCAGCGGGGATCTACAACCTCATGGAGGATGCGGCGACCGCAGAGATAGCGCGCTCGCAAGTGTGGCAGTGGGTGCACACCGGGCGACGGCTCGCCGAGGGACCGGCCATCACGCCGCAGCTGGTGCGCGCGATCGAGGACTCCGAGCTGGAGCGCATCCGCACCGAGATCGACGACGACGAGTGGTTCTACACGCACGGACGGCCGGAGGAGTCGCGCCGGCTGTTCGAGCAGGTCGCGCTCAGCGACGACTTCGCGGAGTTCCTGACGCTGCCGGCCTACGACCTGCTCGATTGAGGCACCGGTCGTGCGCTCGTGAAAGAGGTGTAGGCCCCTTCCTCAGGATGGTGAGTCGCCTTCTTCCCCGGCCGGGAGGAGGATGCGGAAGCGCGCCCCGGCCCCCATCTTGCTGCTCACCTCGACCGCGCCCCCGGCACGGTCGACGATCCCGTAGACCGTCGCGAGGCCGAGTCCCGCTCCTTCGCCGCGCGGCTTGGTCGTGAAGAACGGCTCGAAGAGCTTGGGGAGGATCGCCGGATCGATGCCCTCGCCGCTGTCGCTCACCTCCAGCTGCACGTAGCGCCCCGGCCGGAGGTCGGTACGGTCGCCGCCCTCCACCACGAGGTTGCCGGTTCGAAAGAGCAAGGTGCCCCCCGACGGCATGGCGCCGCGGGCGTTGTCGGCCAGATTGACGAGGACCTGCTCCATCTGTGAGAGGTCGATGCGCGTGGCCCACAGGTCCGGAGCCAGATCGACCTGGATTTCGATGTCCTCGCCGAGGGAGCGGGTCAGCAGCGCAAGCAAGTCCTGGATAGCCTCGTTGACAGACAGAGCCTGTGGTCTCGGAGCATCCTGGCGCGAGAACGCCAGAAGCTGCTGCACGAGCCGCGTGGCTCTGGCGCCCGCCTCGACGATCTCATCGAGATCCGCGCGCCGAGGATCGTTCTCACCCATGTCGTCCCGCAACATCTGCGCATAGTTGTTGATGACGAGCAGCAAGTTGTTGAAGTCGTGTGCTACCCCACCGGCGAGCCTGCCGATCGCCTCCATCTTCTGCGCGTGGCCGAGCGCGTGCTCCATCTCGCGTTGCCGGGTGATGTCTTGGATCTGACTCACGGCGTAGAGAGGTCTGCCATCTTCGCCGTGCACCAGCGAAGAGTTCAGCTTGCACCACAGCACGCGACCGCTGCGATGCACGTATCGCTTGACGAACTCGACGACGTCACTGCCGGCAAAGGTCCTCTGGAGCCTCCGTTCGCTCTCGGAGAGATCATCGGGGTGCGTGATGTCCTGCCGGCGCATGCCCAGCAACTCTTCCTCGCTGTAACCCACCATCTGGCACAGCGCCGTGTTGACTTGCAGGAAGCGACCCTCATCGTCCGTAAGGTCCATGCCGAGCCCGGCGTTGCGGAAGGCGCTCTCGAACAGCGCCTGGGCCTGGGTCAGCTTTCCCAGCAATGCGCCGTAGCGCTCGTCCTGCCGCCGCCGTTCCGTGATGTCTTCCATCATGCCGAGGGCGTAGCGAGGTCCTCCGCCTTCGTCTGAGAGCGCGGCGACGGTGACGCGCACCCAGATCGGCAGCCCGTCCCTGCGATAAATGCGTTTGTCCACACTGAACCTCAGACGCCGGCCTTCCATCAGTTCACGGAAAAGCGTGGCGTTGGGCTCGATATCGTCTCGGTGCGTGATGGTGTTGAAGTCGAGGTCGCGCAGTTCCTCGGCGCTGAAACCGGTCAGCTCGTGGAGCAAGGGGTTGCTCACCAGGGTTCGTCCCCGGCTATCGACCAACCCAATGCCTATGGGCGCGTGGTCGAAGATCGCCTTGAAGTGCGACCCTTGTAAAGAGCCGGGACTGTCCCCCGGGATGGATTCGTCGCCCATGGAGGAATGAACGTACCGGCTGACCTTTTGGGGAGAAATACGCTGTTTCTACTAGGCGTTGATGGCGTCGAGCGGTTTCGAGCGAGGCCGGCCGCGACGCCGCATGGACGTCAGACGCCCGGCCTCGGTCCAGCCCAGCGACCGGTAGAGCCGCTGGGCTCCTGCGTTGTCCTCGTCGACGGTCAACCAGGTCTCTGCGACGGACTCGAAGCCGAACATCCAGTGCAGACCGGTGCGCACGAGGTCGGCGCCGATGCCGCGTCCGCGCGCCCCCTCGGTAGTGCCGATGAACTCGAGAGTGGCGGATCCCGTGGCGCCCTCGACCTCCAGGTAGATGTAACCCTCGACCTCGTCGCCGTCGGCTCGAACGAAGCAGGCCCTGTGCTCGGCGAGACCCTCGAGCAGGCGAGCTCCGGGCGTGTGAGTGTCGGGAAAGAGGCGGTCGTGGAGCTTGATAACCGAGTCATGATGCTCCGGCGCGACCGGGATCGCGCCGCCGCGTCCCAGCCGGCCGAGCTCGTCCCGGCCGAACCTCATGATGCGCACGTCCTTGTAGCTCTCGAATCCAAGCGAGCGTCCCAGAGCACCGGCGTTCACGTTGGTGAGGTCGAAGAACATCTCGAGTTGCTTCGTCGCCTGGTGGGGTACGAGCGCAAGGCATTGCTCGACCAAGCGGCCCGCGACGGCGCTCCACTCCGGGTGATCGACGAGGGGGCCGTAGAAATAGGACCGCTCCAGCTCCGCGTCTACGTCGATGGCCATGAACCCCACGATGCGTCCCTCGTCACGGGCCGCAAAGGCGCGCAGGAGGGCGTCGTACTCGAGGAGCTCGTGGCTTATCTGGGAGGCCTTGTCTCCCAGATAGCCGATCCGGTGCTCGGACCGGGTGTTGAGTGCGGCGGCGAAGGTGGCTATCTCCGGTAGATCGTCCTTCGTCACCCGGTGATACTTCGTCATCTACTTTGCGTCGCCGCGACCGTTCAGTCCGGGATACTCGCGGCCCCCATTCGGGAAACGAGTGGACAGCCGCCAGGCCTCTGCCGCGTCGAAGCGGTCGCGGTAGTCGCCCATGCCGAGTCGCCGGCCCTGGGAGCGAGACGCTCGCCGCCAGATCGAGGTGGCGCGCGCGCGATGCTCGATCTCGATTAGCTCCTTGAGCGCGCTCTCGATGGCGGCGCGCTCCGAGTCGGTCGGATTGCCGGAGATCGACACGAGGGTGAGGTCGTCTGGTTTGTCGAGGTGCTCTGACAAGCCTGCTCCTTAATCAATCGGGACGCGGGTCACAGCGGGACGTTGCCGTGCTTGCGCTGCGGGATGGTCTCGCGTTTGCTGCGCAGCATCTCGAGGCTCTGCAGCAGGCGGACACGTGTGTCGCGCGGGTCGATGACTGCATCGACGTAGCCGCGCTCGGCCGCAACGTAGGGATTGAGCAGATGCTCGGAGTAGCTCGCGATCAACTCGGCGCGCTTCGCCTCGGGGTCGTCGGCGGCCGAGATGTCGCGCCGGTGGATGATGTTGACTGCGCCCTCGGCGCCCATCACGGCGATCTGCGCGGAGGGCCAGGCCACCGACACGTCGCTGCGAATGTGCTTTGAGTTCATGACGACGTAGGCACCCCCGTAGGCCTTGCGGGTGATGACCGTCATGCGCGGGACGGTTGCCTCGCTGAAGGCGTAGAGCAACTTGGCACCGTGGCGGATGATTCCGCCGTACTCCTGCTCGGTTCCGGGCAGAAATCCTGGCACATCGACGAAGGTGACGAGCGGGATGTTGAAGGCGTCGCAGAACCTCACGAAGCGCGCCGCCTTGGTCGATGATTCGATGTCGAGGCAACCCGCTAGAACCTGTGGTTGGTTCGCGACGATCCCCACCGACTGACCGCCGAGCCGTGCAAAGCCCACGATGACGTTTCTCGCCCAGTGCGCGTGCACCTCGAAGAACTCGCCGTCGTCGAAGACGCTGCCTACGACCTGGTGCATGTCGTAGGGCTTGTTCGGCGAGTCGGGAATGATGTCGATCAACTCGTCGCACAGTCGCCCGGGATCATCGGTAGGCGGGAAATAAGGCGGCGACTCGAAGTTGTTGGACGGCAGAAAGCTGAGTAGATAACGGATCTGCTCGAGGCAGTCCTCGTCGGTCTGCGCCACGAAGTGAGCCGAGCCCGACTTCGACGCATGGCTCATGGCGCCGCCGAGCTCCTCCTGGGTGACCTCCTCACCGGTCACCGCCTTGATGACGTCGGGACCGGTGATGAACATGTGGCTGGTCTTGTCGACCATGAAGTTGAAATCGGTCATGGCGGGGGAGTAGACCGCGCCACCCGCGCACGGGCCCATGATGGCCGAGATCTGAGGGATGACACCCGAGGAGCGCACGTTGCGGTCGAAGATGTAGCCGTAGCCGGCCAGCGATGCGGGGCCCTCCTGGATGCGGGCGCCGCCCGAGTCCTTGAGCCCGATCACGGGCGCGCCCGTGGCCAGCGCGAGATCCAGGATCTTGCAGATCTTCTCGCCCATGACCTCGCCCAGCGACCCGCCGAACACCGTGAAGTCCTCGGCGAAGACGAATACCTTGCGGCCGTCGATGGTGCCCCAGCCGGTCACCACCGCGTCGGAGTAAGGCCGCTTGTTCTCGATTCCGAAACCGTGGCTCCGATGCCGCATCAGCTGGTCGGTCTCGACGAACGTCTTCTTGTCGAGCAGCGCCTCGATCCGCTCTCGAGCGGTCAGCTTGCCCCGGTCGTGCTGCCTGGCGACCGCCTGCTCGCCGCCGGCCCGGCGCGCCTCGGCCCGCTTCTCCTCGAGCCGGGCGATGCGCTCCGAGACGGATGCGGTCTGAGCGGCCGCCGCCGTTTCTCCCCGGTCCTTGAGCGAGGTCTCTTGCTCTGCCTCTTCGGTTGCCATGGGCGCCACAATAGCCTCCCCCGAGAGCCTCCCCCGAGAGCCTCCCCCGAGCAGCGCCCGCCGCTTGCGGACCTGACCGAGGAGTCTAGATCTAGAAAAAGCCATCCTCGTCAGGGCAGGGGAGCGGATTGCTAGGGCGAACCATTTGAGTATGTGGATGAGGCGACTGCGGCGCGAGCTCGACGAGCTGAATCAGGCCTGTGAGCGCGCCGCCAGCGAGGAGGAGGAGGCGAGCTTCGAGCTCACTCGCTCGGCGCGCGCCTTCTCGCGCCGCGCCCGTGAGGTGACCGACGACAAGCTGGCCTTCTCGGCGACGCTCATGCGGGCCGGCGAGGTGAGCGCCGCCAATCGCATGATCGAGGACCTCGAGCTGGACGTGCGCACCGAAGAGGCCGCTCTGACCGAGCAGGTCAACGAGGTCAAGGTGGCGGCGGCAACGAGACGAGCCACGATGACCCGCCTGCGGCTGGCGCGCACCCTCGCCGCAGCGATGCTGTCGGCCGGATTACTGAGCCTTTCGGCAGCCGGGATGGCCGTAGCCTCCTTCGTCGCAGACCTCAACGACTCCGGCGCGGGAACCGCTCGGCCATCGTCGTCGGGGGTCGCGTCGGGAACTGTGGACAGTGGCTTCGCAGCCCACGAGGTCAGAAGCATCCGGCTTCCCGACGGGACGAGGTTGAAGCTCAGTCGTGACCAGTTCCGCGCGCTCAAGGCCTTGACGGCGGACCCGGATCTCAACCGGCGCGAGCTTGAGCGGCTGCTGATCGAGCTCGTCGGGCCGGCGGCGGCGGGTGAGCTGGTGGAGGCGCTGACGGGAGTGTCCTTGGGGGCGTCGCAGGCGTCCGGGGCCATCGGTGGCCACCTGGGTGCGCCGTCGCAGGAGCTCGACTCCAAGGCGGGCGCGGTGGAGTCCAAGACCAAGGACATCGACTCCGAGCCCAAGAGCGACGGCGCGAAGCCCGCCTCGGACTCCTCCAAGCCCGACAAGAAGCCGGCGGACCCGGATGACAAGCCGGATGACGACGACCTGGTAGATACCCCACTCGGCGGTACGAAGCCGGACTCGGTGCTGTCGGGGAAGAACGGCTGAGTCGCTCTAGCCGGGGGCCAGGTCGAGCCCGTGTTGTGCGAGCCGCACCACGCGTGGTTCGTCGATGACGGTCCCTATGCGCTGCGCCGCGTAGCCCGACGACTCGATCGAGGCGAGCGCTCCCTCTAACTGGGACTCGGGCGTGATGACGACCAGGCCCACCCCCATGTTGAAGACCGCGAACATCTCGGCGAGATCCAGGCCCCCCCGCTCTTGGATCATTCCGAAGATCGGGTGCGGCTCCGGGAGTGCGTCGAGCTCGTAGCCGACCTCCGCCTCCAAGCGCACGAGGTTTGCGAAGCCGTCTCCCGTTATGTGCGACAGTCCACGCGTTTCGATGCCTGCATTCCACAGTTTCGTGATCGCCCTCACGTAGATGGTTGTCGGTTCCAGAAGCTCTTCGCCGAGCGAGCGTCCTAGCTCCTCGACGTGCGCGTCCAGCGACATTCCGGCGTGCGCGAGGAGCACGCGACGCGCGAGGGTGTAGCCGTTCGAGTGCAAACCCGACGAAGCAAGGCCGATGATGGCATCGCCGGGCTCGATGGAACCTCCGAGAATCAGTTCGTTCGGATGCAGCGTGCCCACGCAGGTTCCGACAAGGTCGAAGGCGCTGGAATCGCCCGGCGTCCGGCCGTCCGAGCCGACGATCTCCGGGAGCTGCGCCACCTCGCCGCCCGGGATCGCAATCCCCGCTTCCTTGGCGGCCGCTGCGAGACCACCGAGCAGTTCGTCCGTGCGGCGAGCCTCGAGCGTGTTGACGCCGAGATAATCGACCATCGCAAGAGGACGAGCGCCGACGCACAGGAGGTCGTTGACGTTCATCGCGACGCAGTCGAAGGCGATCGTGTCGTAGCGGTCGAGCGCGGAAGCCACGATGGTCTTGGAACCGACGCCGTCGGTGCACATCGCGAGGGCGAGCTCCGGGGTCAGCTTGATGACGCTGGCGTAGTGACCGAACTCCGTGAGCACCTCGCCGGTGGTGGGAAAGGAGAAGGTGGGCCTGAGGTGGCGCTCGACGGCGGACAGGGCTGCGGCCTGGCTCTTGACGCCGGCACCTTCGTAGCTGGAGGTCTCCACCGAGTGAGGATAAAGGGTGGGTGGCCGGCTCAGTCGACTATGCGCTCCGGCTCCACGGTCTCTATCCGCTCCCGCTCGGCCCGGTAGTTGGGCAGCGTCACCGCCCAGGCGAGGAGGAGCGCGGCGGGCAGCGCGCCGGCTATGAAGGCAAGGGAGAAGCCGCCGAGCTCGGCCAAGAAGCCCACCGTGGTGGGCGCCAGCAAATACCCGAGGTCTCCGGCCATCTGGTTGACTCCCACGGCTGCGCCGGAGCCACCCTTGTGCTGCGCGCCCTGGCCTCTGATGGAGTCCGCGAGCAAGCCGCCCGCGGCCGTGCTACCCGCCGCGACGCCCGCTCCGGCGGCGATCATCAGGGGAAAGTAGGCCCACGCGAGCGCCTCGATCTGACCGAGCAAAGCGACGGCGACGGCGGTTACCACGAGCGACGGCACCAAGACGGCCTTGCGACCGAGACGGTCGGCGGCGCTGCCGGCGACGAACAGAATGAGGACCTCGCCGATCGACAGCAGCGTGACCGCAAGTCCGATGAAGAACTGGCTGAACGAAAGCTCCTCCGCCGCGAACACCGGGCCTATGGTGTGCGCCGGTCCCGCCAGCACCCACCATCCGACGAAGGTCGCCGCCAGCGCCAGCACGTAGCGAGGGTCTCGCAGCAGTGGTGCGGCGGCACGGAGTGACTCCCGCGGGGTAGTTCGTTCGGCGGACTCGTCGACCCTTTGGCCCGCCATCACGAAGAAGGTGATGACCGTGGCAATCAGCAGCCCGGTCCCGTAGACGTGAAAGGTCGCCTCGGCTCCGAAGTACCTGGCCACGATCCCGCCGAGAAGGGGTCCTACGCTGATTCCCACGAGGAACGAGGAGCGGAACTGCCCCGTGGCGCGGCCCATGGCGGCAGGCTCGATCGTTCGGATGATGCGGTTCATGAGCCCTGCGATGAACAGCGCGGAGCCCGCTCCACCGAAGCCGCGCGCGGCCACGAGCTGAGGGAACGAGGCCGCCAGCCCCGAAGCGTAGGAGGACAGCGAGACGATTAGCAGCCCTGCCATGACGCTGAAACGGTCTCCGAAGCGATCGACTACCAGGCCCCCGACCAGCCCGAAGAGAAAGCGCGTCAGTCCGAATACGAAGAAGACCAGCCCGACGGCCGCGAGGCTGACGTCGAAGCTGCGTGCGAAGTTCGGCAGCACCGGGACGATCAACCCGTAGCCGAGAGCAACGGTGACCGAGATCGCGAGCAGCTTGCGAAACGCGGGGTTGCTTAACGGGGAGGGAACCGCCTGCGCGGCGGCCGGGTCATCGGAGTGCTGCACTCGGTCCTCTCGTCGGCGCGTCTGTGTCGCTAGGGACGTTGGATGAGTTCGACGAGGAGCCCATGGTTCGATCTGGGATGCACGAATGCGACCATGTGGCCCCTTCCTCCCAACCGCGGCTCGTCGTCGATCATTTCCACGCCGTTAGCTCGCAGTGAGTCAATGGTTGCCGCCAGATCGTCGACCTCGTACGCGATGTGGTGCAGGCCCTCCCCGCGTCGCTCGAGGAACTTGCCCACGGTCGTTTCCGGCCCGGTCGACCCCAGCAACTGCAGGTGGGAGTCGCCCAGCGCCAGCATCGCCTCCTCGACTCCCTGGTCCTCGACTCGCGCGCGCGCCGAGACCTCGAGTCCCCAGACGCCGGCGTAATGAGCTACCGCCGCGTCGAGATCGGATACGGCCAGAGCCACGTGTTCGATCTTGTTGAGCATCGCCGCATCCTACGCGGCTACGAGGCCAGCCGTTCGGCGCGCGCCAGAGCCTCGCGCACCGGAGGTGGCGGGGGCCAGAGGGACTTGAGTGCTTTGAGAAGCGCCGCGGTAGAGGTCCTCACCAACGACCCGGCCGGCGCGAACCACGGGATCCCGTAGAGGGCGCGGACCTCGTCGGGAAGGATCGCTACCGCCGCGGCGGCCGGGATCGTCCACAGTGGGCGCAGCGGCAGCGGCATGGGCGGGCTCAGTACGTAGCGCATCCCCTCGAGCGCCGCGGGGGTCAGCGCGAGACCCTCATAGCCCGTCACGTAGTCGTGCACCTCGGAGTAGGAGCGGGGCACGTCGGGCGCGCTCAGCCCGACCAGCTCGGCGTGCCCGACCATCTCCCTGACGTAGCAGTCCGCGTCGGCGAACGACAGCGATCCTCCGTAGGCGCGATAGCCGGCGATCATGGAGTGGACCTCGACGTTGTGCACCCACAGCAGCAGATCGGGATCGTCGGCACGGTAGCTGCGCCCCGTGACCGGGTCTACGCCGCTGATGCGCCGGTGAATGGCGCGCAGCCTGCTCGCCGCCTCGCGGGCGCGGCGCGTGTCGCCGAAGGTCGTGATGGTGAGGTACTCAGACGTGCGCATCAGCCGGCCCCAGGGATCGTCTCTGTAATTGCTGTGCTGCGAGACCGCCGCCATGGCGACGGGATGCAGAGCCTGGACGAGCAGCCCGCGCAGTCCTCCCAGCAGGGATGCCGGATCGGAATGGATGCGCCAGACCATGCTGCCGGGCCCGAAAAGCCCGAGGTCCTCCATGGGCGCGCTCTTGTCCGGCTCGTTACGCTGAGGCCATCGTCGCTGGTATTCGGGGCGGGGCACGTCGAGCCTCATGCGCTCCATCTTCCCCCGCCCCGGGAACTACCCGGCTCTTCCCTCGGTAAAGCGCTTCGCTCCGCCGGCGGTCTCGCCGCTGCTTATCGCCTCCATTCCTCCGGCAAATTCCTCCGCGAGCGCAGCGTCGAGGGCCTTGCCCCACTGCTGGAGCGAGGACCGGCGGTCGGCCCGGAGACTGCGCTGGGGGAACGAGGCGACGCGCAGGGCGAGCAGCTCCGCCTCGGCGAGCGCCTCGCCCGGAGCGACGAGGCGGTTGACCAGCCCCCAGCCGAGCGCCTCTTCGGCGGTCACCGCCCGGCCGGTGAGGATCAGGTCGAGGGCCCGGCGCTGCCCGACCGTCCGGGTGAGCCGGATCGTGCCGCCATCGACCAGCGGGACCCCCCAGCGCCGGTTGAAGACCCCGAAGGTCGCGTCGGCGGCGGCCACGCAGAGGTCGCACCACAGCACCAACTCGAGACCTCCCGCGACGGCGTGACCCTCGACCGCGGCGATGAGGGGCTTCGACAGGCTCAGACGGGTGGGCCCCATCGGCCCGTCGCCCTCGGGATCGAGGCGGTTTGCTCGCTCGGGGTCGCCGGACGCGAGCGCCTTGAGATCGGCGCCCGCACAGAACGTCCCTCCCGCTCCCGTCAGTATCGCCACGCGGAGTTCGGCATCCGCCTCGAAGTCCTTGAAGACGTCTGCCAGCGCGGCGGCCGTGGGCCGGTCGACCGCGTTGCGGACCTCGGGACGATCGATGGTGACCATCAGCAACGGTGGACGACGTTCGGTTCGGACGGCGCTCATCGGGACTCCTCTCGACCGCGGGCCGGCGGCGCCGGCCACCGACTAAACTAAGACCAGGCTCGAAAATCATTCCTACGATCCCATCGAGCGTGCGGCCGTAAGGCGGCCCGCCTGCTCTCGAAAGGAGCGCCACCATGGCTCACTCGGTCATCGTCTCGGCCGCCCGCACGGCGATTGGAAAGTTCGGCGGAGCGGTTTCCGGCGTGCCGGCAACCGATCTCGGAGCAACCGCGATCGCCGGTGCGCTCGAGCGCGCCGGCATCTCCGGCGAGCAGATCGACTACGTGATCATGGGTCAGGTGTTGCAGGCGGGTACCGGGCAGATCACGGCGCGTCAGGCGGCCGTCAAGGCGGGGGTGCCGAAGAGCGTTCCGGCGATAACGATCAACAAGGTCTGCCTCTCGGGTCTCAACGCGATCGCGCTCGCCGATCAGCTCATCCGCGCCGGTGAGGTCGGTGCCGTGATCGCAGGCGGTATGGAGTCGATGGACCAGGCCCCCTATCTACTCCCCAAGGCGCGCACCGGCTACCGGATGGGCGACGGCAAGCTGGTCGACTCGATGATTCACGACGGGTTGTGGGACGCCTTCAATCACAAGCACATGGGGGACCAGTCCGACGACGTCAACAGCGAGTTCTCGATCGGTCGGGTCGAGCAGGACGAGTGGGCCGCCCGCAGCCACGAGCGCGCCGCCCGGGCGATCGCCGACGGCAAGTTCGCCGAAGAGATCGTTCCGGTCGAAGTACCCCAGCGTAAAGGTGAGTCGATCACCTTCGATACCGACGAGGGTGTGCGAGCGGGTACCACGGCGGAGGGACTCGGCAACTTGCGGCCCGCCTTCCAACCCGAGGGCACGATCACCGCGGGCAATGCGTCGCAGGTGTCTAACGGTGGCGCTGCGGTGATCGTGATGAGCGCCGAGCGCGCCGAAGAGCTCGGCCTGACGCCGCTGGCCGAGATCGTCGCGCACGGGATGTCGGCAGACGAGCCGCCCTATTTGCACACGGTTCCCGCGCTGGCCATTCAGAGCGCGCTCAAGAAGGCGGGGTTGTCGGTCAACGATCTCGATCTGCTCGAGATCAACGAGGCCTTTGCCGCGGTTGCGCTGCACTCGACGAGGATGCTGTTCAACGGCTCGTCCGAGGGCGAGGCCAAGGTCAACGTCAACGGCGGCGCCGTGGCGCTGGGTCACCCGATCGGATGCACCGGGGCGCGCCTTGCCGTCTCGCTCATCCACGAGCTGAAGCGCCGTGGTGGCGGGACGGGAGTGGCCGCGCTGTGCGGCGGCGGGGGCCAGGGCGACGCGCTGATCTTCAAGGTCAACGCCTGATCCCGCGACTGGAGGAAGACGCAGCTACTCGCTGAACTTGCGGAAGCTGCGCATCTTGTCGATGTGACGGGCGCGCAGCTCGGGATCGCTCACGCCGAGACCGTCTTCGGGAGCCAGCACCCGGATGCCGATCTTTCCCCGGTGAAGGTTCTGGTGCACCTGATAGGCGGCCTCGCCGACCTCGCTCAGCGGATAGGTCTCCGACAGGATGGGGTGGATCTTGCCGAGGTACGCGAGCCGGTTCGCCTCCCATGCCTCCTTGTAGTTGGCGAAGTGACTCCCGATGATCGTCTTTAAGTGCATCCAGAGATAACGGTTGTCGTACTCGTGCAGATAGCCGGAGGTGGACGCGCAGGTGACGACGGTGCCGCCCTTCTTGGCGACGAACACGCTCGTGCCGAAGGTCTGGCGCCCCGGGTGCTCGAAGACGATGTCGGGGTCCTCCCCTGCCAGCGCGCGCACCTTCTTGCCGAAACGGCGTTGCTCCCGCGCGTTCTGTTGGTCCCCGGTCCAGAACTCGTAGCCCTCGGCCTTGCGGTCGATGACGTGCTCGACACCGATGGAGTTGAGGATCTCCGCCTTCTCGGGAGACGACACGACGCCGACGGGGACGCCACCACCGTTCAGAACGTACTGACATGCGAAGCCGCCGAGGCCCCCGGTGGCGCCCCAGATGAGCACGACGTCGCCCTGTTTCATGCTGGCTCCGTTGGATCCGACGAGCATGCGGTACGAGGTCGACGACACGAGCCCGAGGCAGGCAGCCTCCTCCCAGGTCATGTGCCGGGGTTTCGGCATGAGCTGGTTGGCCTTGACCATGGCGATCTCGCTCATGCCGCCGAAGTTGCTCTCGAAACCCCAGATGCGCTGGCTGGGGTCGATCATCGAGTCGTTGTGACCCTCCGGCGCCTCCAGGTCGACGTAGTTGCAGTGAACGGTCACCTCGTCGCCGGCCTTCCAGCGGGTGACGCCCGGGCCGG
Source organism: Actinomycetota bacterium (assembly GCA_050694055.1). Classification (GTDB taxonomy): domain Bacteria; phylum Actinomycetota; class CADDZG01; order CADDZG01; family WHSQ01; genus WHSV01. The sequence continues at coordinate 15,553 of JBOGWX010000152.1, forward strand.
TGCGCAGCACCACCCCCGAGGCGTCGGAGCCGACGATGTGGTAGTCGAGATCGTGGCGCCGACCGAGCTCGCTCTCCTTGCCGTAGCGCTCGAGGAACAGAAACGTGGACAGCGGCTCGAAGATCGAGGTCCACACGGTGTTGAAGTTGATGGCCGAGGCCATGACCGCGATCAGACACTCGTTGGGCCCGAGCGGCGGCAGGTCGACCTCGTCGACGTGGAGCGACTTGCGGGGGTCCCTGGTGGCCGACTCGAGTCCCTCGAACAGGTCCTGCTCGTCCTTGCGAACGAAGGCGGCCGTCACCGCCTCGGGGAGCTCGAGAGCGGCGAGCTCGCCGGCCGGCGCGCCGGCCAGGATGGCGTTCCTGATTGCGTCGATCGATCGAGCCACGGTGTCCGGGTCCTTTCTCGCCTCCGGTCCCCACCCCCGAAGCGGAAGCCTACCTATTCCCCCGACCGCTCGGTCAAGTTGCGATCCTGAGAGCTTGGGGTATGCAGGGCGTGACGGGATCACCTACGAGGGGAGTGATTCGTGCGGCGGCTCATTCTTGTTCTCAGTGCGGCTTGCCTGCTGGCCACCGGCCTCGCGCCGGCGAGAGCGGACGAGGGGTCGAAGTACCGAGAGCCGGTGCGCTCTTCCAAGGGCGTGGTGGCGACCGAGGCACCGGCGGCTTCCAGGGTCGGCGTGAGGGTGCTCGACCAGGGCGGCAACGCCGTCGATGCGGCCGTGACGATGATGATCGCGATGACCGCGGCGCGACCCCAGTCGTGCGGCATCGGCGGGGGAGGCTTCCTCGTGTACCGCAGCGCCGGCGGTCGGGTCGACACGCTCGACTTCCGCGAGACCGCGCCGGCCGAGATGCGGCCCGACACCTTCGAGTCCCCCGGCCCCCACGAGACCTTCACCGGCCACCTGACCGTGGGCGTGCCCGGCATCCTGCGCGGGGCCGAGGAGGCTCTGCGACGCTACGGCACCATCACCATGCGCGCGGCGATGAGGCCGGCACAGAAGCTCGCGACCAAAGGCATCGAGGTGCTGCCGTCGCTCAGCGCCGCTATGGCACAGAACGCCGAGCGCCTCAAGCTCTATCCACCTGCCGCGCGCATCTATCTGAAGAACTCGACGGCGCCTTATCCCCCGGGCGACATCCTGCGCAACCCGCAGCTCGCCAAGTCGTTTGAGATCATGCGGACGCGCGGCATCGATGCCTTCTACGAGGGAGTGATTGCCGAGCGCATCATCAAGGACATGCGTGACGCGGGCGAGGTTCCCGGCGATCGCGGCATAATGCAGCTCGGCGACCTCGAGCGTTACGAGGCCAAGTGGCGCAAGCCGGTGAGGGGCACGTACAACGGTCACCGGATCATTGGGATGCCCCCGCCGACCTCCGGAGGCATAGCGACGATTCAGATGCTCAACCTTCTGGAGGGTTTCGACCTCGCGGGGGCCGGACAATCGAGCGCGGATCATCTCCACTTCGCGGCCGAGGCGCAGAAGCTCGCCTTTGCCGACCGCGCCGCGTATGTCGCCGACCCCGACTTCGAGGACGTGCCGACGCAAGAGCTCATCTCGAAGGGCTACGCGAACGAACGACGGGACAAGATCGACCCCGAGGTCGCGCAGGCTTACGAGCCGGGCGTCTTCGCTGCTGGCCGATCCGACGACTCCGACAATCCCAACGGACACACGACCCATATCTCGGTGATCGACCGCGGGGGCAACGCCGTGGCGCTGACCTGCACCATCGAGCAGGAGTTTGGAAGCGCAGTCGTGGCTCCACGCACCGGTTTCTTGCTCAACAACGAGATGACCGACTTCGGAGCTCCAGGAACCGCCAACGAGCCCGAGCCGTTCAAGCGTCCCCGCTCGTCGATGTCGCCGACGATCGTCGTTCGCAAGGGCGAGCCGGTGCTCATCACGGGTGGTGCCGGTGGAGTGCGCATCATCATGGGCGTGCTGAACGCGGTCGTGGGTCTGATCGACTTCGATCTCAACATCGGCCACGCGCTCGACGCCGAGCGAGTAGAGGCGGCCGGTGGGGTAACGGGTCCACCCTTCCCCCTCGAGCTCGAGGACGGACGAGTCGATGAGGACGTCGAGGTCGAGCTCGGCGCCCGCGGACACACGATCACTCCGAACAACGAAAGCGAGTACCTCATTCGACCGCGCATGAACGCAACCGGCGTGGATCCCGCCGGCGGCGAGAACTTGGGGGTGAGCGACCCGCGCACCGACGATGGGGCTCGAGCTCAGAAGTAGTGGCCGTCCTTGTACCCTGTAGGTCCATGGACGACCGCGGACTGAACTTTCATCTCACGGAGGAACAAGAGGCCTTCCGCGCCTCCGTGCGCCAGCTCGTCGAGGACAAGATCGCCCCCCGTGCCGCGGAGATCGACGAGACCGACGAGTACCCCTGGGACATCGACGAGCTCCTGGTTCGCAACGGTTTCGCGGGCGTCTCCTACCCTGAAGAGCACGGAGGAGCGGGAGGAGGTGCCGTCGAGCTCTGTCTCCTGGTCGAGGAGATCTCCCGGTGGAGCGCAGGCACGTCGCTGATCCCGGCGGTGAACAAGCTCGGCGCGATCCCGGTGATCCTGGCCGGCAGTGACGAGCAGAAGCGACGGGTGTGCGAAGGCATCACGAACGGCGAGCACCGCATGAGCTACTGCTTGACGGAGCCCGCCTCGGGGAGTGATGCCGGAGCCATGAAGAGCCGTGCGGTGCGTGACGGGGACGACTGGGTGCTGAACGGCACGAAACGCTTCATCACCGGAGCCGGCGTCAGCGACCTCTACACGTATTTCGCGGTCAGCGACCCCGACGGTCCCAAGAACAGGAACATCACCTGCTTCCTGTTGAGCAAGGACCTGGACGGTTTCGAGCTCGGCAAGAAGGAAGACAAGTTGGGTATTCGTGGCTCTCCGACCCGCGAGGTCATGCTCAACGACGTGCGAGTGCCGGACTCTGCGGTCGTCGGCGAGGTCCACGGCGGCTTCGGTCTCGCCATGCGCACGCTCGATTTCTCCCGTCCGACCATCGCCGCGCAGGCCTTGGGCATCGCTCAGGGAGCCTTCGACTTCGCGGTGGGCTACGTCAACGAGCGCCGTCAGTTCGGCAAGGCGGTCGCCGCCTTTCAGGGGCTTCAGTTCATGTTCGCCGACATGGCGATGAAGATCGAGACGGCGCGTATGGCCGTGTACCGTGCCGCCGCGGCGGTCGACGAGGCGGCTACGGACGTCAGCTACTGGGCTGCGATCGCCAAGTGCTACGCAAGCGACGTCGCCATGTCCGTCACCACGGATTGCGTGCAGGCCCTGGGCGGTTACGGCTACGTCAAGGAGTATCCGGTCGAGCGGCTCATGCGCGATGCCAAGATCACTCAGATCTACGAGGGCACGAATCAGATCCAGCGGGTCGTCATTGCACGACAGGTACTGGGCAAGCAATCATGAGCAGGGTGCCCGTCCGGCTCGAGCCCCCTTCGCACCCCCCGACCGCCGACGACGAGTCGAGCGGAGGTGGGGGCCGCGACTGGGTCGAGCTGTTCAGGGCCGCGAACGACATCGAGGCCGCGCTGCTGGTCGGAAAGCTGGCCGACGAGAGTATCGAGACGCGCGCGATCAAAGACCGCTCGGGGCCGAGCCAGTGGTTGTACGGGGGGTCGAACCCGTGGGCTCCGGTGCTCGTCTACGTGCGTCGCTCTCAGTTGGTGGACGCTCGGATCCTCCTGGCCGAGATCTCTCTGGCCGCCGACGATGACCCGGCGCAGCCCGACGAGCCGGATGGCAGCAAGATCCCCCGGATGTGGTGGGCGACCGCCCTGGCGCTCGGCCTCGCGCTATCGGCAATGGCCGTGCATCAGGTCGCGGATCAGGTTCGTTTCTGTCAGCTGCCCATATTGTGTGAGAGCGGCGACACTCCCTAGATCTCTATGGGCCTATTTCGAAAGAAGAAGAACAGCGACCCTTCGACGGCGCGCTACGGCGACGTCTTCAGAAGCGCGCGCGAGCGCGAGCGGAAGTACTTCCGCCATCGCTGGCAATGGATATTGGTGGCCGTGTTCGCGCTGCTGGCCGGCGTGGCGGGTTACGGCGTTTACTACTACTACTCCCTCCAGGGAGACGTGCAGAGAGAGATCGGCGGAGTCGAGCCCACCGAGCGCCGGGAGGATCCTTTCATCGTGCTCCTGGTTGGGTCCGACTCGCGCGAGGGACTGACCGAGGCGCAGAAACAGAGGCTCGCCGCCCGCGATCTCGAAGGTGACGACGTCGAGCGCGCCGATACGCTAATTCTTGCCCACATCGATCCGGAGACCAGCAAGGTCACCATGGTGCAGTTCCCGCGCGACCTCTGGGTGCCGGTGGGCAGGCGATTCAACAAGATCAACTCTGCTCTCCTGGGGGGGCCGGAGAGAATCGTCGGCACGGTCGAAAACTTGACCGGCCTTTCGATCAACCATTACGTGCAGGTCAACATCGCCGGCTTCCACGATCTCGTTGAGGCGATCGGTGGAGTCGAGGTGTGCGTTCCCGAAGAGATTCCGTTCGACAAGCAGACGGGGCTCGAGGTCACCGACGACGAGGTGGGCATGGTCCAGTTCGACGGTGACAACGCCTTGCGCTTCGTACGCTCGCGCGCGTTTGCTTCGGGTGACTTCGAGCGCATTCAGAACCAGCAGAGGTTCATCGCGGCGGCACTCGACAAGATCCTGTCGAGCTCGACCATTTTCCGACCGAGCCGCGTCAACGCCCTGGCAGATGTCGCGCGCCGCAACGTAGTCATCGACAGGGGAACGACGCTCAAGGGGTTGGCCGAGATCGGTCAGAAACTGCGCAACTTCGACCCCGATACCTATGAGGCATACACCGCCCCGAATCTGGGCACCGGGACGAAGACCTCGGGCGGCGTCGAGACGTCCGTGGTCGTGGCGGATTTCGACACCATGGACGTCATGTTCGAGGCCATCGGCGCCAATCAGAGCCCGGCTGAGGCCGACGGCGTCCCCAATATCGCCCCGAACACGATCCGAGTGGGCGTCTACAACGGCGCCGGGCTGGAGAGGGCCGTGGCCCGGCCGGCCGCCAACCGGCTCGAGGCGGCCACGACCGTCGCCGGGGAGCACGTGCGGGTGATCGAAGTAGCCAACGCCAAGAACTTCAGATACAGGGGCACGACGGTGGTGGCCAACTCGAAGGAGCCCGAGGCCGCGCGCATGGCCGAACTGGTAGCGGCGGTGCTTCCTGGTGTCACGGTCGAGTCGGGCAAGACGAAGCCGGACGTGGACGTGGCCGTCATCGTCGGCAAAGGTAAGTTCCGCACCGCCAAGATCACGCAGATCCTCCCGATTCCGATCCCGAAGCCGGGAGACCTGCCCGAGGTCTGCGCCCGGGACCAAGCCGCCGGCTAGCTCCGGCCGAGCGCACCCGGGCCGTTGGACCACCGTCCCACCTTTGGAGATCCGTGCGCCGGCAACACGCTTCAGCCACCAAAGGTGTGCTGTGTAAGCGCATCGATGGCGGCTCGCACCTCTCTTAGTACGTATTGGGGTCATGCATGACGTCCTCCCAGAAGAACGGCGTCCGGCCGGGCCAAGAAATCGCCGTCGGTGATCTCGGCCTGCGGTTCCCATCCCTTGATACCGGCCTCTCTCAACAACTGGTGCAGGGCAGTTTCGCAATCGCTGCCTGCATGGTGAAGTCGCTCGCTCCGCTCGGCCAGCATCGAGCGAAGTCGTCGGACTCCGCACCTCCCGACGGAACCGAGGCGGTTGAGCCGACGCCAGATGAATCAAACCTCCCCGAGTCCACGCATTAGCACTGCATCGAGCGCTCTCTCGACCCGATCCGGAGACGAGACGGCGCAGAGGTCGATGGTGCGATGGGCTGCGGTGACAGGAACTCCGTCGCAGATCGTCGTGTCGATGCGGGCGTTCATGCGGCAGCGATGAACGACGACCCCAGGGGCGGCAATTCTCCGGTTGGTGGTGATCTCGACGATGCCGGGCCTGTAGCCCGGGAGATCATGAAGAGCCGCCCCGTGCGGTGCGAGGCTACGGCCCCGGGACCCGCCCAGAGACAGGCCGCCATGACCAGTTGGCGCCGGCTACGAGGCGATCCCGCGAGGCGGTAGTTGGCCGGGAGAACAACGACCCACTCGCCGCTATCGAGCCGGCTCTGGATCGTGTTCCTCGTGAGTCCCGACGCCAGTGCTTGTCGTCGGTGGTTCACACCGTGCTGAACCTCGAGCAGCTCCCGGACCCGGGTCAGTGGGCCGCCTTGCATGAAGCAATCTCAACGCTCGATTGCCCGCTGGTCTGTGACTGGCGTCACAGCTTTGGCGCCGGAAGCGTGTTAGGGCCGTATGGAGGTCCAAAAGTGGGGCTAGGGTCGAGCGATCAGGCAAGATCCACGACGCGTGGAGGTCGTTGGTGAAGCTCGAACCGATTCAGCATCTCGTTCGTCCGGCGGCGGGCGACGCCGAGGGCGCGTTCGTTCTGCTCCATGGCCGCGGCGCGGACGCGCGCGATCTCTATCCGTTGTTCGACATCCTCGATCCCGGACGGCGCCTGGTCGGTCTGTGCCCCCAGGGGCCGCTCGCCCTCCCGCCCGGAGGTGCCCACTGGTACGTGGTGCACCGGGTCGGCTATCCCGATCCCGAGACCTTCTGGCCGACCTATGGCCGCCTGACCGAATGGCTCGACGGCATCGAGGAACAGTTCGGGGTCGGCATGAACGACACCCTCATGGGGGGGTTCTCACAGGGCGCGGTCATGACCTACGCGGCCTCGCTCGGCGCAGGGCGACCGCAGCCGGCCGGACTGCTGTGCTTTTCGGGCTTCATGCCGCGCCTGGAGGGTCTCGAGATCGATCTCACCGAGCGCTCGGGGTTGCCGGTGGCGGTGGGCCACGGCGCCCAGGATCCGGTCATAGGCGTCGAGTTCGGTCGCGATGCTCGGTCACGGCTGGAAGCGGCCGGTGTCGCCCTCGTCTATGAGGAATCGCCGATGGGACACAGCATCGACCCAGGCTTTCTCAGGAGACTCGTTTCATGGGTGGGCAAGATCGTGGACGGCTTCGGCGATCGAGTTGGGGAGAAGCCCGGAAGCTAGCGACGCGTGGCCATGCGGACGGCCGCCCGCAGCTTGCGCACGGGGTAGGTACCGCCGAAGCCCGCGGGCGCAGGATCGTCGGGTGTGATCGCATCGCTTTCGTCCAGCTCGACGGCCGTATCCTCGGCCCGAGCCAGCCTCTCCTTACGCACCACATCGACGGCGTAGGCCGACGCCAGCAAACAGGCGAAACCGCTGATGAAGAATCCTGCGCGCACACCGAAGGTCTCGCCGATCCACCCCACGATGGGGCTCCCGATCGGAGTCGAACCCAAGAAGACGACCGAGTACAGGGCCATTACTCGACCGCGCATGGACTCCTTGGCGTTGAGCTGAAGAGTCGAGTTGGCGGTCGCCACGAAGGCGATGCCCGCCGCACCCATGGGGATGAGGGCGATCATCTCGAGGCTCAACGTGGGAGCGATTCCGGCGATCAGAATCAGGACCCCATAGGCCATCGCCGAATAGATGAGGGTCTTGCGGGTTGGCTGTGCCCGGCTTGCGGCGAAGAGCGCACCGAGGACCGTTCCGATACCCATCACCGCGGACAGAGCGCCGTAGGTCCCGGCTCCGCCGCCGAACTCCTTCTCGGCCATGACCGGAAGCAAGATGCGGAAGTTGAAGGCGATGGTGCCGATGATGGCCATCATGAGCAACGAGGTCCGCAGGATCGGGGTGCTCCAGACGTACAGGAGCCCCTCGCGGAGCTGCCCTTTGGCGCGCTCGACCGGCGCGCCTCTGTGCAGCTCGGCGGCGTTCATCCTCGTGAGGCTGGCGATGACGGCCGTAAAGGAGATCGCGTTGAGGAAGAAACACCACGCGATGCCGACGCCCGCGATCAAGACCCCCGCGATGGCGGGCCCTATGACCCGCGCGGACGTGAACACCGTGCTGTTGAGACCGACGGCGTTCGAGAGCTGATCTTCTCCGACCATCTCTATGACGAAGCTCTGTCGTGTCGGAACCTCGATGACGCTGACGACCCCCAGCGCAACGGCCAGGAGATAGATCATCCACAGCTGGACCGCATCGAGGGCGGTGAGTACTCCGAGGAGTGCAGCGAGCAGCGCCGCCGCGCCCTGTGTGGCGATCAGGATCTTGCGCTTGTCGAAGCGGTCGGCAACGATCCCACCCCACATCCCGGCGAGCAGGACGGGCATGAACTGCAGTGCAGTTACGACTCCGAGCGCGAAACCGCTGTTCGTCAACTGATATACCAGCCACATCTGTGCGACAGATTGGATCCACGTTCCCGACATGGAGACGATCTGACCGAAGAAATAGAGGCGATAGTTGGGCACGTTCAGCGACGAGAAGGTCCGGCGTGCCACTCGTACTACGGGACTCAAGCTAGTTGTCCTCCAAGATCTTCTCTATGACCACGACCGCCGCCTCGAGTCGAGCCACCTCTTCGGGCTCGAGATTGCGAAGCTTGCGGACGATGTAGGCGTTCTTGCGCGACCGGTTCCGGGCCATGAGCTTCACTCCGTTACGGCTCAGGCTCAGGCGTTGGATGCGGCGGTCGTCGGGGTCGGGGGTGCGAGTCACCAGGCCGGCAGCTTCCATCCGTCCGACGATCTTGCTCATGGTCGGAGGTGTGACTCGTTCTGCTTCGGCGAGTTCTCCCAGGGTGACCGGTTGCCGGTACTCGATATTGGCGAGCGCCGAGAGCATGGACGGCGTGAGATCCGCCTCCGCCTGCTGCCTCAACCTGCGGGCGAGCCGCATGACCGCGAGGCGCAGCCGGGTAGGGAGCTCCTCGGTGGCGATCGTGGCTCGGTTGTCGATTGATTTAGGGGTCTTCTTAGACATCACTTAGTCAAACTAATTAGTTAGGCGAAATATTTCCACCCCCCTTTCCTACGAGCGCTTGCGGGCGTTCAGTTCGTCAAAGAGGTCCGCGTATTGCTGGGCCACCGCCGCCGGTGACGCCCATTGCTCGACGAACGCTCGGCCCCCGGCCCCCATGGCGTCCAGCTCGTTTTTTCGCTCGAACAACGAGCGGACCGCCTTGGTGAAGGCCTCCGAATCCTCCGGCGGTACCGCGATTCCGGCGCCCGCCCGTGCGACCATACGCGCGACCTCGCTGCCGGAATCGACGCTCGCGACCAGAGGTCGTCCGGCCGCCAGAATCGAATAGGTCTTCGACGGCACGCTCGAACGAGCCAGGCCTCGCTTCAAAGGAACGAGATGGACGTCGGCCGCGGCGAGGACCTCCGGGAGACGACCGGCGGGCTGCATATCGACGAAGACCACGTTGGGCAGCCCTCTTGCGCGCCGTTCGAGCCCGGCCCTCGCCGCACCTCCTCCGTTGATCACGAACACCATCTCTGGTTCGTGGGCCAAGGCTGCGGCGGCATCCAGGACGAGATCCAGCGATTGCGACAGGCCGACGTTACCCGCGTACATCACCACGAATTTGCCCTCCATCCCGTATTGCCTCCGGTAGGAGTTATCTTGTTCGCCGGGTTTGATCCACTCCGTGTCGACGAAGTTCGGGATGACGCGCACCTTCGAGGAATCGTCCATGCGCTCCGAGATGTTGTCCTTGAGGTCGTCGCTCAACACGGTGACCGCTTCGGCGCGCGCGTAGCAGAGCCTCTCGAGGCGGCGAGAGGCGGCCACGAGGCGCGCGTTCGTCAACACTCCGAGTTCGACGGCGACGTCCGGATAGACATCTTGAATGTTGAACACCAGGGGAGCTCGCCGTCGTCGCGCGATCGTCCAGCCGGTCAAGCCGAGGGTCAACGGTGGTGAGACGGCCAGCACACCGTCCACCGGCTCGCCCCTAGCGCCCAAGATGGCGGACGCCACACTAAAGCCGGCAAACGAGGCTGCGCGCCGAGCGATGTTGCGCTTGTCGGTGGTCGGAAACGGGTGCACGCGCACGATCCGTCCCCACGGAGTGTCCTCGTACCGCACGAGCTTGCCCTGGTAGTCCGGCTCGATCCGGTGGTCGCGATACCAGGGGAGAGAAGTGATCACCTCGATGCGATGGTCCTGGGCGATGAGCTCGTGGGTAATGCGCGTCACGACTTCGCCCGTGGGGGCAACGTCGGGCACGAAGTGGGGTGTCACCACGATCAATCTCACAGAGTGGTCCCCAGCGCGTGACGGTAGGAGTCCTCGAGGACATCGGCGGCGCGGCTCCAGGTGAACTCCGTGGCTCGCCTGAGGCCGGCTTCTGCAAGCTCGTCGCGCTGTTCGTTCTCGGTCAGCAGGTAGGTCATTGCGTGCGCCCACTGATCGGAGTTGTCGGGAGAGACGAGATAGCCGGCGTCCTCGACCACCTCGGGCAACGCAGTTGCGTCCGCGGCGACTACGGGGCAGCGGCGCGCCATAGCCTCTAGAACCGGTGCTCCGAAGCCCTCGAAGCGCGAGGGGAAAGTCATGGCGACCGCCTCCACGTAGAGCGCATCGAGATCTCCGCTGGGGATGTATCCGAGTCGGAGCACCTTCTCGCTGATGCCCAGTTTCGTGACCTCTTTGGCGATGCGCACCTCCATCGATCCCTTGGCCCCCGTGAGGACCAGCATGGTGTCGGGATAGTGCTCGAGGACCCTTGCGAACGCCTCGATCAGGACGAGATGGTTCTTGTGAGGATAGGTGATCGCCGGATAGAGAAAGAAGCGGCCGGCGATTCCATAACGATCTCGCACGTCACTCGAGGCTTTGAGCATACGCGGCGAGATGCCGTGCGGCACCACCACCACGATGCTGGGATCGATGTTGAGGCGTTCGATCACGGTGCGCCGCGAGAACTCGGATGGAGTCAGGACCAACCTTGCAACCTCGGCCGAGCGCGGCACCATCGACTTGAGGTACGAGAGCTTCGGCTTGGTGAAGTACTCGGGGTAGTAGAGGTATTGGAGGTCGTGAATGGTCAGTACCGAGCGCGCGGTTCGTATCATCGGAACGGTCCCTCCTGCGTGGTGCAACAGGTCGATGTGCCGGCGCCGGCACTGCGCCGCCAGCCACGAGTTTTCGCCTGCGATCCGAAACGACTTCCAGTTCCCCGACACGGGCGCATAGGCGATCTTGAACGACTTTGCCAGCTCGGGATGGGCGTCGGAGAACTGAGGCAGGGCGAAGAGCGTGTAGTCGAGCTCGGAAGAACGCTCGACGAGCCCGTGAAGCAGTCGCGTCGTATAGGTCTCGGAGCCCCCCACGACGCCCGGGACCAACCACAGCAAGTTGATGCCTACCTTTGGCATGCCGCCTCTCTGTAGGCCGCGACGGTGGTCTCGGCGGCCCTGGCCCACGAGTACGTCGCCGCGCGTTTCCTGCCACTCTCGGCGAGCTGCGCTGAGAGGCGTGCGTCGCCGAGCACGCGACCGATGGCCTCGGCGATGGAGGTGTCGTCGTGAGGATCGACGAGCAGGCCCGCCCCCTCGGCCACCTCTTCGGTCGATGTGCCTCGTGAGGTCACCACCGGCGTACCCTGCGCCATCGCCTCGAGCACCGGCAACCCGAACCCCTCGGTGAAGCTGGGATAACAGAAGACCGTCGCTCCGGCATAGATGGGCGCGAGGTCTTTCTGCGGCAGGAATCCCAGCATCTTTATCCGGTCACGGGCGGCGCCGATGTGCTCGTCCAGATCTTCGTTCCACCCCTGGGGGCCGACCAGCACCAGGTCCAGGTCGGAATCAACCTTCGCCCACGCGCGCAGCAATCCGGGCAGGTTCTTTCGTGGCTCGACGGTGCCGGTCCACAGCAGGTAGTCCCGGTCGAGACCGTGACGCAGGCGCACGCGGCGGACCTCGTCGGGGGAGACCGGCCGAGCCTCCACTCCGTGGGCTACGAGCCGCAGACGGGGTTCGTCGAAGCCGGCGGCGAGGCAGTCTCTGATGGTGGCCCTCGAGGGACACAGGACGAGGTCCGCGTCCTCGAGCGCGAGCTCGAGCCCCCGGCGGAAGAAGGAATTGCCCCTCCGGGTGAAATGAGCGGGGTCCCGCAGAAAGGCAAGGTCGTGAATCGTAAGGAGCAGGGGGACGGAGCGAGGCGGGACCGGCATCGCGGTGGCGTGAACCACATCGATCGCTCCGGTAGCGCGCTCGAGGGGCGGCCGGCGCAGACGGTGCCACGACTCGTACAGAGCAAGGCGCGGCAGGGGAAGTTGCGCCACCGCGATCGGGGGACGCCACGCCTCGGCCGGCGGCCGGAGGTGCCGGGCCGCCACGCCGATTAGCTCGATATCGCTCCTGCGGGCCAGCGCCCGGGTCAGTTCCAGGGTTGCGACGGCGGTGCCGCCGGGGACGCGATGCCAGCATTGCTCGAAGGTCAGCGCCGCACGTAGCCCATCGGTCATGGCGGAATTGTTCCACGGTCCTCCGAGGCCGGCGAAACGTGATCCGAGAATTTCAGGAGGAGAGTTCGGGCGCGCTCGTAAGATGCACCTTATGAGCGTCGATCTTGCGGGCACGCGGGTGCTGGTCACGGGTGGAGCGGGTTTCCTGGGCTCGGCCGTGTGCCGGGTGCTGTCCGCACGAGGCGCAACCGACGTCGTCGTAGCTCGCAGCCGCGACTACGACCTCACCGACGCAGGGGGTGCAGCGAGGCTCTTCGACGAGGTCCGGCCGGATCTCGTGATCCATCTCGCCGCCCGCGTCGGCGGCATCGGCGCCAACCTGGACCACCCCGCCGAGATCTACCTCTCCAACCTGCTCATGGGCACCTACGTCATCGAACAGGCCCGCCGCACGGAGGTCGCCAAGACCGTGCTCGTGGGAACGATCTGCAGCTATCCGAAGTTCACGCCCGTCCCCTTCGCGGAGAAATCGCTGTGGGACGGCTACCCCGAGGAGACCAATGCTCCTTACGGAGTGGCGAAGAAGGCGTTGCTGGTGCATGCCCAGGCGAACCGCGCTCAGTACGGGCAGAATTGCATCTACCTCCTGCCGGCCAATCTCTACGGCCCCGGCGACAAGTTCAACGAGTCGGTGAGTCACGTGATCCCCGCACTGGTCAGGAGGTTCGTGAAGGCCGTTCAAACGGGGGAGCAGCAGGTGGAGGTCTGGGGCACCGGGACCGCGACGCGCGAGTTTCTCTTCGTAGAGGACGCAGCCGAGGGCATCGTCGCTGCGACGCAGCATTACGACGGGGCGGCGCCGGTCAACCTCGGAACGAACGAAGAGATTTCGATCAAAGAGCTCGCCGAGATGATCGCCAAGCTCGTGGGTTTCACAGGTGACCTGAAGTGGGACACCGGCCGGCCCGACGGCCAGCCGCGCCGGCGCGTCGACGCGACCAAGGCCCGGGAGCTGTTCGGCTTCGAGGCGCGCATGCCTCTCGAGGAGGGCCTGCGCCGCACCATTGATTACTACCTGGCCCATCCAGACGAGGCCGAACGAGCGACGTTCTAGATGAAGCTCCGCTGACGATGCGGGTCGCGCTTGACTGCGCTCCGCTGCTTCGCCCGCCGTCCAGCATCGGTCGCTACGTGCGCGAGCTCGGCCGTTCGCTCGAGGCCCAAGGGGTCGAACTCGTGCGGTACGCGGTGGCTTTGAGGGGGCCGGCCCCGGAGTCGCTCAAGCGGCTGAGAGTGCCGGAGAGGATCGCTCAGCTTTCATGGATACGCTTCGGGAAACCGGCGATCGAGTCGCTCGTCGGCCGCGTCGGCGTCGTGCACGCGACCAACTTCGTGCTTCCCGCTCTCGACCGGACGCCCGGTGCGGTGACGGTGCACGATCTCTCGTTTCTGCGGGACGACGGCTCCCCCGGCCGAGAGCGACTGGGGCAGCTCGTTCCCTGGTCGCTCGATCGAGCAGCGGCGGTGATCTGCCCGACCCGGGCCGTCGCCGATGAGATCGCCGAGCACTACGGCGTCGATGGGGATCGTCTCGTGGTGGCTCACGAGGGCATCGCCCCCCATTTCTTCGGCGCCGGACGGCTCGGCGAGCTGGCGCTCGGCCGGATGGGCATTCCCGGTCCCTTCGTGATGGCGCTCGGCACCACCGAGCCCCGCAAGAATCTGCCTCGCCTGCTCGAGGCCTGGAACGAGCTGCGCGGTGATCTCGACGGATGGCGGCTGGTGATCGCGGGGCCACAACGGTGGGGCGCACAGCTACCCGAGACCGAGGGCGTGCTGCTCCTCGGTCGGGTGCCGGACGAGACTCTGCCCGGCCTGCTGGCGGCTGCCGAGATCTTCTGCTTCCCGTCGCGCTACGAGGGCTTCGGCCTGCCTGCGCTCGAGGCGATGGCGGCGGGCACTCCGGCCGTGGTGGGAGACTATCCGGCGGCGTCCGAGGTACTGGGAGATGCGGCCGTGCTGGTCGATCCGCTGAGCACGGACTCACTCGCCGAGGCCCTTAGGATGCTCGCGACCGATGCCGATGCTAGAAAGAGGTTGGCAATGAGGGGGCGAGCTCGGGCGCTCGGTTTCACCTGGGATCGCACTGCAGGTGCCACGCTGGCCGCCTACCGGGTCGCCCGAGGAAGCTCGTAATGCTCGGTTCGATGTTGAGGGAGTGCTCAAGATTGCGTATGGCCGTTTTGTGTGATTCAGGAGAACATAGGGACGTGCGATCCCTTTCTAGGTGGACCATCGAGTCTCTGAGTCGCGTGCTGGTTGCCGCCGTGGTGGCCGCGTTGATGACCGCAGTCCTCGCAGCACCTCCCGCGCGCGCCGCCGAGAAGCAGGTCAAGATCAAAGGTCGCGGCTGGGGGCACGGCATCGGGATGTCCCAGTACGGTGCCTACGGTTTCTCTCTCAACGGCCGGCGCAGCGGGAAGATCCTGCGCCACTACTACTCGGGCGCGAACGTGGTCAAGAAAGCGACGGGTGAACGCGTCAGGGTGGGCATGTTGCAGTCGCGCTCGTCGATCACGATCAGACCGAGAGCGAAGGCCAAGGACGGTGGCCGCCTGGTGCTCAAGGTCCAGGGCTCGAAGGCGAAGGTCGTCACCGCCCATCCCGGTGACGCGTTGCGACTCGAGGCGTCCTCGGCCGGGGGTGGACGCATCTACAAGAACGGTAAGCGGATCAGACGCGACGGGCGGAGCATCTTCGGGGATACGAAGCACGCCATCGTCGCCAAGTACGCCCGTTACGGAACACAGGTAGACACGGACGGCAAGGGCTACGCAGTCGCGTACGGCAAGATCGAGTTCGTGTCCTACTCGTCGAGCGCATGCTCGGTGGGCAAGTGCTTTGCACAGGTCGCGGTGCTCGGAATGCAGAAATATCTCTACGGTCTCGGCGAGGTTCCTTCGTCCTGGCCCCAGCAGACGCTTCGCGCCCAGGCGATAGCGGGGCGCACCTACGCCTACTCGAAGATCCTTGCGGGTCAGAGACGGGTCCCCTGCTACTGCGGGCTCTACGATTCGGTCGCCGATCAGGTCTTCGTCGGAGAGGCCAAGCGAACCGGTTCGGGCAGCTATTGGAAGGGCTGGAAGAAGGCCGTGGACGCGACCCTCAACAAGGTGATCTTGCACAATGGGACGCCCATCTCTGCGCTGTACTCATCATCGTCGGGTGGACACACCGAGTCGAACTCGTTCGTCTGGGGCACGACGCAGGTGCCCTACCTCAAGGGGGTCAACGATCCCTACGATCGGGCGGGCGGCGCCAACCCGAACTTCCGCTGGAGCCTGAAGATGAGTTGGTCGACTCTGAAATCCAAGCTCGCCAATAGCTTCGGTTCCTTCGGGAAGCTGAAGAAACTGAAGATCGTACGCAAAGGCGTATCGGGTCGCGTTGCGACCAACGGTCTGAAGATCGTCGGGTCCACCCGAAAGCTCATCGTCGACGGGTGGGACGTGCGGAACGCGCTGGGATTGAAGGACACCTGGTTCCGGTTCAAGGTGATCGAAGCAGCCTCCGTGAGCGCAAGCGCCGGCGCGACGGAACAGCTTGCGGGCGAGCCGAAGGAACCGAAGCCCGATCCCGCCGAGTCCCCGTCCCCACCACCCTCACCGACGACCTCACCGACCCCGTCGCCTGCGATCAGTCCGTCGCCCTGACCGACGACGCGCGTCGAAGGTGATCTGCGCCCCGGACAAGCAAGAAGTGGTTTGTACACTCGGCGGATGGCCATAGAAGTCCCACCGCCTGAAGCTTTGCATCCCATCGCGTCGGGGCCCTCCGGGCCCTCGAGGCTGTTCTCGCTCGGCATGCTCGTGGTCAGCGTGATCTTTGCCGTAGCCGGTCAGTTCACGCTGAAAACGGCCATGAACGAGATAGGACGCATCGGTGCAACCGAGATGGCCGCTGCCGGCGACACGATCGTTCGAGCCTCGAGGGAACCGCGCCTCTGGTTGGGACTGGTTCTGTTCGGAATCTCGGCGGCGTTCTGGCTCGTCGTGCTCTCGCGCGTGGACTTGTCCGTGGCCTATCCGTTCGTGGGACTCTCCTATATCTTCGTGGTCTTCTTCGCGCGACTCTTTCTTCACGAGCAGGTCACTGCGTTGCGGTGGCTGGGCGTGGTGGTCGTGGCCGTCGGCATCGCGATCATCGGGTTCTCTTTTCGCGGCACGACCGGATCTTGAAAGCGCTCATCCTCGCCGGCGGCTTCGGCACCCGCCTCCGCCCGCTCACCCTTACCAGGCCCAAGCACCTCCTGCCCATCGTCAACGTGCCGCACATCGAGCACGTCTTCGATCTGCTTCGGCGCCATGGAGTCGGCGAGATAGTGCTCCTGACGTCCTATCTAGCCGATGCGTTCGCCGCTACCGTCGCGCGGGCCGCTCAGCGCGGTATCGAGGTGGAGGTGGCACACGAGGAAGAGCCACTCGGTACCGCGGGAGCGTTGAAGAACGCGCAGAACTTCGTCGGAGACGACACCTTTTTTGCGTTCAATGGGGACGTGTTGACCGACGTCGATCTGTCCGCGGTGCTCGAATGGCACCGGGCGAAGGGCGCGGAGGCAACGCTGGTGCTCACACCCGTGGATGATCCCTCGGCCTACGGAGTGGTGCCGACCGATACGGACGGACGGGTTACGGGCTTCATCGAAAAACCGTCTCGAGGGGGGGCACCCACCAATTTGATCAACGCCGGGGTGTACGTGCTCGAACCTCGTTTGCTCGATCGCATTCCCGCCGGCGAGGTGGTCTCGGCGGAACGGGAGTTGTTTCCCGCGGTCGTCGAGGACCACACCATGTATGGGCTCGGTACCGACGCGTACTGGATGGACATCGGGACGCCGGAGAAGCTCCTTCAGGCGAACATGGATCTTCTCTCGCACGCCCTCTCCCCGGAGGAGGTCCCGAACGTGAGGGCCGACGGCGTTCTCGCGGCCGCCGGCGCCGAGGTTCATCCGAGCGCCCGAGTATCCTCGTGCTGTCTGGGCAGAGACGTTCGCATCGAGGGAGGTGCCGTCGTGCATCGAGCGGTGCTCCTCCCGGGTGCGAGCGTCGGCGTGGGTGCATCGGTGCGGAACTCGACACTCGGAGAGGGTGCCAGGATCGGACC
Source organism: Actinomycetota bacterium (assembly GCA_050694055.1). GTDB lineage: Bacteria > Actinomycetota > CADDZG01 > CADDZG01 > WHSQ01 > WHSV01. The sequence goes on from JBOGWX010000152.1 coordinate 33,073, forward strand.
GGGCGTCGCAGTCGAAGGGGTGGCGATCGGTGACGGTCAAACGATCGATGAGGAGCAATGATGCGAGTTCTAGTAACGGGTGCCGCGGGGTTCATCGGATCCCATCTCGCTGATGCCCTGCTTGCAGAAGGGGACGAGGTCGTGGCGGTCGACAACCTCTCGTCCGGGGCGTTGGCCAATCTCTCCCAGGCTCGCCGCGCAGGTACGGGAAGCTTCAGCTTTCATCGCGTCGACATCACCTCGAGCGCGATCGGTGACCTCATCAAGCGGCACCGGCCCGAGGTCATCTGTCATCTGGCCGCGCAGGTCGATGTGCGACAGTCGGTCTCGGATCCCGTCTTTGACGCAGCGGTCAATATCATCGGGACGCTCAACGTCCTCGAGGCGGCATCGCAAGCGGGAACCGCGAAGGTCGTCTTCACCTCATCGGGTGGGTGCATCTACGGTGAGCCCGACGAGGATCGACTCCCGGTCACCGAAGAGCAGGTGTTCTGGCCGGAGTCCCTACCCGAGTCGCCCTACGGGGTTTCCAAGAAGATCGCTCTCGACTACCTTCGCTATTACCGCACGGTCAAGGAACTCGACTACACCGCCCTCGCGCTGTCCAACGTATACGGACCCCGTCAAGAGCCTGCGAGCGAGGTGGGCCTCGAGGGTCAGGTCGTCGCGATCTTCTGCAAGCGGATGCTGGCCAACCGGCCGACCACGATCTACGGAGATGGCACGCAAACGAGAGACTTCGTCTTCGTGGAGGACGTCGTGGGGGCGTTCTTGGCGGCCCGCACCAAGGGTAGTGGCGAGCTCGTCAATGTTGGAAGCAACGCAGAGCTATCGGTCAACGACCTGCACGCGCGCCTCGTAGAACTGACGGGAACGAGTTTCGAGCCCGTCTACGCACCGGCACGGCCGGGGGAGCTGCAGCGGATCTACGTCGATAATGGGAAGGCTGCGGAGGTTCTCGACTGGAAGCCGTCGGTCGCGCTCGATGAGGGTCTGAAACAGACCGTGGCCTGGTTCAGAGCTTCGATCTAGAGTTGCCGGCTAATTCAGCTTGCTAGGCGTCGCTTGTCTTAGCCCGCGCCGTACGCAGGACCAGCATGCCGACTCCGACTGCGAGCAGGCCGATGACCACGAAGAGGATCAGCTGGCCGCCCGTGAAGGGAAGGACGCTCTCGGAGCTGCCCAGAACGCCCCCATCCTGGTCGCCGGTGTCGCTCAGGACGTTGGGATTCACGCCGGGAGGCTCGTCGCCCGATCCTTCTTGGGCGAGTGCAGGCACGAAAAAGCCCATGAGCACCACGACCGCCAGAGACGACAGGATTACCTTGAGACTTCTCACGACCTGCCCCTTTCAAAGGTTGCTCGACTCACACTAGGGTCATTTTCGAAGCTTTGCTACCACTTTCTGCAAGCGATTCCTATAACTTCGTCACCTTGCGGCCGGATGCACGGTTACCCATTGGCCCCCGAGGGTGCGCCTACACAAAGTTACCCAGGAAATACTAGTGGTAATCGGACCAGATGAGAAGGCGGTGCCTCGACCGGTTGGAGAGCTGGTGCGGGTGAGTCAGGGAAGGTGAATAGGAGAGGGTGAGGAGGAGAATCGTGCTGGTCGCCCTGGGGGCGACGGCCATCGTCGCCGGGCTGTGTCTCTACGTGGCCTTATCAGTGGCGCTGGACCTCACGACGGCTCGCAGGGTGCTGTTCAAGGATCCCCAGCGGCTCGAGACGGCCGACGTCAACGAGGCCCGGGAGAGGCTCGATCGTGCCGCCGAGACGCTCGAGTCGCCCCCGGCCAAGCTCGTGGGATGGCTGCCGGTCGTCCACCAGAACTTCGCCGCCGTTCAGGCCGTGGTCGAGGACGCCGGCCCCTTGCTGCGGGCGGCCCAGAAGCTCGCCCACGCGGTCCAGGCAGCGCGCGACGAAGACGTCGTGGAGGACGGGGCCGTGGACCTCGACCTCGTCACCCGCCTCGAGGAGCCGCTGCGCGAGCAGGGGGCTGCCGCCGGGGACCTTGCCGACACCGTCGAGGCCCACCGCAACGGGTGGCTGCTTCCCCTGCTCTGGTCGGAGATGGACGAGCTGGCGGCGCGCGTGAGAGGCCTCGAGGGATCGACTCGCACGGCAGCCGAGCTCACCTCCCTGGCCCCTCAGATGTTCGGACGAGACGGCGACCGCACCTATCTCGTGGCGCTGATGAACAACACCGAGTTGAGGGGCGCCGGAGGCATTCTCTCCGGCGTCGGCTCGGTGACCGTGCGAGGCGGCCGGATGTCGCTGGGGGAGTTCACGCATTACGGGGCGCTCGCCGACGACCCACCGTTCCGCAAGGTTCCCGCGCCGCCCGACTTCGAGCGGCATTTCGGCACCTACAAGGCGGATACGACCAGATGGGTGACCGCGACCTCGTCACCCGACCTTCCCGATGTCGCGCTCGTGGCCCGCCGGTTGTTCCAAAAGACCGCCGGCGTCGACACCGACGGGGTCATCTTCGTAGACCCGCGGGGTCTCGCTGCGATGATGCCGCCGGAGGTCGAGCTCGAGGTGCCCACCACGGATACGTCGCTGACCGCCGCCGAGCTGCCGTTATATGTCTACCGGGATGCCTACAGTGAATTGGGAGGAGGCGCGGCTCGGCGACGGGACTCCTTGATCGGCCTCGGCGCGGAGGCGTTCGACGTCATCTTGAAACGGGGATTCAACCGTCCGGCCGTCATTCGCTCTACCGCCGAGGCGTTCGCCGGCGGCCACATCAGCATGGTCTCCTTCGACCCAGAGGAGGCGGGCGCCCTGGACCGCGCCGGGCTCAGCCGGGATCTCGGCGACCCCGTCTACGACGGGGCGCTCGCTACCGTCCAGAACGTCGGGGGGAACAAGCTGGATTCCTATGCACGACGAAGCGTTCATCACGCGTGTCGCATCGACGGCGAGAATCCCACTCGGTGTGTCACCGACGTGGCCATTGCCAACCACACGCCGCCGGGACTGAGCCGTTTCGAGCACCAGTACCTGCCCTACGGCTTGTTCAAGAACGTCGTGGAGATCTACGTGCCGAAGGAGGCGGAGCTCGCGAGCGTCGAAACGGACGGCGAACGGGCGGATTTCTTCGAGGCGGATGAGGATGGTTTCTCGGCGGTTGGGGTGTACGTGGAGCTGCCCAGGAACCAACGGACCGAGGTGTCGGTCGTATACGAGCTTCCGCCGGCCG
>JBOGWX010000153.1:0-35729 GCA_050694055.1 Actinomycetota bacterium
ATTTTCGATCGAGTCGCGGACAGCAACGCCAGCCGGATGCCCTTCCTGCGGGATCCGACTCCCCCGGAGGCCTCAGCCCCGGGGGACGTTGAGCGGGCCTTCAGCAACACTCAACTGGACGCCGCCCACTTTTGCGGAGGGCGTGGGACTCGAACCCACAAGTCCTTTCGGACAACGGTTTTCAAGACCGTCCGCTTGCCAATTAGCGTAGCCCTCCAGGCCCCCAGCGTACCGCCGGGGGCCTGCCAATTCTCTTGCAGGCGCTCTGGTCAGCTGGAGCTATCCGTTCTAGAAGAAGAAGCCGCCGCTCCAATCGCCTTCCGTGTCGATGCCGTTCCACGGCGGTACCTTCACGTAGCGTCGCCCGGGCTTGCCCTTGAGGATGATCTTGCGCCGCTCGACGTTGTTGTCGAGGTCTTGGTCGTGGAGGAACGCCCCCGGGTTCGCCTCGACCTCGATGAAGTACTTGCCGTTGGGCAGGTTGGTGACGTTGAAGCTCTGACCCGGGCGACTCTGCATGTAGGTATCGCCCCACCCCAGTGGCAGCACCTCTCTGATCCACAGCGAAGTCTCATAGCCACAGGTGCTGCCCCCGAAACCGATCTCATCCGGCGTCCATTCCGCCCCCTCGAGCGTCAGGTCCACCGGATCGGTGGGTGCGAGGCAGAACGCTTCCTTGGTGCTCTTGACGACCTCTCCATCGTCGGCGGTGACGATTCGATAGGCGGCGAACTGGCGGAAGTGCCAGTGCGAGTGCCCTCGCCGGTCGTCGTACTCGAAGCTACCCGCCGGAGCCCGTCCGACGATCTCCCCGTCCTCGTAGAAGTACTGATAAGCGTCCATCAGGTCCTCGGACGGACGCCGGAAGCCCTCGACGTGCAGTCCCGAGGCGCCGCCGACCCACACCGTTGCCGCGAAGCTCAAGCGCTCCTTCTTCTTCCCGGAGCGCAGATACATTCCGAAGGCGGGCAGCGCGACCAGGTCGGGGAGCACACTCGGATCGGGATCTTCGATGGTGGGCACGCTCGCCGACATCCGTTGCGCCAGCGGCTTAGCCGGCGGTGCGCAATGATGACAGCCGCCGCCCTTGGTGGTCTTGACCTTGACCTCGACCGCCGCGCTGACAGCGTCCGCCGCAACGTCGAGTAGCTCGACGTACTTCGAAGCGATCGAGGTGGTAACCGTGTAGCGACCATTGGGGCCCTTGATCTTTACGCCGTAGTAACCAAAGGCGCTCGTCGCCCAGCCCTGGTCGATACCCCAGACCATCCCCTTGGTGAAGGGCCCACCCCCGCAATAAGTGGGGTAGGACTCGCGCGCGGGACCGCTGTCGTCGATGCGCTGTTTGTCCCAGCTGTTGGGGCAGAAGTCAAGCGACCTTCGCTTCACGATCTCGCCCTGCGAATTGCGCACATGCACCTTGAAGAAGTCGCGGAGGCCCCAGATTCCCTTGAGCAAGCCGGCATCGAGTTCCTCGGTACCACCGCCGGGGAGCATGCGGGTGAGTTTGATGGGCTGGTCGTAGGCATCGCGCGTGACGCGCAACTCGAACGGGCCGTCATGTGCGACCAGGTAGACGGCGGGGTCGAACCAGGCGGGTCTATGGGGGCGTCGCGTGACCTCGATGGTGTCCTTCGCGGCGCGCATGCCGATCGTGGGCTCGGCGGCCGCGACCGGGACGGTACCCAGACCAACCGAAGCAACGAGCACGGACAGGACGGTGGCGGCCAAACGCCGCCCAGAAGATGCCACCCTCACGACAGTGCCTTTCTCTCTCAGGATGCCGCTCGCCACCGTGGGGTGGACGCGCAACCGATGTGCTCATTGACTCCTCGTGGAAGCCGAAGGTTGCAGCGATCCTTCAGATCTCGAGTAGATGGGAAAGGCATATCACCCGGATAGGGCGAAAGGAAGGGGGAACGACCACCAAGTGGCCGCCCCTCTCAGGGTGATCCTTCGCCGGGCTTGAGCTCTTTGAACCCTGTGTAGGGCTGGAGCGCATCGGGGATACGTACGCTTCCGTCACCCTGCTGGAAGTTCTCGAGTAGTGCGACGAGCATGCGCCCCACCGCGCACGCGGTGCCGTTGAGCGTGTGCACCAAGCGCGTTCCTTCGCCGCTCCCTCTGAACCGGATGTGCAGCCGTCGGGCCTGATAGTCGGTCGTGTTCGAGGCCGAGGTGACTTCGAGGTAGCGCGCGGCCCCCGGCAGCCACGCCTCGTTGTCGACCTTCTTCGCCGCCGCCGATCCGAGATCTCCCGCGCACATGACGAGTACCTGATAGGGGATCTCGAGGCTCTGCAGGATGCGCTCCTGATTGGCGCGAATGGCCTGGAACTCGTCCCACGAATCGTCGGGATGGGCGAACGAGAACTGTTCGACTTTGTCGAACTGGTGCACTCGAATGAGCCCCTTGGTGTCCTTGCCGTAGCTGCCGGCCTCTCGGCGGAAACAGGGCGAGAACCCCGCATAGCGGAGAGGCAGGTCCCTCTCGGTGAGGATCTCGTCGGCGTGCATCGAGGCGAGCGCCACCTCCGACGTGCCGGTGAGAAACAGTCCGTCGCGTTCCATGACATAGAACTCGTGCTCGTCGGCCGGGAGGAAGCCCGTCCCGTACATCGCCCGGCGGCGCACGAGGACCGGCGGAATCACCAGCGTGAACCGATGCTCCATCAGGTAGTCAAGCGAGAAGCGCAGGAGCGCAAGCTCGAGGATCACACCCGGCCCCGTGAGGTACACGAAGCGGCTGCCCGAAGTCTTCGCCGCGCGCTCCGAGTCGAAGATCCCGAGCCTCTCGCCCAGTTCCACGTGGTCTCGGGGCTCGAAATCGAACTCCGGACGATCGCCGACGGTTCGCTCCACCACGTTGTCGTGCTCGCTGTGTCCCTCCGGGACGCTCTCGTGCGGCAGGTTGGGAAGATGGCCGGCGGCCTCCTCCAGCTCCGCTGCCACTCGCTCGAGCTCGGGCGTCAGCGCTTCGGCCTTCTCTCCGATCGCCTTGGCCTCGGCGATGGCACCGGGGCGTTGCTCGAGCGGAGTCTTGCCGATCGCCTTGTTGGCCTTGTTGTGCTCTGCTCGCAACCGTTCGACCTCGCGAATCAGTTCACGGTGCCGAGCGTCGAGATCAAGGATCTGTTCCAGTCCATCGACCCCACCTCTGCGCTGGTAAGAGGCATGGACGAAGTCGGGGTTGTCGCGTAGGAGTTTCAGGTCGATCATTGTGATCCTCTGAGAGGGAGCGTCAGTTGCGCGCCGCCGACGGTTCGTGGGACGCTCCCCGCCCGTCGCCCGACACCGCCGCCTCTATAGCCTCTCGTTCCTCATCCGACAGGTTGTGCTGTGACTTCATGGCTCGCACCGACTTTGCGTAGGTGCGCGTCTCGGTCCGTCCGTTGATGGAAGAAATGACGATCCCGTCGCCGTAGTCGTCCAGGAGCGCCGCCGAGAACGACAACTGTCCGCCCATATCCTCGAACGCGTCGTAACGGACCACGGCGAAGCGTTGCATCGCGAGACGTCCCACCGAGGCGAGATCCTCCTGCGTGCTGGTCACAACCCTCATCCTCTGCTCGATCTCACGCGTCTTGCCGACGGACTCGCCCACGGTCGCGAGGAGATCTTGATCGCCGTTGTCGCCGCGCAGCCGCATGTACTCGCGACGAGTTCTTCTGAGGCGCAGCATCAAGATCAGCACCAACAGAAAGCAAAGTACGGCAACGCCGGCAACTACGGCGAGCGCGAGGGTCAGTTCTTCGAGAGTGAGTTCGGGCACGGTGGGTCATCCTACACTGACGGCATGCGCGTCGAAGAGGTCCAGGACCTGCTGGTGGCGGTCAGAGAAGGGCGCGTGACGCCCGACGAAGCAGTCGTCTCATTGCGCAACCTTCCGGTGGACGACCTCGGCTTCGCGCAGCTCGACACCCATCGGGAGTTGCGTCAGCAGATGCCTGAAACCATCTACGCAGAGCACAAGACTCCCGAGCAGACGGTCGCCATCGCAGAGCGAATGCTTGCGGGTACGAGGGGGCCCGTCCTTGCGACCCGGGTGCCTCCCTGGGTCGCCGAGGCGCTTCGCCGGCGGTTCCCCGAGATGGCTCATCACGAGACCGCGCGGGTCGTGGTTCTTCGAGCCGAGATCGAGCGCTCTCCGCGTGGTCTCGTTGCCGTCGTCACCGCGGGCACGTCCGACCTCCCGGTAGCCGAGGAAGCCGCCGTGGTTGCCGAGGCGTGCGGCATCAAGGTCGAGCGCGTAACGGATGCCGGCGTCGCCGGCCTGCACCGGATCCTCGCCGCGCGCGCCCCGCTGCACGAGGCCGATGCCGTCATCGTCGTGGCGGGAATGGAGGGCGCTCTTCCCAGCATCGTCGGAGGGCTCACCCCCGCTCCGGTCGTCGCCGTGCCCACCAGCGTGGGTTACGGCTCCTCCTTCGAAGGTCTCTCGGCCCTGTTGGGCATGCTCAACTCGTGCGCCGCCGGGGTGGTGGTGTGCAACATCGACAACGGTTTCGGCGCGGCGATGTTCGCCCTTCGCCTCGTGAACGGGAGGACGCCGTGAAGGTCTGCCACTTCGACTGCCCGGCGGGGGCGGCGGGGGACATGGTGCTGGGGGCACTGCTCGACGTCGGCGTCCCACTCTCAGTGGTCGAGCAGGCGCTGGGAACCCTTGCGCTCGAGCGCTGGTCGCTGACGGTGAGCGAGACCACGAAGAAAGGTCTGCGCGCTACTCGGTTCACGGTGCAAGCCGATGAGCAGCCCCATCAGCGTTCGTTCGCCGACATCGAGTCGCTGCTCTCCGCCTCGGCCCTCGCCGAGCGCGTGAAGACCCTGGCCGTCTCGACCTTCAGGACCCTGGGGGAGGCCGAGGCCCGCGTCCACGGTGTCGATTTGAACGCCGTACTTTTCCACGAGGTCGGTGCGCTCGACGCGACCATCGACATCGTCGGGAGCTGCGCGGCCTATGCGCACCTCGATCCCGGACACACGACGGTGTCTCCTCTCCCACTGGGGAGTGGGACGGCTGCCACCTCACACGGCGAGCTTCCAGTCCCCGTGCCCGCGGTCACCGAGATCCTTGCGGGGGCCGGGGCGCCCGTAGTTGCCGGCGGTGAAGGCGAAACCGTCACCCCGACGGGGGCCGCGCTGCTGGTCACCTTCGCCGACGCCTTCGGGGGCCCGCCGCCGATGCGGCTCGGCTCCACCGGATACGGAGCCGGGAGCCGGGACACCGACCACATGCCCAACGTGCTGCGGCTACTGGTGGGTGAGCTCGACGAAGGGCACGAGGCTCCTTCGGTGGCCCCGGACGCCTTCGTCCTCGAGACGAACATCGACGACCTGAGCCCGGAGCTCGTGGCCCATGCAGTCGAGCGACTGCTCGCCGGCGGGGCCTCGGACGCGTGGACCAGTCCCATCACCATGAAGAAGGGCCGCAGCGCGGTCACGCTGTCGGCCCTGACGACGCCCGAGCATCGTGACCGGGTGCTCGAGGTGTTGTTCTCCGAAACCTCCACGCTCGGCGTCCGGATCTCACCGGTAGCCAAGGAAGAGCTCGAGCGGGACTTCGTCACGGTGGAGGTGCGCGGGCAGGTGGTCAGAGTGAAGCTCGGGCTGCGCCGGGGCAAGGTGGTCAACCGGGCCCCCGAGTACGAGGACGCCCGGGCCGCCGCCCAGGCTCTGGGTCTCCCCCTCAGGGAGGTCTACGAGCTGGTCCTCGAGCAGGCCCGCGCCCCGCGGCCGGCTCGCTGATTCCAGATATTGCTCGATTTTTTTCTTGCCATCGAGAAGGACTTCTCCGCGGCGACCTCGAAAGCACCCCCATCGAGCTTTGCCCCCCAAGGCGCGAGCAGGCCCCGCTTCCACCCGGCGGGGCCTGCTCGTGCCCGGCCTTCTAGGCGAGCTTGGCGCTGGCGCTTAGTTCCACGTTGCCGGTCAGCGCCTTACTAACCGGGCAGCCGTCCTTGGCCTGGCCCACGAGCTCTTCGAACTTAGCCTGCTCGATGCCGGGGACGGTGCCCGTGACGTCGAGATGCGCGGAGGTGATCCGGGGGCCCGAGTCACCGACCTCGAAGGTCACGTTGGCCTTGACCTCGAGGCGATCGGGCGCGCTGCCCTCCTTGGCGAGCAGGTTCGATAGTGCCATCGAGAAGCAGCCGGCATGAGCGGCGGCCAGGAGCTCGTCGGGAGAGGTCGATCCCGCCGGACGATCGGTCCGGCCCTCCCAGGTCAGCGGAAGCTCACCGAAGGCGCCGCTCTCGGGCGTCACGCTGCCCTTGCCCTCGAAGAGACTGCCGGCCCACCGCGCGGTGGCGCGACTCTCTGCCATTTCAGATCCTCCTTGCTTCGGATGACTCGTCTATGAACCCGTACGGATACGCAGGCGTTCCTGGATCGCTGGCCTCGTCGAGCGCCGCGATCTCGTCCTCGCGCAGACGCCACCCGGCCGACGCAAGGTTGTCCTCGAGTTGCTCCATGGTGCGGACGCCGAGGATGGTCGAGGTCACTCCCGGTCGATGCGTCACCCAGTTGAGCGCCACCTGGCTGTGGCTCGCGTTTCCTCTGTCGGCCACGATCTTGTCCATGACCTCGAGCACCGCCCAGGTGCGCTCGGTGTTGCGTTTGTCGTACGCCTCGACGCCCCGATCCGGATCGTCGCCCAGGCGGGTGTCGCCGGTGGGGCGCTCGTCGCGCTGGTACTTGCCGCTGAGCCAGCCACCGCCCAGAGGAGACCACGGCAGGATCCCGATGCCCTCGGTGAGGCAGAGCTCGACCAGCTCCCATTCGATCTCGCGTGACAGCAGGTTGTACTGGGGCTGCAGCGTGACGATGGGGGCCTGGCCGTTTATCTGCGCCAGCAGGGCGGCGCGCTGCAGCTGCCAGCCGGTGAAGTTGCTGACACCGACGTAGCGCACCTTACCGGCGCGCACGACATCATCGAAGGCGGCGAGCGACTCCTCGAGGGGCGTGAGCGGATCCCAGCAATGCGCCTGGTAGAGGTCGATGTAATCGGTTTGCAGGCGGCGCAAGCTGTTGTCGACCGCCTGGTTGATCCAGCGCCGAGAGAGCCCCGCCTGGTTGGGATCGTCGCCCATCGGAAACCGAACCTTCGTCGCGATGACGAGATCGTCGCGCCGCCCACGTTTCGTGAGCCAGCGTCCGATGTGCTCCTCGGAGACACCCTCCTGATAGACATCGGCGGTATCGATGAAGTTTCCGCCCGCGTCGACGTAACGGTCGAGGATCGCGTGCGCGTCGTCCTCGGCCGTCTCCTTGCCGAAGGTCATGGTGCCGAGGCACAGCGAGGTCACTTGGGTCCCGGTCGAGCCGAGTGGTCTGTAGTCCATGACGACCAACTTACCCAGCTGGCGGATATGCACCCGACCACCTCCGCGATCTGGCAACCGGTAGGCGGGACTCAGATCGCAAGACCCGTCGAGCGGAGCTGAGGGGGGTTATGACGCTTGGGCGTGGGCCCCCTCGTGCGGCTTGATGCGCCCCGCCCGGATTTCCTCGGCGTAGTGGCACGCCGCCACGTGGCCGTCGGCCAGTTTTCGGAGCTCGGGATCCTCGGTGTCACAACGTTCGGGCTGGCGAAAGGGGCAGCGGGTGTGGAAACGGCAGCCCGAGGGAGGGTTGGCGGGCGACGGGAGGTCCCCCTTGAGCAGGATCCTCGCGCGCGTTGCCTCGACCTTCGGGTCGGGAATCGGGACGGCGGACAGCAAAGCCATAGTGTAGGGATGGCGAGGGGAGGCGTAGAGCTCGTCGGCACCGGCGACCTCGACGATCTTGCCCAGATACATGACTGCGATGCGATCTGAGATGTGACGCACGACCGCGAGATCGTGCGCGATGAACAGGTAGGTCAGGTCGAACTCCTCCTGAAGCTCCTCGAGAAGGTTCACCATCTGCGCCTGAATCGACACGTCGAGCGCCGAGACCGGCTCGTCCGCGACGATCAGATCGGGATTCAACGCAAGCGCGCGCGCCAGTCCGATGCGCTGTCTCTGGCCCCCGGAGAACTCGTGCGGGTACCTTGCGGTCGACGCTTTGGGCAGCCCGACGATGTCCAGTAGTTCCTCAGCTCGAGCCCGGGCCTTGTCACCCGTGGCAATGCCGTGAATCTTCAGCGGCTCGGCAATCAGGTTGCCCACGTTCTGGCGCGGGTTGGGCGACGAGTACGGGTCCTGAAAGACCATCTGCATACGGCGGCGCAACTTTCGCATGTCGCTCTTGGACAGCGAGGCTGTGTCCTCACCCTCAAAGAGGATGTGTCCCTCCGTTGGGTCGTAAAGACGCAGGATGGTTCGTCCAACCGTGGTCTTGCCACAACCGGACTCTCCCACGAGGCCCAGTGTCTCGCCCCTCCTGATCTCGAAAGAGATGCCGTCGACCGCCTTCACGTCACCGACATGACGATCGATTACCAGGCCGGACTTGATGGGGAAGTAGACCTTGAGATTCTCGACCTCGAGGAGGTTGTCTCGACCAATGGTCGTCATCCCGTCGCTTCCTCGCCGCTGCGCGCTGCGACCACTTCGACCTGCGGAAGATCCTCGTCGGGCACCGGGTTCCAGCACGCGACGAAGTGACCCTCGGAGTCGATACGGTGGAGTTCGGGAGTCTCCGTTCTGGATCTCTCGGTTGCATAGATGCAGCGGGGAGCGAACGCGCAGCCTTCGATCTCCTTGGCCATCGACACCGGGCTCCCGCCGATGGGCTCGAGCTTCTCCTTACGTGCGGCGTCGAGTCGGGGCACCGACTTCAACAGCCCCAGGGTGTAGGGATGGCGCGGTCGTGCGAAAAGCTCTTTAGTCCGTGCGCCTTCCACGAAGCGTCCCGCGTACATGACGTTGGTGCGCTCGCAGGTTCCCGCGACCACGCCGAGGTCGTGGGTGATGAGTATGAGCGCCATGTTCTCCTCGGCGACGAGCTGTTTGATGACCTCGAGGATCTGCGCCTGGATGGTGACGTCCAGCGCGGTGGTCGGCTCGTCTGCGATCAGGATCTTGGGGCGGCACGAGATCGCCATGGCGATCATCACTCGTTGACGCATGCCGCCCGAGAACTGGTGCGGAAAGTCCTTGATCCGATCCTCCGCGGCCGGGATGCCGACCCGCTCGAGAAGCGTCACGGCCTCTTTGGTGGCGTCTTCCTTGCTCATATCGAGATGCTTGCGCAGGCCCTCGGTCAGCTGACGTCCGACCGTGAGAACCGGATTCAGCGACGTCATCGGGTCCTGGAAGATCATCGCGATCTCGTTGCCCCGAATCTGACGAAGCTGCGAGTCGGGAAGCTTCAAGAGATCGACGTCTTCGAACCTCACCTCTCCGCCGGTGACTCGTCCGGATCGGGGGAGAATACCGAGCATTGCGAGCGCGCTAACGCTCTTGCCGCAGCCAGATTCTCCGACGATCCCCAGGGTTTCGCCCGGTTGGAGGTCGAACGAGATGCCGTTGACCGCTCGCACCGTCGACTTGCGTGTTACGAACTGAACCGCCAGGTCACGCACGGAGAGGAGAGTCGCCATGCGTTATGACCTCAGTTTCGGATCGATTGATTCTCTCAAGCCGTCCCCGATGAGGTTAAGTCCCAAAACGCTGATGACGACCGCCGCACCCGGGAAGATGACGAGATGAGTCCCACGATCGAGACGGCTCGCGTTGTCTGCAAGCATCTTTCCCCATTCCGGGAACCTCGGATCGGCGGGACCGAGGCCCAGGAAGCTCAGGCCCGCAACGTCGATGATCGCTACCGCCATAGCGAGTGTCGCTTGCACGATCAACGGTGCGAGTGCATTGGGCAGAATGTGCACCAATAGGAGACGTCGTCCCGGGACGCCGAGCGCGCGTGCAGCCAGTACGTAGTCCGATTCGCGTTGCGCCAGAATCGAGCCGCGCAGCAGGCGCGCAAAGATCGGAATGGTCGTGATCCCGACGGCGACCATGATCTGCACGAGCCCACGACCGAGAAGCGTCACCAACCCGATTGCGAGTAACAGGGCTGGAATGGACAACATGATGTCCATCGTTCGCATGATGCCCGTATCCACCCATCCGCCAAAGTAGCCCGCGGTGGCACCGAGAATCAGCCCGAAGGTTACCCCGAAGGTCACCGAGACGAGACCGACCAGCAGAGACAGCCTGGCTCCGTAGACAACGCGCGAGAACTCGTCGCGCCCTTGTTCGTCGAGCCCCATCCAATGTTCCGAGCTCGGTCCCTGCGGATCGGAACTGTCCAGCGTGCCCACCTGCTGATTTGGTCCGTAGGGGGCGATCAGCGGAGCCAGGACCGCTATGACTACGAGCAACAGGATGACGACGACGCCGACCATCGCGGCCTTGTTGTGAAGGAAGCGATCCAGCGCATCCCGACCAAGGCTTGAAGGCTGTTCGAGATGGAGCTCCTTGACTTCGGCTTCGGCGACGCTCATTGATACCGAATCCTCGGATTGAGAAACGCGTAGGAGATGTCGACCAGAAGGTTAACGAACACGATCAGCACGGCAAAGAACAGGATGCCGCCCTGCAGGACCGCGTAATCTCGGAATCTGATCGCATCGAGCATCCAACTCCCAACCCCCGGCCAGGCAAAGACGGTCTCGGTCAACACCGCTCCGGTTAAGAGCAGTCCCGTCTGCAGGCCGACGATCGTGATAACCGGCAGCATTGCGTTCTTCAAGATATGCCGGCGGTCGACAACGCGTGGGTCGAGGCCCTTCGCCTGCGCGGTACGAACGTAGTCCTCACTGGTTACGTCCAGCACGGCCGCACGCGTGATGCGGGCGATGATCGCAAGTGGAATCGTGCCGAGCGCGACGGCCGGAAGAACCAAGTGTCTCACCGCATCCCCAAGCGCCGCTAGGTCCCCCGCAATGACCGCGTCCAGAACATAGAAATTGGTCGGGTGCTCCAGAGAGCGCGTGATATCCAGCCGTCCGATCGTTGGCAAGAGCCCGAGCTTGATCGAGAAGATGTACTTCAGCAGCAGCGCGAGGAAGAAGATGGGGAAGCTGATGCCGACGAGCGAGAGAATCAAGCTCGTGTTGTCGAGCACCCCCTGGTAGCGCTTGGCGGCGACGAAGCCGAGCGGAACGCCGAGAAGGATGGCGAAGAACATGGCGGCGATCGACAGCTCGAAGGTGGCGGGAAAGCGGAGCTTCAGCTCCTCGGTGATGGGTTGCCGCGTGCGCGTGCTGGTTCCCAGATCCCCCGAGAGCACGTTGCGCATGTAGCGTCCGTACTGGATGTAGAGAGGCTGGTCCAGACCGAGCTCTTCTTCGATCTGCTCTTCGGCGGCCTCCGTCGACCTCTCACCCAGGAGAGCGATGGCGGGACCACCCGGCAACGCGCGCACGAAAGCGAATACGAGAATCGACAGTCCCAGGAGAATCGGGATGGTCAGAACGATGCGTCGGAGCGCGTAGTTCAGCATGTGGAGTGAAGGCTACCCGAGCGCTACAGAAGGGGAGCGGGACCCGTACGGCCCCGCTCCCACCTCCTCAGAACGGTTGCTCTTCTACTGACCGCCCTCGACCGTAACGACGTTGAACGGCTCGAGGCTCACCGGGCTCGGGTCGTAGCCGGTCACGTTGGCCGCGAACGCGAGCCCCGGCTCGGTGTGCACGTAAGGCAGTCCCGGGAGGAAGTCCATGATGAGGTTGTTGGCCTCGACGTACATCTGGGTCCTGGCCTCCTCGTCGGTCTCTGCCTCGGCCTCGTCCAGGGCGTCGAAGATCTCCTGGTTGTTGTAGCCCCAGGCGGGCTGCTCGCTCTGGAAGAAGGTGCCGATGAAGTTGTCCGGGTCGCCGAAGTCGCCGGTCCAGCCCAGCAGGTACAGCCCGTAGCGCCCGTTGTCGACGTTGTCGAGATAGTCCGGGCTCCAGGTCGCCGACTTGGTCTCGATCTCGAAACAGCACTCCTCGAGGTCGGCCACCATGGCCTCGAAGTTCGCCTGTGGGTCCGGCATATAGGGACGCTCGACGTCCGTCGGATAGGCGAAGTCGATCTGTACCGGCACGTCGTAGCCGGCGTCCTCGAGCAGGCGAGTGGCCTCGTCGGGATCGTAGTCGTAGGTCGTGACCTCTTCTGAGTAGCCGAACAACTCCGGAGGCATGAACTGCGTGGCGACCTCGCCCTGGCCGGCGTAGAAGCCCTCGACGACCTCCTCGCGGTTGATCGCATGAGCGATCGCCTGACGCACCGCGATGTCGTCCAACGGCTCGATTGCCTGGTTGAAGCCCACGTAGCCGACGTTGAAGGCCGGACGGTTCAGGAGCTGCAGCTGGTCGTCGTCCTCGATCGTCGGGTAGTCCTGCGGATCGACGAGGTCGTAGCCCTGGATCTCACCGCTCTGAAGTGCCTGCAGGCGGGCAGCCGGGTCGGCCACGGGCTGGAAGATCAGCGTCTGGATGTTGCCGGGCGATTCACCCCAGTAGTCCTCGTTGCGGGTCATGACGAGGCGGTCGCCACGCTGCCATTCCTCGAACATGAACGGGCCGGTGCCCGTGGGGTGCTCGGTCGCGTAGGTACCGGACGGAGAGAAGATCCCCTCCGCGTCGACCCTGCCCTCGTCGGCGTCGTACTCCTCGAGCGCCGCCGGAGAGGCGATCGTGAAGTTCGTCAGCGCCAGAGCCGGAAGGATCGAGGCCGACGGCTTGGTGAGGTTCAGCGTGACGACGAGGTCCTCTTCGGCCTCACAGCTCTCGAACAGGGACTCGGTCTTGCCGTCGCTGAAGCCACCGAAAACCGTCTGCCAGTAGTAGCTCGCCGCCGGGTTCTGGAAGCTGCCTTTGAAGTTGTACCAGCGGTCGAAGTTGAAGCAGACCGCTTCGGCGTTGAACTCCTCGCCGTCGTGGAAAGTGACGCCCTCCTGCAGGTTGAACGTGTAAGACAGCCCGTCCTCGGAAACCTCCCAATCGGTGGCAAGACCGGGCACGACCTCGGTGCCGCCGGCCTCGAGCGTGACGAGACCCTCGAACATCTGGTCGATCGCGCGCAGGGACTCACCGTCTGAGACCAGCGCGCCGTCGAGCACGACCGGATCGGCCGAGGTTCCGAAGGCCAGCGTGGCGGTGGCTTGGCCCTCCTCGGTGTCCCCGGCTCCCGGTCCGCTTTCCTCGGCGCTGCACGCGCCTGCGAGAAGGCCGAGTGCGGCCAGCAGGGCCAGCGCACTCAATTTCCCTCGTGTGACTGATCGCATGAACAGTCTCCCCCTTGTCTTTGCGGACCTGGTGGCCCGAATCCTCCTGAACCCGCCGTGCCCCGTGACAATAGAGCGGACCCTGGACCGGCGGCAATGCCCGGCCGAGAACCCAAACGGCGGTCTACTACTCTAGTAGCAAAGCACGGCGATGACCAGACACGGTCGGCTCCGCACCATTTGGGGGACCCTGAAAGACCCCCTAGTGGGAGACGGCCCCCTTTCCCGGGGGCCGCCTCTGGGGTGGGCGAGGGGGGATTTGAACCCCCACGCTCTTGCGAGCACAGGCACCTGAAGCCTGCGTGTCTGCCGTTCCACCACTCGCCCGATGGTGGGCTAAACACCATACTTGTGCCGCGCCGCGAGCGATGTAAAGGGTGGGAGGTCCTATCGGGGGGATAATCCTTTCTCGCATGGGTGTAGCCAGGGACATCGAGAAGCGGCTAGAGGGCCTTATGGAGGGCTTCTTCACCAAGGTCTTCCGCTCGGGACTACAGCCGGTCGAGGTGGGCCGGCGGATTCTGCGCGAGATGGAGGAGAACCGCACCGTCTCGGTCAACCGCACCTACGTGCCGAACGACTTCCAGGTGTTCATCGGTCCCGAGGACTTCGAGCGTTTCGAGCCGATGGCGGACGGCCTCACCGGGGAGTTCTCCGAGCTCGTGATCGACAAGGCCAAGGAACGCCGCTTCAACCTCATGGGCCTGCCGAAGATCGCCTTCGTCAAGGAAGAGAGGCTCGGCCGGGGCGAGTTTCGAGTCGAGGCGGCTCTGGCGGCCGATCCCGACCGCCAGGCCCCCCAGGTTTCGACCCGCGAGCCGAAGTCGGCCGATGACGCGGACTCCACGAGGGCCATCAGCAGCCACACCGCCGACCGGATGGGCATCGCGAGGATCGCCGGCGCCGAGTTGATCGTGCTCGATCAGTCCGGCAAGCCGCGCGAACGCATCTCCGTTACGCGCACTCCCATTACCATCGGACGCCTCTCCACCAACGACGTCGTCATCAGCGACAGCAACGTCAGCCGGCGCCACGCCGAGCTCCGCCGCGAGAACGAGCGCTGGACGCTGGTGGACCTAGGATCGACGAATGGGACGGTCGTCAACGGCAAGCTCGCACGAGAGCACCCGCTCGAGAACGGTGACCGGATCTCGTTTGGAACGAGCGAACTGGAGTTCCGCTCGGGGAGCGAGGGCTAGATGCCGCAGCTAGTTCTCGAACTCCTCAAGTACGTCTTTCTGATCGTCCTGTACATCTTCGTCGCACGCGCCGTTAAGGTCGTCTATCTGGAGTTGCGTCCGTCACCGGCTCGCAGCGGAGCCTCTCGCGCTCCGGCCCCCGCTCCCCGTTCCCCTTCGAAGCGTCCCAAGAAGGCACCTCGCAAGCTCTCCGTCATCGAAGGGCCCCTCAAAGGCAAGAGTTACGAGCTCGGCGACGAACTAACGGTAGGACGGGCGGAGAAATGCCACATCGTGGTCGACGACACCTACGTCTCTCAGGTGCACGCTCGGTTCTATGCGAACGGCGAGAGCTATGTGGTCGAAGATCTGGGGTCGACCAACGGAACCTATGTGAACCGTCGGAGAATCACATCACCCACGGAGCTCTCCAGGGGCGACCGCGTCAAGATCGGAAAGACGGTGCTGGAGCTGCGCAAGTGAGATGCACTACCCGGGCCGGGCGCGGATACGGCGGGGGGAGTGGAGCCGGCCGAAAGGATGGCGCAACGTGAGAAAAACAAGATGACCGCGATCGGGGCCAAGACCGACGTCGGTCGCAAACGCGAGGTCAACGAGGATTCGTTTTGGGTGAACGAGCCGCTGTTCGTGGTCGCGGACGGAATGGGCGGCCACGTCGCCGGCGACATCGCGTCGTCGACCGCAGTCGACACGATCAAAGAGCGCTCATCGACGGCTAATCCCGAGGACATGGAAACGCTCGCTCAACTCGTGCTGAGCGCGAACTCCCGTATCTGGGAGAAGGCGCAGAGTGATCACACCCTGCTGGGCATGGGAACGACCTGCACGCTCCTACTACTCGACTCCTCCAAGGCCCACATCGCGCACGTCGGTGACTCGCGCGCCTACCTGCTGCGCGACGGCGAGCTCACCCAGATCACCGAGGACCACACGCTGGTAGGACGCATGGTGAAAGAAGGCAGGCTGACCGAAGAGGAAGCCGAGAAGCATCCCCAGCGAAGCGTCGTCACTCGAGCCCTCGGGGTCGACTCGCAGGTCGAGGTGGACCTGCTGACCGTCGACGTGCAAGAGGGTGACCGCATCGTGATCTGCTCGGACGGTCTGTCTTCGATGATCGGCTCCGCCGGTATCACCAGGGTGCTGGAGAAGGAGCCCGATCCGCAACGGGCGGCGGACGGACTGGTCGAGGCCGCCAATGAGGCCGGGGGTGAAGACAACATCACCGTGGTGGTCGTCGATGTCGGCCGCGACGACGGAGGGCGACGGACCGGCGTCGTGGCGAGTCGCAGCGACACCGCGGAGAGCGCGTCACCAGCCGGGGGCCGGGCGCCTGACTCGAGCAGCGCGATGACCTACGGCGGAAGCAGTGGAGCCGTAGCGGCGCCGCCGGCACCGCAACAGCAGCGAGAGCACCCTCGTACCGACACCGCGGCCGCCGACGAGGCCCGCGACGAGCGGCCGGCGCGCACTTGGCCCCGGAAGCTGGTCGCGGGCCTCGTCATCGTCGTCCTGCTAGGTGGCGGAGCGTTGTTCGGGAGCAGCTACCTGCTGCGCAACTCGTGGTACGTCGGAGTAAACGGAGACGGCTTCGTAACCATCTACGAGGGTATCCCCGAGGAGGTGGCCGGCCTGAGCATGCGCGCGGAACTCGAGGTCACCGACATCGAACTGAACCAGCTTCCTGATTTCCTCGCCGAGAACGTGTCCGAGGGCATCAAGAAGGAGTCTCTCGAGGACGCTCGTGCTCAGATAGAGAATCTCGAGGCCCAAGTCGAGGCCGACGAACAACGGCGAGAGCGCGAGAGAGAGCGCGAGAGAGAGCGCGACCGCAAGCGCACCAAAGACAACGCTAAGGACTGAACATGGCGGTGCAATCATCCGTTCGCCGCAACAGCGAACTCACTCTCCTAATCGTCGCCCTGCTCGTAGGTAGCGGCGCGATGGCCCTGGTCGCGCTGGCGCGCGACGTCGACGACCGGCTTACGATCGCCGCCCCGCTGATTGCCACGGTCGCGCTCGGCTACATCGGGGCGCACATTCTGATACGCAAGGCGGCGCGCCAGAGCGATCCGTTGATTCTTCCCCTGATCGCAGCCCTCAACTTGATCGGATTGGCCGCCGTCTACCGCCTGGACCCCGAACCAGACGGATTCGGTCCTGCGCAGGTGGTGTGGACCGCGGTGGGCCTGTTGTGTTTCGCGGCGACACTGATACTTCTCAAGGACTACCGAGTGCTCGCTCGCTACAAGTACCTCCTCGGCTTTGCCGGAGTCGTGCTGTTGCTCCTGCCGCTTTCGCCCTTTGGAGCGACGATCAACGGGGCGCGCCTGTGGCTACGAATTGGTTCCTACAGTTTTCAGCCCGGGGAACTGGCAAAGATCTGCCTCGTCGTCTTCTTTGCCGCTTACCTCGCCGAGCGCAGGGAGCTCCTGTCTATCGCTAACCGCAAAGTCGGCCCCATACACATTCCCGATCCCAAGCACTTCGGCCCCCTGCTCCTGATGTGGGGAGTGTCCCTCCTGACGATGTTCTACCTAAGAGATCTGGGCTCGAGTTTGCTGTTCTTCTCGATCTTTCTCGTGATGATCTACGTCGCGACGGCGCGCATCGTCTATGTGCTCTTTGGCTTGGTGTTATTCGGTGCAGGAGCCGCCTTCGGCTACTCGCTGTTCAGCCACGTTCAGCTGAGAGTGAGGACCTGGCTCGATGCTTTCAACCCCGACTACATTCAGGGTGACTCGTTCCAACTGACCCAATCGTTGTTCGCATTCGCCACGGGTGGACTGTTCGGTACCGGGTGGGGGCAGGGACGACCCGACATCATTCCCGAGGCTCAAACCGATTTTATCTTTGCGGTGATCGGTGAAGAACTCGGTCTCATGGGGACCGCGGCGGTCCTCGTGACCTTCTTGCTGCTCATTGCCCGAGGCTTTCGCATCGCACTGAGTTGCCGAAACGACTTTGGGCAGATGCTCGCCTGCGGACTTACCGCAATCTTCGCGCTACAAACGTTCATCATTCTCGGTGGCGTCACGCGCGTGCTACCGCTCACCGGTATCACGCTGCCCTTCATGTCGTTCGGTGGTTCCAGCATGCTCTCGAACTTCATCCTGTGGGCGATCGTGATCCGGATCAGCAACCAGAACGCGTCAGAACCCGATCCGGCGCGGACGGGCGAAATCCTAATCGGAGGTCGATAGGCAGTGCAGAGGCAGATCCGGCGTGTCGGAGTCGCCACAGTGGCGATGTTTCTGACGGTGTTCGTCATGTTGAACTACTTACAGATCTTCCGCGCCGAGGAGATCGCATCCAACCCCGCAAACTCTCGCAAGCTGTTGCAGGAGTACTCGGTCAAGCGCGGCAACATCGTCACGGCGGACAACCTGACGATCGCGCGGAGCACGGACACTGGGGGGCGCTTCCGCTACGAACGCCGCTATCCGGAAGGCGACCTCTTCGGTCACACCACCGGCTTCTATTCCATCTTGTTCGGCAACTCGGGTATAGAGAGTGCCTACGGCGACGAGTTACTGGGCGAGTCGAGCGTCATCTCGATGCAGGACATCCAGGACAGCCTGCTGGGTTCGGGCGAGCAGGGCGACAACGTGCGGGTCACGATCAACTCGGAGATGCAACAGGTGGCGCGCGACCAACTCGGGGACCAGCGCGGGTCGGTCGTGGCCATGGATCCCGGCAGCGGTCGCATCCTTGCGATGTGGAACAACCCGAGCTATGACCCCACCCCGCTCGCATCACACGACTCCGACGTTCAGCGACAGGGACGCTCGGCCCTCGAACCCCGATCCCCCACCTCGCCTCTGATCAACTTGGCGGCGCAACGCGGATACCCACCGGGCTCGACCTTCAAGGTAGTCACCGCCGCAGCGGCACTCGAGTCGGGCGAGTTCAACCCCGGTTCCACTTTCGATGATCCCGACGGCTTCGTACCGCCGCAGACGAGTGCGCCGATCAACAACTTCTCGGGAGGCACCTGCGCGGGGGGTGGGCAGATCGCACTGGAGCAAGCTCTGACGATCTCCTGCAACACGACCTTTGCACAATTGGGTCAAGAGATCCCCCAGGAGATCGCCGACACGGCCGCCGCCTTTGGATTCAACTCGGCCATACCGTTCGATCTCCGCAGCGAGGCCAGCAACTTCGTCGAAGCGGACGAGGACAACCTTCCACGCCGTTCCTTGAGCGCGATCGGACAAGGAGACGTTGTGGCGACGCCGCTGCAGATGCTGCTCGTGGCGGCCACCATCGCAAACGACGGAGACGTACCTCGGCCCCGCCTCGCCGACGAGATCGTCGATCCGGCCGGAGGGATCGTCGAACGCTTCAGTCCCGAGACACTTGGGCAGGCGATCTCTTCTTCGACCGCCAACACCCTCGGAGGCCTGATGCGCAACGTCGTCGAGAACGGAACGGGCACAGCCGCTCAGATCCCGGGTGTCGTCGTCGCGGGGAAGACCGGAACGGCCGAGACCACCGAGGATGCCAGTCCGCATGCCTGGTTCATCTGCTACGCCGGTCCCAACGGCGACGATCCCCAAATAGCCGTAGCAGTCATCGTCGAAAACGGTGGATCCTTCGGCTCCGAGGCAACCGGTGGGCAGGTGTCCGCGCCCATCGCGCGCGCCCTGATCGAAACCGACAAAAGCATCCGCGGCTGGTGAATCAAACGAAGCTGGCGGAACGCTACGTCCTCGTCGAGACGATCGCCGCCGGGGGTATGGGGGCCGTTCACAAGGCCACCGATGAAAGGCTGGGTCGCACCGTCGCGGTGAAGATGCTGCGCGACGAACTGGCCGGTGACCCCCGCTTCGTCGAGCGCTTCAGGCGCGAGGCGCGCGCCGTCGCGGCTTTGTCGCACCCCAACATCGCGGGAGTCTTCGATTACGGCGAGGAGGAGAACCACTACTTCATCGTCATGGAGTTCGTCGATGGCAAGGACCTCTCGCAACTGATGCGAACAGACAGCCCCTTCGGTCAAGAGCGCGCGGCGCTGATCGCAGCGGGAACGCTGGATGCACTCCAGCATGCGCATTCCGCAGGGGTGATCCACCGCGACATCAAGCCCGCCAACATCATCGTGACCACCGACGACCGCCCGTCGATCGGCCCCCGGGAAAAGGTGAAGGTGACCGACTTCGGCATTGCTAGGGCGGTGGGCGACGCGACGCTGACCGCCGCGGGATCGGTTCTTGGTACTGCTCACTATCTCTCTCCCGAACAGGCCTCGGGTGGAACCATCGGGCCTTCAACGGACCAGTACTCCACAGGAATCGTGCTCTACGAGATGCTCGTCGGGACAGTGCCCTTCACCGGCGACTCGCCGGTCGCGATTGCGATGCGTCACATGTCCGATCAGCTGCCACCCCCCAGCAGCGTCAACCCCGATGTCTCGCCGCAACTCGATGCGATCGTCCAACGCGCCACCGCCAAAGACCCGGCCGAGCGTTTTCCCGACGCACACGCCATGGCCGAGGCGCTGCGTCGCGAGTTCGACCCTGCGGCCGCGCATGGCCTCGCGGGAGCCGCGGTGGGAGCGGAAAGTACCACGCTACTAGCGGGACCCGGTTCGACTGCCGTCTTGCGGGAAGCGGATGAGGCTACCGCGTCACACGGTGCGTTGACCCGTGACTGGGATGCCCAGCGCGTGGGACGCGTGGTCTTGATGTCCTTTGCAGCGCTGATAGTCATCGCCATCCTGCTGCTGGCCTGGCGACTGACAACAGGGGACGAGGAACCACGAGGCGCCCAGCGTGGTCGGGGTGAAGGCGCAGCGGAGCAGCCCGCCGAAGAGCCGCCCGCTGTGGAGGTGCCCGACGATCTCGTGGGGCAACCATTCGAGGAGGCGGAGAGTCGCCTGGTAGACGAGCTCGGACTGGTAGTGGAGAGATCGGACGAACCGAGCAACGATTTCCCGACTCCCGGCGTCGTATCGGAGGTGAGCCCGGCCCCCGGCTCCACGGTTACGCGCGGTGACACCGTTACGCTGACGGTCAGCACGGGCCCGGAAGAGGACACCGATGGCGATGGCGAGGACGACGATGGCGATGGCGAGGACGACGAGGAGGATGACTCACCCGGGCCGCCTCCCGGAAAGGGTCCCGGCGAGTCGCAGGGAAAGGCCAAGGGCCTGAAGGACAAGGACGAGGATTGACCACCACAGACGAGCTCTACGGGAACCGGTACCGCGTGCTCGGTCTTCTGGGAACGGGAGGCATGGCGCGCGTCTTTCGCGCGCGCGACGAGTTGCTGGGCCGCGAGGTGGCTCTCAAGGTTCTCAACGAACGTTTGTCGAGCGACAGGTCCTTCGTCGAACGCTTCCGGCGCGAGGCGCAGAACGCAGCCGGCCTCAACCATCCGAACATCGTGGCGCTCTACGACTACGGCGACGAGGACAACCGCTACTTCATAGTCATGGAACTCATCGACGGCCGCTCACTCTCCGAGGTCATCGATGAGGACGGCGCACTTATGCCCGAGCGCGCGGCGGAGATAGCGCGCGACACGGCCAACGGCCTGGGACGAGCTCACGAGGCCGGCATCGTTCACCGCGACATCAAACCGCACAACATCATGATCACGAACGGCGGTCAGACCAAGGTGACCGATTTCGGCATAGCGCGCGCTCTCGGTGGTGATGCCGAAGCGACGATGACGCAAACGGGAATGGTCATCGGCACTGCCGCGTACCTCTCTCCCGAGCAGGCACAGGGCAATCCGGTTGACGCGCGTAGCGACGTCTACTCGCTCGGCTGTGTGTTACACGAGATGTTGACCGGTGACGCGCCCTTCGCCGGTGATACGCCACTTGCCATTGCGTACAAGCACGTACGCGAGAACCCCGAGCGAGCTTCCGAGGTGAACTCCGATGTTCCCGAGGCTCTCGACGCCGTCGTGATGAAAGCGATGTCCAAGAACCCGGACAACCGTTACGAGGACGCCGGCGAGATGGCCGAGGATCTCGATCGGTTTCTCGCCGGCCAGCGCGTGGGCGCAACTCCCTTCCTTGCCGAGACCAGTGTCATGGGCGCGGGGACGGGCACTCAGGTCATGCGGGAGACCGAGATCTACGACGACTACCCCGAGGACCAAGAGCAGAGAAGCAACACGGGAAAGTACATCCTCGTAACCCTGCTGTTGTTGGGGCTTCTGGCCCTCGGCGCGTGGCTGCTCTCGAATCTGCTTGCGGGGTCGCCCGAGGTCGATGTCCCCGATGTCGTCGGTTTGACGGAAGACGAGGCCACCGAACGGCTCGAAGACGCCGGGCTCGAGGCCAGGGCCAGAAACCGCTCCAACCCCGACGTCGAGGAAGGCGAGGTCTTTCGTCAGAACCCCGAGGGCGGTCAAACGGTCGAGGAGGGTGACACCGTCACGATCTTCGTCTCGAGCGGCCCCGGTGAGGTGACCGTGCCCAACCTGCTCACCCTGTCCGAGGACGAAGCCCGGGCGGCTCTGGAGGAGGTGGGCCTCGAGCTCGGCCGCGTCAGAGCCGAGGAGTCCGAGAGCGAAGAGGGAACCGTGATCGACCAGAATCCCGGTTCGGGCGAGCAGCTCAACGAGGGCGAACCGGTGAATATCGTGTTGTCGTCCGGCATCGTGACGGTCGAGGTTCCTGGGGTCGTCGGTCTCACTCAGGACGAGGCCGTTGCCGCCATCGAGGAGGCGGGGCTTGCCGCGGAGGTCGTGACCGAGCCCAGCGACGAGGACGAGGGCATCGTCATCGCCCAGGATCCGACCGAGGGGACCGAGGTCCGAGAGGGCGACACCGT
The DNA here is from genome assembly GCA_050694055.1 of Actinomycetota bacterium. GTDB lineage: Bacteria > Actinomycetota > CADDZG01 > CADDZG01 > WHSQ01 > WHSV01. The sequence goes on from JBOGWX010000153.1 coordinate 22,177, forward strand.
CAGGATCGTCGTATCCGAAGGCCAGGAGTTCGAGATGCCGAACGTCCAGGGCGAGGACGCCGACGAAGCAGAGGCGTTCCTCGAGGAGGAGCTGGGTCTCGAGGTGACCCAGGAGGGGACCCCCGAGCCATGCCCGCAGGAACCCGGCACGGTTTGCTCCCAGGACCCGGAACCGGGCGCAACGGTCGAACCGGGCGACAGCGTTACCTTGTTCGTCCAAGAGGGCGACCTCTAGCTCCTTCGCACGATTCGAGAGGGACCGGCAGGGACGACACGATGCGCACCCCGGCTTGGAACGAAGACGATTCAGAGACCTTCCGTCGCCTGGCACCGGTCGCGGTGCCGGCGCGCGCCCGACAACTTGCGGCCGTGGCGACGCTGCTGCCCTTCGCCGCGAACGAGGAGTTCACCATCGTGGAGCTCGGCAGCGGAGAGGGCCTCCTCACCCGCACCATCGCCGGCGTCTTCTCGCGCGCTCGGATCGTCGCCCTGGACGGCTCCGAGTCGATGCGCAACGCCACGGTCGATCGGCTCCTGGCCTTCAGCGGCCGGCTCCAGGTCGCACCGTTTGTGCTCGAGGACGACGGATGGTTCGAGCACCTCGACGGCGCCGATGCCGTCGTGTCATCGCTCGTCATTCATCATCTCGATCGGCCCGGCAAGCAGCGTCTCTTTGAGGCAGTCGCTCGACGAACCTCGGGACGCGCCGCTTTTGTGATCGCCGACCTCGTCGAGCCGCTCACGCGCCAAGCGCTCGAGTTGTTCGCCGCAACTTGGGACGGCAGCACCCGGCAACAAGCTCGCATGCGGGGTCAGAACGAGCTGTTCGAACTCTTCCGGAGCACCGAGTGGAACATCTATCGTCATCCCGATCCGATGGACCAGCCCTCACCGCTGGTAGATCAGCTCGGGTGGCTCCGAGAGGCCGGCTTCGCGGTTGCCGACTGCTTCTGGATGGAGGCGGGTCATGCCGTCTACGGCGGCTACAAGGCGAAGGCGAGCGGTCGCATCGACCACGAACTGGCGGCGCGGGAGGCCGAGGCCGCGTTGCGAACCATTTAGTCCGACGGATGCAGGACGTTGGCGAGGAGGCGCGCTCCCTCGGGAGTCAGGACGGATTCGGGATGGAACTGTACGCCCTCGACCGCCAGGTACTTGTGACGTAGGCCCATGATCGTCCCGTCGTCGGCGCGCGCGGTGATCTCGAGCTCGGCGGGCAGATCGGCCGGCCTCACACACAACGAGTGATAGCGCGTGGCGTCGAGGGGATTGGGCAGACCGGCGAACACACCCGCGCCCGAGTGCGAGATGGACGAGGTCTTACCATGCACGGGCCCGACGTCGGAGCGCACGACGGTTCCACCGTAGACCTCACCGATGCACTGGTGTCCCAGACACACGCCGAAGACCGGAACTCTGCCGGCGAAGTGACGGACGGCCTCCATCGACACACCCGCATCGACCGGTGCCCCCGGTCCCGGCGAGATGACGACCGCATCGGGTGACGTCGCGCGCAGATCTTCCATGGACGCATCGTTGCGGAGCACGATCGGTTCCGCCCCGAGCGCGCCGAAGGCCTGCGCGAGGTTATAGACAAAGGAATCGAAGTTGTCCACGAGCAGCAGGCGCACGGGTGTCAGGGTAACGGTGGGGAGCCTATGCTGCGAGGCGTATATGGCGGCGATCGAACTCCTGCAAGAGCTCATCAGGCTCGACACGACGAATCCTCCGGGGCAGGAGGGTCCGGCCGCCGAGCTGCTAGAAGCTCGCCTCGCGAGCGCGGGTCTCGAAGGTGAGATCCTCATGAGTCCGGGTGGAAGGCCCAGCCTGGTCGCCCGTCTTCCGGGACCGCAGGATCGCTCTGCGCTCGTGCTCTTGTCCCATACCGACGTCGTTGGTGTCGAGGAGGACAAATGGAGCCACGACCCCTTCGGGGGCGCCATCGATGATGGCTTCATTTGGGGCCGCGGTGCCATCGACATGAAGAGCATCGCCGTCATGCATGCCGAGGCGGTGATGGCTCTCGCCGCTTCGGGGGAGACCATCGAGCGGGAGATCATCTTCGTGTCCGTGGCCGACGAGGAGGCCGGAGGCCTCGAGGGGGCCGAGTGGCTGGTGCCGGCCCATCCCGAGAAGGTCGGACTGCGCGCCGGCGGCCCCGCTCCCGAAATCCTTGGTGAGGGAGCCTTCGGGATAACCGGCGTTCTGGATGTCCCCGTGATCCCCGTCGCGCTGGGCGAGAAGTCGGCTTTGTGGATATCGCTGAGGGCGCGCGGCGAACCCGGCCATGGTTCGATTCCACCGGCGCGCACCGCCCTTCATAACCTCACGAGATTCGTGAACGAGGTCGCGAGGGACGGAGCTGCGCGCGTGCACCCGGTCATGCGCGAGCAGTTCGGGATCCTGGCGGCCAAGACGACCGGGTCGAGGCGGCGCGCGTTCCAGGCGCTAGCTTCCTCCGCCGGGCCGGCCGTGGCGCGTGTGCTACGTCCTCGGCTGGACTCACGCGTGCTCGCCGCGACTCTCGCCGACACCGTTACCCCCACGATGTTGAGTGCCGGCTACAAGACCAACGTCGTTCCCGGCGAGGCGACGGGAAGCCTCGACGTTCGTCTTCTACCGGACACCGACCCCGGCAAGTTCGTCGCAGACCTGAGGCGTAGGGGTGTGAAGCATGACGTTCATGTCGAGGTGGGCAACCAATGCATCAGTCCGGTCAGCGACAAGACCGCTCTGTATGACATCATCACCGAGCTATCCAAGCAGATCGCGCCGGGGGCAGTGGTCGTACCGTCGATCACGCCCGGGACGACCGACGTGCGGGTCTTCCGGCGAGCGGGTGCCGGTGGCTACGGCTGGGCCCCCCTGGTCCTGACGCCGGAGGTCTTTGCCACCATCCACGGGCACGACGAGCGCGTCGAGGTGGCGGGCTTCGAACGCGCAGTTGAGCTCGTGACCCAGGCGGTGAGACGCGCGGCAGTCGGAGAACACAGCCCCTTGAGAAGCTAGTGGTTGCGCAGCGCCTTGATGAGCTCACTCTTGCTCATGCCGGATCGACCCTCGATACCGATCTCGGCCGCCCGGTCCTGAAGGTCGTCCACGCTCCAGTCCTCGTAGCTGCCGGACTCGCCCCCGCGCTCGCCCACCTTCGATCGACCCTCGTTACTCGACGCGTTCGCGATGCGCGCCGCCTTCTCCTTGGACTCGCCCTGCTTGCGCAGCGCCTCGTACTGCTCGTCGTCCTTGATGCTCGATCCGTGATCCTTGGCCACGACGGCCTCCTTCGGTCTGCGGACTCCTCATTCGCTTTTCCGCTCACGAGGCGACGAAACGCGCTTTAGAAATTCGTCGGGAGCAAGCGCTCGGTGAGCGCGATGAGCACGAGCGCCGTGCCGATGGCGATCGCCGCCCAGAACAGGAGCTCCAGCACCCGTGACCTCCAGGACCGGCGCGATCGGGACCGTGGTCGATGCTCGGCACCTGATGCCATCAGAACGACCCCTCCGTTAGCTCGGCCGACACGATCAGTCGTTGCGCCGCCGAGAAGCGAGGGTGGCAGGTGGTCAGCACCAGCTCCGGTCTGTCGCTGACCGGGGTGGCGATGTCCTGGGCGTTCGGAAGGACGATCTCGCTCGTGGTCACCTCGTAGGTAAAGTCTCCCCATTTCGCCTCGAGGCGGATCTCGTCGCCGGGGCGGAGCCTGTCCACCCTCTCGAACGGCGCTCCGTAGGTCGTTCGGTGACCGGAGATGATCACGCGCCCGACCTCGCCGGGCCAGACCTCGTCCTTGGTGGTGCACAGGGGCTTGCTGAAACCCGCACGGCAGTCCGGATAGTGGCCGGGTCCCTTACGCAGATGCTCGGTCTCGACCCCCTCGACCACCATGTTACGCACGCCGATCTTGGGAATCACGATGCGAAATACGGGATCGCCCGGTCCGGGTTCGAACGAATCATCGACCTCGATGCTGCGAACGCCCTCTTGCGAGTGCGGTCTCGCTTCGATCGCCCGCCCGCGCCCGAACTCGAGCTCGAGGCTCTCCTGGGCGCGACTGGTCGACAGACCCGTGCCCCACAAGGTCCACGCGACGAAGAGCAGGACGCCGACGCCCACCGAGATGAGGAACTTGCCCAGCGTTCTCAACACCGTCATACGAGACCAGGATATTCCCTCGGCTACTATTGCCCCTTATGCCGAAGAGCAAGTCGAAGCGCAAGCAATTCCAGCATCAGCCGCCGCCGAAGCCGAAGCCCAAGACCTCACCTCCGTGGGTCGGCTGGCTCTTCTTCGGACTCATGGGTATCGGAGTGGCCCTGATCCTGGCCTTCTACATCGCATTGGGGGGGCAGGGTCCATGGCTCTTCGTGGGCCTCGGTCTGATCACCGCGGCGTTCCTCGTCGCCACGCGGTGGCATTGAGACGGGCCTCTGCGAAGGTACCCCCTCAGGGTATTATCGAGCGCGCCGTCACCTTACGCAGATCGTTCATCTCCCGGCTAAATAACAAGGATGTTGTTTTCCCCAGCTGTGGACAGAGCTGTGGACGACGCCGATCGTAAGCAGCAGGAGCACCGATCGCCATGACCAGAGCCCGCATGATGATTCTCGGCCTCGCCGCCGTCGCCGTGGTGGTCCTGGGTGAGATGTTTGGGTACTTCCGCTCCATCACCGGGGTCGCGATGTTCGCCGGCATCCTGGTGCTGGGCACCCGCTACGTCCAGACGATGGGTGACATCCCCCCCGAGCCCGAGATCACGGACGTCAGTGAATACGGGCTGAAGTACGTCTGCAAGAACTGCGGGCTCGAGTTGAAGGTCGAGAAGGCGGCCAAGGACAAGGCCCCGACGCACTGCATGGAGCCGATGAACCTCGTGCGCGAGGGAGGCAAGCCTCCGCTCCGCCCGGTGTGAGCCGGCAGGTGGGCTCCCCCGTCGAATGCCGCCGGCTAGGGCAGGCGCTCCAGCAGGGTTGCGTTGGCCAGACCCCCGCCCTCGCACATGGTCTGCAGGAGGTACCGTCCCGCGCGTTGCTCGAGCGCGTTCAGGCCCGTGGTCATCAGCCGCGCCCCGGAGGCTCCCAGGGGGTGGCCCAGGGCGATCGCCCCGCCGTGGACGTTGACGTGGTCGTCGAACCAGGCATCGTCGATTCCGAGTTCCCTCTTCCAGGCGAGCACCACGCTCGCGAAAGCCTCGTTGATCTCCACCACGTCGAGGTCTTCGATCGACAAACCGGTCCCCTGTAGGATCTTGCGGGTGGCGGGAATCGGTCCCGTGAGCATCGTCACGGGATCGGTGCCGGCCACGGCGAAGCGCACGAACCGCGCCCGGGGTTGCAGGCCCAGCTCCTCGGCCTTCTCGGGGGTCGTGATCAGCAGTGCCGAGGCACCGTCGGTGATCTGCGAGGAGTTCCCGGCCGTCACGATGCCGTCTTCCTTGAAAGCCGTCTGGAGCGTCGACATCTTCTCGAGGTTCGGCGTGCGCATCCCCTCGTCCCTCTCGAACAGCTCATCCGAGACCTTGATGGGGTGGATCTCGTTCTTGAAGGCTCCGCTTTCGGTCGCGTCAAGCGCCCGTTGATGACTGCGAGCTCCCAGCCGGTCGGCGTCCTCACGAGTGATGCTCCAGCGCTCTGCGATGATCTCGGCCGAAATGCCCTGTGGGACGAGGCCGCCCTCGTAGCGACCCATGAGACTGTCGGGAAAGGGGAAACCGGGGCTCTGAGCGCTCGATCCCATCGGGACCCGGCTCATCGATTCGACGCCGCACGCGATCGCGACCTCGTAGGCCCCGGCGATGACCCCCTGAGCTGCAAAGTGGGCGGACTGCTGGCTGGACCCGCACTGCCGGTCGATGGTGGTGGCAGGGACCTCCTCCGGCAGGCCGGCAGCCAGCCACGCGTTGCGACCGACGTTGAGGGACTGTTCGCCGACCTGGCTGACGCACCCGCAGATCACGTCGTCCACGACACCGGCATCGATACTGGAGCGGGCCACGGTCTCGTTCAGCACCTCCGCCAGGAGGTCCACAGGATGCCAGCCGCTCAACTTGCCGTTGCGCTTGCCCAGCGGCGTACGCACCGCCTCGACGATTACAGCCTCACGAGCCATCACGCATCATCCTTCGCCTGTTGAAATTGACCGGACGGTCAAGTATCGCGCTTGTGGGAGGAGGGGTGGAGCACCCTCGCCACCGCCGGACTCATGGGCGTTCCGGGAGGAAAGACCTTGTGGCGGATCACGACCTTGGTTCCCTGGCCGGAGCTTTCGTAGGTCACGTCGTCCATGAGTTCCCCCATGAGGAATAGGCCCCGGCCCCCGGCCGCGTAGCGGTCACGTTCGCGCTCACGCCCTTTGATCTCCTCCATGTCGAAACCACCACCATCATCCGCGATGGTCACGACCACGTCGGTCCGGTCGAGCTTGACGCCGACGCGCACCTCGCTCCGGCCCTGCTCTCTGCGACCATGCCGTGCCGCGTTGGCCGCGGCCTCGCCCACCGCAAGCAGGATGTCCTGGCTGATCTCAACGGGTGCTCGGATGTCGGTGAGAAAGCCGGTGACGAAACGCCGGATCTCGCCGAGGCGGGCCGACTCGTTCGGCAGCACGATCTCGCGTTCGGGCTCCTCGAGGGTCGAGTCGGGCACGACCTGAAGTACCAACAGGGCCAGGTCATCGCGCAGGTCACCCTCTCCCACCCACGCGTCCACACCGCGCCGAATTGCCTGCACCAACTCGCCCGGGGTCCCCATTCCGTAGAGCTGCACCAGGTCTACGAAACGAGGCTGCCCAAATGGCTTCGACTTGCGCGGCGCTTCGGTGACGCCGTCGGTGTAGAGCACGAGCATGTCGCCGGGCTCGAGCTCGATGTGGCCGACCTTGTACTCTGCGTCGTCCTCGACACCCATGGCGACACCGCCCTCATCGAGCCACTCGACCTCGCCCGTACCGGCCCTGTACACCACCGGTGGCACGTGACCCGCGTTGACGTAATCGAGGGTTGCGCGTTCGGGATCGAGCACGCCAAACAGCAGTCGAATGAAGCGATCGATGTCGATCTGCCCTGAGATGTGGGTATTCATCCGCTCGAACAACGTTGAGGGGTCGGGGTCCTCGCTCAAGAACGTGCGCAAGGTGTAGCGCGCCAGAGCAGAACCGTTGGCCGCGGAGGGGCCGATACCGCAGACGTCGCCAAGGGTGATCCCCATCTTGCCGTCCGACATGGGGATGAAGTCGTAGAAGTCGCCGCAGACCGCGCGGCTCCCCGCGGCGGGAATATAGCGCGCGACCAAACTGACCCGCGGGAGATTGGGCATCCCTTCGGGCAACAGGCTGCGCTGATAGCTCTCGGCCGTCTTGCGCGCTTCCTCGTAGAGCCGCTCGATCTCTCCCGCGCGCCTGAGCGCCTCGGTGATGTCCGTGTAGACGTCGATGCGGCCTGCGAGCACTCCGTCCTCGTCATAGGTGGGACCCGAGTAGAGGCGCAGCTGACGACGCTCGGGCATGATCTGCTCGATCGTTGCTCGCAACTCGCCTTCGGGATCGTCCCTCAGCTCCTGAAACGTCTCCATGAAGCCCTCGGGGTCCTCGGTGCGTCGAGCGATGGTTCGCAGGAGTTCGGCTCCCGGCAGTCCCAAGAAGTCGTCGGGGTCGACGCCGAACAGCGCCCCCGCCCTTCGATTGATGACGCGCACGGCGCCCTGAGGATCTCGGAAGACGATGGCCTCATCGACCGCATCCACCACCGCGAGAAGCCGGTGACGCACGATGGTGGCCAGCCGGTGTTCTTCCTGCTGGCCGTGGAACTGCTTTCTCACCTCGCGCGCCAGCAGACCTGCGATCGATCCCGAAAGCAGAAACACTCCGGTGTTGAGGAGGCCGGTGCCGAGCTCGGGAACACCACCGGTCAATCCGGCCATGACCCAGTACGCCAGGCTCCCGGCGACTCCGATGGCGAGTCCCGCAACCGGATTGCTGAGCATCGCGGTCGCGACGATCGCCGCGACGAGAGTTAGCTGGATGGACGCCACGTAGCCGCGAAGGAGTCCGAAGATCGCAGCCCCGAAACCTAGGGTGATCAGACCCGAGGCGATGCCGATCCAGCGCTTGGTTCGGGCCCGCTCGACGAGGAAGGTGAACAAGCCCCAGATCCATGCCGCAAGCGCCGCGGTGACGCCGAGACCCCACAGTCTCACCCCACTCGGGAGCTCAGAGATCAAGACGATTACGGCGAGAAGTACGACGGTTCCCCAGGCAATGATCTCGGCAACGTTGAGAGCCCACCCCCAACTCCCCCGTTTAACACTCCGTCGATCTCTTGAGATCATGAAGTCCCGTCCCGTTGCGTTCAGCCTTTCTCCACTGTAGTGGGAGCTTCGGCTACATCGCCATGTTTCCCGTTACCAGCGCCGGAACGTTTCCACACCTTATTAGCCATCTCGACGATCCCCTCCTCCGCGAGGAGCTCGAGCATGGCCGCGACCTGGAAGCGAGCGACCGGGTGAAGGCTCTTTGCAGTGTCGGCGTAGACGCGCGCCACGATGTCGTCGATCGTGCTGGGGGATTCGAGAGCTTCGATGACGGCCCGGCGTCTTTCGGCGCGGTGCTCGAGGTACCCATCGATGACCGCCGTTCCGCCGTCGAGGGGTCGGAAGTGTCCGGGATAGATACGTTCCAGGTCGAGCCCACGCAGCCGGTAGAGACTGAAGAGGTAGTCGCGCATGTTGCCCTCGGGCGGCGCGATAACCGCAGTGCCCTCTCCGAGGATGTTGTCTCCCGCAAAGAGACTCTTGGTTCCCACGAGCTCGAAGCAAAGATGGTCGGAGGCATGGCCCGGGGTGTGAAGCGCTCGCAGAGTCGCACCTCCCGCCGAGATCTCATCGCCCTCCGCGAGGGGCCGGACCTCCACCCCGGCGATCGATTCGCCGCCGTGAGCTCGCAGCGGCGCTCCGGTGCGCTCGACCAGAGCGGCGACGCCTCCGGTGTGATCGGGATGACGGTGAGTGACGAGGATGGAGGCCACCTCTCCGGCGATCTCCGACAACGAATCAAGATAGGCATCGTCGCTCACTGCGGGATCGATGATCATCGTCCGTCCGGTTCCCACGACATAGGTGTTGGTGCCGGGTCCCGTCAAAACCCCGGCATTGGGCGCGAGAACCACCGCGACGTGCGGGGAGAGACGAGCGCGCAGGATCTCGCCGGAGGCCTGCCATTCGACGTTGCGCAACGAAGCGAGGATGGTCGCGGTGCTCTCGTGCCCGTCGAGCCGCTGCAGCATCTCTATGGTCGGAGGCGCCATCACGACACTGCCCGCGGCGAGCTCCGCCAGTGCCTCGGCGGGCGTGGCCCAGTATGCGCCGTCGACCTCCGAGGGATCCGGTTGCGGCTCCCAGCCCTCGGGAGCGCACACGACGAAGAAGCGAGCATCGAAGCGCACGGCGGCCCCCAGCGGTGTGACCCACCGGCCGGCCGGCACCAATTCGTCGGTCCGAAGGGTGACCCCCAACTCCAGGCAACGCTCGAGCCAGCGCGCGGGGTCGTCCGAAAGCTCGCGCGCGGCCCCCTGTTGCGATCCATGGACGAGCAGGAATCCGACCTCCTCGAAGGCTTCTCTCAACGCGGCGACGTACGCCCCGAGCGCGGCGGCCTCGTCTTCCATGTCGAGGTTGGCCGCCGCCTCTGACCGACTGAGACCCGAAGCGCCCTCCCACCGGGCGTCTCGGTCCGCGTCCGCAACGGCGCCTCCGGGAAACACGATCGCCCCTCCCATGAAGCGCATCGATTGGGGTCGAAGGGTCAGCAGCACCTGAGGTCCCTGCGGCCGGTCCCTGAGAATCACCAGGGTGGCCGCCGGGCGGGGCGGAGGGGTTGCATTGGCGTGCATTACATACAGGGTATGTTTCGCAGCCAGCGAAGACCGACCACGATCACCAAGGAGGCACCCCGCCGTGGCTGTGAAGTTCCTGTCCCAGGAATGGGCCGAGACCATGACCGACGCGCTCAACTCGTCCGACGACTTCAAGTCGGCGGCAAGCGGCCAGGCCGCCAAGCTGCAGCAGATCGTCACCGATGTGGACGGCGGAGACGTGAAGTACTACTTCGTGCTCGACAACGGCACGGCGGATGTGTCCCTGGGCGAGATCGAGGGGCCCGAGGCCACGATCACCCAGAACTACGACACCGCGGCGGGGCTTCAGAAGGGCGAGGTCAATGCCCAACAGGCCTTCATGCAGGGCAAGCTGAAGGTCTCGGGAAACATGATGAAGCTGATGCAGCTTCAGGGCGTCATCGGTGCGGTGCCGAAGGCAGTCGCCGACATCGACGTCGAGTACTGAGACGATCCGAAGCGGTACCTTGGGGCGATGGACCCTCTGACCCTCTACGAGAAGCTCGGTGGCACCAAGACCGATGGCTGGCCCGCCCTGCACAGCGATGTCGCCCACACCGAGGGGGGCACACCCTACCTGCGGCACCCCGGCGTGGTGCTGATCTCCAAACCAGACGTCAACATCCAGGGCCTTCGCCCCTTTCTCGAGGGCTACGGCGAGGAGCTCGGCTTCGACGGCTACCTCGAGGATCCAACCCCGCTCCCTCCCGGCTCTCTCCTGCTGAAAACGGCCGGACAGACCTGCTACTCGAGCTTCGGCCCCAAGCGCACCTACAACGAGAACGCACAGCGCTACTTCGACAACCTCTCGTCCTCGGGACACGGTTCGGTGTTCGAGCATCCCGTCTTTTCCTTCTTTCTCTTCGGCGTGTCGCGCGCCATAACTCATGAGGTCGTTCGTCATCGTGCCGGGACGGCCTTCTCGCAACTGAGCCAGCGCTTCGTTTCAGGCAAAGTCCTTCGCTTCGTCGAGCGTCCCGAGTACCAGGATGTGCCCGTCCTGCACAAGCGCTTCGAGCAGCGCATCGACTTCCTGGCGCGCGAGTACGACGAGGTCGCCGAAGAGCTGGTCGAGCTTCAGATGCAGGGAGACCCAAGGCTCGTGGCCGAGGCCCGCACCGACATGCGGAAGCGGGTGCAACAGACGGCGCGCTCGGTACTTCCCAACGAGGCGGAGACGACCATGGTCCTCTCCGCCAACGTTCGCTCGTGGCGACACATGATCGAGATGCGCACGGATCAACATGCCGAACGTGAGATTCGCGACCTGTTCTTCCGGATCTTCTTGGCGCTGCGGCTGCTCGAGCCGATGCTGTTCGAGGACTACAGGATCGAGTCCTATCCCGACGGCACCTACGGCGCGCAGACCGACTGGCGCAAGATCTAAGCGGCCGGTCCGAGACCTTCCCATCGTTTTAGCGAGCTACCTGATTTCAATGCGCCCCGTCATGTCGGAATGGAAGGTGCAGACGAATTCGACGTCGTCATCGGGAACGGTGAACGTCGCAGTGGCGACCTCGCCTGCCTCCAGGGGTCCGGTGTTGAGCTCGAGAGATTCGATTGCGAAGTCGTGCGCGCTGTCGTCGTCGTTGGTCACCTCGATGGTGACCTCCTCGCCGGCGTCGAGCTCGAGCACTCCCGGCGCGAACTCCTGATCTCCGTCCACCGCGACTTCGATAGCACCCCCGCGGCTTCCCGGACCCCGGGCAACGTCGCCAGCAGGTTCGGACGAGTGGCACGCGGCCAACCCGAGGGCCGCGATCCCGGCCCCCACGAGCCGGCCGACCATGCGCCGGGACCCTGGCCCCGTTCTGCTTGCGTTCATGACTGCGACTCCTTTGAGCTCTTGCTTTTCGGGTCGTCGGACAAGCCCATGCTGCGGGTTCCGAGGGGCGCCCACATCGGGAAGAGCCCCCAAGAAGCCCCGAGGGACCCCCTGATCCGATCTCGGGCGATGATTACATTGACAAACGTCGATGTACGTGTTCCTATATCGATACTCATCGATGTAAAGGACAGACACATGACCACGCTCGCCTCCGCCGACACCAGCGCTTCGGGATGCTGCGCACCTCTGCTCGGTGCAGGACTTTCCCATGAGGAAGCGGTCGCGACCGCCGCTCTCTTCAAGGCGCTGGCCGACCCCACCAGGGTGCGCATCGTCAACCTGCTCGCCGGCAGCTCCGAGCCCGTGTGCGTGTGCGAGCTGAACGAGGGCTTCGAGGTCTCGCAGCCCACCCTGAGCCATCATCTGAAGAAACTCGTCTCGGCCGGCCTGCTGGCGCGCGAGCAGCGCGGGACGTGGGCCTTCTACTCGATCAACGATCGTGCACTACAGCTTCTCGGCGATGTCGTCGGGCAGAAAGGAACTGGATCATGAGCCAACTGCGCGAGCAGGTACGGCAGCGATACGCAGAGGCCGTTCAGGCGGTCACCGATGAAGGGCGCCACGCCGAGGATCCACAGGTTGGCTGTTGCGGGGGTGACGCAGGCTCCTGCTGTGGACCCCACGCCGGCTCACTCGGCTCAGAGCTCTACGGCCTCACCGAGCGCGATTCGCTGCCGGAAGCCGCCGTACTCGCAAGCCTGGGCTGCGGCAATCCTATGGCGGTAGCCGCTCTCAACGAGGGCGAGACGGTTCTCGACCTCGGTTCGGGAGGCGGCATCGACGTACTCCTCTCGGCGCAACGGGTCGGTCCCTCCGGCAAGGTCTACGGCCTCGACATGACCGATGAGATGCTGGCGCTCGCGCTGCGCAACCAAGAGCAGGCGGGCGTGGACAACGTCGAGTTCCTCAAGGGCTACATCGAGTCGATTCCGCTTCCCGCCGGGACGGTCGACGTCGTCATCTCGAACTGTGTGATCAACCTGTCGATCGAGAAGCCGGCGGTCTTTGCCGAGATGTTCCGCGTACTGAAGCCCGGCGGACGGGTCGGCATCACCGACGTGGTGTCAAACGACGAGCTGTCGTCCGAGGATCGCGCCCGGCGCGGCAGTTACGTAGGGTGCATCGCCGGTGCTCTGTCGTTCGCTGAGTACCGGTCCGGTCTCGAGACTGCCGGTTTCTCCGAAGTGGCGGTCGACGCAACCCACGAGGTGACGGATGGCATGCACTCGGCGACCGTCAAGGCAATCAAACCGGGCAGCTGAAGTCGAGCCTGACATCTCTAGTGAAAGTCGAGGACCACGCGTGACCACCGATGCACCCCGTGTCGTCTTCCTGTGCGTGCACAACGCCGGGCGTTCGCAGATGGCGGCCGGCTGGTTGCAACATCTTGCAGGCCCTCGGGTCGAGGTGTTCTCGGGAGGTTCGGACCCGGCGAGCGATGTGAACCCCGGCGCGGTCGAAGCAATGAACGAGGTCGGCATAGACATCAGCCGCGAGTTCCCCAAGCCATGGACCGACGAGGTCATTCGCGCCGCCGACGTCGTCGTGACCATGGGTTGCGGAGATGCGTGCCCCGTCTACCCCGGCAAGCGCTACGAGGACTGGGAACTGGCTGATCCAGCCGGCCGGCCCCTCGCAGAGGTGCGCACCATAAGAGACGACATAAGAGCGCGCGTCGAGAGACTCATCACCGAGCTGGCCCCGCCGAATTAACGACTGCGCCCCGAGCCAATCTCAGAAGAGAGGCCGGCCCCCGGAGAACCGGGGCCGGCCTCTCACTCC
>JBOGWX010000154.1:0-15331 GCA_050694055.1 Actinomycetota bacterium
GGACCGCATGGACCGCATGGACCGCATGGACCGCATGGACCGCATGGACCGCATGGACCGCATGGACCGCATGGACCGCATGGACCGCATGGACCGCATGGACCGCATGGACCGCATGTTCGGCCCGTTTTCGCCAGAGGGACCTAACTGCGCCCGGGCCCCCACGCTCGTCGTCTATCTTTCCCGTATGGCCGACGCGCAGCGGGACCCGGACGCGCCCGCGGCACACGACCCGAAGGTGATGCGGGTCGTCGAAGCGGGGCGAGCCCTCGGGGTAGACGTCCGGCCGGTGACCTTCGGCGCGGAGACGCGCACCGCCTCGGATGCCGCCCGCCGGGTCGGCTGCGACGTCGCTCAGATCGTGAAATCCCTGGTCTTTGAGGCCGCGGGGAGGCCGGTGCTCTTCCTCGTGTCCGGAGCGAACCGAGTCGACCTCGACAAGGGAGCGGCCGCCGCCGGAGCGCCGATCGAGAAGGCCGATGCCCAGGCCGCCCGGGCCGCCACGGGCTTCTCGATCGGCGCGACCCCGCCCTTCGGGCACGTCACCGAGATACCGGTCTTCATGGATGCAGACTTGCTGGCGTTCCACGAGGTCTGGGCCGCCGGAGGCCGCCCGGACACGGTCTTCCCCGTGTCGCCTCGGCGCCTGCAACGGGCGACGGGCGCAGTCGCCGTAGACCTGAGCCCTCCATAGCCGAGCTTGGCCCGGCAAACTCGGAGAGAATGTTCGGGTGATTGAAAAGAGGCGGGTCCGGTCGGGGTCTCCCTTCGAGGACAAGATCGGCTTCAGTCGCGCAGTGCGAGTCGGCAACCGGGTGGTGGTATCAGGAACCGCACCGATCTGGCCGGACGGGACGGTCGACCCCAACCCCTACGTGCAGGCGAGGCGCTGCCTCGAAATTATCGTGCAGGCCCTGAGGGAAGCGGGAGCTTTTCCTGAAGACGTCGTGCAAACGCGCACTTACCTGACCGATGCATCGTATGGCGAGGCGGCGGCCCAAGCGCACGTCGAGGTATTCGGGGCGGTGCGTCCCGCCTCGACAATGGTCGTGGTCGCTGGTTTCCTCGACGATCGCTGGAAGGTCGAGTTCGAGGCAGAAGCCGTAGTGGGCGCGGCCGGCGACGATCCAACGGCGTCTGGGTCCGAATGATCTCGGCTCGCAGCTAGGGGGTCACCCGGCGCTTGTGTGCCTTCCAGCGGGTCAGGGGAAGCTTCACCGCGGCCTTGTCGAAGGTCACCCGATAGGGACCCGTGCGGGGAATCGAGTATTGCGCCGAGCCCGTCGTGATCTCGAGCTCCAGCTTGTGGCCGGGTTTCAGCATCCAGGAAACGCCGTGGAGATTGAAGCTGGTCTTGAACTCGCCCAGCTCCAGCGCGCGAGGCATCGTCTGGTCGTCGAGGGTGACGCGCTTGCCGTTGGGGGCGACGTCGACGAGCTCGAAGAACGCATGACCCGCCACGCCGAGGGTTTCGCCCTTGATCGAGATGCGCGGGTTCCCGAGGATCGCGCGGGGCCGGCCGGCCTTGCGGAGAATTATCCGGCGGTGTGCGGTGGTTCCGATCTCCGTCTGTGGAGCCGGCCCTCCCGCCGCGATGTCGTCGCCGCCGGTCGCGCCGGGACCGGCCAGCGTGACGTCCTTCACGACTCTCACCGACCGTCGCTTGGTGTGGGGCAGCGGATACGAGGGGGCCGCGTAGTAGTAGCCGTCCTGTGCCTGCCACTCGACCTGCGCGCCGGTGGCGACCCGCTCACCCTTCACGTGGCGATCGAGCCACGCCATGATGCGCTGCTCGAAGACCGGCCGGGCGTCGCTCGTGTCCTTCGGATCACCGCTCGCACCGCCCGGATAGTCGCAGCCGAGCGTGTGGCCCGCGCAGTAGGTCATCAGCTTGACCGGAGTTCCTGCACCCACCAGGTTCCGGTAGTTCTCGAACGCGTCGTTAAGCGGGAACAGGGTGTCGACGCTGCCCTGGATGATGAGTGTGGGCGCATCGACCTTGTGCGAGCGCCGGGTCGTCGAGCGCTTCGAGAACCACGCGATGAGGTCGTCGTCCAGGTTCCCCGTGCTCGCTCCCTGCGCGAAGGCGAGATGGATCTCCTCGGCGAAGATGCCCGTCTGAGGCCCGGCCGGCGACCAGATGCCGAGCGTCGCGGCCGTCGCTGCTCCGGCGCCGTAGAGGATGAGGTCCCATGTCTGCTTGAGCACGCCTCCCGGCAGAAGGTCTCGCACCAGGTTCCCCCACGAGATCTCGGGCACGATGGCCTCGATGCGACGGTCGACGGCGGCGGTGTTGAACTGCACCCCGGCTGCGTTCGACCCGCCGATCCATCCCAGTCGGGGGTCGCCGGGGGCGTCCTGGAGGATCTCGGGTCGCGCGGCGAGGTAGTCGATCAACGCCCGCGCATCGGCGACCTCGAAGCCGGGCGCACCGATGTTGGCCTCTCCACCCGACTCCCCGAAACCGCGCGAATCCCAGGTCATCACGGCGTATCCACGATCGAGCAACCGCCCCAGGAATCCGCCCGGCGTCCTCGCCCGGGTGCCTCCCCAGCCGTGCGTCTGCAACACCACGGGGGCCGGTGAGCCCTCCGACGCGCCGGCCGGAAGCATCAGCGTCGCCACGATCGGCGTGCCGTCCTTGGACTCGACGATGATGGGGTCCTCGACCCTCGGTTCGCCGGCCGAGCTTTCGCGCGCAGCGCCGGGCACGGCCCCCGCAGGAACCAGCAACGAGGCGAGCAGGGCGCCTGACAGCAAGACGCGCACCAACGACTTCATTCTCCTGGTCTCCCTGAGCAATCGACTGCCGGGTCTCAGGTAGAACTTCGTCGCCGGACCGCGGAAACCTCCTACGTCGTCGTCAGTGGCCCGAGATGCGCCTCGCCTGCACCTCGAAGTAGTTGTCTTTGTAGAAGTGCTTGCCTCGTACCACCGCAACCACCGTCGCAACCAAATAGGCGGGCAGGAACGCAAGGCCCCACCGTTCCCATTGCGCCACGTGAGCGAACTCGTGCTCGAGGATGCCCTCGTCGATGTCGTTCACGCACAGCACCACGTGGCCGAGCGTCATGGCGCGGTGCCTGAAGCCCAGCTTGCGCGGCCAGCCGGCGACCTCGCACAACAGAACCCCCCGGACCACGCGACGGTGCCGGAAGAACGGCGCGACGACAAAGCCCACGATCGAGCCGGGCGACGCCCAGGCGACCTTCCACCAAGACCGCACGTCGTCTAATGGGCGATCCGGTCGAGCCTCACAGCGCCACTTCGGACAGGACCATGATGCGCGGCTCGGTCATCTCCTCCATGGCGTAGCGCAGGCCCTCACGCCCTGAACCCGAATCCTTCGATCCGCCG
This sequence comes from Actinomycetota bacterium, assembly GCA_050694055.1. Classification (GTDB taxonomy): domain Bacteria; phylum Actinomycetota; class CADDZG01; order CADDZG01; family WHSQ01; genus WHSV01. The sequence continues at coordinate 3,358 of JBOGWX010000154.1, forward strand.
TAGGGCATCTGGTCCGCGCGGAAGCTCGCGACGTCGTTGGCTATGAGCCCGCCGACCTCGATGTCACGCCACGCGGTCATGAGACGGTTGACGTCGTTGGTGAAGATGCCGGCCTGCAGCCCGTACTTCGAGTTGTTGACCTCCGAGATCGCGACCTCGAAATCGTCGTAGGCGCTCACGGTCACGACCGGTCCGAAAATCTCCTCGCAGCGAACCTTCATGTCCGCCTCGGTGTTGGCGAGCACGGTCGGCACGTAGAAGGGGTCCTCGCGCTTGCCTCCCGTCAGGATCTCGGCGCCCGACTGCACCGCCTCGTCGACCCATTGCGAGATGCGTTCCAGCGAATCGTGGTCGATGACGGGGCCCACGTCGGTCTCGGGATCCATCGGATCTCCCGTCTTCAGCTTGTTGACCTCGGCGACGAGCAACTCGTTGAAGCGGTCCACGACGTCTGCGTGGACCAGCACCCTCTGCACCGAGATACAGGACTGCCCGGCCTGGTAGTAGCCGCCGTAGGCAACCCGCTGGGCCGCTTTCTCGAGATCGCCGTCGGAGTGGACGATCACTCCTGCGTTGCCTCCCAGCTCGAGCGTGATGGCCTTCTTCGGCGCCTGCGACCGCAGCTTCCAGCCGACCTCGGACGAGCCGGTGAACGAGATATTGGCGTAGCGATCGTCCTTCACCAGCGCACCGGACTCGCTGCCGCTGATGGGCAGCACCGACATCATCTTGGCGGGGATGTCGGTCTCCCGGAACAGCTCTCCCAGCAACAACGCACCCAATGGGGTCGAGGTGGCCGGCTTGACCACCACCGGAGCCCCCACGGCGAGCGCCGGCGCGACCTTGTGGGCCACGAGGTTGACGGGGAAGTTGAAGGGCGAGATGGCGAGCACCGGGCCGAGCGGGAAGCGGCGGACGAGACCGAGGCGCGCGCCTAATGATGCCTCGGTGTCGAGCCGCATGATCTCGCCGGAGTCCGAACGTATGACCTCGGCGGCCCAGCGGAAGGTCGATACCGCGCGCGCGGCCTCGGCCTTGGCCCACTTGAGGGGCTTGCCTCCCTCTGCCGCGATCGTCTCGGCGACCTCGTCGCCTCGCTCCTGCAACCGCTGGGAGATATGAGCGAGCGCTTCGGCGCGCACGTGCACGGGCAGCTTGCGGCTCTCGTCGAAGACCTCCGCTGCGGCTGCGGTGGCAGCCTCGATATCGGCTTCACCCGGCCGGGAGACCGTCGCGATCACCCGGTCGTCGAACGGGGACGTTACCTCGAACGTGTCGCCGGAGGTCTTGAACTCACCGGCGACGAGATACGGCTTGGACTCGGACATGGATTCCATTCCTCCGATGCGCGATTCGCTGGGCTCTCACCTATCTTCCCAGGTGTCGGTGGTTCTGTTCGCCGCGGTCGAGGGCGCGGCCCTCGGAGTCGAAGAAGTCGACCCGGTCGGGCCCTTGCCGCTGCAGCAGCCCTGCGGCGCGCTCGATCGTAGGTGCGTCGTCGTGATGCACTCCGATAAGAATCGATCCCTGGGTGACGGCGTCCTCGTAACGCTCTTCCCACATCTTCGAGATGCCGCCGGCGACCCCACCCGCGGTCGCACCCGCAGTGGCGCCTCCCGCAAGGCCGGCCGCGGCCCAGATGCCGGCGCCGACGGCGGGCCCGACTCCGGGGATGGCGAACGCCGCCGCGCCGGCGAGAAGCCCGGTGACTCCCCCCACCGCTCCGCCCGCGGCCGCGCTCTTTGCAGAGCTTCCTGCGACCTCGCCGGGAAGCTCCTCGGCCTCGGAGCGGGAGACCTCCTGCGACACCCGGCTTTCTGCGTCGCGCGAAAGCAACGAGATGTGCTCCTCGTCGAAGTGCTGGTTACGCAATGCCGCAACCGCCTCTCGAGCTTGCCCCGCGTCGTTGAAGCTCGCAATCACGTTGTAGGGGGCCAGAGTCTCTGCCACGTTTGCTTCTCCTCTCGGTAGCCTGCCGGCAAGCGCCGCAACTCAATTATCGTCTTGTGATGCTCTTAGCCGTCTGCTACGACCGCGAAACCGGATGGCAGCAGGTATCGGATACGGCCGGCATCTCGGAGCTGCGCGCTCGAGGCCGACTGATATGGGCGGAAGCCGACGTCAAGGACCTGGACGACGATGACGTCGCGACGATCGCACGGGAGTTCTCCTTGCACGAGCTCGCGGTCGAAGACGCGGTCACGCTCCGGCAACGACCCAAGTTCGAGACCTTTCCCGACCACCTGTTCGTCGTGGTGCACCAGCTCGACGAGAGTGGTGATCAACTCGAACCGGCGCAGTTGTCGATGTTCGTCGGCGATCACTACGTCTTGGCGTTGCACGGAGGGGCGAACAGGACGCTCGAGGAAGCACGCCGACGGTGGATGGATCTGAGCCACGACCAAGCCGGGCCTCATCGGCTCCTCCACACGATTCTCGACACTATCGTCGACGAATACGGCGTCCTGGCGGACCAGCTCGAGCAGGAAACCGAGGACCTCGAGGAGCTGACGCTGGAGTCCATCGACCTGCCCATGCGCGCTCGCTTCGCGCTCGTAAACGATAGTTCGACGCAACGCCGGATCTATTCGGTCAAGCAGCGGGTCTCGAGACTGCGCCGTTACGGCCACCCCGCAGCGCGCGTTGTGGAAGGCGTGCTGGAGGCGGAGGCCCATAACCTCGCCGACTCCAAGCTCGTCCCGCTGTTCGCGCACGTCAGGGACCACGCGCTGCGCATCGGCGACCAGGTTGGTGGCGTCGAGAGCCTGACGAACGCGATCCTGGATCTGCGCCGGGCCGAGGCAGCCGGCACCCTGAACGAGGTGACGAAGAAGCTCACGGCGTGGGCGGCCATCATCGCCGTACCGACGTTGATATCGAGCGTCTACGGGATGAACGTTCATCTCTATCCCCCCGAGGGCACGACCGCGGGGTTCTGGTTCGCACTCGGGCTCATGGCCGTCCTCGGGGCCGGCCTGTTCGTCTTCTTCAAGCGGCGGCGCTGGCTCTGAGGACTCCGCCGGGCTGCTAGCATCGCCTGCGATATGGCAGAGAAAAAACAGAAGAAGATCACCCAGAGGATCACACTCGACGTCTACCTGACCGCCCCCGGTGGCAACGTCAGGAAGTCCTACGCCGGCGAGCTCAAGCGTCTCTCCAAGCTTGGCTTTCGCGAGACCGACCGCACGCTGGGCACGCGCGAGGATCAGGTGAAGGTCACCATGGAGCGCGAGGTCGAGCGTTACCCCGGGGTCCCTGCCCCGAGCGTTCACCCTTACGTCTAGTCTCCGGCGCCGCCACGGCGCGTCTCACAATCTTGCGTTGTCGCCGACGAAGGGATTCTGCGCGCGCTCCGCTGCGATCGTCGTGGTGGGTCCGTGACCCGGGTACACGGTCAGCGACTCCTCGAACTTGAAGAGCTTGGAGCGCACCGCGCGCAGGAGCGCTTGCATGTCTCCGCCGGGCAGGTCCGTCCGCCCGATGGATCCGGCGAACAGCGTGTCGCCCGAGAACAGCCCGTCGGTAGTTACCAGAGAGACCGAGCCGGGCGAGTGGCCCGGTGTGTGCACGACCTGGAGTTCGACCCCGCCCGCGACGACGCGGTCGCCTTCTGCTACGCGCGTGTCCACCTCGGGTGGTGGCGGCAGCTCGACCCCGAGGAAGAGGCGCCCCGATTCCTGCACCCAGTCGAGCAGCGGCCGGTCGTCATCGTGCAGCATGAACGGCGCGCCGGTGAGCGCGCGCAGTCGTTCGGCCGCGATGATGTGATCGAAGTGCGCGTGCGTCGCGATGATCGCCGTGACGTTGAGCCGCTGCTCCACGATGACCGCAGCGAGATCGTCCGCGTCGCCGCCCGGGTCGATCACGATGGCTTCACGCGTCGCCTCGTCACCCACCACGTAGCAGTTGCACGCAAGCGGACCCACGGCGCGCTGCAGAAACAGCTTCACGCCGGGCGGCTCACCCGGCCGGCGTCCGATTGTCCCGGCGAGTCAGAGCTCTGCATCTCCGCGAGCTTCCAGCCCGCGAAGCCGAAAACCCCCGCCCACAACGATCCCAAGAGCGCGACTGCAAAGAAGTTAGCCGACACCGAGCTCGCGACGTCGAGCGGCGGCACCAGTGCATCGAAGCTCGCGCGGTTGAGCAGTGACAACAAAGCCAGCGTTCCGGCGTAAGTGGTCGCCGCGCACGCGAGCACCTGGATCAACTTGCTGCGATCGATGGACTGGCGATAGGCGCTGAAGCCACCCAGCAGGCACGACAGCAGAGGGATCAGGAGAAGCAGCAGAACGAGACCACCCGCAGTACGACCCCCGAAGCCGATGATCGAGATGCTCTCGTCGCCGCCGAGTCCCACCGCTCCGAAGCCGCTGAGCGGCGCGCCCAGCGCCAGGGACGCGATCAGCGAGAGGATGTTTGGAAGCGTGAGCGTGAGCAGGACGAGCGAGGCGACGACCCCGCCGACCGTGAGTCCGTCGAGGGAGTCGCCGCGCGCGAGGGCGACGATGATGATCAGAAGCCACGCCGCCGCCGCCGCAAGGCCTGTCGTGCCGAGCATGACGCCGCCCGACGCCACGCCCTCGTAGACCGAGCGGCGCTTCGCTTTGACCGCGTCGAGAAACCGCCCCCAGATGGTCACCAGCGACCCTCCGGATCGGAGCCCACCGATGGCCCCGAAGATCGCCGCCCAGAAGAGCCCGAAGAAGAGGGCCTGTGGAGCGCTGGCTCCGAGAGTGCTGCCCCCACTCGAGATCTTGAAGAGCAGGGCGGCCAGCAAGCAGTACAGCGAGAAGGGCACCGCCACCTTCGCCCCTTCGATCATCTGCGCGCGCGGCGTAGGCGCGTCGCGGTCGGCAACCGCGCGTGCGGTGGCCCAGCTCAGCGCATAGCCGAAGACGACGAGCGCGCCGAGCCACACCATCGAGAAGGCCGCACCCTCACCGCCGAAGCCGGCGTCGAAACCGAACTCCAAGCTCACCCCCAAGATCGAGAGGGCGAACAGCACCACCAGGGACAAGACGTAGAGCGCGTCGATGCCGGTACCGAAGCCGGGGCTCCCGATGGCGCCCGCCGCAACGATCACGGCTCCGAGGCCCACGAGGGTCAAGAACCCGATAGCCGCTGCGCCGGCGGCTTGTGCCCAGCCGCCGGAGACGAACGATCGCTGCAGAGCCACGGCGAAATCGCGCACGGGAACCGTCGGACTCTGCGCCTCCGTACCGGCCTCTTGCTGTGGTGGTCCCGTGCTCGGTTGATCGGTTTGTGCACCGTAGTGAAGCGATCCGGGGAGCGAGCTCTCGTAGGTCGGCCCCTGAGGGGCAGTCTCTTGCTCCGAGGAAGTTGCTTCGCTCGGCCGGCCTTGCACCGGAGGTGCGGGTCCGGGGTCGTAGGTCTGCTCGGAGCCCTCTGTCGTCGAGACGACCGGGTGCTCGGTGGTCGGAGGCGCCGGCGCGGGCGGCTCGCCGGCGCGCCCCAGAGGCCGGCCGCAGCGCGCGCAATACAGGGCCTCGGGGTCGCGTATCTCTGCTCCGCAGGACGTGCACTTCATCGCAAATCAGTCTAAGCCGCACCCGATGAACCGCCGGGCAGGAGAAACTCGAATGCTCGTAGACTCCGCCCGTGGCTTTTGCACACGACCAGAGGTTGAGCTCGCTGCCGGCGGTCGTATGACCGTGTTCCTCGACGGCTTCAAGGTCGGCCATTACACCGACGAGCGCAACCGCACCGGCTGCACCGTGGTGCTGCCCCCGCCGGGCAACGTCGCATCGTGCGACGTGCGAGGGTCTTCCCCCGGGTCGCGCGAACTGGCGTCGCTGGACCTCGAGCGGCGACTGACCGAGGTCCACGCGGTGCTTCTGACCGGCGGGAGTGCGTTCGGGCTGGCGGCGGCCGACGGGGTGATGTCCTGGCTCGCCGAACGCAACATCGGCTACGAAACGCGCGTCGCGCGCGTTCCCATCGTCCCGGCTGCGGTCATCTTCGACCTCGCCGCAGGAAATGCAGCGACGCGTCCGGGGCCCGAGGAGGGCCGGGCGGCGTGCGACGCCGCGACTTCAAAGGACATCGCGACGGGGAGAGTCGGTGCGGGCACCGGTGCGACCGTCGGGAAATGGGGAGGCCTCGAGGAGTCGGTGCGAGGGGGCCTGGGCATCGGTCGTGCGAGCTCGGACGATGCGGTCGTCGGCGCTCTCGCGGTGGTGAACGCGGTCGGTGACGTCGTGGACGCCGACGGTCGCTCCATCGCCGGCTCGTCGGCGGAGTCGGGCCGCGTACTAGCTCCCCGACCGCCGGGCACCGAGGTCGCTCCCGTCAACACCGTCCTTGCGGTGGTCGCGACTCACGCCACCGTCGACAAGCGCGCCGTGAAGTGGCTCGCAGGCCGTGGTTCCGACGGCGTGACGACCTCGGTGCGCCCGGCTCACACGCGCTACGACGGTGACGTCTGCTTCGCCGTCGTCGCTCCGCTTGAGGCAGGCGCTCCCGAGCCGGACCTGGACGTATTGGGTGTGCTTGCGACCCAAGCCGTCGCGCGCGCGGTGCGCAACGCGGTCGGTGGCTGAGCTTTTACTTACGGGATCTCGACGACCACCTTGCCGAACCGCTCACCCGCATCGAGGTACTCGAGTGCTTTGGCTCCCTCGTCGAGCGTGAAGCTGCGGTCGATCACCGGCCTGATCTTCGAGCCCGCGACCAGCCGGAGCATGTCCGAGACGTCGGAGTCACTCCCCATGGTCGATCCGATGATGCTCAGCTGGTTCCAGAACACCCGCCGGAGATCGATCTCCGGCTTCGGCCCCGCCGTTGCGCCCGCGTTGACGATCCTTCCGCCCTTCCTCAGCGCGCGCAGCGCTTGGTCGAGCGCCGCGCCACCGGCGGAGTCGGCCACCAGGTCGACGCCGCGCTTGCCGGTCCTCGCGCGAATCGCCTTGCCGACGTCCTCCGACCGGTAGTTGACGCCCGCATCCGCTCCCATCTCGAGCGCGCGCGCGAGCTTGTCGTCGTCCGACGAGGTCACGTAGATACGGCCGGCGACCGGCCTTGCGAGTTGGAACAGCGACTGCGCGAGCCCTCCACCGATGCCGGTGACCAGCACCCACTCCCCCGGCCTCAGGTCGCCGCGCGTGAACAGCATCCGGTAGGCGGTGATGGCGGTCGTGCCCAGGGCGGCGGCCTCGCCGTACGACAGATGATCGGGGGCCGGAAAGACGTTCGTCGCGGGGACCACGATCCGCTCCGCGAGCGTACCCGGGTGGTGCTCGCCGATCATCGAGAAGGTCGTGCACAGCGACTGTTCGCCGGCGCGGCAAAACTCGCACGCCCCGCAGCTAATGGCGGGGTTGACGATGACCCGCATCCCGGGTCTGAGGCCTGCAACCTCGTCGCCCACCGATTCGATCTCTCCCGCCCCGTCGGCCCCCAGCGTGTGCGGCCAGTGGTGCTCGATCTCGAGAGCTCCGGTCAGCGTCCACAGATCGAGCCGGTTGAGCGCGGCGGCGCGCAGGCGGACCACCACTTCGCCCCGGCCCGCCCGAGGCTCGGGGAGATCCGTCAGGGCCACGTTATCGAGCCCGTAGCCGTTGATCGCAATCGCTTTCATGCGTCCTGGATACCCGAGTTTCATCGAGCCCGCCACCGGGTCTCCTCGCACCCGGTCGACGACGCGACTTGTTGTCACAGGCGATTCGTAGGCTCAACTAGCCGCGCTTCCCGAGGCCATGGGAGGAAGAGACATGGCCGCCAAGAGCACCAAGAGCACCAACAAGCAGGCGAAACGCAAGCTGCCGCGCTGCAAAGCCTGTGACCGGCCGATCCGCATCCCTCAGGGTTGGAGCACCGGGGCGGCCGTCCGCCGCCACTACTGGAGCAAGCACCGCGCGGTGATGCTCGAGGACGGCCGGGGTTCGTGACCGGCGGGACACGCGCCGACGACGCCGGCGAGCTGATCATGGTCCTGCTCGCCTGCACCCTCGCGAGCCTGCGCGATCGGCTGCACGCAGACGGCTACGACCGGCCCGCGCGGGTCGTAGCCGACCTCGTCGAGATTACCGACGACTATCTCGAGCGGCCGCGAGGGTAGCGCCGCGGCTAGCGCTTGACGGTTACCTGCTTTGACTTACTCGCCGAGTTGTCCGCCATATCGGTGGCCGTGATCTTGTACGTGTAGGTCCCGGCCTTGACGACCTTGCCCGACTTGAAGTGCTTGCCGTTCCACTTGGTGAAGTACCTGTCCGGGGACAGTTCGGTTGCGGGAATCTTGTAGACCGTCTTCCCGGACTTGTTCTTGATCTTCAAGACCACGACCGCCAGCTCGTTGAGCGTGAACTTGATGGTCGTCTTGCGCTTCTTCTTGGCCAGCGGCGTGAAGGGATCGGGTCCGTCGGTGACCTTGGTCAGCTTCGGCGGCGTCGTGTCCTCTTCGGGCTCCCCGCCGGTCGCCTCGGTGTAGACCTCCAGCGCGTCGGCGCGCATCTGGGGACCGAACATCACCTCTTCGAACTCGGGGTCGCCCACGATCTTGAAGCTGTTGACGGACTGTACGAACTCCAAGCCGACGATCCAGCCACCGCCACTCGACCCGCCGGTCATGTCACAACCGATGCCCATGGGAGCCAGCGATCCGGATCCCAGCGTGAGACCGAGGTCGGCGTCACAGCGATACATCTTCTCGCCGTCGAACGGCGGCGCGGCCGGGTAACCGTACGCGTTGTAGAACTGATCGGGATCCTGGTTGAACCGGATTCCGCGCGTACCCACGACGTCGCCCAGTTCGGTTCCGCCGTTCGGCTCCATGACCATCGCCGCGACGTCGTAGTCGAAATCGGCGTTGGCGGCCCACTCCGGGGTCGTAACGACCCTCTCGGCGAACCACACGCCGTACGGCTCGGCGCCGTTTCGATAGCCCGGGATGAAGGCGAAGCCGGGGAAGAAGTCGCCTCCCGCTCCGCCCTCGTGGACGCAGTGGCCGGCGGTCCACACCAGGTTCATCTCATCCGCGGTGACCGAGGTGCCCGAGCAGACTGCGAACGGAAAGCCGCCGGCGTCGAGCATGAAGAGCTTTCCGTGCGTCCGGTTGGGATACGACACCGTATCGGTCACCTCGGTGCGCACGTAGGGGTAGTCCGCAGCCGACGCGCCGGCCGCCTCCCGGCTGGGAGCATCGAGCTTCGTGGCCGCGCCGGCACGCGCCGCAGGCGCGGAGGGGGCCACCGACACCGGCTCTCCGGAAGCTTCCGTCGCCGCGCCGTCGGCGCTTTGATCGAGCTGGGAAGCCCGCACGGACATGTCCAGAGGCCGGGCCGCGCGCAGCGCCTTGGGCGTCAGCTTGGCTTTGGTCGCCTTGCGGTCGAGCTCGAGCCACTCCGCCACGGCCCCCGCGCGCGGCGCGGCCGCCGTGGCCGGAGCCGCCTGTGAGCTCAGGCTCGGGAACAGCGCCACCACCAAGAAGGTGGCCGCCAGCAGAGGAGTTACGCGCAGGGACGCGCGATTTCGCACGATCTAGCTCCTTTGGTCGGTTACGTCTGTAGCAATGGAGGCCCGTACCACTGATTCGTCAAGCGTCCCAAGGTACGAAGTTCAGGGACCCCGCGCCAGGGACTTCATGCATATATCGGCAGATGGCCTCCGGAAATTCAGGGTCACTCGTTCACCGCTTCCAGGGGCGGCCGGTTGAGTGGGTCGTCCTTCGGGCCGAGCTCGTCGTCCTCGGAGGCCTCGACCAGCGCGTCCAGCTTGTCGCGGAAGCGATCGAGCCGCCGGAACCCCTCCTCGTACTTCCCGCGCGCGTTGCCGAGGTGGCGCCCGAGCGTCTCGTACTCGCCGGCGAAGCGATCGAAGTCCTGCTGCAGCCGGCCACAACTCGCCAGGATCTTCTCGGCCCCCCGCTCGACGCTGAGGCAGCGCAATCCGTAGAGCACCGTCTGGAGGTAGCCGTAGAGCGTCAGCGGCGACATCGGGACGACGCGCGCCTCGATGGCGGTTTCGAACAACGGTCGCTTCTGGTGCGCGAGCCGCAGGACCTCGGCGTAGACGCCCTCGGCCGGGACGTACATCACGGCAAACTCGAGCGTGTCCTCGTCGGGCACGACGTACTTCGTGGCAATGGCCTTGATGTGATTGTCGACGTCGCGGGCGAAGGCGCGTTCCGCGTCGAGGCGATCGGCCTCTTGGTGCGCGTCGCACATGCGCCGGTAGTTCGACAGAGGGAACTTCGAGTCGATGCATACGATCCGGCCCCCGGCACGCACCACCGCGTCGACGGTTGCGCCCGAACGGAAGCGGTGCTGCGTCGCCCAGGCGCTGGGCGGCAGCACCTGGCCCAGCAGCTCGACCAGCATGGCCTCGCCCAATCCGCCGCGCGCCTTGGGCGCCTTCAGCAGGTCGGCCAGCACGTTGAACTCTCGTGCCTGCTCGGCGACCGACTTGGTCGCGCTGCGAAGGTCTCCGAGCGACTCGAAGATGTCGCGCGCCATCCCGGCGTTGGTCGACTGGGTCTGGCTCATGCGTGAGTCGATGCCCTCGAGCCGTACCGCAAGTCCTCCCGTCTCGGAGGCCACGCGTTCGGCGAGGGCGCGCACCTCGGCGCGCATCACCTCGACGTCGGGCGACCCGGAAGGATCACCGGGGCGCGACCGAGCGAACGCCAGCCCGGCACACGCGCCGGCGAGAAGGGCGAGAACGAGAAGCACGATGATGTCCATGACCCGACCCTAGAGAGGGTCTGTGACAGTTTCTGTGATTTCCGCTCTTGCCGTTAGTTCCAGGCCCCCTCCAGCGGCGCCCCCATCTGCGAAGCGAACTCCCCCAGCTCGACAGAGGCCCGCAGGGCCTCGACCGCCAGGGCCCGGCCCCCCTGGTCGAGCCACGGTCTGAGCTCCTCTCGGTGCAAGTTCTGGTCGAACATCCGAAGTCCATTTCCGAGCGTGCGGGTCATCTGCATCCCGACCGCGATGAGCTCGGACACGACCTCGCCGCGCGGCTCTCCTGTTTCGTCCACCCGATTGAGGTAGTCCTCGCCCCCCACGGCCTCGATGAGGGCCGAGCAGAGACGCACCCCCGCATCCATCTCGCTCAGTAGGCGCTGTTGGAGTAGCGACGCCAGGACCAACTCGCACTGCGAGGCGAAGAAGCCGCCCCTCGTCGTGAGGGTTCGAGCGGCGGCGCGCCACAAGCGCGCCGGGTGACCGAGCCAGACACGGCCGGACCAGGTCACAGTGTCGCGCGAGCCCGCTCGTTCGATGGCTCCGATATCGCGCGCCAGCAGGTGCAGCGCGTCGATCTCGCTGAAGCCGCGCTCGCCCTCCGGCGTCAGCGGCTCGGGGTTCCAGCCGAAGCGGGCATTGCCGGTGGCCGTGAACGCGCGCGTCGTTCCCCACCGGTCGGCCGGAATACCGGCGACGGCCGCCCGGTCGATGATCCAGGAGAGAGGCTCCATCGCCCAGCGAATGCGGTCGTCGTCCAGCGTCGCGGGTTGTCCAAGCTCGCCGCGCAGCGGCTGAAGGAGATGCAATCGGGCCGGGCCCACGCAGCTCGACCACCGCTCGAAGAGCTCGTCGAAACACTCGTTGAGGCACTCGTTGAAGTTCCGGCTGTCGTCCATGGCCCCATGCAAGCCCGAGCCTCATCCCCGCACTGTGACGCACGTCACACTTTCGGTGAAACTCAACGAAAAGCTCGATCACGCCGGCGTGGCAGAATCTCATAACGATGGCTTCCGAGCGGACTTCCCACGAGCGCCTCACCGTTCTCGACGAGATGTTCCTTCATCTCGAGGGGCCGAGCACCCACATGCACGTCGGCGGCATCGCGCTCTTCGAGGGCGAGCCCCCCGACTACGACGACGTCCTGCGCATGATCGACGAGCGCCTCCAGTACGTGCCGCGCTTCCGTCAGAAGCTCGCCACCGTCCCGCTCGGCCTCGGCCGGCCCGTGTGGGTCGACGATCCGCACTTCAACCTCGAGTACCACGTGCGCCACA
>JBOGWX010000155.1:0-8167 GCA_050694055.1 Actinomycetota bacterium
CCACCGGCAGAAAGAAGGCCACCGGCAGAAAGAAGGCCACCGGCAGAAAGAAGGCCACCGGCAGAAAGAAGGCCACCGGCAGAAAGAAGACCACGGCCCGCAAATCGACCGGACGCAAGAAGGCCACCGGACGCAAGAAGGCCACCGGACGCAAGAAGGCCACCGGCAGAAAGAAGGCCACGGCCCGCAAGTCGCCCAGGCGCCGCTGAGGCGGAACTGGAGATCATCGAGGGGCGGTCCTAGCTGCCGCCCCTCGAGTTCCTTTCGCAACGCGACCCGACTGCCTTGGGTGCACATCCAAGAGGGCCCTGCCGCTCCCCACTAGACTCAACACCCGTGAAGGCTTACGTCGTCAAGGGCCCCTGCCGTCTCGAGGGTGAGGTTCAGATCAGCGGGGCGAAGAACTCCACGTTGAAGCTCATGGCCGCCGCACTCATGGTGCCCGGAGAAGTGGTGCTCGAGCGGGTTCCGCAGATCACCGACGTCGAACTCATGGCCGACGTACTCCGTCGCCTCGGCGCTTCGGTTGAGCGTGATGACGGGCGACTGATCATCGACTCGTCAGGCGATCTGCGCGAAGAGGCCCCTTACGAATTGGTCACGAAGATGAGGGCCTCGATCCAGGTGCTCGGCCCTCTGCTCGCGCGGCTGGGGCATGCGCGCGTCGCGATGCCGGGTGGCGACGCCATCGGCTCGCGGCCCATCGACATACACCTCAGGGGCCTCGAACGCATGGGGGCGAAGTTTACGACCGAGCACGGCTACGTCGAGGGGCTGTGTGACGACCGGCTCCACGGAGTGAACACTCTGCTTGAGTTTCCTTCGGTCGGCGCGACCGAGAACATCTTGATGGCCGCGGCGCTGGCGGAGGGCAGGTCGGTCATCGAGAACGCAGCGCGCGAGCCTGAGATCCAGGACCTGTGCGGGTTCCTCAACCGGGCCGGTGCCCACATCGAGGGAGTGGGATCCCCGACGATCACCGTCGACGGAGTCGAGGAGTTGCACTCGGTTCGGCACTCCATCGTTCCAGACCGGATAGAGGCAGGTACCTATGCCATCGCGGCGGTGGCAACCCAGGGCGACGTCACGCTCGTGGACTGCGAACCTGCTCACCTCGAGCTTCCGCTGATGAAGCTGGAGGACGCGGGAGCCGAGGTCACCAGGGGCGAGGGACGGGTGCGCGTGCGCATGGATCGCCGCCCCACGACGCTCGACCTGGTTACCCTGCCCTATCCCGGATTTCCGACCGATCTGCAGCCGCCGATGATGGTGCTCCTGAGCCAGGCGCGCGGCTCGTCGATCCTCACGGAGAACGTGTTCGAGGCTCGCTTCCTGTTCGTGGACGAGCTCAACCGTATGGGCGCTCACATCCGAGTCGAGGGGCATCACGCGGTCATCCGGGGGGTCGAGCAGCTCTCGGGGGCACCCGTGCGATCGCCGGACATTCGCGCGGGGGCGGCTCTCGTGGTGGGCGGCCTTTGTGCGGACGGAAGCACGGACGTCTACGACGCGGGGCACATCGAACGGGGTTACGAGCGCTTTATCGCCAAGCTCTCGGGCCTGGGGGCCGAGATCTCCCTCGAGTCCAGGTAGGTCGCTCCCGCGTCCACAATGTCCATATGCGTCGGTTGTTCGGTTGCTGTGGCCTTGCGCTCGTGGTTCTGCTCGCGGCGAGCCCCGGCGCGCCGTCGGTTGCGGCCCAGAAGAAGGACGCGACTCGCCTGATTCGAGGGACCGCTCGCCTCGTGCCGGCGGGTGGGCCGCCCACCGCGGTCTCCAGCCTGGGTTCCTATCTCGGACGAATAGAGCTCATCCCTGCCTCGGACGGCATCGTGGTCGTCAATCGGCTGCCACTCGAGCGCTACCTCCTGGGGCTCGCGGAGGTCCCCCCCGACTGGCCCGCCCAGGCGCTTCAGGCGCAGGCAATCGCAGCGCGCACCTATGCGCTCAACACCCTCGCGCGGCCCCCTGCGGGCGCCGCGGCAACCTATGGATTCGATATCTGCTCCTCGGTGGAGTGCCAGGTCTTCTCGGGGGCGGCCATCCTCGAGCAGCCGTACGGACAACGCTGGGTCGACGCCGTCCGAGCCACCGCCGGCCGCGCGGTCCTGTACGAGGGACGGCCCATCCTGGCTCGTTACCACTCGGTGTCCGGGGGCCGGACCTTCGACAACGAGCAGATCTTTCCGAGCGAGGGCCCTTTCCCCTACTTGAAGGGGGTCGAGAGCACCACCGAGGGGGCCTCGCCGCTCGATCGCTGGGAGGTCACCTTCACGGTAGGCGATCTGCAACGAGTGCTGGAGCGCTCCGGTCGCTGGACGTCCGAGCGGGGTCGCCTGCGAGGGGTCCAGACGGTTCCCTCGCGCGCGGGTCTCCACTACCCCGATGTGCTCCTTCACGGCAAGAAGAAGCGGCTGCGCATGACCGCCGAGGACCTCCGGACGATCGTTCGAGAGCATGCGCCCGCGGCGTTTCCGGGCCGCTACCCGCCGGTGGGACCGACCGCCTCCGGCCGCCTACCCGAGACCTTCCCCTCGAATCGGCTGTCCATCTCGACCGAGGAGGGTGTCGTGCGCGTCGAGGGCCGAGGGTGGGGCCACGGCGTCGGCATGTCGCAGTGGGGGGCGCACGGCCTGGCTCTGCGCGGCGCGTCGCACCAGGAGATCCTGAACCATTACTACACGGGCGTCTCCCTCGGTGAGCTCGACGATCCCGGCCCGCTCGAGGTCGGCGTGGGATGGGGACGGAACACTCTGCGCGTCACGGGCGCCTTCGAGGTCGTGGGCGCGCGGGGACGAACCGTGGTCGAGCCATCGGTGGGAACCTGGACGTTTCGGTACAACGGGACCGGTTCGCTGTCGGTCACTCCCCCCGAGGGAAGCGACGAACCTCTGCGGGTGCAATTGCTCGAGTCGCCGGAGGAGATCGGCGTGGGTGAGGCGGCGTTCCTCAGGATCGCGCTCTCCCGCCCGGCTAGGGTCGTGGCGGTAACCGCCGAGGGACGAATGACGGCTTCGTCGCACCCAGAGAACCGGCTCTCGCTCGCCGAGACCGGCACGGTGCGCCATGCGGGTCGAAGCCGGATCACCTGGCTCGCTCCCTTGGAACCCGGGCGCTACTCCGTGCACGTCGAGGCCTCGTCGGGATCCGAGACGAGGCGGACCGATCCCGTGGACATCGTCGTGACCGAGGGGGCCGTGGTCGACCCCGAAACGAGCGCCCCGGGCACCGACCAGTCGGCCGCGCAGGCCGGCGAGCCCGCTCCGGCCCCCTGGGGTTTGTTGCTGATAGCCCTCGTTTTCGCGGCCGCCGGGGTGTTTGCTGTAACGGTTACGATGAAGAGGTGAGCAAGACGGCGACGGTCGAGGAGCAAATCAACGAGGCCCTCGAGTTGATCCGGCCGGCCATCCAGATGGACGGGGGGGACATCCAACTCGAGGCAGTAGACGGAGGCACCGTGACGGTGCGCCTGTTCGGAACCTGTGAGGCCTGCCCCATCTCCCCCGTGACCCTCAAGCACGGTGTCGAGCGGCTTCTGAAGGAGCGCGTCGACGGCGTCACCGAAGTCGTCGCAATCGAGAGCTGATCCCCTCCCATGGCAGGCGTCTCTGAGCTGGTGACACGCGCCCTCGAGGGCCAGCGTCGCGCCATAGCCCGGCTCATCTCCCTGGTCGAGGACGGCGGCGAGGAACTGGCCGAGGCCATGCACGAGCTGTATCCGCACACGGGCCGGGCCTACACGATCGGTATAACGGGAGCGCCCGGGTCGGGGAAGTCGACGCTGACCGAGCGACTGGTCGCCCGGATCAGAGCCGACGAGCGCAGTGTGGGGGTGCTGGCCATCGATCCGTCGAGTCCGTTCTCGGGCGGGGCGCTGTTGGGTGACCGGGTTCGCATGCAGAGCCACGCCCTCGACTCGGGCGTCTTCATTCGCTCGATGGCGACGCGCGGCCACCTCGGAGGATTGTCGCTCGCGACGCCCGAGGCGGTGCGGGTGCTCGACGCCGTGGGCAAGGACATCATCGTCATCGAGACCGTCGGAGTCGGACAAGCAGAAGTGGAGATCACCGACGCCTGCGACACGACGCTCGTCGTCCTCAATCCCGGCTGGGGCGACGCGGTGCAGACGGCGAAGGCGGGCCTGATGGAGATCGCCGACGTCTTCGTGGTCAACAAGGCCGACCGTCCCGGCGTGCGCGACACGGTGCGCGAGATCAGGCAGATGCTCGACATGTCCGACGCCGAGCACAAGCCCGCCGTGGTGCAGACCGTCGCAACCAAGGATGAGGGTTTCGACGATCTCTGGACGGCCGTCGGTAAGCACCGGGCATGGCAGGAGGAAAAAGGGCTGCTCGAGTCACGCAGGCGCCGCCGCATCGAACGAGAGATCAAAGAGATAGTCGCCGAACGTTTCAGGCGCCGGGTCGAGACCGAGGGGGCCGAGCAACTGGCGAGCCTGACCGACGAAGTGGTGGCGCGACGCTGCAACCCTTATCAGGCCGCCGACAGGCTGGTTCAAGGACTCTAGGTTGCAGTGATGCAGGAATCGGTGCCCGGTTAAACTCTGGGGCTTATGGCTGACGACCTGCAAAGACGCTGGCAAGAGAGCTACGAGAAGGCCACACTCCGCGACGACGTCGACTTCGACACGCTGTCGAGCGTGCCCGTCGAACCCCTCTACGGTCCGGACGAGGTCGATCCCGAGATCGGCGTCCCGGGCGAATACCCGTTCACCCGCGGCATCTACCCGACCGGCTACAGGGGACGGCTGTGGACCAAGCGGCAATTTGCCGGCTTCGGCGGTCCCGCCGACACCAACCAGCGATACAAGTTCCTGATAGACCAGGGTCAGACCGGCCTCAGCGTCGCCTTCGACATGCCGACTCTCATGGGGCGCGATTCCGACGAACCCCACTCCGAGGGCGAGGTCGGCCGTTGCGGTGTGGCGGTCGACAGTTTGGCCGACATGGAGATTCTGTTCGACGACATCGACCTCGAGGGCATCACCACCTCGATGACGATCTCGGGGCCGGCCCCCATGCTCTTCGCGATGTATCTTGCGGCGGCCCAGAAGCAGGGCGCCTCGGTGTCCAAGCTCGGCGGCACCTGCCAGACCGACATTCTCAAGGAGTACATCGCCCAGAAGGAGTGGCTCTTCCCGCCCGAGCCGCACCTCCGCCTGACCGCCGACATGATGGAGTTCTGCGCCACCGACGCGCCGAGGTACTACCCGCTCTCGATCTCCGGTTATCACATCCGCGAGGCGGGGAGCACGGCCGTTCAGGAGCTCGCCTTCACGATCGCGTCGGGCTTCGCCCATATCGAGCTCGGGCTGCGTCGGGGGATGGATATCGACAGCTTCGCCCCGGGGCTCAGCTTCTTCTTCAACAGCCACGTCGACTTCTTCGAGGAGATCGCCAAGTTCCGGGCCGCCCGCAAGATCTGGGCGCGCTGGCTCAAGGAGCGTTACGGGGCGAAGAAACGGCGTTCGTGGATGCTCAAGTTCCACACCCAGACGGCGGGTGTGTCGCTTACCGCGCAGCAGCCCTACAACAACGTCGTGCGGACTGCGACCGAGGCGCTCGCCGCAGTGCTCGGCGGAACGCAGAGTCTGCACACGAACTCGCTCGACGAGGTCCTTGCCCTGCCCAGCGAAGAGGCGGTCGAGATCGCTCTACGGACGCAGCAGGTCATCGCCTACGAGACGGGCGTCACCAACACGATCGACCCCCTCGGCGGGTCGTGGTTCGTCGAGGAGCTGACGTCAAAGACCGAGGACGCGGCCGAGGACTACTTCGCGAAGATCGATGAGATGGGAGACGGCTCGATACTCGACGGCATGCTCGCCGGGATCGAGGGGGGCTACTTCCAGCAGGAGATCGCCGACGCCGCGTTCCACTACCAACAGCTACTCGAGAGGAACAAGAAGGTGATCGTCGGCGTCAACCGCTTCACGCGTACTCGTCAGGCGATGCCCGAGATGCTGCTCATAACGTCCGAGATGGAGGAGCGGCAGAAGAAGTCCGTTGCCGAGGTGCGGGCGAATCGCGACGAGGAGCGGGCGCAGGCCGCGATCCAGGCGCTCCGGGACATGGCTCACGACGACTCCCAGAACTCGGTTCCGGTGCTCGTCGAGGCGGCCAAGGCGTATGTGACCCTCGGCGAGATGACCCAAGCCCTGAAGGACGAGTGGGGCGTGTACACGGAACCGCCGCGCTTCTGAGGACCTCGAGGAAGCTCTCAGCCGGTCGCGTCTCGGCCCCGTACCTCCGCCACTACCGACGAGTAATCGTAATCGCCGTACCCGTGCTCGTGCGCTCGGGTGACCCATTCCTGCGCGGCGGGAACTAGCTTCAGCTCGACGTTGCGCTTCGCCGCGGCGTCGTGCACGAGTCGCACGTCCTTCAACATCAGTTCGAGCTTGAAACTCGGCGCGTAGTTGTTGCTCTCTATCTTGTCGAGCTTGCGTTTCATCGCCGGTCCGAGCGGAGACTCCATTAGCCCTGCGATCGCGCGCTGCTCCTTCAGGCCGAACGAGTCGGCGAGCGCAAGGGTCTCGCCGGTGAGGCTCATCAAGCCCGCAAGCGCGGCATTGGCGACGAGCTTCATCGCCTGGCCCGACCCGAGTGGGCCCATGTGCATCGGCTTGCCGAGCGGCGACAGAATCTCGCTCCAACGCTGGAAGATCTCGTCGGTCCCGCCGATGAACAACTTCAGCGACCCGTCCTCGGCGTTGCCGACGCTGCCCAGTACCGGCGCATCCACCAGTTCGACCCCGTCGGGAATCCTCGATCGGAGCGCGGCGACATAATCGGGGCCGACCGTGGACATGTCGATCAGCGTGCCGGAATCGCCCATGCCCGAGAGCACCCCATCGTGCCCCAAGACGACTTCGTCGACGGCGCCGGGGGTGGACAGCATCGTGATGCTGACGTCCACAGCCCTCGCGGCCTCCGCCGGTGAATCCGCGACCGTCGCGCGGCCACGGTAGCTCTGCGCTTTGCCGGGTGAGCGATTCCATACGGTCAGGCCGTGTCCCGCGTCCAACAGCCGGGAGGCCATCGGCGCGCCCATCGCTCCCAGGCCGAGCCAGCCGATCTTCGCCATGCAAGTTCCTCCTTATCTAGATGCCCCGGCCCCCTCGAATGATGCGATAGCCGAGGACCCCCGCCGCCAGCGCGAACACGATGGCGAAGATAGCCCCCGCAGTCTCGAGGCCGCTGGCCGGCGGTGCCTGAACCACGCTGGGGCTGGGCGAAGGACTGACTCCCGTCTGAGGGGTCGGGGTCTGCATCAGCCCCCGCGTCCGGACACCGGGGGCGGCAGCTCGAGCCACGGGTCCGGTCCCGGAGAGGCGACCAGCCCCGCGTCCGCGAGGCGTTGGAGAAACAACCGGATGATGCGCGCGGTCACACCCCAGATGACGTGGCCGTTCCACACCCACGCCTCGGTCGGGTAGGTGCGGCCCCTGTGTACGAAGCCGGGCTCCGAACGAATCGCGTCGTCCAGCTCGGACAGGGGCACCCAGAGGACCTCGGCGACCTCCGCCGGATTGGGAACCAGCGTGGGCCGGCTCTCGACGAAGCCGACCACGGGCGTGACGTTGTAGCCGGTCACGTAGGTGGGAAAGGTGTCGAGCTCGCCGACGACCGCGACCGAGTCCGGGTCGAGAGCGATCTCCTCGTGCGCCTCCCGCAGCGCGGTGTGAGTCGCACTGACGTCACCGGGATCGATCGAGCCGCCGGGAAACGAGATCTGCCCCTGGTGGCTGGGGAGCGTATCGGTACGCACGGTGAAGATCAGCGCGGGCTCGTCGCGCTCGACCACAGGGATGAGCACGGCCGCATCGCGCGCCCCTCGCTGCCTCTGGTGGCGAGGGGGCCGCACATTCAATGCGCTCTGCAGTCGTTGCTCGAAGCTGGGTTGCATCGAGCCATGCTAGCGACGTCGGGCACTTGCGAGCTACGACGCCCGGGCTTCAACAGATGGCCGGGCACCGAAACCAAAGCCGGCAACTGGTCGCCTACGAACCAATCCCCAGCGCGCGATGCGATCTAGTTGCTGGTGCGGGTCAGCCGGGACTGGATCTGGCGCACCGGGTAGTCGACCGTGTCGCCCAGCGAGAACATCCCGAGCGCCCGCCAGGGCCCGCCGCCGATCCGCCACT
>JBOGWX010000156.1:0-30048 GCA_050694055.1 Actinomycetota bacterium
TGGCGTCGTTGTAGCTCGCCGCGAAGCCCTCGGAGCTGGCCGTGAGGTTGCCGTTGAGGTCGTGGTCGTAGGTCACCGCGCCGGTCGGCGGGGACGAGCAGGACGCGCTCGAGGCGCCGGAGACCTCCCAGCAGAGCTGGTTCGAGGCGTTGTAGCCGTAGCTGGTGACACTCGAGTTGATCGTCTTGCCGGTGCGGTTGGAGTTGCGGTCGTAGCCGTAGAGATAGTCGTCGATGAGGGTTCCACTGGAGCTCCGGAGCTCGGCGTCCTTGAGGCGATTGAGCTTGTCGTAGTCGTAGGTCGTGACCCTGCCGTCCTTGTCGGTGACCTTGTGGCGCAAGGACGTGTCCGCACCGGTGCCGGGCTCGCTGTAGTCGTAGGTGAAGCTGGTGAGCGTCTCGGGATTGGCGCCGCCGTGGTTCTTGATGCCCTTGATCGACTTGATCCGCCCCGACTTGAGGCGCTCGGTCACCTCGGTGACGCCGTTGGGGTAGCGGGTCTCGGTGCGCCGGTAGTTCTCGTCGTGGACGAAGCTGGTGACCTCGCTGTCGGCGTCGGTCAGGGTGTCGAGCAGGTTGAGGTTGTCGTAGCTGTAGCTGAGCTCGCCGGCGCCGTCGTCGAGCGAGGTCAGGTTGGAGGCGGCGTCATAGCCGAAGCTCATGACGGTGGCGTCGGGGAGCGTCTTGGTGATCATGCGGTCGAGCTCATCGTAGGCGAAGCTGGTGGTCCCGGTGGCGTCGCTGCGGGTGGCGAGCTCGCCGTCGGGAAAGTAGCTGTAGAGGACCTGGCTCTGATCCTCGAAGCTGATCGACTCGATGCGGTCCAAGTCGTCGTAGGTGTAGCTCGTGGTGCGGTTCTTGCCGTCGGTCATGGTCGCGACCCGGCTGAGGCTATCGTAGGTGTAGCTCGTGGTGGGGCGCGGCCCGGGCGGGTCCTCGCTCTGGAGGTTGCCGTTGGCGAAGTAGCTGAAGTTGGTGAAGTTGCCGCGCGCGTCCTCAATGAAGTCGAGCGTCCCGTCGGTGTTGTAGCCGTAGTTGAACGGGTTGCTGGGGTTGACCTCGTTCTTGACCTCGATGAGGTCGCCGGCGGCGTTGTAGTCGTAGCCGACCTCGTTGCCCTGGGGGTCGATCCCCTTGGACGGGTAGAAGTCGTGCTCGGGGTCGTCGTAGACGAAGCTGTACTTGGGCCCTTGGTTGTTGTTCTCGCTGGGGAGCTCGACCGAGGTCAGCGTGCGGTCGGTGACGTCCCAGCTGAACTTAGTCGATTGCAGGGTCGCGTCCTCGTAGGTCTCTAGGTTGGAGTTGGCGTCGTAGGTCTTGGAGGTCTTGTTGCCGTCGTCGTCGATCGTCTTTCGGATCCGCCCGAGGTGGTCGTGGCAGTGGAAGGTGTCGTTGCCGCGCGGATCGGTGACCTTGGTGACGCGCTGTTGGTTGCTGCAGTCGGCGTGCGACGCCGGGTAGCCGAAGGTCGTGGTCGGCCCGGTGTCGTTGACCACATCGGTCACCTGGATCACCTGAGTGACGCGGTCGCGGCCGTCGTAGGTGAAGCGCACCTGGTCGCCGTCGGGGTCGGTGAGCCGACTCATGGTCCCGTCGGGGTTGTAGTCGTGGTGGGTCACGCCGCCGGCGGCGTCGGTGCGGTTCTCCAAGATGTCGTCGGCCGTGTAGCTGAGCCCGACGCTGCGGTCGGCGGGATCGGTGATGGCGTCGTAGAGGCCGTCGGAGTTGCGCTCGAAGCTCACGACCCGGTCCTGGGTGTCGGTCACCGACAGGATCGCGGCGCCGCCGGGTTCGCCCGCGTCGTTGAGCGCCCGCTCGAAGCTGATGCGGTTTCCGTTCTTGTCCTCGTGGTACTCGAGCCGCCCGGTGGCAAAGAAGCCGAAGCGCTCGCCGCTGGCGTGCATCTTGAGGGTGAAGCTATCGTCGGGGTTCTTGGTCAGCTTGGCGTTGAGCCCCGCCGGCGTGACGAACTCGCCGTCCTGTTTGTCGAAGCGCACGCGCGCCCCGTCGTTGAGGATCATCGACGCGCTGCCGTCGCCGTACTCGCGTACGTACATCCAGTCGCCCGCGCCGGTGGCCCACTTGAAGCCGGCCGGTCCCGGGGAGAGCACCAGCGACTTGTAGTCGTGGCCGACGTCTAGGTCGAGCCCGGTGCCGGCGACGTTGAAGCTCTGCTCGGTGACTCCGAGCGCCCCCGAGGCGAGGTTGACCTCGGCGCTGATGCGGTCGGCGAGCTTGAAGTCGAGCTCGCTCCAATAAGGCATCTTGCCCGCGAAGCGGGCGTGGGTCACGGTCAGATAGGGCTGCTTGGCGCTCGCCGAGTCGGTCGAGGCGAAGCGCACGATGTTGCCCGTGGTCTCGTGGCGCAGCAGCACCCCGTGGTTGTCCGCGCGCTGATCGACCCAGCGCTGCACCAGCTCGGTCGCATAGAAGCGCTTCCACACGTCGAGCCCGCCGCCGGCGTCCTGGCGGTCCTCGATGCCGCCGAAGTCGCCGCCCGGACTGTCCCACGGCTCGGTCGCGGTGCGGTCGTTCCAGGTCGCCGAGTTGGTCCAGTGGCTGGTGACCCCCCGCAGCGACAGTTCGATCGCGGTGGAGTTCTCCCGGCCGGTGAGGTAGAGCGACAGCTCGGCGTTGAGCACCACCGACTGCTCATCGATGGCCGGCTCGACCGGGAAGTGCAGCAGGCTGCGGCGCACGCTGTTCAAGCTCCCGACCCGCAGGGTCGCGTCGGAGCAGTAGCTCGTGTTGCGGGCCGCGCTGGAGACGAAGCAGTCGCGGTTGGGCTCGAGCTCGATGTCGGGGTCGATCACCACCGGGTAGACCCGCTCGGGCGCGGCCAGCCACGCCTCGTCGGGCGCGAAGCCGAGCGCCAGGCCCCCGCTTCGGGGGGCGAGCTCATAGGCCACCCGGTCGCTGCCCGCCTCGGCGCCCGCGGCGTCGGTCATGAACGGCGGCGCGAACGAGAACGCGCTGCGACCCGCGCGGTCGAGGAACGCGATGGCGCCGGTAGGCCGCGCCTCGGCGCGCAGCCCGTCGGAGACCGCGACCTCGAAGCGCAGCGCCCGGGCGGCCTCGACCGCGGCGGGCGAGTGGATCGTGAGGTGCTCGGTGAGCCCGTCGGGCGCCACGTAGTAGGTGAGGTCGACCCCGTCGGCGACCGCATGGTAGGTGATCGAGTTGGCTTCGGTGGTGACCTTGGTGGTGGCGGCCCCGGGCAGCGCGAAGGTGACGACGTCGGCGCCCGACTCGAAGCGCAGCGGCGTGGTGGCGAGGTCTTCGGGAAAGGAGACCGTGAAGCGGTTGGCCCGGTTCTGGTAGCCGTAGCCGGGGCGGGCGCTCACCACCAGCGAGGAGTCGATCGGCTGCCAGCGGCCCTCGGCGTCTGGATAGTTCAGTGAGCCGGTGGAAAAGACCGTCTGGGCCAGGGCGTCTCGGGTGACGAAGGTGCGCGACTCCCGAGTGCGGAGCTCGGGCGCCTCGACGGCGTCGTGGTCGACCGCGCCGGGGGCGAGGCCGAGGCGCGAGCCCTCCGGGCGGGGGGTCGTGGTGCCCGAGGGTGAGCCGGACGTCGGGGACTGCGCGAGCGAGTAGGAGGAGTCGCTCGCGGGCGCGGCCTGAGCCGCCGGCGCGGCCACCAGGAGGCTCGCGGCCAGCGCGGTCGCCGCCGCGGCGGAGGTCGCACGGCATCCGCTCCCGGTCGAGCAAGATCGAGAACTACGAACCCAACGTCCGCGACTCCTGTCCATTGCCGCCCCCCCAGCTAACTGTTGCTAATCACCCGTTGCTGGTAATAGACGTGGTGGCGACGGATTAGTCCATCCCCCGAGCGGGTTGACCTTTCGATCCATTTGCTTGCTTGGCCGTAGTCATTAGTAACTAGTCACCCAAGCGCAGAACTCTGCCTCACGGGCCGAAAGTCGTCCCCTCACTTATGCGAGCTGTAGCAGGAGGCCCGTCGCGGCACCGGCGAGGATGAGCCACACCGAGTTGATCTTCGTGCCGAGCAGGAGGCCGAGGCCCGCGAGGGCGATCAGCGCGGTGGCGACCTCTCCGATCACCTCGCGTCCCAGTTGGACGGTCACGCCGGCCATGAGGCCCACGGCCGCGGCGTTGACGCCGTCGAGCAGGCCCGAGAACCACGCCGACGCGCGCATGCGCGCGATGTAGCGATGAGAGAGCGCCACGAAGACGAACGAGGGGGCGAAGATTGCAAGGGTCGCGAGAAGTGCTCCGGGAAATCCCTTCAACAGGTAGCCGACGAAGGTTGCGGTGGTGAACACTGGTCCGGGCGTCACCTGTCCGACCGCGACCGCATCGATCAACTGCTGCTGGGTCAGCCACCCGAGCCGGTCGACGAAATCGTTCTGAAGAAACGCCAGGATGACGTACCCGCCGCCGTACAGGACCGCGCCGATCTTGAGGAGGGTGAAGAAGAGCCGTTCGAGCGTGACGGGAACGTTCTCGCTCTGGGCGAGAGGGATCAGCGCAAGTGGCACCGCAACCACCGACGCGGCGCCGGCCCTCAGACGCGCGCCGTTGCGTAACAGCATCACCAACAGACCGAGGCCGAACAGCAGCACCAGTTCGTTGACGCCCACGAGAAACAGAGCCAGGGCTGCGACGAACACGATCCGCAAGAGCCAGTCCCTGGCCGCAGTCGGAAGCAACTTGGCCAGGGCCCGCACCACGATGGCGATCATGACGGGTTGCACGCCGTACAACAGTGCCTCGCCCGCAGGAGTCGAGCCGTACTCGACGTAAGCCCAGGCGAAGGCCATGACGATGGCCATCGCAGGGACGATGAAACTTCCTCCGGCCACCAGCAGACCGGCCCTTCCGGCGCGCTCGTAGCCGATGTGGATGGCGAGCTCGGTCGAGTTCGGCCCGGGGATCAGATTGGTCGCTCCCACCAGGTCCAGAAACCGCTGCCGGTCGAACCATCTGCGCTTGTCGACGACCTCGTCCTGCATGAGCGCGATGTGAGCCGCCGGACCACCGAACGCGATGGTGCCGAGCTTGAAGAATAGACCGGCGAGCTCCCGAAGGGAGGTGGGACTCACCCCTGGAGGTAGGAGAACCGCACCTTCCGCTGCGGATTGTCGCGGTTGAGGTCGACCAGCACGATGCTCTGCCACGTCCCCAGCTGCATGCGCCCGTCGACCACCGGAATCGACAACGACGGAGAGATGAAGGCCGGCAGCACATGATCGGCGCCATGTCCGGTCGAACCGTGACTGTGGGTCCAGCGATCGTCGCGCGGAAGCAACCGGTTGAGCGTCTCTTCGAGATCCGCCTCGGAGCCCGCGCCCGTCTCCATAATCGCCAGGCCGGCCGTTGCGTGCGGGACGAACACGCTCAACAGACCGTCGCGCGCGTCGTCGAGAAACTGTTGCACGTCGGTGGTGATATCCAGCAACGGTGACGCGGTCGTGTCGTAAGTGTGAACTTCAGTCTTCATCAGTCTCGTACCCCAGCGCTCTCATGGTCGGCGTGATCAGGGACAGTATCGCCGCGATCTCCTGTGGATTCTCTCGCCGCCACTTGCCGCGCTCGGGTGGAGTAACGACGTTCACCGGGTTCGTCTCGGCCGCCTTTGCTCGGGCACGCACCACGTCCTCGAAAGGCAGCGCGAGGAAGTCCATGATGCGCTCCACCGCCGCCTCGGGCTCGTCGGTGAGGCCCTCGTAGGACACCTGGAGCCACCGTTCTCGCCCGATGTTACCGAAGCCTTGCAGTGCGCGGTCGTAGGAACAGGTCCACTGCTTGGCGCAGACGAGCTCGAGGGGGCCGGACGAGTCCTCTTGCCACCGGGGATAGAGCGTGAACTTCCACCACTTGGGATCGACGCCGGGAATCGAGTGCGGGCGCTCGAGCGCGTAGGTCCGGTAGCGAGGCGTCCGCCATGCGTTGATCAGCGAGTTGACGTTGTCGCGCCCATCGCGCGTGAGAAAGAGGTAACGAGCGTCGGGAAAGAGCGCGTCGATGAAGGCGACGCGTAACGCGTTGCGCGGGGTCTTGTCGATCAGGCGCTTACGGGAGCCGGTGACGAGGAAGAACCTCCGCCTGATCCGCCGCGCCGCCTCACCGTGCGCGTCGGAGGCCGCGAGCGCGTTGGAGCTCCAACCGGACAGCGCGGGGTGATAGTCCGCCTCCCACACCTCGTGAGCTTCGCCCGGCCAGTGCGCGAGTTTGCTTGACCGCCTGAGGATCGCGTAGAGCATCGAAGTTCCCGAGCGCGGCGCCCCGATGATGAAGACGGGACGATCCAGCGCGCCGTCGAACAGATAGGCCGGCAGGTGGGCCGCCTGCCTGAGTCTGAGCGCCGCGCGGTTGAGGTAGTCGCGGGGACCGGGGCTGAAGTTGGTCCTGAGGCCCTTCTGCAGCGCCTTGCGATCGACGGACACGAGCGCCATCTTAGTGGCCCGCCCCCCAAGTACACATGCGTTTTGGCCAGGGCGGACCACTTAGGTTTAGTGGCCCTACCTGCGCTTCTCGCCTCGTCTGAAGGCTCGTAGCTTGATGCGCTCGAACACGGCGCGTTCCTCGTCATCCAGGCCCAGCAGCCTCAGCGCCCCGAGGTAGGTGATGGCGCCGGCAACCAACCCCGCGAGCTCGATCCCAATGGCGCTCCCCAGCACGAGCCGCACGGCAAGCAGCACGGCACCTCCCGCGAGCCCGGCGACGACCGGCTTGTAGAACGTGCGACCGAAGGGCTGGATGCCGACCAGAACCTTCGCCTGGACGACGCGCACCGAGTTCACCAGCGCCGTCACTCCGGCGTCGACCGCCGCCATGCCCAGCGCGCCGTGCTCCGGCACGACGATGATGCCGAGCGCGACGTACAGCGCCACCGAGATCACCGAGTTGATGAGATTGATGTGCGGCCGTCCCGTCATCGAGATGACGTAACCCGTCGGACCGGTGCCCGTGTAGAAGAGATTCCCGATCGCGAGCACGGCGACGACCGGAGCGGCACCGGCCCCCTCCGAGCCGGCGAACAGCCTGACGTAGAGGTCGGGCACGATCAACAACGAGAGGGTCACCGGGAACGAGAAGGTGAAGATCCAGCGGTTAATGGTGGGGTACAGCGAACCCAGCCGCGCGATCTCGCCGCGCCCGTGAAGATCCGAGACCATGGGGGCCCAGATGTTAACGATCCCGCCCAGAAAGACGTTGGCCGGGCCCTGCAAGGAAAGCGCGATCGAGAACAGGGTGACATCGACCACCGAACCGCTGAGACTGCCGAGCAAGAGGATGCCGAGTCCGAGGGTCTGGATGCCGAGCAGCGACGCACCCGCTTGCGGCAGCGCGAACCTCGTCATGGCTCGTCCATCGCCTCGCGCTACGGCGGTGCGCTCTTTGGGTTCGAGCAGCCTTCGGAAGTACCACCCCGCCACGACTGCTCCGACTCCGTAGCTCAGCGCCAGGGTGAGCAGCGTCGCGATCGTCAAGACCTCTCTCGAAGCGTCGACGACGAACACGCCGAAGGCCAGGATGGCAGAGCCAACCACGAAGCGGAAGACGGGTTGGACGATGTTGCCCGCCACGACCGAGGGCACCATCGTCTTGTAGGCCTGGGTGCAATAACGGAGCACTTGCATCAAGGAGAAGAGCGGAACGTAGAGGACGCCGATGCGCAGCAGACCGGTCAGATCCTCGGATTGAGAGGGATCGTCGCCGAACGCCGACATGATGGGACCGGCCCCCAGCAGCAACACCACGACCACGATCGCCGAGCCCACGGCGGCGCCGTTGATCCCGACGCGCGCCGCTCCCTTGACCCCGCCGGGGTCCTGAGTGGCGCGGGCGCGCGCGATCCAGCGCATCGCGGCGTAGTTGTAGCCGGCCAGCGCGATCTGGGCGGCGATCGCGAGCACCTGCACGACGATGCGATAGAGCCCGTAGTTGACGGCGCCGATCGCCCTCAGGGCTATAAAGGTGAAGAGGAACGACAGCCCCCGCTGCGATATCTGGCCGGCCACCTGCACGGCGCCGCCCTTCGCCACGGTCCTGACGTCGTCGCGTGCCTCCTCGGTCAATCCGCGGCGCGGGTAGTCGGGGTCGCTCATCTGCGAGTGTCGGTTGCGGGCCTGCTCCTCCACGGGAGCCACGACGCGTCGAGATTCGATCCCGCAACCGTGGCGAGCCCGAGGAGGAGCGTGACCGTCAAGGTGTAGGTCGGCTCGACGTAGAGGCTGAGGATCACCGCGTGAGCGGCGGCGGCAACGATGGACGCGGTGATGAGCGTCGCGAACAGCCGCTCTCTCCCGGTGCGCAGGCGCGCCGCAGCGCGTGCGGAGAACGCCGCCAGAAGGTAGACCGCCGCGATCAGGACCACACCCACCACACCCGCTCGGAACAGGTAGTTCAGGTAGGTGGAGTGGGTTCCCGCCCGCGGAACGTACTCCCCACCCGCCGCGCCTTCTCGGACTCCTCCCGTCTCGAGGCGCGGGCGCTCCGTCCCGTATCCGGTGACGAGGTGGTAGTCCTTCAGGGCATCCAGAGTGTCGCCGTAGAGGTTCTGGCGGGTTGCGACGCTCGCCCCTCCGCCGGCCCGGCCGGTCACCGGATCGACTCCGTATTTCACGAAGAAGGTCCCTGCGAGAACCACCGCGGCTGCGAGGAACCACGCAACGAGCTCGATCTTCCGCCGCTTCTCGAGCACGCCGACGACCAGCAGGTACAGGATCCCGATGAGGATCGCGACCCAGGACCCGCGCGCGAGCGAGAACGCGGACCCGAACAGGCACGAGACCGCTCCGAGATAGCCCAGCACCTTTCTCCGCCCCTCGTAGGACCATGCGAGCCACAGCATCATCGGAAACAGCGCGGCGCACACCCCCGCGTAGGTGAGCGCGTTGCGCGGGAAGCTGCGAAGCCGGGGCACGGTGTTGGCCGGCGCCAGCCCGATGTTGTCGTACAACAGGCGGATGTCGAGCCCCGCGAGTTCACCCGCATAGGACCGAGCGCTGCCCCCGAAGCGGACCACCAGCGAGTTCTCGAAGGCCTGGAACCTCGGGCGGAAGACCTCGTAGGGGGGCAGGCCGTCCGTGTTTCGACCGAGCTCCTCGAGCGCGCGGCGCAGCTCGTCCGATCCGGCCTCGACCGAGCGGGCGTACTTGATCATGCCCACGCTGTTGGGAAAGGAGTCGAGACCGTAGGCCGCCTCGACCGTGCGACGAGCGGTCGAGTCCTGGAGCGACTCGACCGGGACGCCGATCCACTGCAGGAACACCGCGGCGGAGAGGATGGTGACGAACAACGCGAGCGAAGCGACGACGCGCGCCCGGTTATCGACGTCCGCGAAGAGATCGACGACTGCTACCAGCGTGCCGCTGGCGACGAACTGGATGCCGGCGAGCAGCAGGAAGTGCTTGAAGTCCTCGAATCCGCTCAGCGCAATCGGGACGACCCCGAATCCGGTCCACACCAGCAGCCCCACCGGCAGCCAGATCCAGCGACCGCCGCGCGGCATGCGGCGGTCGCGCCACAGGCTCCACATCCATCGGAGCACCACGGTCGTCCAGGCCGCGAGGATGAGCAGCGGAAGCATGTCCACCAGCCAGCCCAACACCCCGGCGTACAGCGGGGCGACGAACGCGTACGGCAGCGGGAGCACCAACGTCAGCGCGACCGCGGCGACGACAAAGGCCCACAGCGCGATGACGCTCGGATAGATCCCGGCGATCGCCCAGGCCGCCACTCCGACCGTAAGAGCACCGAAGACGACCACCCACAACAGACGCGTCTTGGGCCCTCGAGTCTCGGCGGGCAATCTGTCGAGGCGGCCGAGAACCGCCGAATCTGCCACGGAGTACTTAGTGAGTCACCGCAGGTGTCCGACGCGCGCGCAAGAACAACACGGCGGCGAGCGCGATGGATACGACCACGGTGACGTAGGACAGCACGGTGCCGAGCGGCACTCTCGTCACGGCCAGCAAGATCATGCCCACGAGCGACAGCATCAAGATGCTGAGCGCCGGCACCATGCCCAGCCCCTCCGCGACGGGCTCGCCGTCGGCTAGGAAGAACCGAAACGCCAGGACGCCCGGCACCAGGAGCAGCAGAAAGCCGAAGATCACCTGCAACAGGTGCAGCGGCGACGAGTCGCCCCCGGTCGGTTCCGCCGCGGGAAGCTCTCCGCCGAGAACCACCGACACCTCGCCGTCCGCGACCGCCCAGACCTCACCGTCGCTTACCAGGTTCGGGGCGCCCTCGACGGTCCCGGAAGCCACCTCGGCGTTGAACCCGCTCGAGTTGAACGCATTGGCAACGACCACGATGGGCGCGCCCTCGGCGTTCTCCTGGATGTCGCACAGGGTCTCCCGGGACAGCGCGGTGTAGATGTCTCCCGACAGCGCGTCCTCGGCCTCCTCGGGGTCGCACGAGCCCTGCTCGATCGCCCCTCCCTCGGGGTCGGTCGCAGCCTCCTGCAACAGGTTCTCGAGCGAGCCGAGATACATGTAGCCCTGATCGACCATCCCGTCGGGCAGCCCGTAGCGGGAGGTGTTACCGGACAGCTTGGTGTAGCCCCAGATCTGCTGGTTTCGGTCTTCCTGGTCGATCGCAAAGATCACGGGGGTGTCCTCGTCGACGGCGGCAAGACGAGCCTCGAGCGCCTCGAGATCGGTGCGCGTCTGGGCGTTGATCCAGCCGCCTTGGGCGTTGTTCCAGCCCGTGAGCTCGAAGCCGGTGGTGAAGTTCGTGGCGACGACGAAGGCCAGGACGACGAGCCCGGCGATGGCCGCGATCATCGACTTCGACATCAGGAAACGAAGGAGGAAGTAGGCGCCGAGGCCCACCAGCAGCACCCAGGCCAGCGTGGTGTTGAAGAAGCGGTAGTAGGGATAGGTCAGGCCCCCGATGAACCCGAACAGGCCGGCCAGGGGCGCCGGCCACAGAATCGAGACGCGCGCGAGATCCTCGTCGACCCAGCGTCGCCCCGCGGCGAGGATGCCCACCACACCGATTAGCAGCAGCGGCCCGTTCACCAACGGCCGCATCGCATTGACCCACAGCCCCATCCGGTTCAAGAAGAAGTCGCTGTCGTAGGGGGGCGCAAGGGCCGCATCCGCCAGCGGGGAGGGCTCTCCCCAGATGCCGACCGTCCAGATGGCGTAGGTCGCAACCGCCGCGACCAGGGCCGACAACAGCATCGGCAGGTCCTCGCGCACCACTGCACGGAAGTCGAACCTACGGAACAACAGCTTCGCGACCGACATCAGGCCGAGCGAGAAGCCGAAGAACACGAGCGTCGTCGGGTGGGTGAGACCGGCAGCCAGCAAGAAGCCGCCGAACGCCACGCGCGCGGACCACGAGGTGCGCGCCCCAGTCAGAAAGCTCAGCGACGCGGCCAAGAAGAAGAGACACAGGACGTTGTCCAGATAGCCGACGAACGGCGGAGTCAAGAAGAGGCTCGCCGAGAAGAACGCAACCGCGTGCCACAACAGCGGATCTCGGCGATGGCGGTAGGCGAAGCTCGCCAGCAGGAGCGCGGTGAGCACGGGCAGAAACACCATCAGGATTACGGTTATGTGCAGGTCGGAGACCCCGGGAACGTTGCGCAACAGCCCACCCGTCACCGGGGCGGTCACTCGATAACCGGAGCTGAAGTAGTCGTAAGGGCCCTTCGTATCCAGCAACGTCTCGGGGGTTTCGGTGGTCATGAGCTCGGCCCGCCAGGTGTAGTAGGCGGGATCCTTGGTCGGCGCGACCCGTTCGGGGTTGGTGATGAAGGTGCCGCCGAAGAGGCCGAGAAGGATCAACGCGGTTGCGATGAACGCGGCGGGTGAGCCCAGCTTCCTGTGGAGCGGCGTGTCGGCTCCGGGTACCTCGTCCCGCGGCGCGGGGGCGCGCTTAACTTCTGTGGTTGAGCTCATGGGTGCGGGCATCCTACCTTTCCCGCCCGAGGTCACTCTCCAAGTCCTTCACCGCCCGCGCCGGACGAGCTCAGCAGTCGAAATCGGGCAGCATGGCGGCGGGAATCGCCATCTCGAACAGCCGGTCTCCGGCCTCGAACTCCCCGGCCCCCCCAACCGCCGCGCCGACGCCGGCATTGTTGTCCTCGAGCGTGTATCCGCCCAGGAAGCGGGCGATCTCCTCCACCGTGACGCCCTCTGACTCCATGGCGTCGTCCACCAGGAAGACCTCGGTCGGCCACACCGCGCGGACCACGTCACCGAACTCGCTGCGGATGTCGTTCTCGACCTTGCGCGGGTTGATCCCGTATCCGTCGATATCCGACGCGTCCGGCTGTTGCCCGTGGTCGGCGGTCAGCGCCACGACCCATTCGCCCTCACCCACGATCCGATCGAGCTCCTCGAAGATCCTGCCCAGTTCCTCATCGGTGCGCATCAGCACGTCGTTCACGTACTCCGAGTCCATGTTGTAGTAGTGACCCACGCGGTCGATCTGCTTGAAGTTCGTGAACAGCAAGTCGGTGATGCCGTCGCGCCCGTAGCCCTCGGCCTCGATCATGGCGAGCATGGCGTCGGCGTGGTGGCCCACGAACGCAGGCGTCTCCTCGGTGCGGGCGGGGTCGTCGAGCGGCACGTCGTCGCGCCAGGTGTCGTCGGCCTCACCGTCGGCGGCATCGAGCTCTGCGATGTGGTCGCCGAGCCCCTCCGTTGCCGGAACCGAGGAGGGCAGGGTGTAGTGATCCTCGTTGCTGATCCACTCGTTGGTGTCCGGGTCGAGCCAGAAGGCATCGTCTCGGTCACCGCCGGGCCGCTCGGCGCCCTGGCCGATCATGCCGAGGTGCCAGGGCTCGTAACCGAACATGCCGATCTCGGCTTCGTTGTCGTTCTGCTCGTCCCAGCTCTCGGCGAGCGCCTTCACCTGCAGGAAGCGCGACGACTCACCGTTGAGGAAGGCGTCGACCACCTCGCCTTCTTCGTCGCGCACCGGCACGCCCGTGATCCCGTGGGCGTCGGGAAAGACCCCGGTGCCGATGGTGGAATGAACCGCCGGCGTGACCGACGGATTCGAGCCGACCGTCGCCTCGGTGAAGTTGACGCCGTCGCTCATCATCTGCTCGAGGTTGGGCCACGAGTCCTCCCACAGGTCGAGCGTGTTCCAGCCGCCGCCGTCCCACACGATCGTCAGGATCAGTCTTGGGGCTTTTCGCGCGACCGACTCCGCTTCCGAGCCGATGACTTCCGGCAACGCGTAGCCCTCGCTCTCGCCCAGGCGACCCTTGAGCAGGCCCGCGATCGTCGGCGCGATGTCCGCCGTCGTGACGGGTCGATCGACGGTCACGCCGCCGTCGATGACGCCGGGGCCATAGAAGACGAGCGGGACATCCTGAAGATAGGGCCAGGGGCCCGAGTGGCTCCAGCCGCCCGCACCCGAGGCCATGTAGGCCGGCGTCTGCGGCAGCAGCGCGATCTGGCCCGAGCGGGGCTCGAAGTAACCGCGCTGCGTACGCAGCAACTGCTCCGGGCCGAGCGAGCAGGCCTGCTCCTGGAAGGAAGGAACCGGTGCGCGTGGCTCCCGGGTCGCTGCGGCGAAACCGAACACCACGATGAGAAACAGCACGAGGGCGATCAGCACGGTCGTCAACGCGCGTTTGTCGGTGGTGAGTCCCTTCACCTCGCGCCTTTGGCGGCCGAGACCTCCAGCAGCCCCGCGCTCCGATACCACGCTGCGATCCCCGCGATCCCGGCCAGGAAAACCACTCCCATGGCGGCGATGAGGAGGCCCTGGACGTCGGGCGAGTAGAACAACTTGAGCGCGGCCGCTGCGATCACCCAGGCCAGGTTGTAGGCGATGTCGTAGAGCGAGAAGGCCCGTCCGCGAAAGTCGTCTCCGAGGGCCTCCTGCACCATCGAGTCGAGTGTGATCTTGGCGAGGAAGAACCCGAAGCCGAGGAAGAAGGTCATGATCGCCAGGGCGATGTCGATCTCGACCGCCCCGAACAGCGTGATCGCGGTGCCGGCAACGACGGATGCGCCGAGCACGAGCGTTCCGGTGGTCCTGACCCTCTCGACGAGCCGGGGGGCGAGCACGAAGCCGAGCACCGCGCCGACCGCACCCGCGCCACCGGTGAGGACGAGAATCGTCAGCTCCGCGTCTCCCAACAGGTCGCGCGCCACGAATCCGATGGACACGATCGAAAAGCTCCATAGCAGACGCAACCAAAAGTAGGTCGTGATGGCCGCAGCGGCCTTGGGCGTGCGCGCCACCTCCCTGATGCCGTCCGCGATGTTGCGCACGACGCGCGCGGCCTCCCGGCCGAAGCTCAACTTCGAGCGCGCTTCACCGGCGTGTCGAATCAGCAGCCCGAACACGGCCCCCGCGCCGTAGACGAGAGCTCCGACGAGCGCAATCGGCTCGGGCGTTACCACTGCGGCCGCAACGAAAGCCACCCCGGCCCCCCCGAGTTGGAACAGCGCTCCGCCGAGTTGCGACACCGCGTTGGCGTCGACCAACGAGGCCGATCCCACCGTCGCCGGGATCGCGGCCGACTTGGTCGCCAGAACGATACGCGTCGAGCTGAGCGTCAGCAGGAAGGCCAGGAACAGGACCGCCTCGGGAAGCCGGTCGATGGTAACGAGCCCGATGATGAGAATGACGAGCGCCCGGAAGCCGTTGGCGACAAACAGCAGGCGTCGCCGGTCCCAACGGTCGATGACGACGCCCAGGAAGGGACTCAGGATGGTGTAGGGGACGAAGAGGTAGAGGGCGATCCGCAGAAGTTCCTGGGGATTTCGAGCCCCCTCGAGATCGAAGCCCTCCTGTTGTCCGAACACGATGAACTTGGCCAGCGCGGTCTGCACGATCCCGTCCCCGGCCTGGGCCAGGAACTGAGCACTCATGAGGTTGCGGAAGTCCGGCTTCTGGCGGATGAGGGCCAGCCCGCGCTTCACCGCATTCATCTGAGGTCCTCCCGCGCCATGGTGACGACCCTATCCCCGGCGGATTCCGTCACGGTGTCTCCTCGGTCAGCCCGTCCCAGATGCGGCCCTCCGGGTACTCGCCTTCGCCGAACGATTCGATGTCGTCCGGCGACAGGCCCTGTAGGTACTCGAAGCTGAAGGCGCCAGCAAAGACGGTGTCGTCGAGCAGCGCCTCCGGAACCCGGTCGCGGCCGGGCGCGCCCTCCGGGAGGTTGTCGGCGACCGTGTAGGTGCCGAGCCATGAGGCGATGTCGCCGGCTTCGATGTCCTCGGATTCGACGACCTCCATGTCGAGGTAGATGTCGACCGGCGTCGCCTTCTCGAGCACTCCCTCGCCGAACTCCGCAGCGATGTCGCGCTCGAGCTCCTTGTTGTTGATGCGCCATCCGCCGGTGAAGTCGGCGAGCGGTTGCTGACCGTGATCGGCCGACACGACGAAGATGTACTCGTCTTCGCCCACCTGCTTGTCGAGCGCCTCTTTCATCCGCTGCATCTGCCGGTCCGTCTCGCGCAGCACGTCGGCCTGTTCGGCCTCGTTCATGTTCCACGCGTGGCCCGCGTAGTCGGGCATCTTCAACTCGACCCAAAAGAGGTCGGTCATGTCGTCGCCTCCGAGCTCCTCGTTGGCGATGACGTCGACGACCGCATCGCCGGTGAACTCCACGAAGGCGGGCGTGCCCGGACGCGTGAGCGGCTCACGTAGCTCCTCGAGCGTCTTGCCGAACCATCGCCCGTCGGCGATGCCGTCGCGCTCGTCGAGCTCGTCCTCGTAGGACTCGAGGGTCGCGAGATCCGTCTCGCTCAGATAGCTCGGCAGCTCGTAAAAGTCCTCGTTTACCCACCACTCGTTGACGGGCTCGTCCGTGCCGGGATCGATGGCCTCCCACAGCACCGCAATGTCCTTGTCCGCGCCGTCGCGTTGCGCGCCGTGACCGATCATCCCGAGGTGCCAGCCCTCGTAGCTCACGGTTCCGACGACGGGCTCGTTGCCGTTGGCCTCGTCCCACAGCTCGGAGACCGTCGGCACCTGAAGGTAGGTGGGGTCTGCGTTCTGCTGCCACGTGTCCGTGTTGGCGCCGTCCGGTCCCCGCATCTGGTTGCCGGGGATCCCGTGCTTGTTGGGGTAGACGCCGGTGCCCATGGTCGCGTGCAGCGCTCCGGTGATCGAGGGGGCCGAGCCGATGTTCGCGTTGGTGTAGGTCACGCCCGAGTCGCGCAGCGACTGAATGAAGGGCCACGACTCGGGATGCTGCTGCAGCACGTTCCAGCCTCCGCCGTCGATGATGACGGTGAAGATCAGCTTCGGTCGCGCCGTGACCCCCTCGACGACCTCGGCAAGTGGATCGGCGTCGGCCTCGAAGCCGTCCATGCCGAGGATCTCGGCGTAGGTGGGAGCGAGCGCCGCGATGTCGGTCAGGTCGTCGTTGGTGGCGCCGGGCTCGATATCCGCTCCACCGGCAATGATCGGGACGCGCGTCAGGTAGTCCCACGGATTCGGGTGCGAGGTCGACAACGTCGGGGTATCGGTGCCCAGCGTCGTCAGGTCCCACTCGCCCAAGAGGTAGTTGTGGGGCTCGGGCACGAGCATGATCTCTCCCGAGCGGCCGGGGACGTGGCCCCGGAACAGGTGCTCCATGATCGGCGTGCCGATGCTGGTGGCCATCTCGTCCTCGCTCGGCGTGCCGCCGTCATCGCCGTCACCGAGGCCGGCGCCCAGCGTGTAAGCGGCGACCACGGCCACCACCAGCGCCACACCCACGATCACCAAGACGCGTCTGGTCAAGAATCTTCCTTCCGTAGCTTCGCTGTTCGGCCGTGCCGAGCCGCCGCTCGGTCGCTCGCGACGCCGTCACGCCGGCCCTACGGGTGGTCGTCGTGCACAGGGGGGCCGGCTCGAAACGGAGATTAGTACAGCTCAAAGAACAAGGATTTCCGTGGCGCTGGGGGAGCCAACCTGTGCGAAAGCCGGTTCTTTCGACGGATACCGACGTTCAGCGTCGGTATCGGTCGAAACTATGGCCTTGTTAGTGGAGCGGATCGGGAAGCGAACCGACGATCGTCTGCCTGCTGCCGTGCAACGTTGCCTGCCACTCAATACAGGTATGGGCTGTCGGGCCTCTTCACTTCTTCTATCGAGTCCGGGGCGAGTTTCAGCTCGGTGCCGTCGTCTTGGAGCACACCGCTCACGCGCAGCCAGGTGTTGTCCGGGTACCCGGTTGTGGCCTCGCCCACCACCGTGACCGAATAGGGAATCGCGTCGGCGGCGCAGCACGACACGTAGAAGCGGGTCAGCGTGAGCTCGCCCGCACCGGCCCCCGACACGAACCCGGTCAGGTTCAGCTCCGTGCCCTCACCGATTCCCAGCGTGGCTGCGTACTCGTCGGAGCTGTTGGCGAAGTGCACGTCGATGAAGTTCGGCGGGCGCCCGGCCTCGGGCGCCGGCGGAGCGAGCAGACCGGAGGTGGCACCCGCTCCCGTCGCCTTGCGCGACGCCGCGAGCGCGCCCAGCTCGGCCTGGGGAACGGCGATCACCGCCAGGATGGGAATCAGGAGCGTGACGATCCCTATGAGGTCGCTGCGCGACATCTTGCGGGCAGTCCCCTCGGCCATGCGGAGGGCCACGAAGTGAGCCACCGCGGCCGCCCCCAGGGTGGCGCACCCGAACGGCACCACCCAGTAGGTGCGGGGGCCGAGAAAGCGCACCATCTCGCCGCTCACCCACAGATAACCGAAGAAGCCCGCCCACAGGGTCAGCACGATCGCTCGAGCGAGGCGTGAGTTGCTCAACTTCCCTCCTCGACGCGGGCGGCGGCTCGAGTGCTCATGGCTGCAACAACACCTCGAACCACAGCGAGCCCGCCAGCGTGACCGGCAGCGCGACCGCGACCAGGCGCACGACGAAGCGGCGCCTGAAGGTGGCACCGTAGAGCAGGGTCAGCTTCGCGTCGACGACGGGCCCGAAGACCAGGAACGCGAGCTGCGAGCCGAGGGGGAACTGCACGAAGCTCACCGCCACGAAGGCGTCGGCCTCGCTGCACAGAGACAGCACGAACGCGAGGCCCATCATGGCCATGGCCCCCACGATCGGGCTCTGCGCGACGCCCGACACGATGCTCTGGGGAAGCACGGTCTGCATCAGCGCTGCAATCGCACCGCCCAGCACCACGAAGCGACCCATGAAGAAGAAATCGGAGGCGAGATGGCCGGTGAAGGCGCCGAAGCGCGCCTCGTGAGCGTGCTCCTGGTCCCCGCCCTCGCCGGGCCGCGGCCGCAACAGCTCCTGGGCCTGGTCGCCCCCGATGGCCCACCCGGCCGCCAGCGCGAGGACGAGCCCAAGCCCGGCGCGGCCGAGCACCATCTCGGTCGCCACTCCCCGGCCCGCGTAGGCCACCCAGGTCGAGAGCAGCACGATGGGATTGAGGATCGGTGATGCCAGCATGAAAGCGAGGCCCGCGGCCGGGTGCATGCCCTTGGCGATCAGCCGCCGGGCGACGGGCACCGAGCCGCACTCACATACCGGAAAGGCGAACCCGCCGAGGGCCGCCGCGGGCAGCTGCGCGGGAAGGGGCAGAGCCGCAGCCTTGGCGAACCAGCGAGGCGGCAGGTAGACCTCGATCACCGCCGACACGAGCGCACCCATCAGGACGAAGGGCAAAGCCTCCACGACCAGCGAGGTGAAGATCAGCACGAACGTGCCGGCCGCAGGCACCTCGTCGAGCCCGGCAACGTGCCCGATCCCCACGAGCGCAATCGCTCCCGCCGCCAGTGCGACCATCAATCCGCGCGTGTCGGGACGTCTGACGACAGCGGTGTCGGTGCTCATGACTGGCCTCACGGTAGCCTGAGTTGCGTGGTTCTTGGACGGAAGACGGTGTCACTGCTGGTCGTGCTCGGCGTCTTGGGATTCCCGGCCCTCCTTCTGCGCTTCCTCTGCGTGGGCAACTCGTGCGACGAGCAGGTGAGCGCCTCTTCGGAGGTTCCGTTTTGCTCGCTCGATGCGGGGCTTCGCTCTCGCCTCGAGGACGGCTTCAGGGAGGGGCGCTCGCCCGAGGTGCTCGTCGTGGCGCGCTCCGATTCGATCGCGGGTGGAACCGGCTATCGCAGGACGGGCGTGGCCCCCCCGTGGCCCTCTTCCGACCTCGGCGGGGCGCGTGTGCCGCTTCTGTTCACCGGCGAGGGCGTGACCGCCGCCGAGCTACCGGCCGGCACGAGCGTGACCGACATCGCCCCGACGCTCGCCGAGGTAATCGACTTCGAACGTCCCTTCCCCGAGGTTCGCTCCGGCGAAGCGATCCCGGGAGTCGCGCAGGGCGAGGCCCCGAGGCTGTTGCTGCAGGTCATCTGGAAGGGCGTGGGCAGCGAGGACCTCGAGGGACAACCCGAGAGGTGGCCCTACCTGGCGTCGCTCATGGACGAGGGTGCGGCGACGTTGGAGGGCGACACCGGGTCGCTGCCGCTCGAGCCGGCCGCAGTCATCAGCACGATCGGCACCGGCGGCTCGCCCAGCCAGCACGGCATCACCGGAGAGCTGGTGCGCAACGACGAGGGCGAGCTGGTCGGCGCCTTCTCCGCGGGCGCGGAGTCGCCGGTCATCGCAACCCTGGGCGACGATCTCGACGAGGTCCTCGGCCAGGAGCCCCTGGTCGGCGTGGTCGGAGCAAGCCCGAGCGACCGGGGTGCGAGCGGAGGCGAGTGGTACGGCGCCGGCAGCGACTCGGACGAGGTCGTCATCGACCGCAAGGATCAGGTCGGGCCCGCCGTCGCGATGCTGTCGGGCGGATTCGGGACCGACGAGGTCCCGGACCTCATGTCCGTGGTGATGAACGGCGACCTCCGAGCGATGGACCGGGGCCTGAAGCGGATCGTGGCCGCCGCCGTGGAGGCGTCGGACGGTTCGCTGGCGCTGGCGCTGACGGCCACCGGCTCGGCGGCCTCGGAAGCCGGGATGACGGCGGCGGAGGTCGCGACCGAGGTCGACGAGGCCGTGGGCGAGACGGTGACCGAAGCGGCCGTACCGGGAGGGCTGTTCCTCGATCAGCGCGCGCTGACCGACCTCGAGATCTCCGAAGACGAGGTCATAGCCGAGCTGCGGCGGCTGCGGGGGCCGGACGGCGCCCTCTTCGGCGACGTCTTCGCGGCGATCGCGGTGAGCTTTGCGAGGTTTTGCTGATGGCCGTCCACAGCCCCTCCGTGGACACGCGGCTCGAGACCGGCTACCGCTACGCCGGGGCGATGGCCGGGGCGCTGCTCGCCTTCGGGGGCGCGCTCTACCTCTTCGATCCCGCGCGCGTCGCGGGAGTGCAGAACTTCTTCTTGGTGTTCGGCAGCCTGCTCATCGAAGCGGTTCCCTTCATCCTCCTGGGGGCTTTGGTGTCGGCCTTCATCGAGGTGTTCGTGCCCAAGACCGTCTTCGAGAAGCTGACGCGGTTGCCGCGCCCGTTACAGCTGCCCGTGTCGGGCCTTGCGGGAGCCGCCTTTCCGGTGTGCGAGTGCGGGTCGGTGCCGGTGGCGCGCCGGCTCATAGTGAAGGGGTTGATGCCGTCGGCCGCAGTGACCTTCATGCTGGCGGCCCCCGTGCTCAATCCCATCGTCATCGCTTCGACCGCGGTCGCTTACCGAGGGCGCGATGTCTTCTGGCCGATGGTGCTCGGACGAGCCGGACTGGGCTTCCTGGTGGCGATGGCGGTCGGTTACGTCATCAGCGACGAGACCAAGGACCAGCTGCTCCGCAGGCGAACCGGGCAGACGCCCGGCCACGGCCACGACCACGGCCACGGCCATGACCACGAGCACGAGCACGAGAACAAGTCCCGGGCGTTCTTCGGGCATCTCTCCGGCGACTTCGTCTTCATGGGACGGTTCCTGGTGATCGGCGCCATGATCGCGGCCGCGCTGCAGACCTTCGTGCCGCAGTCGATCATCGGGGGGGTCGCCGGAACGCCGGTGGTCAGCCTCCTGGCCATGATGGCCCTGGCCTTCCTGCTGTCGCTGTGCTCGGAGTCGGATGCGTTCGTGGCGGCCTCGTTCGTGCAGTTCGGCGTCGGGGGACAACTCGCCTTCCTGGTGTTCGGACCCATGGTCGACACCAAGCTCGGCATCCTCTACGGGGCGACGTTCCGCCAGGGCTTCTTCAAGGTGGTCGTGATCGTCGTTACCGCCGGGACTTTGGTTGGATGTCTATGGTTGGAGATTCTCTTCGGATGAGGTCTTCGAGATGAGCGCAGTTCGGACTGCAGAGGGGCTCGGGGGCCGCGCGAATACGGCCAAGTCGATCTCTCCGGCGCGCGTCATGGACACCCTTGCCCTCGGCTCCTGGGCCGCGGTGTTCTGGTTCCTGCTCATCGCCGATCGCACGTCGTTGTTCTTGTCCTCACGCACCGCGTGGGTCGTGCCCACCGGGGCGATTCTGTTGAGCCTCGGCTTCGTGGGCCGGCTGGCGTCTCTGCGCAGCGAAGAGCCCAAGCCCATCACCCTGCGCTCCGCGTGGGGCATCGGACTGATCATCATGCCGGTGATCACCGTTCTGGCGCTTCCCCCCGCCTCGCTCGGCTCATACGCCGCCTCACGCCGATCGACCTTCAGCAGCGGCGGAATCGTGGCGTCGGCCGAGGACATCGCGGCCGGCGACCTCTCACTCCTCGACGTCGCGGGAGGGCTGCGTTCGCGCGACGGCGTGGCAGCCCTGGTCGACCGCGCCGGAGAGGAGGTCGACTTCACCGGCTTCGTGACCAAGGAACCGGGCGCGCCGGCCGATGAGTTCATGCTCACTCGCTTCCTGGTGAGCTGCTGCGTTGCCGACGCGTTGAGCGTCAACGTGCGCGTCGTGGGCGCCCCGCCCGGCCGGTTCAAGGCCGACGAATGGGTGCGCGTGTCCGGCAACTTCTATCCGCTGGGCCGCGACGTGATCGTCGACTCGACGGACATCGAGAAGGTCGAGCGACCGAAGCGCCCTTACCTGAGTCCTTGAACCGACGCGGAGGCAGCCGTTAGCAGGGCGACATACCGTGAGGAAGGGGCTCGCCGTGCTAGCCTCCTAGCGGTTCTCACGGTCACCGTGTTCTCAGGCACATCTAGGAGGGTCCCCGCATGGGGCTGAGGGTCTTCGGCGTCATCGTCGCCGCACTGCTGGCTGCGTTCGCAGTTAGACGTTTCCGCAAGGGACAGCTTCGGCGCGGCGAGGCGCTGCTGATCGCAGCGGTTTCGAGCGCGCTCACGGTGACCGCGATCGCTCCGAACCTCCTGGACCCGGTGCTGTCGGCACTCGGTTTCCATCCCGGTCAGGAGCGCCGCATCATCGGTCTGCTGGTGCTCTCCAACCTGTTCACCCTGGCGCTGGTCTTCCGGGGCTTCGTCAGGGACGACACTCTCTCGGACGAGATCGGCAACCTGGTCGACTACGTGGCCCTCAGACGGCTTCAGGACGAGGGCCACCCCGAGCTCATCGGTTCCGCTGCGGTCGTGATTCCCGCCTACAACGAGGCCGACAACCTGCCGAGCGTGCTCACCGAGATCCCACCCGAGGTCGGGGGCCTGAGGGTCCAACCCATCGTGATCGCGGACGGCTGCACCGATGCGACCGAGACCGCCGCACGAAACCTGGGTGCGACGGTCATCCGCAGGGACCTCCGGCGCGGCTCGGGTGCTGCCGTGCGACTCGGTTATCAGGCCGCCCTCGAGGGGGGCGCGCGCGTCATCGTCACGCTCGACGCCGACGGGCAGCACGACCCCGGGGAGATGGAGGGACTGGTCAAACCTCTTCTGAACGACGACGTCGATATGGTCCAGGGCTCTCGAATCCTCGGCCAGTTCGAGGTCGAATCTCACGCTCGCAAGCACGGGGTGCGCGTCTTCGCGTGGCTCTTGACGTTGCTCGGGAGCTCGCGCATCACCGACCCTTCGACCGGTTACCGGGCGATGACCTCCTCTGCGCTGCGGCAACTCGACCTTCGCCAAGACCAGTTCTACGTCTCGGAGTTGATCCTCGACGCGTCCCGCAAGGGCATGAACGTGATCGAGGTGCCCATCACCATTCGCGCCCGCGCCTCGGGCGCCAGCAAGAAGCCGACGACCTTCCGCTACGCATGGGGCTTCAGCAAGGCCATCATGCGCACCTGGCTCCGCTAGCAGCACGCGACTCCAGCTCGAGCGAATCTGGTAGCCCGTCCTCGCCTGGGTACTCGGCAACGGTCTGGATGACCGTGACGAGAAAGGGTGGTCGTGGAATGAGGCGACGCAACCTACGACTAAGGTGACCGGCATGGAATACAGAAACCTGGGTTCTGCGGG
Organism: Actinomycetota bacterium; assembly: GCA_050694055.1. Classification (GTDB taxonomy): domain Bacteria; phylum Actinomycetota; class CADDZG01; order CADDZG01; family WHSQ01; genus WHSV01. The sequence continues at coordinate 23,186 of JBOGWX010000156.1, forward strand.
ACTCAAGATCAGCGAGATCGCGCTCGGAAACTGGATCACCCACGGGGGCCAGGTCGGAAACGATGCGGCGAAAGCTTGCGTCGCGGCGGCGCTCGACGAAGGAATCAACTTCTTCGACACGGCCGACGTCTACGCAGGTGGGAGGGCCGAGTCGGTGCTCGGCGACATCCTCAAAGGCGTTCGGCGGTCCTCTTACGTCCTGGCGACGAAGGTGTACTGGTCTACGGGTGACACGGTCAACGACCGAGGCCTGTCGCGCAAGCACGTTATCGAGTCGTGCGATGCGTCGTTGAAGCGGCTTCAGACCGACTACGTCGATCTCTACCAGGCACATCGTTTCGACACCGAGGTAAGTCTCGAGGAAACTCTGCGCGCGTTCGAGGATCTCGTTCGTCAGGGCAAAGCCCTGCATATCGGGGTCAGCGAGTGGACCGCCGAGCAGATCTCCGAATTGCTCAGCATCGCCGACGAGATGGGCTTCGATCGGATCGTGTCGTCGCAGCCGCAGTATTCGATGCTGTGGCGCGTCCCCGAAGCCGAGGTCATCCCGCTCTGCCGGCGCGAGGGAATCGGTCAGATCTGCTGGTCACCTCTCGCCATGGGGGTGCTGACCGGGAAGTACAAGCCGGGTGAGGCACATCCCGAGGGCAGCCGGGGGGCGCATGGAAGCGGCGTCGAAGCTGATTACCTCAGCGAGAAGACGTTGACGGCCGTGCAGAACCTGAGACCGATCGCCGGCGATCTCGGGGTGTCCATGGCGACGCTGGCGCTGGCGTGGGTGCTCCACAACGACAACGTGGCCGCGGCCATCATCGGAGCGACCAAGCCCGAGCAGGTGCGCGAGAACGTCACAGCTTCAGGGCTCGAGCTCGACGACGACGTACTGAAACGCATCGACGAAACCCTGGGCGACATCCCGGCCACGGACCCCTCGCTCACGGGCTAGACCTCGGTTCCACATCGCGATCCGGCTTTGGGTCCGTCACGAGCCAGACACCGGATCGAGTCGCCTAATTCCGGCAGAACTGTGACCTGAGTCACTGACAGGTGGATGGCCCAGCCACATTGTCGCTAGGTGGATGGTGTCGAGCTCGAACGATGTCTCCAGCGAATAGTCCGGCCGCAACACGGAGTCGCCGCCCTCAAACAGCTCATCGCTGCCGGTCTGTCCGAGGGACATCAAAGGTTTGTGCCGCAAGGGGCGACTGGTGCCCATTCTTCCGCGCGTCTTTCGAGTCGACGCGGCACCCACGACGAAGCGGATGCGTTGCATGGCAACCGTACTGTGGGCGGGTCCCTCCGCTGCCATATCGGGGCGCACCTCCGCCGAGCTCCTTGGTTTCTTGGAGCCGGTTGCCGGACCCATAGACGTCACCGGACCGATGACTCGCTCGCGCCTCCCCGGAATCGTGTTCCACAGGAGGAGACTGGTGCGCTCAGAGCTCTCGTTTGTAGACAACATTCCCGTCGTTGGAGCGGCCCGCACGCTCCTGGACGTCTGCGGCGCACTCGACTCAGCCGATTGCGAGATCGCCCTCGACGCCGCGCTTCGAATGCGCCTGGTGACGCTCGATGAGCTGCATGACCTATTGGAACTGGCATCCCGAAGCCGGATCGCCGGCGTGAGGATGCTCAGGGACTTCGTCGAGGTCCGGGGAGAGCGAGAAGCGCTCTCCGAGAGTGAACTCGAAAGCCGGGTAATTCGCTTGCTGAGAGGTGCGAGCTACCCACTCCCCGAGCGCCGGGTCGAGATGAATCTGGGGCCGCCCCGGCCGAGTTGACTTCCTCTACCCCGGCCAGAATCTGGTCATCGAGGTCGATGGGCGAAGGTGGCACTCGGGCAGACGTCCGGAAACCCGGGATCGCCGCAGAGACCATGCGCTCGTGCTCGACGGCAAGCGAGTGCTGCGCTTTACCTGGGAGGACGTCGTCAAACAGTCGTCAAACAACCGACAGACTTCCTTGAGATCGTCGGTGAGGCGCTCGGCTTGACCCTCCCCTAAAGAGACTCCAACGCGCGCGCCGACAAAGGGTTGGTGACGAACCGGTTGCAGGCTTGAGTTTTGGTTATTTCACGGTCGAGAGAAAGTAGTCCTCGTCCTTGTCGCTCCACTCCATGTCAACGGTGCCACGAGCGGCGGCGGCTTTGACGAACTGCAGGAAACCTCCGTATCCGTAGTTCTTCTCGCTGAAGCCCGGCTGACGCTTGCGCAGCTCGTTCTTCAGACTCGACAGCGGCGGTGGTCCGTTCTTCTTCTGGAGGCTGTCCACGACGCTGCGCAAGAGCTCGAAAGCCTTTGCCTCTCCCCCACCATCGGTGGAGAAGTCGACCACGGGGTCGCCTTCGGCGCTGCCACCATGCAGCTCGATCACGCCGAGACCCGCGAGATGGCGCATGAGCTCGCCCCACGCCCTGAAGCCATAGTCGTTCTCCGAGAAGGTGGGGTCCTTGCGCAGGATCACCCGTTTCACCATCGACGACAGGATCGGCCCGTCGGTCGAACGCTGCAACCCGCTGAGCGTCGTCGCGACCAGGCGCGACACCTCGGCCGTATCGGACGAGCTTTCGTCGTCGTCGCCGTTGTCGCGCTTGCGACGGCGCCGCTTCGGTGCGGCTTTGGCGGTTCCCGGCCCCGCCAGTCGCTCGTAGAACAAGAACTCGTCGCAGGCCCCCGGCAGGAGCTCTGAAGTCGATCCTTCGACCCCCACTCCGATGACTCGCTTGTTCAACTCCCTCAGCTTGAGCACCAGCGGCGTGAAGTCGCTGTCTCCCGACGCTATGACGAATGTCGTAATGAAGTCGCGTTCGAGAGCAAGCTCCAGAGCGTCGACCGCCAGTTTGATGTCGGCCGCGTTTTTTCTGACCATCCCCGTCCGCTGCGGGATCTCGATCATCTCGATGCGCTGGCTTACGAGATCCTGCCGGTGGTCGGCGAACAGGTTCCAGTCGGCGTAGGCGCGACGAGTAACTATTCGACCTCTCTCCGACAGGGCGTCCATGATCACGGACATAGCGAGCTTCTCGCCTCTGTCGCGCGCGCCCAACGCGAGGTTCTCGAAGTCGAGATACAAAGCGATGCGTTCTTCCTCCGCCACTATTACTTCCTTCTATCGATTGACGCCCAGAGGGACTTCTTCAATGTACGGCACCCGGTTGATCGCCTTCAGAGCGATTTTTCCATTCGCCAGGTCGAGCACGGCTTCCCCGGCCAGGTCGCGGCGCCAGCCATTGAGGATCCGATGCCGCCCGGTGTCGAGACTCCCGTTCACCACCTCGGCGAGCAGAGCCTCGAGCTCGGTGCGGTTGGTGACGAGCTCGGTGGCTATCTTGGCCTGCTCACAGCGCGCCCTGACGATTGCATCGGCGAGACCCGACAACATCCGGGCGCGCGCTTGGGCGCTCTTGGGTGGAGCCGGTGTCGCCTCGATGACCTCACTGCTCCGTCCCGCTCGAACGGCGGCAATGATGTCGCGCGCGCTCCGTTCGGCTTCGCGTTGATTGAGTCCCCGGATCCCCTTCAGCTCGCCCGGAGAAGACGGGCCGCGCCGGGCGATCTCTATCAACGATGGGTCCCGCACGAGCCAGCCGCGCGGGACGTTGCGGTGGGACGCGGTCTTCTCGCGCCACCCCGCCACCTCTTTGAGCACCGCGAGCTGGCGAGCCGTCAGGGAGCCGCGCCCCGACACCTTGCGCCACGCCGAATCGGGATCGAAGCGATAGGACTCGACGTCTTCGAACTGCCGGCGCATCTCCTCGCGCGCCCACTCGACGCGCCCGAGACCCTCGAGCTCCTTCATCAGGCGCGCGGCTATGGCGCGCAGGTAGCGGACGTCGTCGGCCGCATATCGGGTCTGCGATTCCGTGAGCGGGCGGCGACACCAGTCGGTATACGACTCGCCCTTCACCAGTTGCACGCCCGCGATCTCGTCGACGAGCCGGCCGTAGGGAAGCGATGATCCATAACCTGCGAAGGCCGCCGCGAGCTGAATATCGAAGACGTTGGCCGGGACCACTCCATACTCCTCGTAGAAGAGCTCGAAATCCTGCTTGCCGGCGTGGACGATTATCTCGACGTCCGGATCCGCGATGAGCTCGGCCACCCTGCTGAGATCGAGACCCTGCAGGGGATCGATCAGATAGATGTCCTCGTCCGTTGCGATTTGAACGAGGCACAGCTTCGCCCGGTAGGTCTTCTCTCTGAGGAACTCGGTGTCCATGCCTACCGAGCGAGTCGCTTTGGTGCCGGAGATGACCCCCTCCAGCTCCGCGGCACCGGTGATGAGCACGTTGCGGTCGGCCCTCAAACCTGCGCCAGCCCCAACTCACGCGCGATGAGGATGCGCATGACTTCGGACGTCCCCTCTCCTATCTCGAGGATCTTGGAGTCGCGAAAATGCCGGCAGACGGGGAACTCCTCGATGTAGCCATAGCCCCCGTGCACCTGGACCGCGTCGCGCGCCACGTCGACGGCGATCTCGGACGCGTACAGCTTCGCCATCGCCGCCTCCCTCTTGTAGGGGCGGCCCAGCTCCTTCAGCCATGCGGCCTTGTGGTACGCGGTGCGCGCCAGTTCGGTCTTCATCGCCATGTCGGCGATCTTGAACTGCAGAGCCTGGAAGTCCCCGATGGGACGACCGAACGCGGTTCGCTCCTTGGCGTACTTGATCGACTCGTCGACGCAACCCTGTGCCAGCCCGACGGCGAGGGCCGCGATCGCGATCCGGCCGTCGTCGAGGATCTTGAGGAAGTTCTTGAAGCCCTCGCCGCGCGCACCCAGCAGGTTTTCCTCGGGCACACGCACGTCGTTGAAGCTGAGCTCGCGCGTGTCCGAGTGATGCCAGCCCATCTTGCGGTAAGCCTTGCCGACCTCGAAGCCCTCGGTGCCGTTCGGCACGATGATGGCGGAGATCTCCTTCTTACCGTTCCCGTCCTCTCCCCCCGCCCGCCCCGCTCGCTTCCGCTCGCCGGTCACCGCCGTGACCGTCACGAACTCGGTGATCGATGTCCCCGAGTTGGTGATGAACGCCTTCGAGCCGTTGATGAGCCACTCACCGTCACGGAGCTTGGCGGTCGTCTTCGTCGCCCCGGCGTCGCTGCCGCCGCCGGGCTCCGTGAGCCCGAATGCGGCCAGCTTCTCGCCGCGCGCAAGCTGCGGCAGCCACCGCTGCTTCTGCTCCTCGGTGCCGAAATGCCAGATCGGCATGGCCCCCAGTCCGACGGCCGCCTCGAGGGTGATCGCGAGCGAGGAGTCGACCCTGGCGATGGCCTCGATCGCCAGGCACAGCGTCAGGAAATCGCCGCCCATCCCGCCGTACTCCTCGGGAAACGGCAGTCCGAACAAGCCGAGCTCGGCCATCTGCTTGACGGCGTCCATGGGGAGCTCGTGCTCCTCGTCCCACCGCTCGGCGTGGGGGCGAATGACGTCGTCCACGAACTCCCGGACGGTGGTGGTGAACTCCCGCTGCTCGGGAGAGAGATCGAAGTCCATGGCCAGAGCCTAAAGGGTTCGCACGGTGGGCGAGCTTCGCTCGTTTCGCTCTGCAGGTCGCAAAAGGGAGACCCAAGCCCCGGGGGGACTCCCTCCTCGATTCGGGCGGGATCCCCCTTGTTCGGCAGGATTCGAGGCGGTTAAGGTCGAAACTTGACCCAACAGTCAAGTAAGCTGAGACCACTTGCACCACGCGATCCCATGTGACGGTCGTCATCTAAGGAGGAACGGCATGGACTTCGCTCTCAGCGAAGAGCAGCTCGAACTGCAGAAGTGGGCGCACGAGTTCGCCGAGAAGGAGATCCGGCCCGTCGCCGCCCAGTACGACGAATCCGAGGAGTTCCCGTGGCCCGTGCTCGGCAAGGCGGCCGAAGCCGGACTCTATTCGATCGACATCTACCTGCAGGCCCAGCAGGATCCGACCGGGCTCACGCTGCCGCTGCTGATGGAGGAAATCTTCTGGGGCTGTGCCGGCATCGGCCTCGCCATCTTCGGTACCGGGCTGCCGCTCAGCGCCCTCGCCGCGGTGGGGACCTCCGAGCAGCTCTTCGAGTGGGCGCCCCAGATGTTCGGCACGCCCGAGGAGCCCAAGGTGGGTGCCTTCGCCGTGACCGAGCCGCAGGCGGGCTCGGACGTCCGCAACCTGCGCACCAAGGCGAAGCGCGAGGGCGACGACTGGGTGCTCAACGGCCAGAAGGTCTTCATCACCAACGGTCAGTACGCCGACGTATACGTCGTCGTAGCGACCGTCGACCCCGAACTAGGCCACCGCGGGCAGGCCAGCTTCATCATCCACCGCGACGACCCCGGCATTCGGCCCGGAAAAAAGGAGAAGAAGCTCGGGATCAGGGCGTCGGACACCTCCGAGGTGCTGCTCGAGGACTGCCACATTCCCGGCGAGCGCGTGCTCGGTGGTCTCGAGCGACTCGAGGAGAAGCTCGGTAGAGCCCGCAAGGGCGAGTCGAGCGGCCGCACCTCGGGCGCGCTGCGCACCTTCGAGGTGACCCGACCTGCGGTGGGCGCCCAGGCGGTGGGCATCGCGCGCGCCGCGCTCGAGTTCTCGCTCGACTACGCCAAGGATCGCAAGGCCTTCGGCGTACCGATCAGCCAGCACCAGAGCATTCAGAACCACCTCGCGGACATGGCGACCGAGATCGAATGCGCCCGCCTGCTCGTGCATCGCGCCGCGTGGCTCGCCGCCAACGGCCACCCGTTCAACAAGGCCGAGGGCTCGATGAGCAAGCTGAAGGCCGGCGAGGTCGCCGTCAAGGTCACCGAGCAGGCCGTACAGGTGCTCGGCGGGTACGGCTTCATCAAGGACTTCCCCGTCGAGAAGTGGTACCGGGACTCGAAGATCTACACGCTGTTCGAGGG
>JBOGWX010000157.1:0-15394 GCA_050694055.1 Actinomycetota bacterium
CTCTCGTTCCCGTTGAAGTTCTGATCTTCTGGAACGATGTGATGCTGGAAATCGCGCCCAAGACCGGAACGATGTGATGCTGAGAGCTCCGGCTCTAAAACCGGAACGATGTGATGCAGGCCGTGAGCTAGTTCACCATCTCTGAGCTTGTAGCGTTGTGCGCCGTGAGAGAACTCGATGATGCCGCGATTCGCAATGAGGTGACACAGGTGCTGCGCGACCTCATTCGCGTCGACACCTCGAACCCTCCCGGCAACGAAACCGCGGCCGCGCGGTTGCTCCAGGGCTATCTCGAGAGTGCCGGCGTCGAGTGTGAGCTCGTGGCGCGCGACCCGCAGCGCGCCAACCTGATCGCGAGAATCAGGGGGGCCGGGCGGGGGCCGAGGCTCACCTTCCTAGGTCACACCGACGTCGTGCCCGCCGACGAGCGGGACTGGACTCATCCGCCCTTCGCAGCGCACCTCGACGAGGACGGATTTGTGTGGGGACGAGGCACGGTCGACATGAAGAACGAGACCGCCACTCGGGCGGTGACCATGGCCCTGCTCGCGCGCTCGGGCTATCAACCGGAGGGCGACCTGGTGTTCATCGCCCAGGCGGACGAAGAGAACGGCCGGCACGAGGTCGGGCTCAAGTGGCTGAGACACACTCGTCCCGAGCTGCGTTGTGACTACTCCATCGATGAGGGCGGGGGCCTGCGGCTCGAGCTTGCAGACGGACGTGTGGTCGTTCCGATCAACGTCGGCGAGAAGGCGACGCTGCCGGTGAAGGTGACGGCATTGGGCGAAGCCGGCCATGCTTCGACTCCGACTGTGGGCAGAAACGCGGTTCCCTTGCTGGCCACGCTCGTGCATCGTCTCGAGCGACATCGTCCGAAGCCCACGCTCCTGCCCGAGACTCGCAGAACCCTAGAGGTGCTCGTGGGGGACCCAGGCAACGATCTGAAAAGCGCAATTCAAAAGGCAACGACCTTGCATCCTTCGTTTCCCTCCGACCTGCCACCGGTGTTCGGAACGACGGTTGCACCCACGATCCTCCGAGGCTCGTCTGCGCTCAACGTCATGCCGGGACGAGCGAGCGTGACGTGCGATTGCAGAGTGCTTCCCGGCACAGGACCGGACGAGCTCGAGCAAGAGTTGCGCGGCGCGCTCGGCTCCGACGTTGACTACAAGCTTGAGTTCCTCGAACCTCCGACGGGAGGGACTGTGGCCTCGATCGACACACCCTTGTATCGAATCTGCGAACAGTTCTTGGCGGAGCAAGATCCGGCGGCAACACTGTTGCCCACGATCTCGTCCGGCTTCACCGACTCGCACTTCATGCGGGAGGCGTACGGCACGACCGCCTACGGATTCTGGCCCTGCAGGCGCACGCCGGCCGATGTCTACCTCGGCGGTATCCACAACAAGGACGAACGAATTCACGTCGACGACCTCGTTTACGCCACTCGCTTTCACCTCTTCGCCGCACGGCGTCTGGCCTCACCGCCGGGCTAGTCGGGGGAGCCACCTAGATCCGGAGGCGGCATCCGCCAGTCTCTTGACCTTCTGTAGTTGCGCGGGACAATCAAGCAGACAAACGCGAGGGGTGGAGGCTAATGGTCGATAGCGCTGCAGACGTCAGGGAATTCATCTGGAGAGGCCGGACGGGGCCCTTCACGCTTCAACTCGGACCCGATGTCTTTGCACCGAGCAGCACCAGCACCATCGTCGCCGAGTCCCTCGAGATAAACGCGGGCGACGTGGTCATCGATGCTGGATGCGGGAGCGGTGTCCTGGCGTTCGTTGCTGCGAAGCTGGGGGCCGAGCGTGCCGTCGGCTGCGACATATCCGAGGAGTCGGTCCGAATGGCGACCGAGAACGCTCGTCGGCTGCGCCTGGACCATCTCACCGAGTTCCGAACGGGAAGTCTGTTGGAGCCGGTTCGAGACATCAAAGCCGACGTGGTGATCGGTGACATCTCTGGTATTCCCGACCCCATTGCGGAATTGACGGGTTGGTTTCCGGAGGGTCGTGGGGGAGGACCCACCGGGGCCGAGCTCCCGGTTGCGATGCTGGATGAGATAGGCGACGTGCTGAGAGCCGGGGGCCGCATGTACCTTCCCACCGGCTCGATCCAGGCCGAGAGCAAGGTTCTCGCCGCGGCTAGACGTGTCTTCGGCGACGACATCGAACGGCTGGTCGAACGGGAGTTTCCGCTCCCGAATCTGGTTGCCCGGTCCAAAGACGTTGCGCGCCTCGTGTCAGACGGGCTCATCAGCTTCCGTCAGCGCGGCAGCAGGCTCCTGTGGCGCCTGACGGTCTGGCGCTGCATCAAGAAATAGGGGTCTCGTGCCCACATCTAGTCAAGGGACGCGGCCGCCGTCGACCTTGCTGTCCAGAAGGTCGTGCAGCGGCTGGGCGAGGTGACCGAAAAGGTCATCCCACGCTTGACCCAGGCCTTCGGCGATCTCTTCCTCGAGCATGATGAAGTGATCGTGCAGCACCAACGTTAGGGTGACGGCTTCTCCCGATCGCATCGCATCCAGTTGGCGGCTGTGGATGTCGAGAGTCAGCCGATCACTGTCAAGCCCGCCGCGATACGAGTCGCGGATGGGGGCCATTCTCTTGCTCAGACCTCGCATCGAGTCGCTGAGAAGTTGATTGCGGCAGGCTCGCAGGACGGCTCGATGGAACATCGCGTCGGTCTTCATCACCGCGTCTCTGTCGCCGAGGTGCTCTTGGGTGAGGGAGATGGTGTGCTCGATCTCGTCGAAGTCCTCCTCGGATGCGAACTGCATAGCCGCAAACGTAATCGCGCCCTCGAGTATTCGGCGGGCGTGCAGAGTCTCGATGATCGCTTCTTCCTCGAGGGCGATCTCACGAGAGATCTCGGCGGTCGGCACGAGGTCGGAGACGATCGAGATTCCACCTCCCTTGCCCGGCTTTACCTGCAAGTAGCCGACATCCTGGAGAACGCGAAGCCCCTGCCTCAGGGTCGGACGGGAGATGCCCAACTGCTCGGCCAACTCGGACTCCTTGGGAAGAGCCGAGCCGGCCCGCAGCCGCGTCCGCTCGATGCCCTCGATGATGTGCTCGATCACGGTCTCGAACGTCCGGGTCGTCTGGATCGGACGGACAAAGCTCTGCTGATCGAACAGCGCCATGCAAACAACCTTGGAGCGCGCACGGTAACGAGTCAAGCAGTCTCACCACGGGACTTGATAGCCTGCTCCGGTCTCAAATCGCAGGAACCAAGGGAAGGATCTTCAATATGTGGCGGACTCGCGCTGTGGGCGCCGCCCTGGCAGCGCTTCTTTCGCTACCGGCGGGCACTTCCTCGAGGACGGAATCTCCCGAGACCCCGGGCCGCACGCCCCAGTTGGAGCCGAGCCAGACCGCGCCGTTGAGTGCCTACGAGGGCCTGGCTTCGTGGGTAGATATGTACGACAGGGGCCCCTGGAGGTATCCACAGCGCACAGCTCGTCGCATGGCCGCCCGAGGAACCAAGACCCTGTTCCTCCAAACCTCCAACTACAGGAAGAAGGTGGACGTCTACAGGCCCGCCACGATGTCGCGCTTGCTCGAGGCCGCCCATGCACGAGGCATGAAGGTCGTCGCGTGGTATCTGCCCAGCTACGCCCATCCCAAGCGTGACTGGCGCCGCACGAAGGCGGCGCTCCAGTTCCAAAGTGTGAACGGTCAGGGTTTCGACGGCTTCGCCATGGACATCGAGGCCACCGTGGAGCCCAACATCGCGACGCGCAACCGCCGCATGATCGCCCTGTCCGACCGGCTGAGATCGTTCGTCGGCGACGACTACGCGCTCGGCGCGATCATCCCCGATCCCGTCACGCAGCAGTTCTGGCCGAGCTTTCCCTACAAGAAAGTCGGCAACCGCTACGACGCTTTCCTGCCCATGGCCTACTGGACCTACCGCACCGGAGGCACCCGGCGCGTCTACAACTACACCCGTGATGCATTGAAGATCATCCGCTCGAAGACCGGTGACTCAAGAGTGCCGATTCACGTCATCGGCGGGATCGCCAGCGCGGCCCCCGTTTCCGAGGTGCGCAGCTTCGCCAAGGCGGCGGTGGACTTCCGCGCCCGGGGCGCGAGCCTCTACGACTTCCCGATCACCTCGTCGGAGCAATGGGATCAGATGCAACGCATCAATAAGTAGGCCACGCTCGCTCGTTGCGCGAGTCACGGTCGGACCCTCACGGGTGTTCCCCGATACACTCCGTCCTAAGGGCGGCTAGTTTCAAAGGCGCACTGCCCGGTGCCGAGACTCCTTGCGGCTCGGTCGAAGCGTCTCGTGGCACGCTGGAGCTGCCGGGCGGCGTCGCGCGCTCTTCTTTCGTTGTTAGCCCTCTGCGAGGTGTTGAGATCCTCGAAGCCTGCTCCGACCCTCTCGAACGAGGCAATGAATCTGTCGATCTGCCGCTCGTCGCCCTCGGGTCGCTCGAGCCCGTCGATCTCGCCCGTCATTCCGGCGACCAACGACGCCGCTCGCTCGGTACTCCCGGCGCGATTGACGTTCAGCTCGTTGAGCCGCGCCATGTCCTCCCGGCAGATGTCGTTCACCGACGCAACGTAGTCGGCCCTGCTCGGCGCACCTCCGGCGATGAGCGAGTAAAGAAGGAAGCCGACGATCAGCGCACCCACCGCTGCGGCGGCGATCACAAGATTGCGTTTGTTTGATCCGGCTCGATGGACGGCACCTCCACCGACCTTCGATCGAGTGGGCAGCTCGGAGGTGGGGGCACGCATCTCGCGGTCGGCTTCCGCAGGTGCCGGTTCGGAGCCCTGCGACGCGGGTACCTGGAGTTCATCCACGTCCGATTGGGCCGCGGGCTCCTGCGGCGCGTCCGCAGCCGGCTCGGGAGCTGCCGCCTGCTTCGGCTGGTCGTCGTTCGCCGGCGGAGAGGGCGCCGAATGCTCCTGGGTTGGCGGAGCGACGACGCCGGACACCCTCGTCTGGTTCGGGTCCTCCTCGACCTCGACATCGAGGCGCGTCTGGCCCACGCGGACGACATCGCCATGGTTCAGGGGGGTCGGCCCGGAGATCCTTCGTTCGTTGACGAAGGTCCCGTTGGTCGAGCCGGCGTCTTCGATCTCGACACCGTCGCTCGAGCGGACGACGGCATGATTGCGCGACACCTCGCTGTCGTCCTCGATCACGACGGCGGTGTTCTCGCGACCGATGGTCACCTCGTCCGTCCCCAGTTCGATGCGCCGGCCTCGCAAGGGGCCGTCTCTAACGATCAAGGTCGCCACGTGCAACTTCCTTTCACGGTCTACTCCATCAAGCGAGTATGACCTCGACGGACGAATCCGGTTCACAGGACAGTAGGTTTAATTCACCGGCCTAAGGAGGGCAAACGTGAGGGTCTTGATCAGCGGCGCGAGCGGCTTCATCGGATCGGCGCTGGCTGACAAACTGACCTCATCCGGACACCGCGTGATTTCCCTTACTAGACAACCGGTGACCGCCGGGCAGGAGGCGGTGCACTGGGACCCCGCCGGGGGCAGGCTCGAGGGACGCCACTTGGAGGGAATCGACGCGGTAGTCCACCTCGCAGGTGAGAGCATCGGAGACCGCCGCTGGACCGAGGGTCGCAAGGCGCGGGTGCTGGACAGCAGGGTGCGCGGTACCAACCTTCTGGCGGAGACCATCGCGGGCCTTGATGCTCCGCCTGAGGTCATGGTGAGCCAATCCGGAACCCACTACTACGGTTTCGAGGGCGGCGAACGGGAGCTCACCGAGGAAAGCCCGCCCGGCAACGGATTCCTCGCCGCTGTAGTTGACCAGTCGGAAACGGCGACGGAACCAGCCGTGAAGGCCGGCATTCGCGTGGTGCGAGCGAGAAGCGGGGCCGTGCTCCATCCCTCGGGCCTCGCTCTTCAGCGATCGATCCCGTTCTTCAAGCTCGGCCTGGGCGGCAGGGTGGGGTCGGGCCGTCAGTACCTCAGTTGGATCTCGCTTCGAGACTGGATTGCCGCCACCGAGTTCCTCCTGGAGCACAAGGAGATCTCGGGTCCCGTAAATCTCGTGTCTCCCAATCCCGTGACCAACGCGGAATTCACGCACGCTCTCGGCCAGGCGCTGAGGCGACCGACATTCATGCCGGTCCCTTCGCTCGCGATCAAGCTTCTGTTCGGTGCCGAGCTGGCTGAGGAGATGATCTTCGGCAGCCAGAGAGTGATCCCCAAACGACTGCTGGATGCGGGCTTCGAGTTCAGCGATCCGGAGTTGGGGGTCGCCCTGCACGAGATGCTGGGCTAACGAGCCACTCTTTCCTCAAGTCGTTTGCGCTCATCCCTTCCCGCGAAGGCCGCCCTCGCGGCTCGGCGCTGCAACTCGACAAGGTCGTTTGGTGAAAACTCAGCGAGCCGAGCCGCTTCGCGCAAATCGTTCGCGAGAGTGGTCGAGAAGAACGGAGGTCGTCGCTGTTGACCGTGACGTTGAGGCCCGCCCCCCACAGTTCGGGGAAGGGATGCGCGCCGAGCGTCTCGAAGATGCCGAGCGACACGTTTGACGAGGGACAGACCTCGACGGGGATGCCGTCTCGCGCGAGTCGCTTCACGAGTGCTTCGTCGCGCACGCTTGCCACGCCGTGCCCGATACGGTCGGCACCGAGATCGTTGAGCGCGGCCCAGATACGGTCGGGTCCACCGGTTTCTCCCGCGTGAAGCGCGAGGCCGAGAGAGAGTTCGTCGGCCGCCTCTCTGAGCACGTGGAACTCGCCCTCCGGAGCCGACCCTCGATACCGGATAGGCCGAGCCCCACGATCGGCGCGTCGGCCTCCTGCACCAACTCGGCCAATGACTCTCCTCGATTGCCGGACCTCGACACCCTACGTCCGTAACGAAATGCCGGCCGCGGCGTTTAACTACATGTGAGCCTCTGCGAGACTCTCACTGGCGTGAACTCATAAAGGGAGTTGCACCGGCATGACGATTGATGCAGGGCGGAGAGTCTTCGGGGGCCGTTACGAGGGGCGGCGCTGCATAGGCAGTGGGGGCATGGCCGAGGTCTACCTCGCCTACGACCTGCTCCTCGAGCGTGAGGTTGCGGTCAAGGCTTTGAACGACCAGCTCGCGCGCGATCCTCAGTTCGTCGAGCGCTTTCGTCGTGAGGCGCGCGCTGCGGCGCGACTGAACCATCCGAACATTGTTGCGCTTTACGACTACGGCGCGACGGACGACGCCTACTTCATCGTCATGGAATTCATCGACGGGCGCACCGTCGGAGATCTCGTCGCCACTGAGGGGGTCCTGCATCCCGTGCGCGTGGCCGAGATCGCATCCGACGTTGCAAGCGCGCTGGAGCGGGCGCACCGGGCGGGGCTCGTGCACAGAGATGTCACCTCGAGCAACGTGATGATCAGCGCGCACGGCGAGACGAAGGTTACCGACTTCGGCATTGCACGGGTCATGGACGAGCACGACCAACAGACGACCGCCGGTGCCAGGTCGGTCCTCGGGACGGCCGCGTACATCTCGCCCGAACAGGCCCAAGGCCTAAGTATCGACGAGCGCACCGACCTCTATTCATTGGGCGTCGTCATGTTCGAGATGCTTACCGGTCGGCCACCGTTCATGGCCGAGAACCCGCTTGCTCTAGCCTCTCAGCACGTCCTCAACGAACCGCCTCGGCCGTCCGCGTTGAACCGTTCGATTTCGCCCGAGCTCGATGCGATCGTGTTGCGGGCACTAGCGAAGAGACCGGAGGCGCGCTTCGAGTCGGCCTCTGAGTTGCGCGAGGAGCTCGGGCGTTTCATCGCCGGAAAGAAGGTGCGCTCGACTCTCGTCCTGGACGAGCCGGTGTCCCCTCTCGTGCTGCCGCGCGAGCGCGTGGTGCGAGCTCGCCGGAACTTCAACCCGATGCCGGTAGCCCTGACTCTGTTGTTTGGGATCCTCATGCTGGCGGGGGTCTGGCTCGTGGCCGACAACCTGTGGGCCGAAGACGTGCCGACCACCCCAAACTTTGAGGGACGGCTCCTAAGGGATGCTCGGCGGCAGGCCGACGCTTTGAACCTGAATCTGGCAGTCCAGCGAAGCTTCAGCGACGAGCCCCCCGGCATGGTTCTGTCTCAACGCTCGAAACCCGGCACTGAAGTCGGCTCCGGCGACACGGTCTTCGTCGACGTATCCAAGGGCCCGGCGCCTTCGCTCGCGGATCGAATCAACGAAGGTATCGACAATGCCGTAGAGGAAACGCGTGAGGACATCAGTAAGGCGTGGGAAGACGTCAAGAATCTGCTGCCGTGAAAAGCTGGTTGCGGCGTCTCGTCCTCGTCGGCGCGATCGCTTTCGCCGCGGTCCAGTTCGTACCCTATGGACGCGCGCACGACAACCCACCGGTCACTCAGCCCGTCGTCTGGAACAGCGCTCGCACCGAACGTCTCTTCAACGATGCCTGCGCCGACTGTCACAGCAACGAGACCGAATGGCCGTGGTACTCGAACGTCGCCCCGCAATCTTGGTTGATCCAGCGCGACGTGGACTCGGGTCGTGCCGACGTGAATCTTTCGGAGATGGATCGGGAGCAGGACGAGCTCAAGGACCTAATCGAGGTCGTGGCCGAGGGTGAGATGCCGCCGCGGCGTTACACGTTCCTGCACCCTAATGCTCGGCTCAGCGAGGCGGACAAGCGGATCATGATCGACGGCCTCGCAAAGACTTTCGGCGAGGAGGTAGACGGAGACTGACAAACGCCTCATTAATGGGCAGAGATGCGCGCCAGGCGAACATCCTGGCCATTAAACGAAGGTAGCGCGCCCGTCGATTCGAATACGACCAGTGCCTCTCCATGGTGGCGGCTCGGGGGCCGGGCCCGTGTACCCTTTTCCCGCAAGGGCCCCATCGTCTAGCCAGGTCCAGGACGCCGCCCTTTCAAGGCGGTAGCACGGGTTCAAATCCCGTTGGGGCCACAAATAGAAGATCAGGCCGGGTTCACACCACCTCGATCTCGGTCGTCATGGGAACTGCGCGCTTGGTTGCATCGCAGACAGGGCAGTGCGCGATCGCCCACTCGACGAGATCGCGCAGCGACTCTTCCCCGGTGTTTCTTGCACCCAGGCGCACGCGGGTGCGAACAGAGAGCGGGCCTGCCGGGACCGACTCGTCGATTCCCAGAATCCCGTGATCGTTGGATTCACTGTCGATCGTGACCTGCACGTCGGTCAGTTCAACGCCCAACGTCGCCGCGCGCATCGCTATCAGTGTGGCGTCGCACGCGGCGATCGCCGCGCGGAATAGCCACCCGGCCGACGGTGCGCTCTCGTCTCCCCCGACACCCTTTGGCATGTCGGTGTCGACGGTTCGCCCTGCCGGATCTTGAACCGTCACGCGAAGCCCGCCGGTTAGCGAGGCGACCGCCTCCGAATCCGTGTACCTAGCCTCTTCGGGATGCTCTGTGAGGTACTTGATGGCCCCTGCGATCGCATCGCCGATCTCATTCGTCTCTGCCATGGCCTCCTGCCCCTTGTCACCCGAATGCGCGGCTCCGCTGAGAGTAACCCGCCCAGTTGCGATCGGGGCAGCTCATCCTTCGAAGGAGGTCATCGGGCCGACGCAGCTTCTGATCGGCAGCATCGCAGCAGTTCTCCCAGAACATCGGTGAGGTTCGAATAGCATCCACTTAGGCCCACCCGAAACGCAGCTATACAAGGCTTCTGGTGGAGTGCGCAACGTGCGCCAGACCTGCGACGAAGCAGCCGCCCTGGCAGAGCGGTAGCGCGCTCCACGCCGTCGGCCAGACACCTCGGAGGCTCCACTCACGCCCAGAAAACCAGACCCTGATGCAACAGTTCCGGTCTCCCGTTCGTGTTACTGGTAGAGAATCTTCAATGGGGAGACCGTGGCCGATACAGAACTGAGCTCGTTCATAGAGGCCGAGTATCCGAGGCTAGTGGGATTGTTGGGTTTCTATACCGGTGATCCTTGGATCGCGGAGGAACTAGCGCAAGAGGCCCTGGTACGGCTGTGGCAGCACTGGCGCAAGGTGAGGCGCTTGGACAACCCCTCCGCCTGGTTGAACAGGGTGGCGATAAACCTGGCGAACTCACGCTACAGGCGACTGGTTTCGGAGCGAAAGGCTCAAGCAAGGATGGAGCAAGAGCGACCCGCCGAAGAATCTTCAGCCGAGCCGCCCGATGCCCACGGGTTGCGCGCAGCGATCGCCCGGCTCCCGAAACGTCAGCGAGCCGCCCTGATTCTTCGCTATTACCTCGATCTCCCCTTCTCCGGAGTAGCGGCGACCTTGGATGTGCCCGACTCCACCGCAAGGTCGCTCGTGAGTCGAGGGGTCGCTCGCCTGCGCGAGCGGGAGAGACTCGGGCAATTCGAGGAGGTGCTCGATGGGTGACCTGAAGGAGCTGATGCGCCGGGCGGCAGTACGACCGACGGCTCGGCCACCGCTACGCCAGATCGAACGACGAGCCAGGCGCCGTATGTGGTTGGGTCGGCTGAGTATCGGAACCGTCGCCATCTTGATCCCTATCGGACTGCTGCTGGTTCCTGGATTCTCAGATTTGGTCACCAATGACGACACGGTGGGACGGGATCGCCGACCCGACGAACCCAAGAAATCTAGAGTGGTCATCGCGTCGGGACGGTTCGATCCCGCTATCGGTAGGCCCCTCGGCGGAGAGCAATGGGAGCTCGTCGTCTGGGACCAGAGTGAGGAGCGCTTCTGCTGGAACGTCTCGGTCGATGGCGAGGAGCAGAACACAAACTGTGGGCCTCGTGACCTTCCATCTCAGAGCGACGGTGCCTTCAGAGGCTGGGGATACAACAAGCTCGATGGAGGCGGTGGATCTACGCAGGTTTTGGCCATGGGTGAGATCCGAGAAGATGTCGAGAGCGTCGAGTTCAGATTTCGCAATGGCGAGAATCTGCAGGCTCAGGTGATCCAACCCCCAGCGGATCTGGATATCTCGACGCGCTTCTTCGTGGCCGCCCTTCCGGAACTCCAACCGGGGCACGTGGCCGGTCTGGATGGCAGCGGCGAAGTGCTGGCGACGCGGGGGATGAGGGTGCAGGACGACTGCGGTGATCGAACAGATCGCGTTTCCCTTACCCCAAGAAAAGGTCCGCTCGGAACGCGCGTTCAAATGCGAGCGAGTTGTTTCTACCAGAAGAACCTAAGCTCGGAGGAGGCTGGCTACTTCGCTTTGATAGGTGACGTCAATGGCTGTGAGCTGATCGTGGGGGTCGAGGGGAACTTTCGCGTTAAGAATCGAGAACTCCGCGGATGGTTCCGCATTAGTGAGTATGAGGGAACCTGCTTCCAGGAGCCCGACGCTGAGCCAGTACCGATGACACCGGGAAGGTACCATCTCGTGCTCGATTGTCACGCCTGCGCCGTTGCTACCTTCAGGGTGACCCCCTGACCATCCGCCTAACTCTGCTCAAACTTTTGACCGCGTTTGAACCGAGAGGTAATCCGACCGTCGCGACCGTGACGCAGCAAAGCGTTCGGAGGGTCGACGTTAGACCGCGCCGATGAAGGTGTCGCTCTCGGCCTTATTCTTCTTCGAGCATCATCTCCACCGCCCGGCGCAGCGTCGGCATGTCTCGTTCAGTCGTCTGCCATACCAACTCGAGGTTCACGGCGAAGTATCCGTGGATAAGCCGATCACGAGTTCCTGCGATTGCAGTCCATGGGACCTCAGGTGCCCGAGCTTGAGTGTCGGCGCTGAGCCGCTTCGAGGCCTCGCCGATGATTTCGAGGTTCCGTACGACTGCGTCCTGAGTCTCGTTCGAGGACATGAAATGGTCGCGACCAGGACTTGCGTAGCTGGCGATACGGTCAATCGCCGTTCGGATGTCTTCCAGGAAGAAGCGCTCGTCCCTAAGCGGCAACGAGCGGCCTTGATTCCCTAAGGATTCGGTCCCGCAGTCGGGGGTGGAGATCGGCCTCCGTAAGAACCTCGACAGCAATGCCAAGCAGCTCCTGGAGTTCCAACTGCACCTGGAGGAGGTCGTACAGACTTGTCTCTGGACGGACGTTCACCAGGAGATCTAGGTCACTGGTAGGGCGCGCGTCCCCGCGCGCACGAGAGCCGAAGACGCGAGCGCTTGTCACCCCATAATGGGAGGCGATCCGAAGAATCTTCTTGGCTGGAAGGTCGTCCATAGCCTCGCTCTCCTCCCACCAGCATAGTCGCCTCCAGTACGACCTCTCGAAGATCTTGGAGAAGCTAGTGTGCTTCGCTCTGCCTTGCTGCAGCTGAAACGAGCCATAGATCTGGGCCGCGTTTGGGCCGCGCCAGATCCCTAAATGCTCAAAGCCCGCCACGAACGTCCGGTGGTGTTCGCCCAGCTAGTTGTCACTGATCAGTATGGCTCGAGGAAGCTCGAAACACCCTGCTCCGACCTTTCAAGGCGGTAGCACGGGTTCAAATCCCGTTGGGGCCACCCAGTGAACGAGGTTGTGGACCACCGACGGGCGACCTACTGGGCTAGGATTTCCGGGCAACCGGCGCGACACTTTTGCAGTAGCACGTGCTCGGAGCAGGGGCGTCCCGGACGAGGAGGGTTTCGCATGGCTCAGCCGACGATCGATCCGACCTTCTACCGGACGGCTGCAGAGGCGGCGGCCGCTCCTGTCGAACAGCTCGCCTATGTGGTGGCCTTCGACCGGGCGGCGCAGAAGAACGACGCCATGACGGTTGTCGATGTAAACCCTGCTTCCGACAGCTACGGACGGGTAATCGGCTGGACCGACGTCCCGGGACTCGGGAACGAGCTGCACCACTTTGGCTGGAATGCCTGCAGCAGCGCGCTCAAGCATGAGGGCCACCGTATGGACGGGCTCGCGCGCCGCTACCTCCTGGTGCCCGGCCTACGCTCGTCGAACATCTTCGTGCTGGACACCGAGCCGGACCCGCGTCAGCCGACGCTCGTCAAGACGATCGACGGGAAGACCCTGTCCGCAAAGGCCGGCTATTCCCGCCCCCACACCCTGCACTGCGGGCCCGACGGGGTCTTCCTCACCTGCGTTGGCGGCGCCGAGGGCGACGACGACGGGCCGGGCGGGATCGCGCTGCTCGATCACGAAACGTTCGACGTGATTCGCGCCTGGGAGACCGACCGGGGGCCGCAGCACTTCCACTACGACGCATGGTGGCACCTCAACCAGAACGTCCTGATCTCCAGCGAGTGGGGCAGCCCTTCGATGATCGAGGACGGGATCGTGCCAGAGCTGCTGCTGGGCCAGAAGTACGGCCACGCCATCCATTTCTGGGACCTCGCGGCTGGTAAGCACGTCCAACGCGTCGACCTCGGTGCTCAGCACCAGATGGCGCTGGAGCTCCGCCCGTCCCACGACCCTAACGCGACCTGGGGTTTCGTCGGCGTCGTGATCTCCACCGAGGACCTCTCCGCATCGGTGTGGCGCTGGTTCCGCGACGGCAACGACTGGAAGGTCGAGAAGGTCATCACCATTTCCCCCGAGCCCGCGGACCCGGAGCTGCTGCCGCCCGCGCTCAAGCCCTTCTCTGCAGTGCCGCCGCTCATCACCGACATCGACCTCTCAGTCGACGACAGGTTCCTCTACGTGTCTTGCTGGGGCACCGGCGAAATGAAGCAGTTCGACGTGTCAGACCCGGCGAACCCGAAGGAGACGGGATCCGTGCGGCTCGGCGGCATCGTCAACCGCACCCCCACCCGGCCAAGGCCGACATGCCGCTCTCCGGCGGGCCGCAGATGGTCGAGGTCAGTCGCGACGGCAAGCGGGTCTACTTCACCAACTCTCTGTACGGCGCGTGGGACGACCAGTTCTACCCGGACGGCGTCGGCGCCTGGATGGCCAAGCTCGACACCGACCCCCACGGTGGGTTGAGCATCGACGAGAGATTCTTCCCGCACGGCGAGGATTTCCGTGGCCT
This sequence comes from Actinomycetota bacterium, assembly GCA_050694055.1. Lineage (GTDB taxonomy): Bacteria > Actinomycetota > CADDZG01 > CADDZG01 > WHSQ01 > WHSV01. The sequence goes on from JBOGWX010000157.1 coordinate 13,880, forward strand.
GCGCGTCCACCAGACTCGACTGCAGGGCGGCGACGCCTCGTCGGACTCATACTGTTATAGCTAACGGACTCGCCGAGAGTAGCCCTCGCCAGGGACCGGCCTCTATACAGGCGTCACGTCTCTTGACCACCCAGAAGGCGACGAGCAAGGCTACCGCGGCGTATGCAAAGACGACGCCCAAGCCCGCCAAAGGCCCGATCGGTATCGCATCGCCCAACTTGGCAATCGGGACGCCGTGACTCCTCATGGTAGTGCTGGCATGCATCAAACGACGCCCATCGCCCAGACTGTTTGGGCCGCGTTTGGGCCGCGCCAGAACCACAAATGGTGAGGATGTCCCGGTCGCCGTTGAATTTCGGTGACGACCCAACGGACTGACTACGCAACCTTACGACCTTCCTGTGACACTTTCTCGGCATGCGCGCGCAACGCCGCGACGAGGATCCGCATATCGCGATAGCCGTTGACGCGACGGAACTGCTTCTGCGCGACCTCGAGGCCGGCGGCGGTCCAGCGCTGGATCATCTTGCCGTCGCGCCAGCGTTTGACGTTGCGCATCGTCGTACGCGCCACGGAGAACGCGGACTCAACCGTATTGGTCGACTGGAAGGTGCGCAGCAGGCTCGGCGGCAGCCCGAGACGCGTGACGGTGAGCGTTTCCTCCATGCCCTCGCGTAGTGACGCCGCGGCGTCCGGGTGGCGATCGTCGAGACTTCGGGCGAGCGCCTGCAAGGCTCTTAGCGCTTCGTCGGGATCGTCCTTGCGCCATGCCTGGTCCAGCTTGCGACCGATGAAGGGCTGCTCTGACTTGGGCAGGTAGTCGAGAACATTTCGCCGCTTGTGGATCCTACATCTATGGATGAGGCCGAACTCCCCGAACACGGCCTTGGCCCCGGCCTTGAGTCCCTTGCCGCCGTCGAGCACGAGCAGGATGCCGCCCGAGAAGTCGAGACCCCGCTCTTCGAGGTCCGAGAACAGATCGCGGCACACGGTCTTGTTCTCGGTCGAGCCTTGGCGCAGGCCCAAGACGTGCTTGTAGCCCTGGTTATCGACCCCCAGCGCGGTGACCATGGTGTGCTCTGCGACCTCGACGCCGTCGGCGAAGATCGCCACGATGTTGAGCTCCGAGAGGTCCTTTCCCATCAGCTCCTGCAACGCGACCTTGGTGCGGTTAACGAAGCGACGGGAGACCGAAGATCTCTTGATGCCGCTTGGGTCAAGGTCGTCGCCGACCGGCTCGAGCCCGGCCGGGTAATGGCGTGTCGAGAGGCCCGCGAGCATGCGCTCTAGCGCCATCTCGGAGAGCAGCTCGTCGCCGTCGAACGCGTTCCAGGTGGGGAGGGCGATCTCCTCTCCGGCGACGGAGCGGACGCGCGGCTTGTCGACCGCCACCCGGCGTCCGCCGAGCCCCACCGACGAGGTCTCACGGGTGTGGCGATACGCGGCCCGACCGGGATCGTGCTTGCCCTTGGGCCCTGCGATCGTGGTGACGTCTTCCTCCAGCAAGGTGTTGAA
>JBOGWX010000158.1:0-3105 GCA_050694055.1 Actinomycetota bacterium
GCACCTTCGTCCTGCTCGAGGCCGCCCGCGACGCCGGAGTCCGCCACCTGCAGATCTCGACCGACGAGGTCTACGGCTCGATCGAGCAGGGCTCGTTCGACGAGCGCTCGCCGCTGGACCCGTCGTCGCCGTACTCGGCCTCGAAGGCGGGCGGCGATCTGCTTGTCGGCGCCTTTCACCGCACCTACGGTTCCGATGCCCTGATCGCTCGCGGCTCGAACAACTACGGCCCGCGGCAGTACCCCGAGAAGCTGATCCCGCTCTGCGTGCTCAACGCCCTCGCCGGCGACCCGCTGCCGGTCTACGGCGACGGCATGCAGGTCCGCAACTGGCTCTGGGTCGAGGACTTCGCGCGCGCGATCGACGCCGTGCTCGAGTTCGGCGAGCCCGGCCAGGTCTACAACGTGGGCGGTGCCGACGAGTTGGCCAACATCGACGTCGTCAAGCGGATTCTCGCGCTCACCGGACGCGACCAGTCGCTGATCGAGCACGTCACCGATCGCCTCGGTCACGACCGTCGCTACTCGCTTTCCTCGGAGAAGACCGAGGCGCTCGGGTGGAAGCCCGCGATCGGCTTCGACGACGGGATCGAGCGGACGGTCGAGTGGTACCGGGAGAACGAGTGGTGGTGGAAGCCGATCCGCTCCGGCGAGTACCGCGACTACTACCAGCGCCACTACGGGTCCGAACTACGCTGATGCCACGCCGGCTCGATACCGAGCTCGACGGCGTCGTGCTGCTCGAGCCGGCGGTCCACGGCGACGAGCGCGGGTTCCTGGTCGAGACCTTCAGCGCCCCGGCCTGGCGCGAGCTCGGCGTCGAGGCCGAGTTCGTCCAGGACAACCACTCGCGTTCGCGCGCGGGCATCCTCCGCGGCCTTCACTTTCAGACCCGGCCTGGCCAGGCGAAGCTGGTTCGCTGCTCGCGGGGGCGGATCTGGGACGTCGCCGTCGACCTGCGCCGCGACTCACCCACCTACGGCCGGTGGGAGGGCCACGAGCTCGACGACGAGCTCCATCGCCAGCTCTTCGTCCCCGCCGGCTTCGCCCACGGGTTCTGCGTGCTGAGCGAGATCGCGGACGTCCACTACAAGCTCTCCAGCCTCTATGACCCGGACACCGAGGCCGGGATCGCCTGGGACGACCCCGAGCTCGGGGTTCAGTGGCCGATCGACGACCCCCAGGTCTCGGGGCGCGATCGCGACGCGCCGCGGCTCGCCGAGATCGCCGACGACCTGCCCTGGTAGCGCGTCGAGCGTCTAATCGCCACAGTCACATCAGCGCCGTCGCGCTCTCGCCGAACTGAGTTCCCAGATGCGCATCGGGACTCCTGGATCTTGGGCGCCCTGATTGGAATCGACGGGCATGCCGGGCTGATCGCTGCGGGTCAACGACGTGACCGCTCTGCGAACGGAGCGAGCGTGTGCGCCGGTCTGATGAGACGACCGCTTCGAACGAGCAGCGCAACCAACCTCAGGAGTGGCAGGCGGTCCCCCGCGCGGGGCATTTCCCAGTCTCGCGCCGCTGCGAGGGGGCGATAGGCTGGCCTGAAATCGAGGGAAGGTAGCCCCCATGCACGCAGTCATCGTGAGTGTGACGATCAACGATGCCGAAGCGGCGACAGCGAACCTACGCAGCGAGATCGTGCCGCGCGTTAAGCAGGCGCCTGGTTTCGTAGCTGGTTACTGGGTTAGCCTTGACGGCCACGGGAGGGGCACGATCGTTTTCGAGTCCGAGGACGCGGCTCGTGCCGTCGCGGATCAGGTCAGCCAAGGCCCCAGCGAGGGCGTGACTTTGGACAGCATCGACGTGGGCGAGGTCGTGGAAAGCGCCTGAGAGCTGCGCAGATCGGCGTCTGCGTTCTTCAAACGTGCGGTTCGGATGAGTCGCTCCTCGTCCAGAGTGCTACTCCGACAGCCGGGCGGCCGCGAGAGCCTCCGCACGCTCGTTGAAGTCGCGCCAGCGCCAGATTTTCCCGCCGCGGAACTCGAACAGGTTGGGCCAAGTCAGCTCTATCCGGATTCCGCTATCGGCGCCCGCACTGGTCAGATGGAGCATCGCGACAAGGGAGTCCTCCGTCTCGGCAACGATCTCGACGAGCTCAGCATGGGTAGATACCCACGCCCCGCGGAAGCCTTCGACCCAGGCACGGAGCTCGGCGCGTCCGTGGAAGGGTCCAGGCTCGGGAACCTGCGGCCGAAATGCCACCTCGCACTCGGCGTCGAATTGATCGAGCGTTCCTTCTATGTCCCCTCGATTCCAGGCCGTGAGCAGCTTGCGGACAGTGTCGGCGTTCGCTTGGGACATCGACGTGCTGCAAGAGAGTTGCGCATTCCTAGGAGTCGGAGGAGTAGTCGAAGGTCGCCTCGTAGCCGCACTTGCCGCCCAGCTCGAACTCCAGCAGCCCGTCCTCGACCCTGAGCACCTCCGCCACGACCTCCCGCCCCGATCTGTGATGGCCGGGAATCACGCAGGTCACGGTCTCCTGATCTGCGACCGGCTCGCGAACGCGGACGGTGACCTGGCCTCCGGCCCGAAACCAGCCTCGCCCCGGCGTATGGTCGAAATCGATCGGCGCGTAGCGGACACCCAGCAGGTCGCTCGGCTTCCAGACCCACGGGAACTGACGCTCCGGGGTTCCTCCCAACCTCCCGAGGAAGATGCCTTCGAGCGCCTCGCGCTGACGCCGATCGGCCCGCTCGTCGACATAGAGCACGAAGCTCCACGGCGAGCCCGGCTCATCGTCGTCGTACCGGAGCGCGAGCACGGTGCGCATCCCGGCGAGCTCGACCCCACCCGGCCGTGCCGTCGGCGATCTGCCAGGAGAGCGAGCCCAGTTGCACGCCTCCAGGTACGTCCCAGAGATCTGCCACGGCAGGTAGGAGTCGAGGTCGCCATCCATCGTCCACCTCGAGCTATCCCCTGCGACGCAGTCCGGGCGCGGGCCCGCCGGGCCTCTGCCGCCGCGGCGACTCCGTAAGATCAATCGGTTGAGCCTCGTGGCAGATGCGACCGTGACATCCGACTCTCTCGCCGCCTTCAGTGAGCGCACGAGGCGTTGGTTCGAGGCGTCGTTCGAGGCCCCGACGCCCGCCCAGGCGGGGGG
>JBOGWX010000159.1:0-23313 GCA_050694055.1 Actinomycetota bacterium
GGGCCCACAACAACGATCCCAAGCCGTTCGTATGGACTGCGACCGCTGAGTCCATCCTTGAGAAAGTCAGGCGAGGCCGGGTGGCCCTGACCCAAGCGTCAGTCTAATTGTGAGACACTACACTAGGACGACTCGACTTGACCGCTAGATGTCGAGACGAGCCAGTTCCTCGGCGGCGGATCCACGGCTGCCCTCGCGCTTGCGGATTCGCCGCAGGAACAGACCCGCGCACGTTATGGCCACCAGCGAGAGGGCCAGGAGAATGCTTGCGAGCGCGTTGAGGGCGGGGCTGGGGGCAAGTCGTAGCCCGCTGTAGAGCCTCGTTGGGATGGTCTCGCTCGCCGCCTCGCCTCGCAGGAAGTAGCTGATCACGAAGTCGTCGATCGAGATCGCAAAGGCGATCGCGAGGCTCGCCCATATCGCGGGTGCCAGCATCGGCAACAGCACCATTCGGAGGGATTGGATAGGAGACGCGCCGAGATCCATCGCCGCCTCCTCGTATTCGGGCCCGACTGCGAATAGTCGTGCGCGCACAATGATCACCACGTAGGAGATCGTGAAGGTGACATGTCCGAGGATTTGCGCGTTGGTTCCAAGGTCGATGACTTGGAACAGGTAGATGAACACGAGGAAGAGCGAGACGCCCATGACGATCTCGGGCGTGATCAGCGGGAACAGCATCAGAAAGTTCGCCGGCTTGGATGCCCGCCCCCGCCAGCGCGCCAGTCCTATGGCGAGCGCAACCCCGATCGGCGTCGCAACCAGCATCGTGCCCACCGCGAGCCTCAGGCTCTGGAACAAGGCGCCCCGCAGCGATGGATCGTTCCACACGGATAGGTCCGGGTCGTCGAGGTACCAGCGTAGCGAGAAGCCCTGCCACGCGGTGCGAGATCGCCCGTCGTTGAAGCCGAACTGGACGGCGATGATCACGGGGATGAGGCACCAGATGAGGTAGAGCCAGGTCACGACCGGGAGAAAGTGCGGGCGCCCCCATGGATTCGTCACCCAGGTGCGAACCCGCCGCCAGGCCGTGGGGGATCGAACCGACTCGGGACGACGGGCGACATCGACGCTCACTAGCGCGCCTCTCTGGTCGCGCGCGCCACGGTGAGCAGGTAGTAGACCATGAGCAGCGCGACGAGCCCCATGAGCAGGATGGTGATGGTCGCGCCGCGCGACTCCCCGCTGCTCGAGTTGACGAACAGCTCGATCTCGTTGCCGATCATGCGCGTTCTCGGGGACTTGGACATCAGCGTGTTGGTGTAGTAGTCGCCGAACATCGGAAGCATGACGATGACGAGGCCGGCGAGGATGCCCTGCTTGGACAAGGGCAGCGTCACATGAAGGAAGGCCCGAAAGGGACTGGCACCCAGATCGCGCGCCGCCTGAATCGTGTTCTGATCGATACGGTCGAGCGCCGCGAACAACGGAAGAATGAGAAACGGCACATAGCCGTAGACCAGACCCATCACGACGGTTTCGGAACGGCCTCCGAGCCAGTCGCGCGGCTCCGCGAGAATCCCCAGGAAGGTGAGCATGCCGTTCACGTAGCCCCCGGCTTCGAGCAAGTTGACCCACGCCAGCATGCGCATGAGATAGGGAATCCAAAAGGGCGTCAGTATCAGTATGAGATACAGAGCCTTGTGCCTGCCGGCGTGACGGGCGACGAAGTAGGCGACGGGGTAACCGATCAAGAGGCAGAGCAGCGACGCGAGGGCCACGTACGCAACGGTGCGAATGAAGATCACACCCAGTTGCCCCGACGCGATGTCGCCGAGAACCTCGCCGAAGATGCCGGGATCCCATTGCACTGGGTTCCACACCGGCTCGGCGGTGTTGAAGATGGGGTCCCGCCGACCCATCGCCACCGCAAAGATGGCGTAAAAGGGGACAAGAAACAGAAGGATCAGCCACAGAAGGCCGGGAGCGGCGAACGCGGGCCAGGTCCAGCGCCGGCGAGAGTACGCCTCACCCGTGCCCGACATCGGTCTCCTGTCTGCCGGCGCCGGCCGCCTCGATCATCCCGACTGCACCTGCGACCACGCGTCCAACCACAACGACTCGACCTCCGGGGCGAGCTGTACCGGGATCTGGCCCAGCTCGAAGTCCTCTTTGGCGATGATCGCCGAGGTCAGGTTCTCGGGCACGTAGCCGTCGCCCACCAGCTTGTCCGGCTCGATGCCGTTCAGCGGAGGCTGATAGCCCAACCACCCGAAGTTCTTGAGCGCTACCTTCTCGTCGAGAAGGTAGTTGAGGAACATGTGGGCGAGCACCGGGTTCTCGGCGTTGGAGGGGACGGCGAGGCTGTCGTTCGAGACGTATCCGCCAGCGGCCGACGCCTCGCTCTTCGGCGGCCACAAGAACCGCAACACGCCGGGGTCCCCGCCCTTCGGGAAGTAGTACTGGGCGCCGACCACGTCACCCGACCACGAGTGATGCAGGGCGAACTTGCCCTCGGGCATTCCGGCATAAGCGCCGTCGATGGTGTAGCGGATGTTGACCAGGTCCACGAGCTCCATGAGGGCGTCGCGCGACTGGTTGAGTGCGTCGGGGTCACCGGTGTTGATGTCGTTGTTCCCGTTTCGATAGAGACCGATTCCGATCGTCTCGCGAAAGTCGTCGTAGAGGCCGACTACGCCCTTTAGCGAGGAGTCCCAGAAGACGTCCCAGGGATTCTCCATCGCGTTGATATCGACATCGATCATGTCGTCGCGCCAACCGATGCCCGTCTGGTAGACGGTGTAGGGGACCGTGTAGCGCGAACCGACGTCGAAGTAGGGGTCCTGCAACTTTGTCCAGACGTTCGCCGACAGATTCGGAAGGTAGTCGTGGTTGAGCGGCTGGAGGATCCTGCCGGCGACGAACTTCGGAAGCACCTCGGCGGTGGGGAAGAAGACATCGAAGTTCAGGTCTCCGGTTCGCAGCTTCCGAGTCGCCTCTTCCATGTTGTAGAAGGTCGTCAGCTCGACCTCGACGCCGAACTCCTCGGAGAAGTCCTTGATCACGCGCGGCCAGAGGTAATCGGCCCAGTTGTAGAGCTTCAGGGGGCCCGACTCCGGCTCGAGGTCCGACTCGATCGCCGCGTTGTCGTCGAGCAGTGGTTGCTCGACGGGATTCTCCGGCGTGCCGATCTGTACCCCGCCCGCCGAACCGGTGGGTTCGCTCGAGGAGTCACCACATGCGGCGAGAAGCTGGGCGGTAATAACGGCGCCGGCCGACAACCGGATCATCCGGCGGCGCGACATGGGCCGATCCCACGGAGCCAACCGTCGGCGTCGGTCCCAACCCTCTCGGGGATGAAACACCATCTACAACTACCTCCCCCCGGCCGGTCCTTCTTGGGGACCGCCCTCGACTAAGTTCCGCGCGATCTTCTCGAAGACCGCCGGCCGGGCGTCACCCGGCCCCCGTTTTGTCCGGCTGTTGCACATTGAGCTCACGACGTGCGAAGTCGATGCATACGGCGCGCATTTTCTCAGACGTCACCTCCGGGTCTTCCAGCACCACCTGCAGCGCCAGTCCGTCGATGAGTGCGGCCAGTCGCAACGAGAAATCCTCGGCGTCCAGGTCGCCGAACTCCCCACTACGTTGGCCCGAGCGTACGATGTCGGCGATGGTCCAGCGCCAGCGCCGGTCGAGCGCCGACCGCTTCTTGGCGACCTCGGGATCGCGGAGCCCCCGGGACCACAGCTCGATCCACAGTGGCCAGTCGTCGGCTTCGGGCGGAACCGAGGAATCGATGAGGTGGCTGAGCTGTGCGCGCGCCGAGGTGAGAGCGGTGAGCTGGTTGAAGGCGTCGAGGTAGAAGCGGTCCTCCGAGTAGGTCAGCGCCTCGGTCAGCAGGCGGTCCTTGGATTCGAAGTAGTACATCACCAGCGCGGCGCTCGCCCCGGCCTGTTTGGCGACGTCGGCGATGCGCGTCTCGCACAAGCCCCGCTCGGCGATCACCTGAGCGGCCGCCTGCAGGATCTCCTGGCGCCGTTCCTTCGAGTAGGTCGCTTTCTTGGCCATGCCCCACATTCTTGCCGGACCAACGGTGAACGGTTATTCAACCATCATGCCGTATCTAGGCAGGGTAACACCAGGGCACCACCCTGAGTAGGGCTTGACGGTGGGATCGCGCCGGGTAGTCTGGCCTGAACAGCCGTTCAAGATTCGGGGAACCGTGCGGAGCAACGACTACGACGCCATCGTCATCGGGGGAGGCCACAACGGGCTTGCCGCGGGCGCCTATCTGGCGCGCGGGGGAGCGAGGGTCGTGGTGCTCGAGGCCCGCCACAAAGTCGGGGGTGCAACTGCGACCGACCGGCCCTGGCCGGAAGCGCCGGACTTCAAGGTCACCACCTACTCCTACGTCATGAGCCTCATGCCCGATCACATCATTCGCGATCTTCGCCTGCGCCGGCACGGCTACAAGGTCTTCCCGATGGGACCGTACTATCTCGCGTTTCCCGACGGCACCGCGCTGACCATGAACGGGGACGAGGAGGAACGGGAATCCGTGCGTTACTTCTCGAAGCGCGACGCCGACGCGCTGCCCGAGTGGCGTGCGTGGATGGGTGGTATTGCCGAGGTGCTGGCACCCCTTCTGCTCTCCATCCCGCCCCACGTCGGGTCGAAGCGGCCGGCCGATCTGTTGGAGCTGGCGAAACTTGCGTGGCGTTTCAAGAGCTTGGACGTAAAGCGCGTCGGAGACATAACCCGTCTGATGACGATGAGCATCTCGGATCTCCTCGACGAGTGGTTCGAGTCACCTCAGGTGAAGGCTGCGCTCTCGGTCGACGGGATCATCGGAACTTGGGCGGGCCCGGCCGAGCCCGGAACCGCGTACGTCATGGCCCACCACGAGATCGGCGATGCCGGCATCGGGATGGGCAGTTGGGGTTATCCCGAGGGGGGCATGGGAGCGGTGGCCGACGCGCTCCGGAGTTCGGCGGAGACCTTCGGCGCGGAGGTGCGTTGCAACGCGCGGGTGGCTCGGATTCATACGAGAAACGGGCGCGCCACCGGAGTAGCCCTGGAGTCCGGCGAGGAGCTCAACGCTCCTACGGTGGTCACCGCGATCCATCCGGCCATTACCTTCCTGCAACAGCTCGAGCGCGCGGAGCTGCCCGAGAACTTCGTCGCCGAGATCGAGAGGTTCCGCTCGCGCAGCGGGACGGTCAAGGTCAACCTCGCGTTATCCGAGCTTCCGAACTTCATCGCGACGCCGGGCACCGATGCGGGTGAGCATCACGGCGGCGCGATCGAACTAGCTCATTCGGTCGATTACATCGAGCGCGCTTTCCAGGATGCGCGCGAGGGCCGTCCTGCGGTTGCGCCGTTCTCGGATGGCGTCATTCCGACGGTGTTCGACAAGACGCTCTGCCCGGAGGGCTACCACATCATGTCTCTGTTCACGCAGTGGGTTCCGTACGAGTATTCGAAGGAGCCGCGCCGCGACGAGCTCGAGGCGTACGCGGACAGGGTCATCGACGGCTACAACGAGCTCGCTCCGAACTTCAAGAGCTCGATCGTTCATCGTCAGGTGCTCGGCCCCTACGACATGGAGCAGGAGATCGGGCTCATCGGCGGCAACATCTTTCACGGCGAGCTGTCGGTCGACCAGCTCTTCCACATGCGCCCGGCGCCCGGCTACGCCGACTATCGCACGCCGATCAAGGGCCTTTACCAGGCGTCGTCGGCGACCCATGCCGGTGGTGGAGTGTGCGGGATCCCGGCCTACAACTGCGTCAAGCAGATTCAGCGCGACAACAAGAGACGCCGTTTCAGCAAGCGCAGGTAAGCATGCGGCGCGCAAGGGTCCTGGATGCGATGTTCGCTGCGAGGTCGGTCGCCGTCATCGGCGCGAGCGCCCGGCCGGGCTCCTCCGGCCGCCACGCGCTGGACGAGCTCATCGGCGGCGGTTTCGACGGTCGCATTCATCCCGTCAACCCCAACTACGACGAACTAGCCGGACTGGTCTGTTACCCGTCGATTGCCGAGGCACCGCCGGTGGACCTCGCTCTGGTGCTCGTGCCGAACCGTGGCCTCGAGGATCAGGTCAAGGCCCTCGCCGACGCCGAGGTTCCCGCGGCGGTGATCTTTGCGAGCGGTCACGACGATCGAGGCGAACCTTCGCTGCTGGAGCCGGTCGCCCGCCTCGCGAACGACGCCGGTATCACCGTCTGCGGAGCGAACTGCATGGGATTCATAGACGTCGAACACAGGTTGCGCGCGCTCGCTTACCCGGAGGAGGAGCTCGAGCCGGGCGGCATCACCTGGCTCGCGCAGTCCGGCTCGGCCTTCACCGCCTTGCTGCACAACGACCGAAGGCTGCGTTTCAACCTCGCGGTATCGAGCGGCCAGGAGTTGAACACCACGGTCGCCGACTACATGCTCTATGCACTCGAGCGGAAGTCGACGCGCGTGGTGGCGCTATTTCTGGAGAGCGTGCGCGATCCTGCTCGGTTTCGAGAGGCTCTCGCTCTCGCCGAGAAGCGCGACATCCCCGTCGTTGCACTGAAGGTCGGCAACCAGGCCATGTCCCGCCGTTTCGTCACCGCCCACTCAGGAGCGCTGGCCGGCGAGGAGGGCGCGTACGAAGCGCTGTTCGACGCGCACGGCGTCGCACGGGTGAGGACCATGAACGAGATGGCGGACACCTTGGAGCTGATGTCCGCAGGCCGCCGGGCGGGGCCCGGGGGCCTGGCGACGGTCCACGACTCGGGAGGGGAGCGTGCTCACCTCATCGACGTCGCCGCAGACGCCGGGGTTCGCTTCGCCGAAATTTCGGAACCTACTCGGGCCGCTCTGGCCGGCGCGCTCGAACCGGGACTGCCTGCGGTCAATCCACTGGATGCGTGGGGGACCGGCAACGATTCAGATCGCATCTTCGAGGCGTGCATGACGGCGTTGCTCGCCGACGAAGACAGCGCGGGACTCGCGCTGGTGGTGGATCTGAAGAGGGACGAGCCCGAGGCGAGCTACGCACCGCTCATCAAGCGAGTGGCCGCGGCCACGGACATGCCCGTAGCGGTGATCAGCAACCTGTCCTCGGGCATCGATGCCGCGACCGCCGCCGAGGTGCGCGCCGCAGGGGTGCCGGTGCTCGAGGACACGGCGAACGGTCTGGCCGCGTTCCGTCACCTCTTCGAGTACCGGGACCATCGGGCGCTGCCGGGGCTTCACTCGCCTCCGCCACCCGCTCCAGAAGCTGCGACCAGGTGGCGGTCGAGACTCGCTCGGCCGGAACCGGTGTCGACGCTCGAGGCTTTCGCGTTGCTGGAGGATTTCGGCATCTCTACGATCGCCACGCGCCCGGTGAGCAGCGCCGCCCAAGCCCTCCGCGCGGCACTGGAGCTCGGTTATCCGGTGGCCCTCAAGTCGGACCAAGCGGGACTGGCGCACAAGACCGAGGCTGGGGGAGTAAAGCTCGGCCTGACGTCGGCCGGAGCGGTCGCCGGCGCCTACCGGGATCTGGCGCGCAGGCTCGGTGCCGGCGTAGTGGTCCAATCCATGGCCCCGCCCGGCGTGGAGATCGGCCTGGGGGTGGTGAACGACCGACAATTCGGCCCGCTACTGATCGTCTCGGCCGGCGGAACCCTGATCGAGGTCCTGGGTGACCGTGCCACGGCGCTGCCCCCGATCGACGAAGCACGAGCCCGCCGCCTGATAGATCGCCTGAAGATACGCCCGCTGCTGGACGGAACGCGCGGCGCGGCACCGTTCGACACCGAGGCTTTGGTCGACGCGGTCGTGAGACTGAGTACCCTGGCGCGCGCCCTGGGCAGCGATCTGAAGGCCTTGGACATCAACCCACTAGTCGCAACCCCGAGAGGCTGCATCGCCGTGGACGCTCTGCTGGAGACGGGATGACCAAGGGCATTCTGGAGCGCCTCGCCGAGGGACCCGTCCTCGGCGACGGCGGCTACCTGCTGGAGCTCGAGAAGCGTGGGTACGTGCAAGCGGGTCCCTTCACACCCGAGGTCGTGATCGAACACCCCGACGCTCTCGCCCAGCTTCACTCCGAGTTCCTGCGCGCCGGTGCCGACGTGCTCCAGACGATGACCTTCTACGCGAGCGACGACAAGCTCGCAACCGTTGGCCTCGCCGGCAAAGTCGACGCCATCAACCGGAGTGCGGTGCAAATCGCAGGGCGGATAGCGGCCGACGGCGGCGCGCTCGTCGCCGGGAACCTCTCGCTGACCTGGGCTTACCGACCGGAGGACCCTTCCAGCGCCCAGCACGTTCGAGGACTGTTCGACCGGCAACTCCAGCATCAGCTCGAGGCCGGCCCACCCGATTTTTGGATCGGGGAGACGTTCAGCTATCTCGGCGAGGCCCTCCTGTTCGTCGAGCGCGCCAAGGCCACCAATCTGCCGGTGATGGTGACCATGTCGTTCGAGCAGCCGGTGCCGCGCTCGTACGAGGGTGCTACGCCTGCGGAGTGTGCGCAGCGGCTCGCGGCTTCAGGGGCCGACGTCGTCGGGGTCAACTGTTTGAACGGCCCCGAGCAGACGCTGCCGATCGCGATCGAGATGCGCGACGCCGTTGAGGGCTTCGTGGCCGCGCAGCCGGTGGCTTACAGGACGACCGCCGAGCGGCCCGACTTCACCGCGCTGCCGAGTTTCCCTTACGAGCTGGATCCACTGCAGGTCTCGCGCCACGAGATGGCGGACTTCGCACGCAAGGCACGAGCCGCGGGTATCGACTACATCGGCTCGTGCTGCGGAGCGGTCCACGCGCACGTGCGCGCCATGGCGAAAGTGCTCGACAAGCTCCCCAGTGAGGAGCGTGCATGGAAGAGCCAGACCGAGCGCGCGATGAGCGCCTACGAGTACCACGCGCACACCGAGACCGAGGTCTGAGATAGCCGAGAACAAGGAGTTCGCGGTTGCCGTCGTGGGCCTCGGCGGGATCGGCTCGGGGGCCGTCTACTGGGCCGCGAAGCGGGCCGGCGCTGGCGTCCTCGGTCTCGAACGGTTCGAGTTCGGACACGAACGGGGTGCGTCGCAGGACCACTCGCGGATCATCCGACTCAGCTACCACCAACCCGAATACGTTCGCTTCGCGCGCGACGCGTACGCCGCCTGGTCCGAGGTCGAGGCCGGCTCCGGAGAGGAGCTCGTGATCCGTACGGGGGGGCTCGACCTCTATCCCGAGAGCGCGGCCGGCTGGATCGACGACTACGTGCGGTCGCTGGATGAGGTTGGGGGAATCCCATATGCGTGGTTCGACGCCGGAGAGGCGATGCGGCGATGGCCGCAGTGGCGCCTTGCCGATGACGTTCGAGTGATGCACCAGGAGGACTCTGGGATCGTGGCTGCCGCCCGGGCCAACGCCACCCACCGGAGACTGGCCGCGTCGATGGGGGCCACGCTCGTCTCCGGGGCGCGGGTGACCGAGGTGCGCGAGGCGGGGGGCTGCTACGAACTGGAGACCGAGAGGGCCTTGTTTCGCAGCGAGCGCCTGATCATCGCGACCGACGCGTGGACGAACGAGCTTCTGGAACAGCTCTGGCGTCCGATCAACCTGGTGGTGACACAGGAGCAGGTCACGTACTACGCCTCAGGTGACCTCGGGGCTTTCTCGCCGGAGCGCTTCCCGATCTGGATCTGGATGGGCGAGCCGTCCTTTTACGGATTCCCCGCCTGGGGCGAGCGGGGAGCAAAGATCGGCCGGGACGCCGGCGGTCCTGAAGTGACGGCCGACGAGCGTTCCTTCGAGCCGCGCCCGGACTACTCCGAGACTCTCGACGCGTTCATGCGTGAGCACCTTCCCGGAGGATTCGGGCCTTACCTCAAGCAAAAGACGTGCCTGTACACGATGCCACCGGACCGGGACTTCGTTCTCGACCTCATCCCGGGACACGAGGGGGCGGCCGTCGGCCAGGGCGCGGCACACGGCTTCAAGTTCGCGAGCGCCTTCGGGAAGTCACTCGTCGAACTGGTTTTCGAGGGAGAGACCGAATCCGACGTGAGCGCATGGAGCCTCGAACGGGACCTCCTGACCATGGAGAACCCGCCCAGGTCGTTGACGATGTGAAGTCGGACCTCACCCTCACGCGGCTGCACCACGGTCGAGGCCTTGGTCGATTCCTCCTCCTGGGAGCGCGACTGAGTCGAGGTTCGGCCAAGTGACAACGTGGATCACGTTGTTTGCGGGTCAGACCTCGTCGACGGCCTGACTATCCAACGAAGTAGGCGAAGACGCGCTCGATGAGATGATGAAACGCTGGCATCAGCGTGAAAGGAGGCTGTGTAGTGGAGATCAACAAGGACGCACCGGCGATTGCTAGCGGCGATATCGAGATCCGAGCCAAGCCCGAGGTCGTGTGGGAGGTGCTGGCCGATATCGATAACTGGCCGAGTTGGAATCCGGACGTCAAGGAGGCGAATCTGATGGGAGGCCTGAGGGAAAGCTCGGTGTTCCGCTGGAAGGCGGGCCCCGGCGCGATCACGTCCACCCTGGAGAAGGTCGATCCTCCTCGCGAGATCGGTTGGAGAGGTAAGACGATGGGGATCAACGCGGTGCACGTCTACAAGCTGGAGCCTCATGCCGAGGGCACCAAGGTGCACACCGAGGAATCCTTCGACGGACTGATCGCGCGCCTCTTCAAAGGCTCGACGCGCAAGACTCTGCAAAAGGGAATCGACGGGGGCCTGGCACACCTCAAGTCCGAAGCCGAACGCCGCTCGTCTCCAACGATCCAATAGGGCGAAGTCTTCCTGAACTCGAGGTTAGAACCTCTAAGCAAGGAAAGCGTTCGGCCCTCTCTTGCGTAGGTGGTTGCCTATTACAGCTCGTTGGATCTCGGAGGTGCCTTCCCAGATTCGGTCTACTCGTAGTTCTCTCCAGAGGCGCTCCACCGGGTTCTCTCGCATGTAGCCGCGGCCCCCGAAAATCTGTACCGCTCGATCTATTACACGCCCGGCCATCTCGGAACAGACGAGCTTCACGGTGCTCGCCAACGCGTGCAGATCCTTGGGATCGATGTCGGTGCGAGCCGCCTGCCAGCAGACCCGGTACAACAGCGCTTGCGCCGCCGCTAACTCGGCCGCCATGTCGGCGAGCATGAACTCGATTCCCTGAAAATCCATCAGCACTTTTCCGAACTGACGGCGCTCCTTTGCGAACCCCGCGCTCAACTCGAGCGCACGCGTCGCGGCCCCCACCGTGCGCGCGCCGATCATCAAGCGCTCCTCGACGAACCATTCGCGCGTCAGGTCGTTCCCGCCCCCTACCTTGCCGAGAACCGAATCGGGTCCTAGCGCGACGTCTTCGAAGGCAAAGATCGGATGCTCGTACACGAACGTGTGCATGTACGTGGGCGTGCGCACCAGCCGGACGCCGGGGACGTCCTTGTCGATCAAGAACACCGTCGCCTTCGCCGGATCGCCGTCGACGTGCGCGTGCACCAGGAAGAAATCAGCGACGTCGCCGGTGGTCACGTGCCACTTCTCCCCGTTGAGTACGAAGCCGTCACCCTTCGGCGTAGCCACGGTCGTAACCATCGACGGGTCCGAGCCGGCCCCCTCCTCGGTGATCGCGTACGCGTCCCGTCGTTCACCCCGGCAGGCCGGGCGCAGATAGTGTTGCTTCTGCGACTCGGTTCCGTATCGCAGCGGAATCGAGGGCCGCCAGGGGACATCCCACAGCGCGTTGGTGACGCGGCCCCATTGCTCCTCGATCAGCATCTGCTCGAAGAGGTCGTAGCCCCGGCCCCCGTCCTCGGGCGCATGGTTGACGGCGTTGAACCGCCATTCAAGCACCGCCCTGCGAATGGCACCAAGGACGGCCTCGGGCAAACCGTCGCCGGCCTCGCAGTCGAGCTCGTGGGGGACCAGGTGCCGGTCGGCGAACTCCCTGGCCCTACGGCGCAGTTCGGCTTCCTTGTCGCTCAGCCGCAGGTCCACGGCCACTCCCTGCTAGAGGCGGTCTTGTCTGTTGAACGGCGAAACAGTATCGTCGCCTGACGGGGCTCGGTTGGCAAGCCTCGATGTAACCAGAGAGTCGAGGGGGGCCGAGGGAGAGCGTGCAGTCCCGGGACGTCATCATCGTGGGCGGAGGGCACAACGGTCTAGCCTGCGCCGCCTACCTTGCGCGCGCGGGGCTCGACGTGCTGGTGCTCGAGCGGCGCAACGTCCTCGGGGGAGCGGCCGTCACCGAGTCCCCCTGGCCCGGCTACCAGATCTCGTCCGCGTCCTACGTCGTGAGCCTGATGCCGCCGCGCATCATCGACGAGCTCCAACTGACACGCTTCGGTTACAAGACCTCGATCCTCGACCCCGACTACTACCTTCCCTACAAGGACGGAACGTCGCTGACGCTGTGGGGCGATCTGAACCGCAGCGCCGAGGAGATCGCGCGTTTCTCGAAGAAGGACGCCGACGCGTACATCGAGTTCGACAAGTACTTTCAGCGCGTGGGCAAGCTACTCCACGACATGATGTACGTCGTTCCACCCAACCTGTCGCTGCGCGAGTTCCCGAAATGGCTCGCGGTCGCCGGGAAACTTCGCAAGTGGACGGGACGCGACGTGGCAGAGGCGGTGAGACTGTTCACGCTCTCGGGCGAGGACTTCCTCGACGAGTGGTTCGAGGACGAGCGCGTCAAAGGAGCGCTCGCAACTCAAACGATCATCGGCGCGTGGTGCGGACCGATGAGCCCCGGCTCCGCCTACGTGTTGATGCATCACTGGGTTGGTGAGATCGACGGACACGCCGGGGCATGGGGCTGGGTGCACGGAGGCATGGGCGCGGTCAGCCGCGCGCTCGCCGATGCGGCGCGCGCGGCCGGCGCAGAGGTTCGTACCGATGCACCCGTTCACCGAGTCGTCGTGCGCGACGGCCGGGCCGTCGGAGTAGAGCTGACCGACGGCGTCACGCTCGGCGCCCGGCGCATCATCTCGAGCGCGCACCCCACGACGACCTACCTGGACCTCGTCGGCGAGGCGGACCTCACCGAGGAGGCCACGAGGGACATCAAGCGCTTCCGCACTCGCTCCGGGTCCGTAAAGGTAAACCTCGCCTTGAGGGATTTGCCCCGTCCCAAAGCCTGGGACGGCGACCTGCCCGGCGATCCGCATACCGGCATCATGTCGATCTCGCCCTCGATCGAGTACCTCGAGCGGGCGTGGGACGACGCCAAGTACGGGCGCATGTCGTCCGACCCTTACGTCGAGGTCGTGTTCCCCACCGTGTTCGAGCCCGGGGTCGCACCCGAGCACAAGCACGTCGCGCTGTGTTTCACTCAGTTCGGTCCGTTCGAACTGGCAGACGGTTCGTGGGCCGAAGGCGGCGCGGATACCTACGGGCGCAACGTCGCGCGCGTGCTCGACGAGCACTGTCCCGGTTTCGCAGAGTCGGTCGAACACATCGAAGTGCTGGCACCGCCGGAGATAGAGCGACGTTTCGGTTTGCTCGGCGGCAACATCATGCAGGGCGAGATGACGCCCGACCAGATGTTCTGCTTCCGGCCGATCCCCGGGTACGCCGACTACCACACACCGATCAAGGACCTCTACATCTGCGGCGCGGGCACTCATCCCGGCGGAGGTGTGATGGCCGTTCCCGGACGCAACGCAGCACAGGTCGTGCTCAAAGACGCCAAGCTGTCACGCGCCGTCGAACTCGTGCGGTCGTTCACGAGGAGAACATGAGCGACGCGTTCGCACTGAGTGCCGACGAGCTTGCGATACAGGCCAAGGCACGCGCGTTCGCGGACGAGCTCATCCCGCACGAAGTGACCGCCGAGATGAACGACGGTTTCCTGCCCGACGCGCTCACCAAGGAGCACGCGCGGAAGGCGATCGACCTCGGGCTCTCGTCGATGAACATGCCGAAGGACCTCGGCGGCGGGGGAATGACGATGCTCCAGCAGGTGCTCGTGTCCGAGCAGATCGGCCGGGTCACCAACGCTCTCGCATGGGTGGTTTCGACCCCGGCCGCCTGGGTCGCGGAGGTCGCCACCCAGCACCAGCTCGACACCTGGGTGCTCCCGACGATCCGGGGAGAGAGACACGAGTGCTACGCCATCACTGAGGAGAACGCCGGCTCCGACGTCGATGCGATCGAGGCCACGGCCACGGCCGACGGCGACGAGTACGTGCTCTCCGGCGAGAAATGGCACGTCACCTCGGCGAACCTGTCCGACTACTGCTTCTTCCAGGCCAAGGCCCCCGGCGGCGAGCACGTCATGCTCTTCGTCGACCTCGATAGCCCAGGGATAACGACCGTGCGCACCCCGACGTACTCGCACACGTTCGCCCATCACCACCCGATCCTGGCGTTCAACGAGGTGCGCGTTCCGGCCGCGAACCTCATTGGTGACGAGGGCGAAGGGATGCGCTACACGCACGAGTGGTTTCGCTACGAGCGGATCATGATCGCGGCGCGCTGCTGCGGCGCGGCCGAGCGGCTCATCGACGAGGCAACCGCCTTCGCGCAGGAGCGCCGGGCCTTCGGCCGGTCGATCTCCGACTACCAGTCGATCCAGTTCATGCTCGCCGACTCGCTAACCGAGCTGTGGGCCGCGCGCCTCATGACCTATGCCACGGCGAGAGAGGTCGATGCCGGAGCCGACGTCAAGCTGCAGCACGCACACTGTTCGATGGCCAAGCTCTTCGCTTCGGAGATGGCGAACCGGGTCGCCGACCGAGCCGTGCAGATCTTCGGAGGGCGGGGCTACATGCGCGAGAACGTAGCCGAGCGTTTCTTTCGGGAGCTGCGCGTCGACCGCATCTGGGAGGGCACGTCCGAGATCCAGCGCGTCATCATCGCCGACCAGCTCTACAAACGAGGAATCGGGCTCGCCGGCGCGAGCCCCTCGAACCAGCGGGAGGACGACCAGTGACCGAGACCCTGCAGAACTTCGTCGACGGCAAGTTCGCCGACGGACGTACGGATGAGACCTCGCCCATCGTGAATCCGGCAACCGGCGAGGAGTACGCGCGCGCACCCATCTCGACGGAGGCCGACATCGACGTGGCCTGCGAGGCGGCGGCGCGCGCGTTCGAGTCCTGGCGCGACTCCACACCAGCCGAGCGCAGCCTCGCGCTGCTGCGCATCGCCTCGGCGTTCGAGGACCACGCCCAAGAGCTCGTCGACATCGAGGTCGCCAACACCGGCAAGCCGGCACATCTCGCGGTCACCGACGAGGTGCCCCCCTCGGTCGACACCATTCGCTTCTTCGCGGGAGCGGCGCGGGTACTCGAGGGCCGCTCGGCGGGGGAGTACATGGAGGGGCACACCTCCTACGTGCGCAGGGAGCCCGTCGGGGTCTGCGCCCAGGTGACGCCGTGGAACTACCCGCTGATGATGGCGGTCTGGAAGTGGGCGCCGGCGATCGCGGCCGGCAACACGGTGGTGCTCAAACCGTCGGACACCACTCCGATGAGCACCGTGAAGATGGCCGAGATCATGGCCGAGTTCCTTCCGCCGGGTGTCTTCAACGTGATCACCGGGGATC
Source organism: Actinomycetota bacterium (assembly GCA_050694055.1). GTDB lineage: Bacteria > Actinomycetota > CADDZG01 > CADDZG01 > WHSQ01 > WHSV01. The sequence goes on from JBOGWX010000159.1 coordinate 15,451, forward strand.
GCAACACCGGTGCCGCGCTGGTCACCCACGGGATTCCGCAAATGGCCTCGATCACCGGCAGTGTGCGCGCCGGCAAAGAGGTTGCCGCTGCGGCCGCGAAGGACCTCAAGCGTGTGCACCTCGAGTTGGGCGGCAAGGCCCCGGTGATCGTGTTCGACGACGCCGACCTTGAAACGACGGCCGAGCTCGTCGCCGACGCCGGCTACTACAACGCGGGTCAGGACTGCACCGCAGCGACGCGCGTCCTCGCCGGTCCGAGGATCCACGACGATCTCGTCTCGGCGCTGGGCCGGCAGGCGAAGTCGCATCCGACCGGTGATCCCGCCGACGCAGCCACATTCTTCGGTCCGGTGAACAACGCCCACCAGCTCGAGCGCGTCCAGGGTTTTCTCGAGCGGGCGCCGGCCCACGCAGAGGTCGTCACCGGGGGCCATCGGGTCGACCGGCGAGGTTTCTTCATCGAGCCGACCGTCGTAGCCGGGCTCGAGCAGAGAGACGAGATGATCCAGCAGGAGATCTTCGGCCCGGTCATCACGGTGCAGCGCTTCGACGACGAGGCCAAGGCTCTGACCTGGGCGAACGCCGTCGAGTACGGGCTGTCCGCAAGCGTCTGGACCAAGGACCACGGCCGGGCGATGCGGATGTCAAAGGGCCTCGACTTCGGTTGTGTGTGGATCAACACGCACATCCCGTTTCTCTCGGAGATGCCCCACGGCGGGTTCAAGCACTCGGGCTACGGCAAGGACCTCTCGATCTACGGGTTCGAGGACTACAACCGCATCAAGCATGTGATGCACAACCTCGGATCCTGACGAACTCACTAGCGCTCGCCCTCGTCTAAACATGATGGTCATGCACCTCAGACTGCGCGCGCTCGCCATGTTGGTTCCGGCGCTGCTGCCTCTGGTTCATGCGCCACCCAGCGCGGCAACGGAGTGGGGTGGAGCGGTCGACGAACTAGCCGGAGGTCACGACGTCTCGGTCGCCGTATCGTCGGGCGGGAAGGTCTTGTACGAACGGGATGCGGACGTCCGGCGGACTCCGGCCTCGGTCCAGAAGCTGTTGCTGAGCATGGCCCTATTCGATAGCTTCGGGCCCGGATACCGCATCCCCACGCGCGTGCTTGTCTCCAAGGCCGGAACTGGAAATGCAGCGGATCTTTGGGTCGTCGGCCGCGGGGATCCCACGGTCGTCTCCGGGTGGGGCGATGCAGATCACACCGGCATCGGGCGCCTGGCGACTAAGGTCGAAGCCGCGGGGATCGAACGGGTCACGGGAAGGGTGGTGGCCGACGCGTCGTTCTTTCGCGCCGACTGGCGCGCTCCCGGATGGCAGCCGTGGAGTCGTGATTTTGCAGCGCGCCCGACCGCCCTCGCCGCCGAGGGCAACGCGGCCACCCACCCACCTCGTGCCTTCGCGACACAGCTCACCGCGGCACTGGAGGACCGCGGCGTTCCCGTAGGGAAGCCACCACGCACCGGTACGGCTCCGCCCAGTGCAACTACCGTGGCGCGCGTCAAATCGGCGCCGCTGCGCCATCTGGTGCAAGTGATGAACTCTGACTCGTCGAACTTCTACGCCGAGATGCTCGGCAAGATGCTCGGCGCCCGAGTTCACGGGACCCCCGGCACCATGGCGAAGGGAGCGCGCGCGGTAGAGGACTTCGCAACTCGCTGCGGAGTGGCGGTTACCTCCCACGACTCCTCGGGTCTCTCGTACGCGAATCGAGTGAGCGCAACGGGCGTCGTGACCCTGCTCGAACGGTCCCGCCGGAGAGTTGGGGTCGCGCCCTGCGCGCCTCGTTGCCGGCTCCGGGGCGAGGAACCTTGGGCGCGCGCCTGGCCGGCCTGAGGGTGCGCGCCAAGACCGGGACTCTGTGGAGCGGGGACTCGGCCCTCGCCGGTTGGGTAGGGCTGCGCGGCGGCGGTTCGGCGGAGTTCGCAGTGTTGTCGCACGACGCATCCAAGTCACTGGAGGATGCGATCGTTCGTCGCGTCGCGTCGATTCGCAGACCGCCGAGCAGACCGGGTGCCTCGAACGGTTGCGAACACGACGGCCGGCTCAGGTCACTCGATGCCACTTGCGTGAGCTGCTACAGGAAATCGGCCGATCAGACGAGAACTCCTGCATAAGCGGGGTAATGAAAACGAGCGTGAGGTGCACAATGGAACCGAGCGCACCCCGCTTTGACAATTCTCGACCCATTCTCAGGGGGAGGCAATGAACACCGGTAAAGAAGAGCCTGCCATCGTCGTAGAGCCCGCCGAGGAGCCCATCAGGACACCCGAGCCGGTCCGCACGCCCGAGCCCGCGCAGACCCCAGCGAAGGAGCCGGTCCCCGCGTGACCCCATTTGCAGTACCCGACGCCATCGAACCGGTGGTCGGGTGGCGTTACTGGCGAGTCGACAAGAAGGAAGGTCTCCTCCATTCGCTCTCGGGGGCCAAAGGGTTCTTGTGGCAGCCCAATACTCGCTTCGAAGCGCGCTGTCCCGTCGTCAAGCGCAGCGGGCTCGACGGTCGTTACCGCTTCATTTCCGGGATGCGAGTCGAGTTGCACGACGCGCCCGGTGAGATGTGTCGCTGTGGCATCTACGCGGCCAGGGACCTGACTCATCTCCGTCGTCAGATGCTCGCCGGCCTTGCGATCAACGTCGTCGGCGAGGTCTCTCTCTGGGGGAAGCTCATTCCGGGCTCCAAGGGCTACCGCGCGGAATACGCATACCCCCGCCGTCTGTTCGTGATTCAGCGCACTGCCGAATGGGACCAGAGCGCGGTCGCGGGCGCTCTATCGGTCTACGGCGTGCCGGTCGAGACGATTTCTTATCGCCGCGTCGGATTCAATCCCCTCGCCACCCTGGGTGAGTTCCTTCGCCGCCTTCGGTCTCCGCGCGAGGTCCCCTCGAGCACTCGCTAGCTCGCTCACTTCTCGAGCGATGTCCGTTGTTCGATCGCGACCGCCGGGCTGATGCGCTCCGTCCCCGTCTGCGACGGAGTGGTTGTGGTCGAGTCGTAGAACGAGACCGCAACCCGCCCGTCGGGAAAGATCGTGATGGTTTCGAAATCGAAGCGCACGCTCGCGCCGACTCCCGAGGAGCCATCGATGTCCGCTTCGCCGACGTGCTGGCGCCTGGTCAGGCGCGGTCTGTTGCTCGTGATGTCGAGCTTGTAGACGAGGTCTCTGTCCTTGTCCGCCTTGTTGTCGTGGGCGTGCACCCCGACCGCCCCTACGCCCGCAAAGCGGTTCGCGCGAAAGTCGAACTCCTCGATCACGTGCCCCTTGGGGAGGGCGAACGAGGTCGAACGCCAGGTCCGGCCCCCGTCGGTCGAGATCCGGTAGGTGAACTCAGACCTCTGAGGGACGAGGTTGTGCAGGCGGCCGGCGGAGTCGGTCTGGAAGCGTCCGGTCGGCCTGTCCCCGGAGGCGAAGCGGTAGCCAGTCCAGCTCCGCGTGTCCCGGTCGAAGAGCGACCACTCGTCGTTGAAGGGCCAGTCGGGCGCGGCGAGCGCCCGCCCGTTCCCGAGAGGCGTGAGACCGGTGTTGCTGTTCGCCTGAATCCAGTCGAAGTAGCCGGCCCGCTTCGTCTTCAGGGCCTTCTCGGTCACGCCGTTGAGGGTGCGATCCACGAACTTGCTGGAAGCCTGCAGGTAGTTCACGCCATCGGTGCTGTAGAGCCACAGCTCCTTGCTCGGCCACGCACCCTTTATGAAGGTGATGTAGGGGACCTTCTCGCCGTTGATCTCGAACGGTCCGGGCACGACGCCGATCCATTCCCTGTCGTAGAACGGAGCGTGCAGTGGAACCTCGTTGTAGAACCACTTCTCCTCGGAGACGTCGTATTTGAAGGAGAGCAGGTGGTCGCCCGAGTACGGGTCCCACTCGACGCCCAGCACGTCGCCGTTTGGTCCCATCGCGATCGCGCCCTCGCCGTTGACGAGGGGCTGGAGCGGCCGGACCGACTTCCACGACTTGCCCCGGTCGTCGGTGTAGTTGATGTAGGTGCCGCCGAAATCGAGGAGACGTCCTTGTCGCGTGGTGGTGAGGTAGTTCTCGCAGCAGTTGCCGGTGTTGTTGACGACGCGCCACGACGTCGAGCCCTTCTTTGGTGCGCCGGACTTCGGGTAGGCGACGGTCTTGTAAGAGAAGATGCTTCCGGGGCGCTCGATATCGACGACTTGTGCGTCCAGCGCGATGGGTGCGTTTGCCCCGGCCGACGCGTTCACCGCGAGCGCCGCCGCCACCATGACCAGACCGAGTTTTCCGGCACGCTGCTTGGAACGCCTCATGGTCCTCCCCACCTCGCTTTGCCCTGCGTCTCTCGGATGCCCAGCAGCAAGACTTCGGCGGAAAGGTGAGGGTTCCTGCAACCCGCCCGGCGGCGAGAGGAGTCAGTCCAGCAGCGCCTTGATGAGGTCCCGGATGGAAAGGATTCCCTCCACCCGGCCCCCTTCGTCGATGACGACCAGGTGCCGGAAGCCGTGCTCGAGCATGAGGCGCGCGGCCTTCTCCGCATCCCACGACGACGACGCCGTAATGGCGTTGGCGGTCATGTAGTCCTCGACCGCGGCCGTGCTGAGGTCTGCGCCCTCGGCCACGGCGCGCAGCAAGTCGCGCTCGGTGATTATGCCCGGGTTCTCCATGTCGCTCTGGACCACGGCCGACCCGCTGCGTCGCTCGTACATCATGCGCGCCGCCTCGGCCAGCGTGTGGCGAGGACCGACGGTCAGCACTTGCATCGTCGCAAGGGATCCGATGTTCACCCTTGTGAACCTACCTCCCTCGATACGGAGAAACCAAATCCCTCGGAGTACGCTCTTGCCACGTGTAACAAACGGGCCTGGAGGCATCGATGAGCACCCCACCAGAGGCGCTCGAATCGGAGCGAGGTGGCGAGCGGTCCGGCTCGCGCATGCCCCCGTGGATCCCCCGGCTCCTGCTGATGATCATTCTCTACGTGGTCGGTGCCTTCTGGCTTCTACAGGGGCTTGCGAGGATCCGGGACCTTCTGTTCATGGTCATCGTCTCGTTGTTCCTCTCCTTTGCGATCGAGCCCGCAGTCAACTTCCTGGGGCAGAGAGGATGGCGTCGGGGCGCCGCTACGGGGCTCATCCTGTTCGGAGTCGTGTTCCTCGGCATCGTCATGCTGGCCTCGATGATCCCGCTGCTGATCAGCCAGATCAGGGATCTGGTGGCCGAGGTCCCGGCCTGGCTCGACACCATCTCCGCTAGGGCAGACGAGTGGCTCGGAATCGATCTGTCCGTGACCGACGTGGTAACCGAGACCGAGGACATCGAGAACGCGTTGCGGACCTACGGCGCCGATGTCGCGGGCAACCTGCTCGGCTTCGGGGCTGCGGTGCTCACCGGGCTGTTTCAGCTGCTCACGATCATGTTGTTCACCTTCTATCTCGTCGCCGACGGTCCCAAGGTGAGACGTAGCATCTGCTCGTGGTTGCCACTCCGGCGCCAGCGCGAGGTGCTCGCAACCTGGGAGATCGCCATCGACAAGTCCGGCGCTTACTTCTATTCGAGGTTGCTGCTGGCGATCGTCAACGGGGGTCTTCTCTACGTGCTGTTGCGCGTGCTCGGCGTTCCCTTCGCGCTGCCTCTCGCGCTGTGGTCGGGGCTCTTCTCGCAGTTCGTTCCCGTCGTCGGGACCTACATCGCCTCCGTGCTGCCGATACTCGTCGCGCTGTTGAACGATCCCTTGGACGCGCTGATCATCCTGGCCTTCATCCTCGTCTACCAGCAGGTCGAGAACTACGCGCTGAGCCCGAGATTGACCAAGCGCACGATGCAACTGCATCCCGCGGTCGCCATCGGTGCCGCGATCGCTGGAGGGAGCCTCGCCGGTCCCATCGGGGCATTTCTGTCCCTCCCCGCGGCGGCGATCATCCAGGCCTCGATTGGGACTTTCGGCAGACGACACGAGGTGCTGGAGTCCGAGCTCACGGCCGAGAGCGATCCCCAGGACGTAAGGGCGGCCAACAGGGAGAAGGTGGGGAGGCCCCCCAACCGCTTGCTCGAGCGGTTGCGTCGCGACGATGCGAAGTAGCTCCCCGAGCCGGCTGATGGCTCGGGCTAATTCCCGGTGGTCGCCTCGGGCCGTAATCTTGACGAATGAGCTCAGACGAGGCTGTTGCCGGCGAGGTCGTGGAGATCTTCATCGCTCGACGCGGGGGACGGCCGGTGCAGCGCGCCGAGAGCATCGAGGCGATCGCCGGCAGGGGCCTGGCGGGGGACCGGTTCCTCGAGGGCACCAGCTACTGGAGCGGGGTGGACGAGTGCCAGGTGACGCTGATCGCGCTCGAGGCTCTCGAGCACATCGCCGCGACCAGTGAGGTCGCGGTGATGGACGGGCAGCATCGCCGCAACCTCGTGACGCGCGGCATCGACCTGTTGAAGCTCAGGAGCACGCGCTTCCAGGTGGGCGAGGCGCTCCTCGAGTTCGACCGCCCCCGGCCCCCCTGCCGCTACATCCAGTCGGTCTCCGAGCACGGCATGACGAAAGCCCTGGGGCGGGGACGCGGCGGGATCTGCGCGCGCGTCGTCGAGGGGGGCCTCATCCGCCCGGGCGACCTCATCGAGGTGGTCGACAAGAGCGGCTGGCTGCGCTCGATGCTGGGCTGAACCCCTAGGTAGTCTCCTGAGGCCCGGATAACGAGCTTTTCCGGCGGCCCTTTCTAGGCCGTCAGGCTCGCCCTCCTGGATCTGGGTCGCCGGGCCCCCGGTCGTCGGTCGCGGAGCATTCGCGGCAAGCCGAGCATGATCCCGGAGGAAATGGGGCATATAGCCAGAAGTTATCGCTTAGCACCCAACCCATTTGCGGTCCCGGCGGAAGGGATCGTGCTACCAAGGAGCGCCGATGCGACTCAAGTTCATCCTTGTGACGGCACTTGCAGCGATGCTGGCTCTGCCGGTCTCGATCGCGGGGGCCGACGCCTCCAGGGTCTCCAACGACGAGTTCGACCAGCGCCGTACGGTCGAGCTCATCGAAGAGGTCCCGGGGTGGTACACGCCCGAGTTGCATCAGAAGGTCGTTGCCGCAGGCAAGCAGGGCAACACCTACTCGGTCCCAGAGGGCGTCGACCTCGAGGTCCCGGCCAGCGGGCTGGCCTTCACCGGCATTCGCCCCGGATCGTGGATCATCTTCCCCGCCGGTTGCACCACCAACTTCGTCTTCGGAGGCGGCACCGAGATCGGAACTGCAGGACACTGCGCAAGAGTCGGTGACGAGGTCACCATCGTCGCCGCGCCCGGCCTCCTGATGAACATCGGCACCGTGTCGTTGAGTCGCGACCGGGGCGTTGGCGACGACTTTGCACTCATCGACATCTATCCGGCCATGCAACAGTACGTGAATCCCTCCATGGCACACTGGGCCGGACCGACCGGCGCCGCCAACCCGCAGTTCGGCGACGCGGTGGTTCACTCGGGCCACGGGCTCGTGATCGGCACCGGCGGAACACCCCGCGCCGGCCTCGTGACCTACACGGGTGCCGGTGACACCGGCGACAACAACGCGGCCTACGGTTGGGACGGCGCGGCCTCGCCCGGCGACTCCGGCTCGGCCGTCCGCAACGTCACCGGCGCGGCCGCCGGCAACCTCACGCACCTGGTCGTCGGCACGGAGTATCTCCCGGCCTTCATCGCGGGTACGACCATCAGCCAGATGCAGGCGCTGGCGGGACCGGTGTCCACCGCGAGCCTTATTCCGGATCCGCTGTACTAGACACTAAGGGAGTGTTAGACAACAATCCGCGCGTTAATGCCCGGCGGGAGATAGCCTTGATGCGTGCAGGTCACCGAGGAAGCTCTGCGTGCCAAGCTGGCTGTGGTGATGCCCCACCTTGACGAGCGACAG
>JBOGWX010000160.1:0-46472 GCA_050694055.1 Actinomycetota bacterium
ACGCTGGTGTCCTCCCGCAGGACGGTCCAGGAGCTGGTCGTGCAGGCGGACATGGTGATCGGGGCGGTGCTGATCCCCGGCGCGCGGGCGCCGCGGCTGGTCTCCCGGGAGCTGGTCGGCCAGATGAAGACCGGAGCGGTGCTGGTGGACATCTCGATCGACCAGGGCGGATGCTTCGAGACCTCGCACGTCACCACCCACTCCGACCCGACCTATGTGGTGGACGGGGTGGTGCACTACTGCGTCGGCAACATGCCCGGCGCGGTGCCTCACACCTCGACTTACGCGCTGACCAACCTCACGCTGCCTTATGCGGTGACGCTGGCGGAGCGGGGCTTCGAGGGGGCCGTGACCGCGGACCCGGCGCTCGCGAAGGGCGTGAACACCCATCGTGGGTCCTGCGTCTACGAACCCGTGGCTCGAGCTCTCGGCGTCGATTACAGGCCCCTCGCCGAGCTGCTGTGACCGTGGTGTCCCATCTCGAGCGCGACTCGGATGAGTGGCAACGCCTCGTCGACGACTTCTTGACCCATAGCTCTGCCGAGCGAGGTCTGGCGAGCAACACCGTGGCCGCCTACCGCCGCGACCTGACGGCCTGGCGCGACTACTGCAGACGGGCGAAGATCGATCCCGCCAAAGCGGACGGCGACGACGTGACCGATTTCCTGCAGAGCCTCCGGGAGGGCCGCCCCCCGGCGTCGAGGCCGCTGGCCCCCGCCTCGGTGGCACGGATGCTGGTCTCACTTCGTTCGCTCTACAAGTTCCTCGTCAGGGAGGACTATCTCTCCGCAGACCCCACCGGAAGAATCGGCAGCCCCAAGCGGCCGCGCGCGCTCCCGAAGGCCATCCGCCTGGACGAGATCGAGAGCCTGCTCGAGCTGCCGGCCGACGATCTGCTCGGCCGGCGCGACCGGGCCATCCTCGAGACGCTCTACGGCGCCGGTCTCCGCATCAGCGAGCTGGTGGGTTTGGACCTCGACGACGTCGATCTGGAGTCGGGCACGGTGCTGGTCCGCGCCGGGAAGGGCAACAAGTCCCGCAGGGTCCCCTTGGGTCGCATGGCGAGGGAGGCGATCGGGGCCTATGCGACTCGGAGTCGCCCCCTTCTTGTGACCAAGGGAAAGGACGCCGGTGGCCGGGCGGGCCTGTTCCTCAACGCCCGCGGGGGACGGCTGAGCCGGCAGGGTTGCTGGAAGATCCTGAAGGCCTACGCGCGGCAGAGGGGCCTGAGCGATAGAGTCTCCCCGCACACTCTGCGCCATTCCTTCGCCACGCACATGTTGGACGCGGGAGCAGATATAAGGGTAGTGCAGGAACTACTCGGCCACGCAAGTCTCGCAACCACTCAGGTGTATACCCTGGTGAGCGACAGCCGGCTGAGAGAGGTGTACCTGACCTCTCACCCTCGTGCCAGGAGCTGAGCCGGCGCGGGCCACACTGGATCACCGATCGCAAGGACTTGGGGGATTTCGATGGAGCAGGACAAGCTTCAGAGCATTCGGAACGAACTGCTTGCCGAGAAGGAGTCGGTCGAGCACCAGCTCGCCGAGCACGGCGCGACCTCGAACCCCGACGACGCCGTCGAGGTGTCCACGGACGAGGGCTTCGCCGACTCGGCTCAAGCCACGACAGAACGTTCCGAGATGCTCTCGGTGATCGAGCAGTTGCAGCATTCCCATGCCCAGATAACCGGGGCCCTCAGGCGGATGGACGAGGGCACCTACGGGAAATGCGAGCGCTGCGGCCAGGAGATCCCCATCGAGCGTCTGGAGGCGAGGCCGACGGCCAGCCTCTGCGTATCCTGCGCGCAGATCGTCTCCTCCTGAGGACATGAACGCCCGCCGGGCGCGCGCCGTGTGCCTCATCGTGCTCGATTCGGTGGGCATAGGGGGCGCTCCCGATGCGGCCGCGTTCGGCAACGAGGGCTCGGCCACGCTGCCCAACACCGCGCGTGCCGTGAGTGGCGTCTCCCTGCCGAACCTGGGAGCCCTGGGACTCGGGAACGTCGTCGAGATCACGGGAGTCCCGCCCAACCCCCGGCCCGGCGGTTGCTACGGCTCGATGATCGAGACCTCGCCCGGCAAGGACACGACCACCGGTCACTGGGAGATCGCCGGCATCGTGCTCGAGCGGGCCTTTCCCTTGTACCCCGAGGGCTTTCCCCAGGAGCTCATCGAGGCTTTCGAGCGCCGGGCGGGGGTCGAGGTTCTGGGGAACTATTCTGCCTCGGGCACCGAGATCATCGAGCAACTGGGCGAAGAGCACCTGAAATCGGGCAAGCCCATCGTCTACACCTCGGGCGACAGCGTGTGGCAGATCGCGGCGCACGTGGACGTGGTTCCGCTCGAGCGCCTGTACGAGTGGTGCTCCATCGCCCGAGAGCTGTTGACCGGCGAACACGAGGTAGGGCGGGTCATCGCCCGGCCGTTCCGGGGAGCCTCGGGGGCCTTCGAGCGCACTCCGGACCGGCACGACTTCAGCGTCGCCCCGCCGGCCGACACGGTCCTGGACGAGATCAAGGCGGCCGGCCTCGAGGTTCGCAGCGTCGGCAAGATCTACGACATCTTCGCCCAGAGGGGCTTCACGCACACCCATCCGACCTCCTCGAACGAGGATGGCGTGAACGCGGTGATCGAGGAGCTCGGCGCTACGGCAGGAGGGGTCGTCTTCGCCAACCTGGTCGATTTCGACCAGGCCTTCGGGCACCGCAACGATCCCGTGGGCTATGCGGAAGCGCTCGAGGCGTTCGACCGGCGTCTGCCGGAGATCCTCGCCTCGGTGGGGCCCGACGACGTGCTGCTGCTCACCGCCGATCACGGCAACGACCCGACCACGAGCTCGACGGACCACTCGCGCGAGAAGGTCTTCGTCCTCGCGGCGGGACCGCCGGTACGGCCCGGCGTCGACGTCGGCGAGCGCGCCTCCTTCACGGACCTCGGCGCCACGGTGGCCGAGCTCCTCGGGGTGCCAACCGCTACGCCGGGGAAGTCCTTCGCTCCGGCGATCCTCGGCCGCGGCAAGGGGAGCACAGGCAGCTAGGTGGGACGAGGCCCGCGGGGCACTCGGGGGCCGAGCCAACCTAGGCCTAGAGACGCCTCGAGGATCCCCCGCGGGCGCGGGGCACTCGGCGGCCGGCCGTCGGAATTCGATCCGGCGCTTGGTCCGCCCGGAGCCTGTGGCCGGATCGCGATGCGCGCCGAGACAAAAAGCTTGAGGGCGGGTTGGGTCTTGTCTGAGGTTTCTTTTCGAGGTACGCTCCCGCAGCCCACAAGGTGATTTGTCGACAAATAGTCATGACGACCCCAGGGAGGCTGCATGGAGGAGTCACACCGGTACGACGGAGCCACTCAGGTGTTGGGGCACCCGGACGCCGAGTCCGGCGACCAGGCGCCGGAGGAGACTCAGGCGACCCCCCCGGGCCTGGGGTTGCTCGGACGTGACGACGCCCCGGAGCAGAGCGCGCGGATCATTGCGCTCGCCAACCAGAAGGGGGGCGTGGGCAAGACGACGTCGGCGATCAATCTGGGGGCCGGTCTGGCGGAGCTCGGTCAGCGAATTCTGTTGGTCGACTTCGATCCACAGGGAGGCTGCGCCATCGGCCTCGGCTACCAGCCGGACGAGCTCGAGGTAACGATCTACAACTGCCTGCTAGATCGCAACACCACGGCCGAGGACGCCATCGTGCACACGCAGATCGAGAACCTCGATCTGCTGCCGGCGAACATCGACCTCTCGGCGGCCGAGCTGATGCTGTCCGGCGAGGTGGCGAGGGAGCAATCCCTGTTGAGGGTCCTGGCGCCGCTGAGAATCCACTACGACTTCATCCTCATCGATTGCATGCCGTCGCTCGGATTGCTGACGGTCAACGCGCTGACGGCTGCCGACGGGGTGATCATCCCTCTGGAGTGCGAGTACTACGCGCTGCGGGGCATGGCCCAGCTGATGGATTCGATCGGAATCGTCCAGGAAAGGCTTAACCCTCGACTTCACGTTGACGGTATCGTAGCCACGATGTTCGATCGCCGCACGCTGCACAGCAAGGAGGTCCTTACCACGGTCGAGGATGCGTTCGGCAAGAAGCTGTTCGACACGGTGATACGCAAGACCATTCGCTTCGCGGAGGCCCCGGTTGCGGGGCAGCCGATTCTGTCCTACGCCCCCAGCTCCAACGGGGCGTCCGCCTATCGAAGACTAGCCAGGGAGGTGATGGAGCGTGTCTCGTCGAGCCAGTTTGCCAGGAGCTGAGGAACTATTTCGCAAGACCTCGGATCGATCCCGCGAAACGCGTCCCAGTTCAGATACAAGTCAGCAAGATGCCAAGTCGACAAAGCTACAAGTAGCTACATCGACAACCGAGGTGGCGCCGGGGGCGACCGCTAAGCCCAAGACGCCCAAGCACGAGGAGAAGATCACCTTCTACTGCACGCCCGACGACCTCATGGCGATCGAGCAAACCCGGCTCGAGTTGCGAGCCCGCTACTCCGTCGCGGTCGACCGGGGAAAGATCGTCCGGGCCGCGCTGGCGTACGTGCTCGAGGACTTCAGCGCCAGGGGAGACGACTCGGTGCTGCTCCGGAAGTTGAGCGACTAGGGAGATCCTGATCCGAGGACTTCAGCGCTCAGGGGGGTCGGCTCGAGCCGACCCCCATCACTTCTCCCATGTTCGTTCAGGGGTCGCGGGCCTGTGCCATGAGTCTAAACGTCGACAAGACATGTAGAGTATTTCGCGGAGGACCCGCGGTGGCACGGTTGGTCGCCGGGGCTCGCGTCGCGGTCCCTGCGGGGCGGAATCTGTGCGTGGCGGCGCACCGGGACGAGAGTGGGCGCGCGGCGCTCGTCGGCGCGTCTCGTCGCAACTCGAGGGTGCCGAGTTGGAAGGCCGTTCAGGTCTCCTGAGAAGGCGGGCCGACCGCGGAAAAGCCGGCCTCACCCCTGTTGCAGATAAGTCGACATAGAGACTAGACGACTAGCCCACAAGTGGCCGAAGCGACTTGGTGATATCGGCCACCACCAGGGCAGGGCGGCGGAAAGTGGAGTCTATACAGAGACTTGTCGTGATATAGACAAGTCGTCAAGTGGTCAGATGACTGGGCTACGCAGGAGCGCCAGGCCACGGGTACGCAGCGCCAGATCCACGGCCATGACCCCCTCCATGCGACCCTTTGAGGAGAGCGGATCCGAGAGCGCTCCGCCAGGCGTGGTCCATGGGCCGGCTACAAGGTGCATCAGGCGGTCTCGGAGCGGAGGTGGGGAGGAGGTGGCCACCCCCTGCCGGTCCGGTGCCTCTGCGGGCCTGCGAAGCTAAAGCTGCACTTGAGGCATAGGGTCTCGGATGGGCTCCCGTGCTTTCAGAAGACCAGCTGGGCGATCGAGCGCCCGACGGTCTGGATGATCGGCTGGAGGAAGGTGAAGCCTCCGAAGAAGAGCAGACCGAGGAGGATCAGGAACCCGTAGCGGTCGAGAAAGAAGATGATGTTGTGCCTCTTGGGTGGCAGGAAGATGGTCAACAACCGGGAGCCGTCCAGCGGCGGAAGCGGGATGAGGTTGAACACCGCGAGCAGGATGTTGATGGAGGCAAAGGCGATCCAAAAGGTGGCGACCTGGCCCGCCAGCCCCTCGGGCCGGCCCACCAGCGGATCGAAGCCGGTCACGCGGAGGCCGACGAAGCCGAGCACCGCCAGCGCCAGGTTCATCATCGGTCCCGCCAGCGCCACGATCGCCGCGCCGAAGCGTTGCGAGCGGAGCGCCGAGGGGCGGAACTCGACCGGCTTGGCCCAGCCGAAGCCCACCAACAGCAGGAGGATGGTTCCCAGGGGGTCGAGGTGACGAACCGGGTTGAGGCTTATGCGGCCCATCGCCCGGGGGAGACGGTCGCCCTGGAGGTCGGCGGCGAAGGCGTGGGCGAACTCGTGCAGGGACAACGCGAGTACGAGTGACACCGCCAGCATGGCGAAGGCGAGCGGCTCGGAGCTGAGGAGTTGAAGGGGAGATTGCATTGGCCCGGTATTGTAGGCCGCCGAGGGCGCTACGTGTGGGATTCGGAGGAGGCTTAAGCCTAAACATGAACGTTAGTGAAGCGAGAGGGAAGCGGATCTTCAGTGGAATCCAGCCCACGGGCGAGCCCCATCTGGGCAACTACATCGGAGCGATTCGCCGGTGGGTCGACCTTCAACGGGACCACGAGTCCTTCTTCTGCATCGTCGACCTCCACGCGCTGAGCCTCCCGTGGGACCCTCTGCTGCTCGACGAGCGGAGCCGTCAGACCGGGGCCAGTCTCATTGCGTGTGGCATCGACCCCCGGCGCGCCATAGTGTTCCGCCAGTCGCAGGTCACCCAGCACACCGAGCTGGCCTGGATCCTCACCTGCCTCTCCCGTATGGGCGAGCTGCGGCGCATGGTGCAGTTCAAGGAGAAGTCGAAGGGTGACACCGAATCCGTGGGGACGGGCGTGTTCACCTACCCCGTGCTGCAGGCCGCCGACGTCTTGTTGTACCGGGCGCACGGCGTCCCGGTGGGCGAGGACCAGCGACAGCACGTCGAGCTGATGCGTGATCTGGGAACTCGGTTCAACAAATCGCTGGGGAAGACCTTCGTGATACCGGAGGCGTGGATCGGTGCCGAAGGGGCGCGCATCATGGCCCTGGATGACCCCACCCAGAAGATGAGCAAGTCATCGACGCGGCCGAACGCGGCCGTCTCGCTGGGGGACGCGCCCGAGGTCGTCGCCAAGAAGATCAAGTCGGCGGTCACGGACTCGGGTCGTGAGGTGACCGCCGGCGAGGACAAGCCGGCTCTCACCAACCTGCTGACCATCTTCTCGGTGGCGGAGGGAACCCCGGTCCCCGAGCTCGAGGAGCGGTACCGGGAGGGGGGCTATGCGCCCTTCAAGCAGGCGCTGGCCGACGCCGTGGTCGCGCACTTGAGCCCGATCAGGCAGCGTTACGAGGAGCTGCTGGGAGATCCCGCCGAGCTCGACCGCCTGCTCACCGCGGGGGCTCGGCGTGCGACCGAGGTGGCGGAGGTCACCATGGTCGACGTGAGAGCCAGAGCCGGCCTCGCTCACCGTATCTAGCGGCGCCCGCCGAGGTGCACCTTCGGAATTCGAGGAAAAGCGGGGACGCCGAAGCGTCCCGCTATAGGCTCGCCACTGGAACCCGGGTGTGTGCGTCGGGCGCGCACGAATAGACACAAGTAGATTTGTCGACAAGTATTTAGATCCACAGGGAGCGGTATGGCTTACGAGGTCAAGCTAGAGGTCTTCGAGGGTCCGATCGACCTTCTGCTGCACCTCATCACGCGCCAGCGGGTCGACATCTACGAGGTTTCCATCTCCACGATCACCGAGGAGTACCTCGAGGCGGTGGGCGACCTCGGGGACCTCGATCTCGAGTCGGCCACGGGCTTCCTAGTGATCGCCGCCACGCTTCTGGAGCTCAAGTCGACGCGCCTGTTGCCGAGCCGCTCCCTCGACGAGGCGGACGGCCGGCTGCTGGAGGAGCGGGATCTGCTCCTGGCCCGGCTGGTCGAGCTGTCGACGCTCCGAGAGGCAGGAGCGTGGATCGCCGTGGCGCTCGAGAGGGGCTCGGTCTTCTTCGCCAGGACCGCCGGCCTCGAGCCGCAGTTCGTCGGCCTGGCACCCGACCTTCTCGCACGGGTTTCGTCTGAGGACCTGGCCGCCGCGGCCGCCCTCCTGCTGGCACCAAAGCCTCAACCCATACTCGATACCTCGCATGTCACCCCGATCACGGCCTCTGTGAAAGAGGCGATCGGGGACATCTCCTCCGCCCTCCAGGCCGGCGGCCGGGTGGCGTTCGCAGACCTGTGTGTCTCCATCAGCGAGCGGATCGAGGTCGTGGTGCGATTCCTGGCCCTGCTGGAGCTCTTCAAAGCCGGAGCCATCGAGCTCTCGCAAGACGACCGGTTCGGTGAGATCCAGGCTCGGTGGACCAGCGAGGTGGCGGCACAAGAGGTGATCGAAGAGGCGGAGGAGTACACCATCGATCTACAAAGGCAGGCGCAGCCGTGATCGTTCCAGAGCGAAAGATCATCGAATCCATACTCCTGCTGGTCGACGAGCCCGTGCCGGCGCGCGTGATAGGCGAGGTGCTCGAGCGGCCCCGCACCGAGGTGGAGGCCCTCCTGGCGGAGCTCGCCAACGACTACGAGGACGACGATCGGGGTTTTCTGCTGCGGGAGACATCCGGTGGATGGCGGCTCTACACCTCCCCGGAATGCGTCCTGTGGCTCGAACGCTTCGTGCTACGCCACTCCCATGCGCGTCTCACGGGAGCCGCCCTCGAGGTTCTGGCCGTCATCGCCTACCGGGGCCCTCTCTCCCGCACTCAGATAACGGAGGTGCGGGGGGTCGACTCGGACGGGGTCGTGCGGACCTTGCTGCAGCGCGGTCTCATCCGCGCGTCCGGTCACGACGCCACGCCCGGGGCTCCCACCTTGTTCGTCGTCAGCGACGAGTTCCTCGAGCGCCTGGGCCTCAAGTCGGTGGACGAGCTTCCGCCTCTGGTCGAGTTCATGCCCAGTGCGGAGGAAGTGGGAGACCTGGAGGCCAAACTGTCCCCGAACGCATGACCGCCGGTGATCCACCGCAGGAGGGCGAGCGGATCCAGAAGGTGCTGGCCCGGGCGGGTGTCGCCTCCCGGAGGGCGGTCGAGGAGATGATCGTGCGCGGCAGGATCAGGGTCAACGGTCGCCGCGTCGAACTCGGTCGCCGCATCGACTCATCGAAGGATGTAGTTGAGGTTGATGGTTCGCGCGTACCCCTGTCGGCCGAGCTCGTCTACTACCTCGTGAACAAGCCGGCCGGGGTGGTGACCACCGCCCGCGACCACGAGGGCCGCGAAACGGTGATCGACCTGCTGGACGACGTGGACGCGCGCGTCTACCCGGTGGGGCGGCTGGACCTGGACAGCGAGGGAGCCGTGCTGCTTACCAACGACGGCGACCTCGCGCTGCGACTCACGCATCCCCGCTTCGGCGTCCACAAGACCTACCTGGCCGAGGTAGAGGGCAGCGTCAAGAATAAGTCCCTGCGCCTGATCGCCGGCGGTGTCCAACTCGAGGACGGGATGACCGCCCCGACCCGAGTGCGCCTGATCGAACGGGCGACGGGGGGAAGTCTCGTCGAGATCTCCCTGACGGAGGGACGGAACCGGCAGGTGAGGCGAACCCTCGAGGCAGTCGGACACCCCGTCAGGCGCCTCGTCCGCACCGCCATCGGGCCGCTTATGCTGGGTCGCCTGAAACCCGCGACCTACCGGAGGCTCAAGCCGGAGGAGATCAGGGAGCTCTACCGCGCGGCCGGTCTGTAGACAGTTGCTCTTGTCGATAAGGAGACAAGGCGACTTGAAGACGGGCGTGCCAGACGGCGCCCTGAACTGGGAAGGTGCGGCGTCCACCCGACTCAGGACTTTCGTCAAGAAGTTGATTTATCAACAAGCAGATACGGCGACGAGGAGATAAGTGGCCGACCGAGAACTAAGAGCTTTGAGGGGCGCGACCACCGCTCCGAGCGATGACTCCGACGCCATCGTCGGCGCCACCGAGAAGCTCCTGGGCGAGATGATTGCTCGGAACGGCATCGAGGTCGTCGATCTCGTCAGCGTGATCTTCACCAGCACCAAGGACCTCACCGCGGAGTTTCCCGCCGCCGCGGCTCGCCGCCTGGGGATCTCGTCCGTGCCTCTGCTCTGTGCCCAGGAGATCGAGGTTCCCGGCTCGGTGCCTCGCTGTATCCGCGTGCTGATGCACTTCTACACGAACCGATCGTCCGAGGAGCTGCGCCACGTCTACCGCGACGGGGCGGAACAGCTCCGTACCGACCTCGCAGAATGACCAACCCTAAAGTGAAAGGTTAGAATTGGCCGACGGGGCGGAACGCGTTGGTGTCATCGGCCTCGGGTTGATCGGCGGGTCCATCGGACTCGCCCTGCGCGCCCGCGCCGGCACCGACCACGTCGTCGGCTTCGATGTGGATGCGACCACGGTGATGGGGGCCCTGGAACGCGGAGCCATCGCGGCGGGCGCGGAGTCGCTCGAGGACGCGGCCTCCGGTGTCGACCTGGTGGTGGTCGCGACGCCCGTGGATCTCGTCCCCGGCGTGCTGGAACGAATCTCCCGCTACGTCGACGACTCCGCGATCGTGACCGACGTCGGCAGCACCAAGGTCGAGGTCGTGGCCGCGGGGGAGCGCTGCTTCGGTGAGCGCTTCGTGGGGGGTCATCCGATGGCCGGTTCGGAGCGACACGGGATAGATGCCGCCAGCGAGCTGCTTTTCGACGACGCGTGGTGGATCATGACCCCGACCCCCGAGACCTCCTCGAGCACCTATACGCGCGTTGCCGGCGTCGTGTCGTCGATGGGAGGTCGTCCTGTTGCGATCGATCCTTCGACGCACGACGCGCTGGTCGCCCGCCTCAGCCACCTTCCGCAGTTGACGGCCAGCGCCCTGGTCGAGGTCGCCTCCACGGCGGGGGACCGTGACGCTCTGCTCGGTCTGGCGGGAGCCGGCTTTCGAGACGTCACTCGTATAGCGGCCAGCAACCCCGATCTGTGGGTGGCCATCATTCGCTCTAACCATGAAGCCGTGCTCGAGAGTTTGCAGGGGCTCGGAGGCCGACTGGACGCGGTTGCGTCGATGATCTCGGCCGGGCGGTGGGACGAGTTGCGGGCCTGGCTGGACCGGTCGCGTCGCGGCCGGTTGGAGCTCTTCGCCAAACCGGACCTTGGAGGAGAGCCCGTAGGGCTTACGGTCGTGGTGCCGGATCGCCCCGGGGTGCTGGCCGAGGTGACTACCGCGGCCGGCGAACTGGGCGCGAACATCGAGGACCTTCGTATCGTCCACTCGACCGAGGGGGGGCAGGGGCGGCTGGAACTGGTGTTGCTGGGCTCGGACCGGGCCGAGGCGCTGGTGGGGGCGCTGATGCGCCTAGGCTACCGGGTGGAACGTAGCGCTATAGATATATAGAGAAGGTTATGAGTCGACAAATAGACTATGAGCCTGGGCGTTGAGTCAATGCCGCTAAGACGACCGTCACGCTCGAGCCCGGCGACGCGGCCCCTGTGCGGAACGCTGGAGCTTCCGGGCGACAAGTCCATGACCCACAGGGCGCTGCTGCTCGCCGGCCTCGCGCCGGGCTCCTCGAGTATCACCAACGCGAACCTGGGCGGGGACTGCCGCGCCACCGCCTCCATCCTGCAGCAACTGGGTGCCGCCGTGACTGTGGACGAGTCAAACTATCAGGTCGAGGTTGAGGGTCGCCCCATCGGAGAGCTGCAAGAGCCCAGAGGGGTATTGGATGCCGGCAACTCCGGCACGACCATGCGGACGGTTCTGGGGCTCTGCGCGGCAACCGATGGACTGTCCATCGTCACCGGCGACGACAGCCTTCGGCGCCGTCCCATGCTTCGGGTCGTGGTTCCGCTGCGGCAGATGGGAGCCACCATCGACGGCCGTCACTACGGCGACCAGGCCCCCCTGACGGTTCGGGGAGGTGAGTTGAGGGGGATCGATATCGAGCTACCCGTGGCGAGCGCGCAGGTGAAGAC
The DNA here is from genome assembly GCA_050694055.1 of Actinomycetota bacterium. Classification (GTDB taxonomy): domain Bacteria; phylum Actinomycetota; class CADDZG01; order CADDZG01; family WHSQ01; genus WHSV01. Next base: position 11,563 of record JBOGWX010000160.1, read on the forward strand.
CGCCATATTGCTGGCGGGGCTCGCGGCCGAAGGTCCGACCTCGGTGATCGAGCCGGGCCCCAGCCGGGACCACACCGAGCGCATGCTCACCGCCGCCGGCGCGCGCGTGACGGCCCGCGCGACGGGCTCGGGGTCCCGCGTCGACCTCGAGCCGGGAGCCACGCTGGAGCCGCGCACGTGGGACCTCCCGGGTGACATCTCGTCCGCCGCCTTCCTGCTGGCGGCCGCCGCCCTGATCCCGGGGTCGGACCTGACCGTTACCGACGTGGGGCTAAACCCCACACGCGCCCGTGTGCTCGACGTCATGGAGAGAATGGGAGCGGACCTCGACGTCGTGATCTCCGGTGAGCGCTTCGGCGAGCCTTTCGGCGACGTCACGGTGCGAAGCTCGGCCCTGAGCGCGACCACGATCGAGGGACCGGAAGTACCGTCGCTCATAGACGAGCTGCCCATCGTTGCCGTGCTCGCCTCCTGCGCCCAGGGCGAGACCGTCGTACGCGACGCCGAGGAGCTGCGCGTCAAGGAGTCCGATCGGATCGAGGTCATGTGCTCGGGGCTTCGACGGCTGGGAGTCGATTGCGAGCCGCGGCCCGACGGAATGGTCATCAGGGGACCGGCGACGCTGACCGGAGGTGGGGTCGACTCGCATGGCGACCACCGCGCCGCGATGTCGTTCGCGGTCGCAGGGTTGCGAGCCGGCGAGCCGGTCACCGTCGGCGGCTGGAGCAGCGTGGACACCTCGTTCCCCGAGTTCCTCGATCTGCTCGGCCGGGCCCAGGGCCGGCACGCGTGATGAGCTCGAGGCGTCCGTGGTGAGCGTCATCGCGATAGACGGTCCGGCCGGCGCGGGTAAGAGCACTGTGGCCCGCGCCGTCGCCCGAAGACTCGGATTCGAGTATTTGGATACGGGGGCCATGTACCGAGCGCTGGCTCTCGCGGCTCTCGAACGAGGGGTCGACCTGGCCGACGGCGACGCCTTGTCGGCCCTTGCCGAAGCCGTCGACGTAGACGTCGAACGAGATCTGGTCCGGCTGGACGGCAAGGATGTCACCGAGGACATCCGCGCGGCGCCGGTTACTGCAGCGGTATCCAGGGTCGCCGCGGCGCCGGGCGTGCGAGCGGCGATGGCCGAACGCCAGCGCAGGCTGGCGGAGCGCGGCGACGTGGTGATCGAGGGCCGCGACATCGGTTCCACGGTTGCGCCCGACGCCGAGGTCAAGTTCTTCCTGACGGCCTCCAAGCTTCAGCGCGCCGAACGGCGTGCGCGCCAGCTCGGCCTGCCCACGGATGAACGCTCACTCGAGGAACTGGCTCGCTCCATCGACGAGCGCGACAGGGCGGACGCCGAGCGCGCGGCCTCACCCTTGGTCAAGGCCGGCGACGCCGTGGTAATCGATTCGAGCGACAGGACGGTCGAGGAGGTCGTCGACGAGATCGTGCGCGCCGCACGGGGTGTGACGAATGAGCCCTGAAGCGCGCGAGGGGATTCCGGTCGTTGCGATCGTCGGTCGTCCCAACGTTGGAAAGTCGTCGCTCGTGAACCGCATCTTGGGCCGGCGAGAGGCCATCGTGGAGGAGATGCCCGGCGTGACCCGGGACCGCAAGCATTTTTCCGCCGAATGGAACGGCCGGGAGTTCGAGGTCGTGGATACCGGAGGGCTCGAGCCCGGCGCGGACGGTCTCGATCAGCGCGTAGCCGAGCAGGCTCAGGTGGCCATCGAATCCGCCGACGCGATCGTCTTGGTCGTGGACGCCTCGGTCGGTCCCAATCAGGACGATCTCAGCGTGGCGGATTTGCTGCGACGGTCGAACAAGCCCGTGGTGGTGGCGGCCAACAAGATCGACGATCCGGCCGACGAGCCCCTGGCCGCGGCGTTCTACAGGCTCGGGCTCGGTCAACCACGGGCCCTCTCGGCCCTGCACGGAAGGGGATCGGGGGATTTCCTGCAGGCCTTGGTGGAAAGTCTGCCCCACGTGGAGCACGGGGGCGACGGTAGCTGGGCCTCGGTGGCCATCGTGGGCCGCCCCAATGTCGGAAAGTCTTCGATCCTGAACGCCCTGACCGGTCAGGTCCGTTCGATAGTCGATCCCTCTCCGGGTACGACGCGCGATCCGGTCGACGCCCACCTCGGGCTGGCCGACGGACGCAGCTTGCGGATCGTCGATACCGCGGGAATGCGCCGCCAGGTCCAGATCAAGGATCCGCTCGAGTACTTCAGCCTGTTGCGGGCGCGCCGAACGTTGACTCGAGTAGACGTCGCGCTTCTCGTCATCGACGTGAGCGAGGGCGTCACGAGCCATGACCAGCACCTGGCTCAGGAGATCGTCGAGCACGGGCGTGCCTGCGTGATCGCCCTCAACAAATGGGATCGGATCCCCCGGGAGGAGACCGATCGCAAGCGCTTGGAAGGCGCGATCGCGCAGAAGCTTCGCTTCCTGCCGTGGGCGACCTACGTCAGGACCAGCGCGCTCACGGGGCGGGGTATCGAGAAGCTCGGTCCCGCCCTGGTGCAGGCGATCTCCTCCCACCGGCGGCGCTTGCCGACCGCGCTGGTCAACCGGCTCGTGCGTGAGGCCCAGGATCAGCAGCCGCACCCTCGCATCGGAGGACGCCCCAGCCGCATCCTGTACGCGGTGCAGGCGGAGGCCTCGCCGCCGACCGTGGTCGTGTTCTCGAACGGCCGACTCGAGACGAGCTACCGCCGCTATCTGGAGAACAAGTTGAGGGAGACGGAGCCCTTTTCCGGGAGTCCCCTCAAGTTAGAGGTTCGGGTGAAGTCTAGACGTAAGCATGATCGTTAGATAGCCTTTCGGGCGTTACCGCCGCGGCCCAGAGATGGGTGAGACCCATGAGTCTGAGACGGGAGTGAGACCCAGGCCCGCCGATCGACTCGTCGCCTCATCCCCAAGTTGATTTAGTGATGAGTAAGCCTATCTATTTGTAGATAAGTCGTCCCAGCCTCGATCTCGCTCCACGGGTATGATGACGCCTTCGGGACGTGGCGCAGCTTGGTTAGCGCACTGGTCTGGGGGACCAGGGGTCGCCGGTTCAAATCCGGCCGTCCCGACTTCGCACACGACTTCGCACATGTGAGCACCACCGGACGGGCAAGGGCGTGAGCAGAATTGAGGAGACCTTCGAAGGGGCGGTGACGACCAATCGGGTGCTCACGGTCCCGAACGTTCTCTCGGCCCTTCGCCTGGCGTCCGTTCCCGTCTTCATCTTCCTCTTCGTCACCGATCGCGAGGAGGCCGCCGTTATTCTGTACGGAGCCGGAGCCTTGACGGACTTCTTCGACGGCTACCTGGCCCGCAGCCTCGGCCAGGTGTCGGAGATCGGGAAGCTGCTGGATCCTCTAGCCGACCGGGTGTTCATCGTGGCCCTCGCCCTCGCCCTGGTCGCGGTGAATGCTCTCCCATGGTGGATGGCGGCCGCGATCGTGGCGCGTGACTTGATGTTGCTGAGCGTCTTTCCGTTCTTCGAGAGGCGCGGCGTGGGGCGGATCCCGGTGAACTTCACGGGGAAGACGGCGACGGCGTTTCTGCTCCTGGGGCTGACGTGGCTCGCTCTGGCGGAGACCGATTTCGCCTGGGCGTCGTTCTCGGCGACGGTGGGACTGATCTTCGTGGCGGCGGGCACCATCCTCTATTACGTTGCGGCGGGTATGTACGCCAGAGAGGCGCACCACAGGCTGTCAGCGGCAGAGCTCGATCGGGGGAGCCCGTGAATGACGTCCAGGCGGTGGTCATGGCCGGGGGTGAGGGTTCCCGGCTGCGACCGCTCACCAGCAACATGCCGAAGCCGATGCTCCCGGTGGCGAACCGGCCGCTCATGGAGCACATTATCGAGTTGGTGCGAAAGCACGGAGTCGGCGAGGTAGTGGCCACGGTGCAGTTCTTGTCCTCCGTCATTCGCAATTACTTCGACGACGGCTCCGACCTGGGTGTCTCGCTGTCCTATGCGACCGAGGACGTGCCTCTGGGGACCGCGGGATCGGTGCTCGGTGCGCGCGACCTCCTCGACGGCCGGTTCCTGGTCATCTCGGGAGACGCACTGACCGACCTGGATCTGAGCGCCGTGCTCGCGTGGCACGAGGAGCGGGGCGCCGCCGCCACCCTGGTGCTGAAGCGCATGCAGGACCCGCTCGAGTTCGGCATCGTGATGACCGCCGACGACGGCAGGATCGAACGCTTTCTCGAGAAGCCGTCGTGGGGCCAGGTCTTTTCCGATGCCGTCAACACCGGCATCTACGTGCTCGAGCCCGAGGTGCTCGACCTCATCCCGGACGACCGGCCGTATGACTTCTCCTCGGAGCTGTTTCCTCGGATGCTGGCCGACAACTTCCCGTTGTTCGGCTTCGTCACCGATGCCTACTGGACCGATGTGGGGAACTCCGAGGCCTACCTGCAGGCGCAGCTCGACGTGCTCGAGGGCAAGGTCGACGTGGGGATCGCGGGGTTCGAGTTGCAGGAGCGAGTCTGGGTGGGCGAGGACGTCGACATCGACGACTCCGCCGCGATCGCCGGCCCGGCGGTGCTGGGCGACAACTGCCGGGTCGGGCCGCACGCGCGCATCACCGGTGGGGCCGTCATCGGTGACAACGCGATCATTGCGGACGAGGCTTCGGTGACCGGGGGAGTCGTGATGGACGCGGCTCACGTCGGGCCGGGGGCCGTGGTTCGAGGCGCGGTGCTGGGCCGAGGCGCCTCCCTCGACCGAGGGTCGACGGTCGAGGCCGGGACCGTGCTCGGAGACGAGGTCGTCGTCGGGGCGGGGGCACTCATAAAGTCTGGAGTGAAGGTTTACCCTTCCAAGACGGTCGAGGCCGGGGCCATCGTCACCGAGAGCATCGTGCGGGAGCGCAAGGCCAGTCGCAGCCTCTTCGGCGCCCGGGGCGTCTCCGGCCTGGTCAACATCGGCATGACACCTCAGGTAGCGGTTCGACTCGGGATGGCCTACGGGACGACGCTGCCCCGCAACAGCACGGTGGTGTTGGGTCGCGACGCCAGCAGGGCCGCGCGCATACTCAAACGGGCCCTCATCTCGGGGCTGACCTCGACCGGCGTTACCTGCCACGACCTCGAGCTGATGGCCCTCCCGGTGACCCGCTTCACGGTGCGCTCAGAGCAGGCCGCCGGCGGGATCAGCGTGCGGACCTCCAACCACGACCCCGAGGTCGTACAGATCCGGCTCTTCGACGCGGACGGTGCGGATCTCTCCGAGACGATCCAGCGGAGGATCGACCGGGTCTTCTTCCGGGAAGACTTCCGGCGTCCCAGCGCCCATCGCCTCGGCGAGCTCGAGTTCCCCGCCCACACCCTGGCTCGCTACACGACCGGTCTTCTTCGGTGCGTCGACCTCGAGGTCATCAGGTCGGCCGGCTTGAAGGTCGTGATCGACTACGCCCACGGAGCCGCATCTTTGATCGGGGCCTCCATCCTCGGTCGTCTGGGGGTCCAGGCCCTGGCGTTGAACGCCTTCACCGACGAGCACCGGCCGGTGCTCGGATCCGAGGCCATCGACCGGCTGATCCGTATCGCCGGCGAGCACGTCCGTAAGTCCAACTCCGACCTCGGTGTGGTGCTCGAGCCCGGGGGCGAGATGGCGCACTTGATCGACGACACGGGGACCGTGGTGGCTCAGGACCAAGCCCTGTTCGCCTTACTCCAGCACGAGGCTCAAAGGGGCGCGGGGGAGGTGGCCGTGCCGGTCTCCACTTCGTCGGTGGCGGAGGCGATCGCCACCGACGCAGGGGCTTCGCTGGCGTGGACGCCGACCGGGCTGCCGGCCCTCATGGGACGGGCGCTGCAGCCGGAGATCGGCTTTGCGGGCGACTCCGAGGGAACCCTGATCTTCCCCGGCTTCATGCCCTCTCCCGACGCCATCATGACCTTCTGCAAGGCGCTGGAGCTGAGGGCCGGCACGGGAAAGCCGTTGTCCAACGTGGTCGGCGCCCTGCCGGAGAGTCATCTGGTGCGACGAAGCGTGCGGACGCCCTGGCAGCTCAAGGGCACGGTCATGCGGGAGGTCGCTTCGGCCCCCGCCGGGGGCCGAACGTTGCTCCTCGACGGGGTCAAGATCGTCGAGGATGATCGCTGGGTCCTCGTCATCCCCTCGCCGGACGAGCCGGAGTGCACCATCTGGGCGGAGGCACCCACCGACGCAGAGGCCGCCGCGCTGGCCGGGGATTACGCTTCGTTCGTCGAACGGGTGGTCGAGGCTCCCGGCAATAAGTCGGTTTGAAGATTTGTCGACAAGTAACCGAACGAGATTCCCGTGACGAAAGGAGAATCGGTGGCGCAGCTGCCGGAGGACAGGCAGTACACGAGCGAGCACGAATGGGCAAAAGAGGACGGTGGGCGCATCGTGGTCGGCATCACCGACTACGCCCAGGATCAGTTGGGCGACGTCGTCTTCGTTGGGCTACCCGAGCCCGGTTCCGAAGTCACCGCGGGGGAGCCGCTCGGCGAGGTCGAATCCACGAAGTCCGTCTCCGACGTCTACAGCCCGGTGAGCGGCACCGTGACCGAGAAGAACGTCGAGGTCGAGCAGAGCCCGGAGCTCATCAACGCGGACCCCTACGGCAGGGGTTGGCTGGTGGTCATCGAACCCCGCGAGGCCGGGCTCGGCGAGCTGCTGTCGGCCGAGGCATACCGGAAGCTGACCGAGTAGCCCGTTGCTTGACTAACCCTAAAGTAGCGGTATAGCTTCACGCCATGTACTGCACGAATTGCGGCCACAAGAACCCGGAGGGAGCGAACTTCTGCTCCTCGTGCGGCGCCCCTCTCAAGGACGGCAAGGGCGCCGACACGACCATCACCTTCACGCCGGGCGAGCTCGAGGCCGACTTGGACGAGGAAGTCCACGTCTCACCCGACGAGCTCGAGGGCGGCCGCGGCGTGCTGATCGTGAAGCGCGGCCCCAACGCGGGCAGCAAGTTCTTCATCGATTCCGACACGACCTCGATCGGCCGTCATCCGGACAGTGGGATCTTCCTGGACGACATCACGGTGTCACGCCGCCATGCCGAGATCCGCAGGCAGGGCGAGACCTTTTCGATTCATGACGTGGGAAGCCTCAACGGGACCTATAGCAACCGAGAGCGGGTCGAATCCACCGATCTGCGCTCGGGAGACGAAGTCCAGATCGGCAAGTTCAAGCTCGTGTTCCTCTCGGGAGGCTAGCTATGCCGCTGTCGAGATCGCGGGACTACCTGAGCATCGGCGAGGTGCTGGAAACCATCAAGGCAGACTTTCCCGACGTCAGCATCTCGAAGATCCGGTTCCTCGAAGCGGAGGGGCTGATCAACCCGGAACGCACCGGCTCGGGGTACCGCAAGTTCTACGAGACCGACGTCGCTCGCCTCCGCTATATCCTCTCGCTTCAGCGCGAGCAGTTCCTGCCGCTCAAGGTCATCCGCGAGCGGCTGGACGAGGCGGACGCCGGCGGCGCGCTTCCCGAGGTGGCAACCGGCCCCAAGGGTAAAGCTCCCGCCGCGCCTGATTCCAACGGCTCCAAGTCCGCGGCCGCGATCTTGGCCACGGACGTGCAGCTCGACCGGGCGGGCCTCTCCAAGGCATCGGGCCTGTCGGACGAGGAGCTGGAGGGCCTCGAGGACTTCGGATTGATCGTGCCGGGCGACTACTACGACGGGAACGACCTCGCCGTGGCGAAGGCGGCCCGGCGTATGCTCGACTATGGGCTCGAGCCGCGGCACCTGCGCATGTACCGTCAGTGGGCCGAGCGCGAGGCCTCGTTCTTCGAACAGATCGTGGCGCCGCTGGCGCGGCGGAAGGACCCATCGAGTCAGATGAAGGCGGCGCAGTCGTCGCAAGATCTCATCGGGCTCTCGCGTCAGATCAGGGATGCCATGCTCAAGACGAGCATGAAGCAGCTGTTCTAGACACTTCTCTCCAAGTAGGTACATCGATTTGTCGATAAGTCGTCCCCTTATCGCCGCGTTGCTGACGGTCGCCCTGCCGTGGCTCGGCGCGACTCCCTTGGAGCCGCCGGGGCAGGTGGCGAGCGCGCGCCGGGCCGCGGACCCGCGTCCCGCCACGCCCCAGCTGGGCTGCCGGGCCTGTTTGCTGGTCTCCGACGATGGCGAGGTCCTGTTCCGGCGCAGGCCCCACGCCGAACTACCGAACGCCAGCACGACCAAGATGATGACGGCTCTACTGGTTGCAAGGGCGGAAGTGCTAGACGAGGAGACCCGTATCTCGGAGGGCGCGGCGAACGCCGGGGGAGGAGGATTCGACCTCGAGGCGGGCGAGGTGTGGCCGGTCGAGTCGCTGGTGTACGCGCTGCTGCTGTCGTCCTCCAACGATGCCGCGGTCGCGCTCGCCGAACACGTCTCCGGTTCGGAGCATGCCTTCGTGGACGCCATGAACGACGAGGCCCGTGCGCTCGATCTTCGCCACACCGCGTTCGTCACCTCGCACGGCCTCGACACCCCCGGACACTTTTCCTCGGCGCGCGACCTTGCCGTGCTCGCCGGGCGGCTGCTCGCCGATCCTCCGCTGCGCCGGATCGTGGGGGAGCCGAAGGCGCGGGTCGAGGGCCCACAGGGACCGGTGAGCATCGAGAACCGTAATCTTCTACTCGAGACTTATCCCGGCGCCGTGGGAGTGAAGACCGGCTACACCATCGCGGCGGGCAACGTGCTGGTTTCGGCTGCGGTGCGGGGTGGCCGGACGCTCACCGGTGTGGTGCTGGGGTCGGAGGATTCGTTTGCCGACTCCCGAGCGCTGCTGGACTACGGGTTTGCGCGGCTGGGTCGCACGGTCCTCGTCCGGCGCGGCGAGGAGGTCGGGGCGGTCGTGCTGGATCCCGCGGGTTCGGCGCGCGCGGTGGCGGCCCGCTCCGTCCGGGGACTCGCTCCGCCGGGCGAGGTCGAGCTTCGCTTCGAGCCTTCGAGTTCGTTCGCGGTGCCACTCGAAGCCGGGGCTGCAGTGGGGCGCGTGGTCGTGGTCCATCGCGATCGCATCGTGGCACGCACCCGCGCGGTGGCACCGGAGGACCTCCCCAGCCGGGGGTCATCCTGGGCCGCCGAGGGACTTGCTACCGTCCTGTCATGGGGACAGTGGATGGTCAACCTGACGGGGTGATACCGGGCCGTTTCGCTGCGGGTCTTCCGGCCGAACCGCTCATAGGTCGCGCCGATCTCGCCCGGCGGGTCGAGGAGCTGGGAGCCGAGCTCTCCGAGAGCTACGGCGGGGGGTCACCTCCGGTGCTGATCGGCGTTCTCAAGGGCTCGGCGCTCTTTCTCGCCGACTTGATCAGGGCGATGAGCATCGACGTCGTCGTCGACTTCATGTCCATCTCGTCGTACTCGCAGTCGGGCATCGTGCGCATCGTCAAGGATCTCGACGAGGACGTGCGCCACAGGCACGTGGTGATCGTCGAGGACATCGTCGATACGGGCCTCACGCTGAACTATCTGCGAAAGACGTTGCTGCAGCGTGAGCCCGCATCTCTCAGTGCCGCAACGCTTCTCGACAAGACCGCGCGCAGGATCATTCCGGTCCCGGTGGAGTTCACGGCCTTCGAGATTCCCGATGTCTTCGTGGTCGGGTACGGGCTCGACTTTCAGGGCTTGTACCGGAATGCTGCGGACATCGTGGCGGTGCGAGACCTCGCTCGACTTGCCAACGACCCCCGCCTAATGGTCACCCAACTCTTCGGTTTGAAAGGCGGTTGACGGTGATAGGTTCGACCTCATGATCGAGCTATCGCTCGTCGGCGTGCGAGTCGAACTACCGTCGAACCAGCCCATCGTGCTGCTCAAGGAGGTCGACGGCGAACGCTACCTGCCCATCTGGATCGGAGCCGTCGAGGCAACCGCGATCGCCTTCGCGCTTCAGGGAATCCAGACCCCCCGACCCATGACTCACGACCTGATGCGCGACATCCTCAACGAAACCAACACTGCAGTTGAGCGGATCGTGATCAACGATCTCGTCGAACAGACCTTCTTCGCAACCATAAGAATGGCGGCGAACGGGGGAAACTCCGAGGTGTCCTCTCGTCCGAGTGACGCGATCGCCCTTGCCGTCCGCATCAACGCCCCGATCTTCGCGTCGGAGGAGGTCCTCGAACAGGCCGGGATCGAACTGAAGGACGAGGAGGAGACCGAGGTCGAGAAGTTCCGCGAGTTCCTCGACCAGGTGACCCCCGAGGATTTCGCCAGCGACACGTAGCCCGCCCCCACGGGCCGAACGGCCCTGACCGCGCTAACGCGCGTCCTGACCTTGAGTCTTTCTCGACTCTGCAGTCCACGATGACGGTTGTCGTTGACATGGCGCGCGCGGCGGCGTACCGTTCCACTGACGTAACTACCTATGTGTACTTCAAGTGCGACTACGGTGCGACTACATTGGGGACTACGCCGAGTTCCGGGGAGGAAGCCATGCAGGAGATGGGGTACGGGGGCCCACAAGCGACGAAGATCGTGGATATCACCTACCGGCAACTCGACTACTGGACCCGGACGGGCCTCGTGGCGCCGTCGATCAGGTCGGCGGAGGGATCGGGCACCCAGCGCATCTACTCGTTCAACGACCTCCTTCAGCTGAAGGTGATCAAGGAACTGATCGATGCGGGGGCGAGCCTTCAGAAGGTGCGGCAATCCATCGACTACATCCGCGACAACATCGAGGGGGATTGGTCGAAGGTGACGATCGCCACCGACGGAGACCGCGTCTATGCCTGCACGTCGGAGGCCGAGGTCCTGGACCTGTTGCGCTCGGGACAGGGAGTGCTCGGAGCGCTCGTGTCGGTGGAGAAGGTCAAGGAACAGCTCGACGGTACTCTCGCGGAACTCCGACCGGCGGCCGAACGAGCGGCAAGCGGTTCCCCCCACCACGAGGAAGAGCTGCGAGCCAAGGAGGGCTAGACCATCCCAGAGGAACGGTCGCCGGTTGACTCCGACCCCTCTTCACTCCTTCCCCACGAGCAGGTTCGATTCGCTCACAACAGCGAGCGGCAGTTCGCGATGCTGCTCGACTTCTACATGATCGAGTGGCGCTACGAACCAACGACCTTCGATATCGAGTGGGACCGGCAGGGCAACCCGACGCAACGGTTCTCCCCAGACTTCTACCTGCCTGAGTTCGACCTCTATATCGAGATCACGACTCTGAATCAGAAGCTCGTCACGAAGAAGAACCGCAAGGTGAGACGGTTGATTTCGCTGTACCCCGACGTCCGCTGCCGCATCCTCTACCAGCGCGACTATCTGAACCTGTTGATCAAGTACGGACTCGAGGAACCATCTCAGGGTCTGAGCCTCGAGAAGCTCGACGGCACCCATCTCGACCTCGATCTCTCCGCCGAGCGGCGCTCGTTCCGTTCGGCGCTGGCGGGCTGAACGGCGGTGAGCGGGAAGCGGCGAACGCATCTTCTCGATGCACACAGGCGTCTCGGGGCCCGCATCGTGGAGTTCGGCGGCTGGGACATGCCGCTGCAATACACGGGCGTCGTGGCCGAGCACAGCGCGGTGAGAGAGAGGGTCGGAGTATTCGACGTGAGCCACCTCGGCAAGCTGCGGGTGGCCACGGAGGCCGGCACGGCGGCGTTGCAGCACGCGGTCACGGCCGATGTCGAGGCCCTCGAGGTCGGGCGGGCCAGCTATGCGCTCGTGCTCACCGACGACGGTGGCACGGTGGACGACGTCTTCGTTTACCGCGTCGCCGAACACGAGTGGCTGGTGGTGCCGAACGCGGCCAACGTGGCCGCGGTCACGGAGATGATCGAAGCATCGGGGGGGCAGGTCTCGGACGAATGGGACCGGTGGGCGATCCTTGCGATTCAGGGACCGAGGTCTTTCGACGCGTTCTCCGAGGTGTGGCCGGACGGTGGCGCGACGGACCTCAAGTTGCATACATGGTGCTCGCTCGACGTCTTCGGTGAGCAAGCCATGGTCGCCCGTACCGGGTATACGGGCGAGCGAGGCTTCGAGCTCTACGCTCCCGCGACCGTCGCCGTGCAGGCCTTCGAGAGCTTGCTCCGCGCCGGTGTCACCCCGGTGGGGCTCGGAGCGCGCGACACCCTGCGGCTCGAGATGGGCTACGCGCTCTACGGCCATGAGCTGAGGCGGGACATCAACCCTCTCGAGGCCGGGCTCGGTTGGGCGGTGAAGTGGAGTGCGGACTTTCGAGGGAGGGGCGCGCTCGCGGCAATCAAGGAGAGGGGTGCCGCAAGAAGACTCTTCGGTATCGTGTGCGGCGGCAGGGGAGTGCCGCGCCAGGGCCACGCCGTCTTCGACGGGGACACCCAGATCGGCGAGCTCACCAGCGGGAACTTCTCGCCGACGCTCGGCACCGGAATCGGGCTCGCCCTCGGATCGCGTGAACTGGTGCCCGAGGAGGGCCACGCCGTGACCATCGCGGCGCGGGGTCGGCGGATCGAGGGCGATATCGTTAAGCCGCCCTTCGTCAAGAAGACTTAGAGAAGACCAGAGAAGCGACAAGGCGACACATCGACAGGTAGAGAAATCGACAGATCTACTGGGGGCCTCGCGTTGGACTTCGCGCCACACACGCACGACGACGACAAGGAGATGCTCGCGGCGATCGGGCTGGCAGAGCTCGACGAGCTGTTCGAACCGATCGAGTCGTCCCTGCAACTGACCCGCCCGCTCGCGGTGCCGCCCGCGCTCGACGAGGTGGAGCTCCTCGACCACCTGAGCCGCCTCGCGGGCCGCTCGTCGGGTCCCGACGAGCTGGTGTGCTTCGCGGGAGGCGGCAGCTACGACCACCACCTGCCACCCGTGGTGAAGGCGCTCGCCGCACGGGCGGAGTTCGCCACCTCCTATACGCCGTATCAGCCCGAGCTGAGCCAAGGGGTGCTGCAGGCCGTCTTCGAGTTCCAGACCCTGGTGTGCGAGCTGTACGGCATGGAGGTCGCGAACGCCTCGCTGTACGACGGCGCCAATGCGCTGGTGGAGGCCGTCACGCTGTCCATGAGGGCAACGCGGCGCCGCCGGGTGTTGGTGGGCGCGACGGTGCATCCGCACTACGTCGAGGTGCTCCGAACCTATACCTCAGGTTTAGACCTGGACATCGAGCTGGTTCCCTTCGGTGACGACGGTGCCGTGCACTGGGCGTCGGTGGATGCGGCGGGAGCCGCCGGGGTGGTCTGTGCCTATCCCAATTTCTTCGGGCGGATCGAGGACCTCGAGAGCGCCTCCTCGAGCGCCCATGCCGCGGGGGCGCTGTCGATCGCGGTCACCGATCCGACGGCGATGGGGGTCCTGGCCTCGCCGGCCGCACTCGGTGCGGACGTCGCGGTGGGAGAGGGACAGGGCCTCGGCAACCCCAAGTCGTACGGCGGTCCTTACGTCGGACTCTTCGCGACCAAGCTCGATCACGTCCGGCAGGTGCCGGGACGCATCGCGGGCCAGACGCTCGACGCCGACGGCCGCCGGGCGTTCGTGCTGACCTTACAGGCGCGCGAGCAGCACATACGAAGGGCCAAGGCGACCTCCAACGTCTGCACCAACCAGACCCTGATGGCGATCTTCGCCGCCGTCTACCTCGGCTGGCTCGGCCCCCAGGGGCTCGAGCGCCTGGGCGAGGTCTGCCTCCGCCGCACCGCCTTCGCCGCCCGGCGTCTGGCCGACATACCCGGCTGCGAGATCGCATTCGAAGGCCCCCATTTCAAAGAGCTGGTCTTGCGCACGCCCGGCGACGCGACGGAGCTCGCACGCAAGCTCGCCTCCAGGGGCTATCTCGCGGGTCCCGCGCTCGGGCGGTGGTGGCCCGAGCTCGGGGACTGTCTGCTGCTGGCGGTAACGGAGCGACGAACGGAAGAGCACATCACGGGGCTCGCCGAGGCCATCGAAAAGGAGTTGGCGGGATGACGAAGGCGCACGGCTCTCTCGAGAGATCCGCAGGCACCCGGACCCCCGCAGAAACCGGCGCGGGCTTTCCTCTGGTCTTCGAACTGTCGCGCGCGGGACGTCGCGCCTGGTCGCTACCCGAGGTCAAGGTCGACGCACCCACCTTGGACGAGCTGATCCCCGAGAGGTTCCGGCGATCGACCGCTCCCGTGCTTCCGGAGGTAAGCGAACGCGATCTCGTGACTCACTACACGCGTCTGAGCCAGCGGAACTGGGCGATCGACGTCGGCGCCTATCCACTCGGCTCGTGCTCGATGAAGTACAACCCGAAGGTCGCCGAGGAGGCGGCCGCCCTGCCGGGGTTCGCCGCCCTGCACCCATTGGCCGACGACGAACTCGTGCAGGGTGCCCTCGAGTTGCTCGGAGCGTTGCAGGAGGCGCTCTGCGAGGCGACCGGCATGAACGCGCTCACCATGCAGCCCGCGGCCGGTGCGCAGGGAGAGCTCACCGGCTTGCTGATCATGCGCGCCTATCATCAAGCCAACGGCGACGCCAGGCACCGCGTCGTCATTCCGGACTCGGCGCACGGCACGAATCCCGCAAGCGTCTCGCTCGCCGGTTACCAGGTCACCGAGGTTCGTTCCGACGAGCGCGGGCTGGTAGACGTCGATGCTCTGATCGAGGTGCTCGATGAAGACGTCGCAGGATTGATGCTCACCAACCCCAACACGCTTGGCTTGTTCGAGCGCGACATCGTGCGCATCGCCAAGGCAGTGCACGAAGCCGGCGGGCTGCTGTACTACGACGGAGCGAACTTCAACTCGATCGTAGGCGTGGTTCGACCGGGGGACATGGGGTTCGACATCGTCCACCTGAACCTGCACAAGACCTTTGCGACCCCACATGGAGGCGGAGGCCCCGGCTCGGGGCCTCTGGCCGTCGCCGAACGGCTGGCGCGATTCCTGCCGGCCCCCGTTCTGGTGTTCGACAGGGGCGCGGAGAAATGGAGGTGGGACCACGATCGTCCCGACTCGATCGGCCGCATCCACAGCTTTCACGGGAACTTCGGGATCAACGTGCGCGCCTACGCGTACTTGCGCTCACTGGGACCCGAAGGACTCCGAAGGGTCGCCGAACGAGCGGTCCTAAACGCCAACTACCTGCGGACGCTGGTGGCGGAAGATTTTCCTACCAAGTATCCGGGGGCCTGCATGCACGAATTCGTGGCGAGTGCGAAGTCGCTGAAGAAACACGGCGTCAGGGCAATGGACGTCGCCAAACGGCTCATCGACTTCGGCTACCACCCTCCGACGGTGTACTTCCCGCTGGTGGTCGAGGAGGCGCTGATGGTCGAGCCCACCGAGACCGAGTCGAAGGAGACGATCGACGGCCTGGCCGGCGCGCTCAAGCAGATCGCCGTGGAGGCGGCCGAGAATCCAGAGCTGCTCCACGCCGCGCCTCTCACCACTCCGGTCCGTCGCCCGGACGAGGCGCGCGCCGCCCGCCGGCTGACGGTTCGCTGGTCGGCGGACTAAAGGCTCGTCCGGAGCCGGGGCAATCGACACTCTGCGCGTCGGGCGGCACCGCCCCGCCGGCTCTGGTGCGGAGCCGCGCGTCTCGGCCGGCGGCGCGTGGCTGGAGGCTCTCAAGCTGGTTGCGTTCACGCGCGCGCTGTACCTGCTGGTCGCCTATCTCGCCGCCTCGTTTCTCGCGTCCACCGAGGGCTCGTCGCAAGTCGGGGTGCTCGAGCTGTGGACACGTTGGGACGCCAGACATTTCCTCGAGATCGCGGAGTTCGGCTACACGGATCCGCGCACCGACCCCCACGCAACGGCCTTCTTTCCGCTCTATCCACTCCTGATAAGGGCATCATCGGCCGCCGGCCTCAACCCGGCCCTCGCGGGGATGTTGATCTCGACCGCGGCGAGCGTGGTGGCCGTCGCCTACCTGTACCGGCTGGCGGAGGAGGAACTGGGCCGCGGTGCGGGCAGGCGGGCCGCGTTGTACCTGCTGTTCTTTCCCACTGCGGTCTTCCTAGTGGCCCCGTACAGCGAAGCCCTGTTCTTGGCGGGGGCGGTGCCGGCCTTCTTCTATGCACGGCGCGGGCGCTGGCCGGCCTCGGGTGCGTGTGCTGCGGTGTCGCTGGGGGCGCGCGCGGCAGGAGCGTTCCTGATTTTCGGGCTGGCTTTGGAGTTCGTGCGCCGCAGGGACTTCACGCGCGCATCGCTTCTGCGCGCCGCCGGCGCAGGCGTCATCGCGCTGCTTCCGCTGGTCGCTTACGCGGCGTATCTCGCCAGCCTCGAGGGTGATCCGTTCTATTTCTTCACCGACCAGCGCCTGGGGTGGGGGCGCGAGCTCTCCGGGCCCCTCGAGGCGCTGCGTAACACCTGGGGTGCGACCCGGGTCGGCGCCGGAGAGGGGGCGCCGACCAACTTCGTGATCGGCTGGCGCGTCGAGATCGTCGCTGTGGCCCTGGGGCTCGGGGCGGTCGTCTGGGCGCTGCTCGAGAGGGAGTGGGGCTACGCGGGTTTCATGGGGTCGTTGCTCGTGTCGCTTATGGCGAGCACCGCCTATCTCAGCGTTCCTCGTATGTTGCTGTCCATGTTCCCGATCGTGCTGTTCATCGCACGCTGGACGCACGGGCGTGCGCGACGCCACGAGACGGTCTTGCTGGCTTGCGCGTCGATCGCGATGCTGGGGGTGGTGGTGTTCACCCGGCAGGCTTGGTTCTATTGACGTCCGAATCGAAACAAGGAGAGAGCGCGTGCAACTACGTAGACCGCCCGGATCGTGGATTGCGGCGGTGCTCATGGCCCTGGCGCTTCTGACCGGCGCGCTGGTGTGGTCGTGGCCGACCGTCGCTCAGACCGACGACGAGCCGAGGGAGCAAGTTTGCGAGGTAGCGACCGCCGACCAGGAGATCCTGCTGTTCGCGGAGCAGATCAACAAGAACCGAATCGGCTACTCCCTCCGACGGGGACGGCCCATCATCCCCGGCCCGACGGTAGAGATGAACGAGGGCGAATGCGTCGCCGTCACCCTCAAGAACAGGACGAAGAGGAGGGTCTCGTTGCATGCGCACGGGGTCGACTACACGACCGCCAGCGACGGGACGCCGCTCAACGACGGCTGTGTCGCCCCTCGTAAGAAACTCACCTACGTGTGGCAGGCTCACTCGCAGTCGCTGCGAGAAGATGGTTCGGTCGAGCCCGGCTCGGCCGGCTACTGGCACTACCACGATCACTGCCGCGGCAGTCAACATGGGACGCCCGGTATCAACAAAGGCCTCTTCGGCGCGTTGATCGTGCGAGCTCCCGATGACCCGCGCCCGGATGTCGAGCCCTGCGTCCTCGTCATGATCGGCACGACCTTCGCATTCAAGCGCGCTCCCGACACTCCGCTGTGCGAAGCCAACCTGGGGGAGCGAGCCGAGTTCGTCGTCATCACCCACGGGGACGACTTCCATACCTTCCACCTGCACGGTCATCGCTGGGCCGATACGCGCAGCGGTTCGCTGGGCTCGCCAAACGATCCATCACGGGTCGTAGACAACAAGACGTCCGGGCCGGCCGATTCCTTCGGCTTCCAAGTGATCGCAGGCGAACGGGTCGGACCCGGAGCCTGGATGTATCACTGTCACGTCCAGAACCACTCCGAGCTAGGCATGTCCGGCATCTTCCTGGTGCGCAACGCGGACGGGTCGATTCCGCCGGGGGCCCAAGAGGCCCTGGACAGATTCAGCGGTCATAGCCACTGACGAAGAGTCCGGAGCCACCATCGTGGGTAAGCGTTGCCTCTATGGAATGTTTTTCGGGTAAAGCGACCGGCTGTGCCGGATCGATTCGCCACGGCGGTGTGAGTCAGGGGGACGGATGAGCGGACGGGTCGTGCTGGTCGGAGCCATAGCTGCGGCCGCGCTGGTCGCAAACGTAGCGGTTCACGCGACCCCTGAGCCGACGACGGTCGACCGGACGATCGTCGGCACGGGCGAGAAGACGCTCGACTACGGGCCCGGGGATGCGCGCGTCACGCGGTCGCTGCAATGGGACGACACCGGGGGACGTGGACGCCCACTGGCGGCCTTCAAGCAGGTCAGCGACATACACGTCATCGACGAGGAGTCCCCGGGCCGGGTCGAGTACTTCGATGCGTGCGGCAGCCCGTTCAACAGCGCCTACCGGGTGCAGGAGGCGCTGTCCACGCAGGTAGGTAACTCTATGCTGCAGACGCTGAGCCGGTTCGAGTCCGGCCCCGTCACCGGCGAACGACTCCGCTTCGTCGTGTCTACCGGCGACAACGTCGACAACAACCAGTTCAACGAGACCCGCTGGTTCATCGACCTCCTGGACGGCGAGGAAGTGA
This sequence comes from Actinomycetota bacterium, assembly GCA_050694055.1. Classification (GTDB taxonomy): domain Bacteria; phylum Actinomycetota; class CADDZG01; order CADDZG01; family WHSQ01; genus WHSV01. The sequence goes on from JBOGWX010000160.1 coordinate 29,766, forward strand.
AGCCCGATTCCGGGGCGCCCGGGTACGACGGCTACACTCGCGAGCAGTTCAGCGGCGCTCTGACCGAGCAGGATCTCGAGCGCGCGCAGCAATCCTTCACCTCGGTGGGGGCTCAGTCGAAGTGGTACGCGGTGCTGGGGAACCACGACGGTCTCGTACAGGGCAACGTTCCCGCCAACGACTTGTTCAACAGCATCGCAACCGGCGGGCTGAAGGCCTTCGTGCCCATCGAGGGCTTTCAGGACTGCCCCGGTGACCTCGAGCCCGCGACCATCACGGCGATAGTCGAGCGGGCCCTTACCACCTCGGGCCGGGCGGTTCCTGCGGACCCGGACCGTCGCTTCCTCTCCAAGGCCGAGCTCATCGACGAGCACTTCCAGACCACCGGGAAACCCGAGGGCCATGGGCTCGAGAGCGCTCCTACGGTCGAAGGGGAGCGTCAGGGTTACTACAGCTTCCGCATCGCCCCGAAGGTCCGGGGTATTTCGCTCGACACCGTTGCGCACACGGGCGGGGGTTCCAACGGGCACGTGCCCGATTCCCAGTTCCGCTGGCTGGAGAGACAACTCAAGAAGAACTCGACCCGGTTCTACGAAGGAGGGGAGAAGCGGAGAAATCGAAAGGGCACCGACCGGTTGATCGTGCTCTTCTCGCACCACTCCTCGGCCTCCCTCGACAACCCTCCCGGGCTCGACGACGATGCTCCCTATCATTGCTTCAAGAAATCGGATGCACCGAACTGCGCGGCGGGAGCGGGCCTCCACGGTCTGCTCAGACGCTTCCCCAACGTCGTCGCGTGGATCAACGGACACGAGCACAACAACGCCGTTCGTCCCTTTGCGAAGGGCAAGAACCAGAAGAACAAGGCGCGTGGGTTCTGGGAGATCAATACCGCCTCGCACATCGACTGGCCCCAGCAGACACGCCTCCTCGAACTAGCGTGGAAGCCGGGGGTACGAGCGAAGGACACGTTGTTCGTCTATGCGACCGTCGTCGATCATGCCGCTCCACCCGAGCTGCCCGATCCCGAGTCGGTGCCGGTGGAGGACTATCTCGCGGCCCTCGCCCGCATCGAGGCCTATCACGACGCGTGCGTGCGCAGTGGTCAAGCCAAATGCGAGGCGAACGGTGAGCCCGAGGACCGCAACGTCAAGCTGGTGATGAAGGCGCCGTTCGATCTCGGGCGGTAATCGCGAGGGCGACCTTCGACCATCTTTTCCCAGGTCTGCGGATCTTGCTCTTGACCGACTAGTCCGATATGACTAATTCGTGACCATCGCGTGATCTGGGCCCTTTTGGTGGCCCGGCGCGCCGCGAACGCTCGCTGTCCCACACCGGCGGGCGGGGAGACCAGGCCCCCGCCCGCCGGCCCCCTCTCTCACGGGTGGTTCGGCGCGAAGCCGGGCGGTCGAAGGGTGCGCCGGGCCTCCGCAAAGAAGCGGTGCACGCGCCGAAAATGAAAGGCGGCTTCGATGCTGATGATGCCGTCGGCACTGCGGCGTTAGAGAGTTTCGACCTGTAGCGACGTGAGCGTCGGTATCGGTCGAGGAAGCGCTCGCCACCGGCGGCGCCGAGGCCCGCCCATGACTGCGCTCACACGAGCGAGCGTGAGCCATCTGGCGTCCCGGCACCGGCTCGCAGAAGCGGGCGCGACCGTACCGACTCGGCCGTCTAAGCCGAAGTTCCCCACCGCGCGGGAACTTCGGTCTAAGGAACCTTTCATCGTGGCCTCATGGTCGGTTCATCGCCGGCCGATAGCGATAGAGGGCGGCCAGAGGAATCGAGGACCGGAGCAATGGCTACCAGGCAACAGCGAGTCCAGACGAGATCGAGACGGCGCCCACTCGAGGCAGAAACGAGCCCTGTGAGACCCGCCCCGCGACGCCCGGGCCGGCGCCGCCCGGCTTCCACCCGGTCTCTGCTAAGGAAGATCGAGGAGAGCCTCGCGCTCTAGAAGCTGCGCTAAGGGTTGTGCGAAGCAGGTTTCGCAGATACCTTAGTCACCGATGTTGCTCCTCGGCTGACCTCACGCCTCCGAACGCGCCCCGCCGCCGGGCGCTTCGTCCCCGTGTCTCCCTCCGCTCAACTCTCGAGCGCGATCCACGCCAAGGAGCAGTCCCATGTCTCACACAGTCACCTTCGAAGCACTTCCCGAGCGCGCCGAACGCACGCCCGCGATCCCCGCGGTGCGGGTCGTCGGTCTGCGCAAGGAGTTCATTCGTCGCGAGGGGCGCGGTCTCCGCCGAAGTAGGCGGCGTGTCGCCGCGCTGAACGGCGTGACCTTCGACGTGGCGCGAGGAGAATGTGTCGCCATTCTGGGTCAGAACGGTTCTGGGAAGTCGACGCTCGTCCGGTTGCTCTCGACTCTGCTCCTTCCCGACGGAGGATCGGCCACGATCTTCGGTCACGACGTCGAGGCGCGTCCGAAGCCCGTGCGACGCCTGGTCAACAGGGTTTCCGTCGAGGCGTCGTTCTTCAAGAAGATGTCGGCGTCGGAGAACCTCGGCTATGCCGCGCGCTTCTACGGGATCACCGCGAGAGAGACGCGCGCTCGCATACCCGAGATCCTGGCCGGTGTTGGATTCCCGGCCGAACGACGCAACGAATCGATGGAGGAGCTGTCGCGCGGGATGCAGCAAAAGGTCGCTCTGGCCCGAGCGCTGCTGACGTCGCCGGTGCTGTTGTTGCTCGACGAGCCCACCACGGGGCTCGATCCGCGCTCGAAACTCGAGGTGCAGGACTTCATTCGCGCCATGCGGTCGGCTCACGACGCCACCATCCTGTTGTGCACGCACGACCTCATCGAGGCCGAGTCGCTGGCCGAGCGCGTCGGCATCCTCGATGGCGGCGAGCTGCTGGCGCTCGAGCCCGCGGCGGCACTAAAGGCCCGTTACGGAGCGGCCACGCTCGAGGAGGCGTTCTTTGCGGCCACCGGACGGAGCTTCGAGGACGAGGCCGAGGCGGAGGAGGAGGAATGAGGGACAACTCGGGCATGCTCAGAGCGGAGTTCATCGGGCTCGGCGGCATCGTCGAGCGCAACGTCTATCTCGTGAAGCGCTACGTCTGGTGGGAGGTCGCCTTCTTTCTGTGGACGGTCGCCAACACGCTAACCATCGTCTTCATCGCCGAGGGTGTGGAAGCCTCCGGCGGAACGCTCGACGTGAACCGGCAAACGACGATCTTGCTCATCGGCGCGGTGATCTGGGCGTATCTCGGCATCATCTTCGAGATCCTCACCGAAACAGTCGCGTGGGAGCGCTGGGAGGGCACGATCGAGTACACCTTCATGGCGCCGCTGTCCCGCATCGTGCACCTCGGGGGCATGGGCGTGTTTGCCGTTGCCTACGGAGTGCTGCGCGCCGGGCTGTTGTTCGGCGCGATCGCGCTGTTCTTCGATCTCGAGATGCCGCAGGCGAACTTCGTGTCCGCGCTCGTGGTACTGGCCGTCGCGTCGGTATCGTTCATCGGGATCGGGATGATGACCGCGGTGCTTCCGTTGATCTCGCCGGAGAAGGGCACGCAGCTCGGCTTCATCGCCCAGGGAATGCTGCTGGTCGTCTCCGGGGTGTACTACAGCGTCGAGATCCTGCCCGGGTTCATGCAGGCGATCGCGGTCGTCTCGCCGGCCACCTATGCGCTGGAGGGCATTCGCGCGGCGATCCTCGAGGGGGCCGGGGTGGGGGAGTTGGGGGGCGAGCTGTGGGCGCTGGCCGTGATCGGAGCGGTCTCGGTGCCCCTGGGTCTCGCGACCTTCAGGCGCGGTGAGACCTACGCCAAGCGCCACGGCAAGCTGAAGCGCTCGGGCTGAAGAGGCGTGGCATCTCAGCGGCCCCCGACGCGGCTCTCCGTGACACGCATCAAGTCGCGCTCAGGGGAACGTCCACCTCGTAGTGCGCGACCGTCGAGTCTCGTTCGATGAGGTAGCGGTCGTCCTCAGGATAGAACACGGCTCGCTCGGGATCGTCGCCGGCAAAGACTTTGATCGCATCCATCGATTCCCAGGTGGTGACCATCACGAACTCGGTGCGGTCTTCGACCTCGCGCCTGAGCATCAGCGCGCTGAGGTTTCCCGGGGTGCTCAGGTACTCGGCCACCCCCGTGTCCCGCATGTAGGCAGCGTAGGCGTCGCCGTCTGCCGCTCGCACCGCGCCTTTCCAGATCCGAGCGATCACGCCGAGCTCCCGCAGGAGTTGCACAGGCAGAAGTCGTTACGCTCGGGATCGAGCTTGATCACCATGACAACCTCCGTGATGGTGCGCTAGTAACCGGCAAAATCATATGACAGGTTACACGGAAGGAGGAACCGAAGTGAAGGTTCTCGAGCAGGCCGGGCACTACTCGGCCCCCGGCGACGAGCCGAGCCACTGGATCGAGCACCTGAGGGTTTCGGATCTCAGCGTCGGCACCTACTCGATCCCCGCAGGAGGCGTCGACGACCAGACGCCTCATACCGAGGACGAGATCTACGTCGTCGCGCGGGGCAGGGCCCGGCTCGAGTCGGACGACGGCTCGGCCGAGGTCGGCCCCGGCTCGGTGCTCTATGTCCCGGCGGCGCAGCGCCATCGCTTCGTCGACGTCACGGCGGATCTGGCGGTCATCGTGTTCTTCGCTCCAGCCGAGTACTCGCGCGGCTCGTAGCCATGAGCCCTCCGAGCTGGGCCGTGCGCGTCGTGCTGCTGCTGGCCGTCGCGGGCCTCCTCTACGCTGGTCTGGTGCTGCTCGAGGATCGCTTCATCTACTTCCCGTCTCGGGCCATCACCGCAACACCCGCAGACGTGTCGCTGGAGTTCGAAGACGTCTACTTCGAGCCCCCCGACGGCGTGCGGCTGCACGGGTGGTGGGTCCCGGGAGACGCACACGACGTGACGCTTCTGTGGTTGCACGGGAACGCAGGCAACCTCGGCGACCGCGTGGGGATCCTCGAGCTCCTGCACGACGAGCTCGGAGCGAGCATCTTCATGTTCGATTACCGCGGCTACGGCCGGAGCGAGGGCAAGCCCTCGGAGCAGGGGCTCTACGCCGACGCAAGGGCGGCTCTCGAGGCGCTGAGGTCCCACGGTGGAGCCGAGTCCCACGACGTCGTCCTCTACGGCCAGTCCCTGGGAGCGGCGGTGGCCGTGGAGCTTGCCTCCGCGCGCCCAACCAGGGCGGTGGTGCTCGAAGCGCCCTTCACCTCGGTCCCCGATATGGCCCGGCACCACTACGGGTTTCTTCCCGTCGCATCGCTGCTGCGATCGAGCTTCGACACCGAGGCCAGGATCTCCGACATCGATGCCCCGCTTCTGGTCATGCACGGCGACCGGGACGACATCGTGCCCCTAAACATGGGAGAGAGGGTCTTCGCCGCCGCGCGCGAGCCCAAAGAGTTCAACGTGCTCGAGGGGGCAGGGCACAACGACGCCCACCTCGCGGACGACTATGCCGCCGCCCTGCGGTCCTTCCTCGACGGCCTCGAGGCCCCGGATTGAGGCCGACCACCACGCGCTTACGTTAGCGAGGCTGGATCCCGATCGAGCGGGCCCAGCCAAACTTGGGCCGGGCCCACGGCCGACTTGGGCCCCCAGACCCTGTTGGACTCGAGGCGGCCCCACTAGCGTGAACTCATGTGGGCGTCACAGCGAGGCCAGAGCTCGGCCGAGTACCTGGGGATCCTCGCTTTCGTCGTGGGATTGATCCTGGTCGTGTTGTTGGCGGCCCCGGGAGTCGGCGGGACTCTGGTCGACAGGATCGTCTGCATCATCACGGGTGGAGAATGCGGTGGCGACGAGCCCGTCGCGACTCTGCCCGAGGACTTCACACCCGACTCGTGTCAGGTCTCGTCGCGCGAGACCGTCGACCGCGGCTCGGTGAAGATCGCCTTCGTGCACCTCGGCGGCGACTATTACTTCGCCCGTAACCAGAATGCCGACGGCACCACGGAGCTGACCTTCGTGGACCTCGGGGAGATCGGGGCGGAGCTGGGCGCGGGGGGCCAGCTCGAGATCACCTCGGGGGCCAAGACCTACGGCGGGAAGCTCAAGGGCGACATCGGGGGTAAGTACGGCCTTTCGAGCGGGGACACCTGGAGCTTCGCGTCGCCCGAGGAGGCCGACGAGTTCGAGAGCTGGATCACCCGCGAGAAGAGCGAGGACCGGATCTCACAGATCAACCCCGCCTTCGGGGTGATCAACTGGGCGGTCGAGGAGATCACAGGCGAGGAGGACCTGCCCGACCCCCGCATCACCTTCACCGAACACGGCGGCTCGGTCGCTGCGGAGGCCGGCGGAAGCATCGGCATAGGCAACGTGGGCGTCGAGGGCTCGGCCTCGGTGATGATCGGTTCGTCACACGACCGCGGGGACGACCGGGACAGCGAACACGACGATCTCTACTCGGACTACTACCAGGTGGACTTCGAGCTGGCGGGCGAGGCCGGGATCTTGGTCGCCGGCGCGGGTGGGGGCTGGACGGGCCAGGGCGTCGTGAAGATCACGCGCGACGCGAGCGGCGAGGCCATCTCGCTCGAGATCGTGGACACGAGCGAAGGTTCCTTCAGCGGGCTGGCGGACATCGATGCCGAGCGCCTGACCTGGCAGATGTTCCAGGAGGAACTGCAGGACAACCTGTCCGTGACGGGCGAGGACGCAAGCACGAGCTCGATCGTGGCCACCACCGCGGTCGATCTCGACACCCCCGAGAAGCGGGCGACCGCGGAGGACTGGTTCGGCGCCCTCAACGGCTTGACCACCGCGGGGGAGCGAGCCGTCGACGGCGACCTGGTGAGCGGCCAGGACCAGGCGGTCGACGACTTCAACCAGATGCTCTTCGACGACGCGCGGGTGAGCGTGGTCGAGTACGACGGCCGCAAGTCGGGACTCGAGGTCGCCGCCGAGATCGCCCTGGCGCTCAAACTGGGGGCCAACTTCGGCACCTCGGAGACGGAGGCGGATGCGGTCGAGGCCTTCTACCTGGGGGCGCCCGACGACGGGCAACGCACGCTGGTGCCCTTCACCGAATGCGTGGCCGGCACCCCATAGACTCTCGAACCATGCGACACCAGCGGAGGTTTCAGATGATCTCGGCCGTGTGCGGCCTTGCGTTGCTCGGCGCCGTCGGGTGCAACGACTCGGTCGAGGTACCCGAGGGCTTCGTCGAGGCACAGGCCGGGCCGGCGCGCTTTGCCCACCCCGAGGACTGGTCCGAGGTATCCGAGGATGAGCGGATCGCAGACGCGGCGGCGCACATCGAAACTCCCGCCGGCGACGCCGGCACGCCGACCGGCATCCTGGTGTTCACCTCGCCCGACGAGGGGCGCTCGCTCGGGGGGCGGGTCCAGAACGCCAAGGGAAGCTTACTCACGACCTTTCCGGACTTCGAGGTGACCGACGAGGGCGAAGTGGAGGTCCCCGGGGCCGAGGGAGCGGTGCTGCTCGAGTTCACCTACACCACCGATGCGGGGGAGACCGCGATCTCGTTCGATGTGATCACGGGAACCGATGACGACGAGGTCGTGTTTCGCGTTGCCGGGCCGGAAGAGTCGCTCGACGAGAGCCTCGCCCGTCAGATCATCGACACCCTGACCCTGACCTAGGAGCACGCGTGGATCTGGTGCGCCCGGGCCTGGTCGGACTGGGCCTGTGTCTCGCCGGGGTGCTGGTCGCGGTGCTGATGGCCCCCTCGCTGGTCGCGCGCGGAGGCTCAGACGATGGCGCGGCGGTGCTCTTCACCAGCCTCCCGGTGGGCCTCGGGGCCTTTGCCGGAGGGGCGCTGGCGGCGCGCCTCCACCGGGAGCCGCAGCGAAGGGATCGCCGGCGCCACCTGCTGGCGGCGTTGTGGGGAATCGTCCTGTTTGCGGTGGTTCAGTCGGTGGCCGTGGTACCGGGCGTCGAGGGGGAGTGGCTCGCCCGCATCCTCAATCTTTGCCTGCCACCGGCGGCCGCTCTGCTGGGCATGCGGCTGCTCGATCGGAGTTCGTGAGATGGCCGGCGACCTCCCCGCCGGAGCCTCTTTCGACCCGGCGCGCCGCATCCTCGAGGTGGGCCGGGGGCCGGGGAACACACTGGTGTGCGTGGGGCTCACGATCGGCGTGCTCGCGGCCGAGGCCCTAGCCGCGAGCAACGTCACCGATCCTGACCTCTCGGCCGGCCTGCGCCTCGCGCTCGGCGCCGGGATGCTGCTGGGAGGTCTGGCGACGGTGCTGTTCATCCGAACGCTGTGGCGCATGCGGTGGTCGATACACGCCCGGGGGATCACGATTCGCGCCGGCGGTGAGCGGACCATCCCGTGGGAGGAAGTCGAGTCGCTCGAGGTGCTGTTGCGCTCGGGTGGAGGGGAGATCGGCGCCGAAGGAAGGGGGCCGAGTGCCTACGTGGTCGTCAACAAGCTCGGAGCGAAGTCCGACGCGACGCCCACGAGGCCGAACGTGCGCAGCTTGCGCCGCATCCTCGAGGTGGCCGCACGGGAGGGCCTCATCCCGGCGGACGTGCTGGTGAAAACTCGCTGAGGGCGCTCATCAGGAGCGCGCCGTCCAGCGCCTGCACGGTTCCGTAGTGGCCGGACATCGTCTCGGCGGCCAGCAGGGCGTTGAGGATCGCCTCCTCGGTCGCGTCGATGACGGCATCGAACAGGGGAGTGATGTAGGCGTCCGAGAGCATACGGAGCGGGACCTCGCGCGGAGGCTGCGGGCCGTCTTCTCCGACGACCAGACCCCGGTTGGCGGTGGCGATGGCGAGCACCAGGTCGCCGCTCGAGTGCTCGCCCACACCACCGGAGCGAGCGACGCCGAAACCGGCGCGCTGGGCGAGGCGGTCGCACTGGCCGGGGAGCAGCGGGGCATCGGTGGCGACGAGAATGATGATCGAACCCGTGCCCGGGGGCCAGTCCCTGACGCGCGCCAGAGGCACCACGTCGTCGGTGAGGACCTCGCCGAGCGGCAGTCCGTTGACGCGCCAGCGGGCGCGCCGGCCGTGGTTGGCCTGGACCAGGACGCCGACGGTGTAAGCACCGGAGTCTTCGGCCACCACGCGCGACGAGGTGCCGATCCCGCCCTTGAACTCGTGACAGATCATCCCCGTGCCGCCGCCGACGTTGCCCTCTTCGACCGGCGCGCCGGCGGGCGTCTCCCGAGCGGCGGCCAGCGCGGCGAGAGCGTGCTCGGCGCGCACGTGCTGTCCATCGATGTCGCTCAGGCCCCCATCGAAGGTCTCGCCGACGACCGGGAGCCCGGCCGTGAGCCCGGAGGTGACCAGGGCGTCGCGCACCACGCCGACGCTGTAGGTGTTGGTAAGCGCGATGGGCGAGGTCAGCAGCCCGGACTCCCGCACCCACTCCAGCCCCGTGAGTTCGCCGTTGCCGTTGATGCGATGGCTGCCCGCGAACACGGGGTCGGTGCGCGGATTGCCCTCGTGGGGGAGGACGACGGTGACCCCGGTCCGGACCGAGTCGCCCTCGATGAGCGTGGTGAGCCCGACCCGTACACCCGAGACGTCGGTGATGGCGTTGGCAGGCCCCGGTGGGAGCGGGCCGATCTCGACGCCCAGGTCGCGCGCGCGTCCGCTCATCGCACGAGCATAGGCCGAGCTTCGCGTGCGTGTCGGCGCGGTCTTGGGCGAGCAAACAAGAGCATCGAGGGGGACGATCGGGATAGTGACGTGCGTTTTCGTGCCCCGAGTCTCACGTGACCGGGTTTCTCCGCAGTCAGGGCTCCTGGGTGACCCTGAGTGCGGATTAACCCCCGGCGTAGGCCTGGGCGGGGCTTCCTGACCCGGCGGCACCCATTTCCCCCGTCGCTGCCGGGTTTGAACCACCCACCCAACCCCGATAGGGCACTGAGGCATCGGGCCTAGCTTTACATAACGATGATTACCGGCTCTTTGACCGGGCCCGGCGGAGCCTCGGGGCGCGTCCGTCGCCTGCGCCACCGCAGGGCAAGCGCCAGCACGGTCACCACGAGGCTCAGCCAGCAAAACCAGTCGCCGTAGCGCGCGTAGAGCGTGATGCTCTCCGCGAAACGAAGTTGCTCGACGAGCGCCGTGGCGGTCCACAGCGAGGTGGCGTCCACTACCTCGCCGTTCGGAGTGACGAACGCCGAGATGCCGCTGAGCGCCGCGTGTGCGACCCACACCCCGTTCTCGACCGCTCGTACCTGGCTGAACGCGACGTGTTGCGCAGAGGCCCACGAGTAGCCCCAGGTCGAGGTATTGGTTGCGACGACGAGCAGCCGGCCGCCCTCGGCAATGGGTCTACGTACCAGCGACCCGAAATCACCCTCGAAGGAGATCACGGGGGCCACGGCTCCTCCGGCGACATCGAAGACCACCGGCTCACCGGCGGCGATCGCGTCGCGCGGCACCTGCTCGAGGGCGGGGATCCAGCCAAAGACATTGCGGGCCGGGACGTACTCGCCGAACGGTACGAGGTGAGTTTTTTGGTAGGTGTCCACCACTTCACCGGTCGCGTCGACGTGAAGGGCCACGACCTTGTAGCGGTCGTCGTCCACATCGAGATTGCCCCCGACGATCATCGGCGCGTCCACGGCCTGGGCCGAGGCGCGCACCGCGCGCGCCGCATCCTCATTCGTCGTGAGGTCGAGCCCCACGGAACTCTCGGGCCAGACCACGAGATCCGGCTCGACGACGTCCAGCTCCTCGGTGAGGTGTTGGTGGCTTGCGAGGATCGCCAACTCTTTCTCGTAGTACGGGCCCCGAAAGTCCTGTGGAACGTTTCCTTGCACGATCGCAACTCGCAGCGAGTCTCCCGTGGCTTCGTTTGAGGGAACGGCAAGCGGAGCGGCGAGAAGTGCGACGATGATCAACAGAGGGGCGGGAGCGAGCCGGCGTTGGGCGCGCGCGGCGACCACCAGCTCGACCACAGCCGCGTTGAGGACGATAACGAGACCTGCGACCAGCCACCCACCGCCCAACGACGCAACCGGGAGCAGCAAGGACACCTCGGTCTGACTCTGCGCCAGTTGACCCCAGGTGAATCCGCCCACGGGAACCTGTGAGCGCAAGAACTCGATCGACACCCACGCGGTCGCAGCGAGACCGATGCGCGCAAGCCCGTGGTCGAAACGCGACAGCACCGCCCACAACACGCCAAAACACGCAAGAAAAGCCGCCTGCAGCACCACGAGAACGATCCAGCCGAGGAAACCGACGATGCTGATCCAGTAGAGAAGAAGACCGAAGAAGCCGAGCCCGAACGCGAGCGCCAGGGTCGCCCCCCTGCGAGCGCGCTCCCCTGTCGCCAGCGTCAGCAGTGGGACGACGGCGATCCAGGCGACGAATCCGAGCCCCGGTTCCGGAAACGCAAGCGCGAGCGAAGCCCCCGAGAGGGCAACGATTGCGTGGGAGCGCGCCGCGTTCAGACGCAGTCGCGGCACAACATGCGGTTCGAGTCGGCGAGCTGCACTTTTGGTTTCAACAGAAAACAGCGCTTGCACACGAACTCTTCCCGATTACGAAGCGGCGCGACTTTTGCCTTCGCTCTGGCCTCTCGTCTAGTGGCCTCGGAACTGAGGGCGATGAGGTCGTCGACCTCGTCCGAGTCGTCGGTGCCACGGCGCGCCGCGCTTCGCCGCGCGAGAAGCTCCTCGAGGCTCGTGGAATCGGATTCCTCGGCGAGGACCTTGACCTCGTCTTCCTCCTCTTCCTCTTCGTCCTCTTGCTCTTCGCTCTCGTCCTCGTCGTCCGCGACGTCGTCCGCGACGTCGTCGTCCGCGTCGTCGTCCGCGAGGTCGTCGTCCTCGTCGAGGGCCTCGAGATCGTCCTCGAGATCGTCGTCCAAGACGTCCATCACCTCGTCGCCGTCGCCGAGGTCGTCCTCTTCGACTTCGTGCTCGTCCTCGCGTCTTTCGAGGTCTTGTTCGTCAGCGATCACCGGTTGCTTCTCCATCTCCCTACCTCGGCCGATGCCATTGCTGGATTGTCGATCTGGGGCCGGCGTGAGCCCGCTCCATCCTGCACATACCGTATGTCGCGCAACCCTAAAGGAGAGGATTGCGTAGGGGAAGCCTCAACTTTCGGAGACCCTCGGGACACCGCCTTTTAGGGACACCGTGGACGACGCCTCGGTCGAGGGCGGATGGCGAGCGGGAAAAGGAAAGGCCCGAGAAACCGTCGGGGCCGCCCGGTAGCCGATCCAAAGATCGGTTATTGGGACGTTGTCCTCGGACTCCTCGGGCCTTGCCGAACTTAAGTGTCCCAAGCAACCATTCGGTGCCACGCACCATTCGCCTGGCTCAGGTCTCCTGGCGAGCCTTCCACCCGAGGGTGGACCCTCGCCCGAGTGCCTCGACCCCGGTGTCCGTATCGGCGAGCCGATCCGGTCCTGCGGGTCCCGGCCATTGCGCTCGAAACCTGACGCTGCAACCGGTACGAGTACCGTCTGCACCGCTTCCCTTTGCCCGAAGGCATTGGGTCGGTCTCGTTCCGTTTCCTCCGAAGAGGTACCGGATGGTGCTGCTTGCCGCTTGACTGCTTGGGACGAGCGTCAAGTTACGGGCCATCCGAGATGTCGTCAATACGAATCCGAGATTAATGGCGCACCTCGCGAAAGTATCTAGACATCCTCAGGGAACCCACAAGATGTCCGCAGGTTATCCGCAGGTTTCGCACCTGAGCTGTGGAAAGCGAGCACACCACGGCGGCCCCGTCCCGCCGATCTCCGGGCCGTATTTGCCGAAGCGAGCAGGAACAGGGAGCATTTGGCGGTCATGCGAACTCACCAGATGGAATGTGCGGCCGAGACCGAGGAGGCACCCTCCTTCGTCGACCTGACGGACGACATTCAAGATGCTCTGGACGAATCGCGTATCGCCAATGGCCAGGTGACCGTCTTCTCTCCCGACACGACCTGCGCGCTGCTCGTCAACGAGCGCGAGTCGGGACTGTTGGAGGACATCAAGCGGACGATCGCACGGCTCAACCCCAACGGCCACGAGCAGCACACGGGGATGCTGGGTGCCACATCGGTCGTGCTGCCCGCGGTCGAAGGCCGGCTCCGACTTGGAACGTGGCAACGCGTGCTGCTGGTGGAGTTGCGAGAACCGTCGCGGCGCTCGATAGTGATCCAGATCGTGGGCGACTAGCGGCCCCGTTCCCGAGCGCGCCGCGCTCGGCGCGAAGCTGAGACACTTAGCGAATGGCGAAGAACAAACTTCCTAAGCAGGCAGAGGACTTTCCCGGCTGGTACGTCGAGGTCGTGAAGCAGGCCGGCATGGCCGAGCACGGGCCCGCCAAGGGCTCGATGATCATCAAGCCTCACGGCTTTGCGGTGTGGGAGCATACGCAGCGCGCGCTCGACGATCGTTTCAAGGCAACAGGCCACGAGAACTTCTATTTCCCGCTGCTGATTCCGATGAAGCTGCTGGAGAAGGAAGCGGACCACATCGAAGGCTTTGCTCCGGAGGTGGCGGTGGTGACCCACGGGGGCGGTCAAGAGCTCGAGGAGCCGCTCGCCATCCGGCCTACTTCCGAGGCGATCATCTGGAACACCTATTCGAAATGGATCCAGAGCTACCGAGACCTTCCCCTGCTCTACAACCAGTGGTGCAACGTCCTGCGCTGGGAGATGCGTACACGTCTGTTCCTGCGCACGAGCGAGTTTCTGTGGCAGGAAGGACACACCGCCCACGCCACCGAAGCCGAGGCAATGGAAGAGACGTTGCGAATGCTCGAGGTCTATCGCGAAGTGTCCGAGGACGTGCTCGCCATACCGGTTCTGTCCGGAAGGAAATCGGTAAACGAGCGCTTTCCCGGTGCTGTGGAGACCTTCACCGTCGAAGGCCTCATGCGCGACAACAAAGCGCTCCAATGCGGGACATCGCACTTCTTGGGTCAAAACTTCGCCAAGGCCTACGACGTAACGTTTCTCAACGCAGAGGGCGAGCAGGACCATGCGTGGGCGACGTCGTGGGGCTTCTCGGCGCGGATGGTCGGCGCCGTGATCATGACTCACGGAGACGATCGAGGACTGCGCCTGCCGCCCGCAGTCGCCCCGGTTCAGGTTGCCCTCGTTCCCATCTACAAGAGCGACGACGAGCGCGATGAGGTTATGGCTGTGGCAACTCGGTTGAGGGATGAGCTCGCAGGCCGGCATAACGTGCGGGTCAAGCTCGACGATCGCGATCAGCACCGCCCCGGCTTCAAGTTCTCCGAGTGGGAGCTCAAGGGCGTGCCGCTGCGCGTCGAGATCGGTCCCCGCGACGTGGCCGACGATCAAGTCGTCGTAGCGGAGCGTGTGGAGGGAAACAAGAAGCAGCTCTCGACGGGTGAAGCGGTCGCGTCGATGGTGGAGATGCTCGGCGACGTCCAGGCTGCTCTCTATGACGACGCCAGGGCCTTTCGCGAGGCGAACACTCACGAGATCGTGAGCTTCGACGATTTTGCGGAAGGGGTCGAGGCCCAGGGCGGGTTCTGGGTCGGCGCATGGTGCGGCGAGACCGACTGCGAGATCGCGATCAACGACCGGACCAAGGCCACCATTCGTTTCCTTCCCAGTACGCGGGTGGATCCAGGCGCGCCCTGCATGCACTGCGGCCGGCCGGGGGCCGAGCGGGCGACGTGGGCCAAGGCCTACTGAGCACCCCCTCGGACTCTCGCCGGCCAATGCTCGGGGATAACTCTGAGTAAGTATCTGGTAACGCTCCGCTGTCCGTTATAGCTTCGAGCCATGAGTAGCATCCCCACCGCTCCGCGGCTCGGCATCCCCCGCGCGCTGCTGGTCTTGCTGCTCGTCTCTCCCCTCCCGGCGCTGCCCCCCGCTGAAGCCGGGAGCCGAGTCCCGCGCTGCTTCGGCGAGCGCGCCACCATCGTCGGCAACCACCGGCCGAACCGGATCGTGGGCACACCGGGACGGGACGTCATCGTGGGGCGCGGAGGTGACGACGTCATCATCGGGCGGGGCGGCAACGATCTCCTCTGCGGGGGATCCGGCAACGACCGGTTGTTCGGAGGCCCGGGCCACGACAAGCTCAACGGCGGCAAGGGCAGCGACTTTCTGGCCGGTGCTGCGGGCCACGATCTCATCATCGGGGGCAAGGGTCGCAGGGACTTCGTGCAGTATCTCGGAGGGCCGAAGGCGGTGAGGGTGAACCTGTCGAAGGGCATCGCTAGGGGCTGGGGTCGTGATCGATTGCTGGGAGTCGAGTACGCAAGTGGTACCAGGCACGACGACCGGCTGATCGGCGACCACCGGCGCAACCTGCTGTTCGGCCGGGGCGGCGACGACCGGCTCGGGGGCCGCGGTGGCAACGACTTCCTCTTCGCCGGTCGAGGCAACGACGTCCTCGACGGCGGAGCAGGCTCCGATGCGGTCGACTACACGCTGTCGGACGACGGGGTGACGGTCAACCTCGCCGCCGGCATCGCCACCGGCGAGGGGGTGGACAACCTCGAAGGCATCGAGCATGTCTGGGGGTCGACGCACGCCGACGTCCTCATCGGCGACTCGGGCCCCAACCAGATCTTCGGGTGGGACGGCCCCGACACTCTCGAGGGAGCCGGAGGGGACGACCTGCTCGTCCCCGGGACGGGGGTCGACGAGGTCGATGGGGGCGGCGGAGCCGACTGGATCGACTACTTCTTCGGCAAGCTGTCCAACTTCGTGGCCACCAAGCCCGTCGTGGTCGATCTCGAGGCTGGGGTGGCTACGGGGCAGGGCCGCGACACGATCGATGGGATCGAGAACATCTCGGGAACGAATCTCAACGACGTGTTGTCCGGCGACCACGAGGCCAATGCGATCTTCGCCTACAGCGGCGACGATGAGCTCTACGGACGAGCCGGAAACGACTGGCTCGACGGCGGTCCGGGTAACGACTTCCTGCACGGGGGCCCCGGGAACGACTGGTGTACCACGGGCGAGAGCTTCGAGGATTGCGAGTCCAGCCTGCCGCCTCCCGTCGTGCTTTTGACCGGCATCGAACGTGAGCACACGATGCGCGCCATCTTGACGAAGTGGATCCGAATCTCAGCGTCTAGATGAGCGGGTTTACCGCCGGATCAGGTGAGGCTCAGCACCTCGAGTATCTGGCGGTGGTCGGTCATGACGATCTCGGCCTCGGCTGCGTCCGAGGCATCGTCGTGAACTCCCTTGAAGCGTGCCGCGTGCATACCGATGTCGTGGGCACCGGCGATGTCGGTTCGCCGGAGGTCGCCGACGTGAATCGCTTCGGGGGGCCGTACGCCGAGCTCGGCGAGAGCCTTGGCGAAGATCTCGTTGCCGGGTTTGGGCACGCCGACCTCATCCGAGAAACAAAGCACCTCGAGATGGTCGCAGAGGCCCGCGTCGTCGAGCAGTTCACGGACCACGCGGCCCGGGGTGAAGCCGGTATCGCACACCAGTCCGATGCGGACGTTCGCGGCGCGCAGAGCGGCAAGGGTTTCGTTGGCATGCTCGACCGGCGCTACGCCCGCCTCGATCGAGGCCTCCTCGAACTCCTTCGTCAGGCTGCGGATGGATTCGTCGTCGTCGATGCCACGCGCCTCCAGGCAGTAGGCCGCCATTCGGCCCGGCCCGAAGGTCTCGACCTGCTTCCACGCGTCGTCGTGTTTGGCCCAAGCCTCGGCGAGCAGATCGTGAGCCTCCTGCTCGCTCATGTCCAGGTAACGACGAAGGGCGCCTGCTCTGGTGGCCATGGCGCCCTCATAATCCTTGTCCTTCAACAGCGTGCTCCAGCAGTCGTAGGTAACTGCTCGGATCCCCTCGACTCTCTTGATCGTGCAT
>JBOGWX010000161.1:0-115560 GCA_050694055.1 Actinomycetota bacterium
CGAGCGGAATGCGAGTTACCTTCGCCATGGCGGTTCCTCCTTTTCTCAGCCTGACCACTACCACGGCGTGGCAGGGATCAGGCGGAGGGCCGCCACTTCAAATTCACCGGATCGGGGGACAACCTCCATTCCTAGAACAGCTTCAGCAGTGATTCGTGGACTGCCTGTCTTGGTGTTGTTGTTCAGTGCCGGCTTCGCGATTGGCTTAAATAGTGGTGTTGCTCGTGGTGGGCACGACCCGGGCTGCAGCGGTGAGTGGCTCAATACCATGAGGGAAACATGTGGTCTGGACCCAACCACTGCCAGGGGGGTCACGACAGTGACGATTCCGTTTACGAACAGTTCATTGTGGATGGTGGCGGCGATCTAGTTCAGGGCAACAATGGTAATGATGAGATTCGCCTTGGTGACGGCAACGACTCGGCTTCGGGCGGTCGATACAGGGATTTCATCTTCGGCGGCAACGGTGAGGAGGACATGTTTGGTGAGAAGGGAGATGACTACTTCTCCGACAACCAAGCTGATGTGATCGATCATGACCGCATATGTGGCGGTGATGATACTGATCGAGGAGATACCCATGGATCGAACGACAAGACAGATATCGAGGATGGAGACGGATCTGATTCTTACTATGGACAGGACGGGAACAACGATTTACCGATAGAGAAGGACTTTGGAGATCTAGCAAGAGAGGATGGCGGCGAGAACTGTCCTCCTGCTCCTTGATCCCGAAACGACTTTGCCGATCTCGCTGAGTGATCATCGCTCCGTTCTAACTAGCTCGCCAAGAAACGAGGCCCTTCGTCAGGGTGCCACCGTAACGTCCGCTCTCATTCCGTAGCCGTAGTGGGCGGGGAGGTGACATCCGATGATGAGCTTGCCCGGCTCGCTGAACGTATAGGTGGTGGACCTGGTGGTCAGCGCCGGCACTGAGACTTCTCCGGGGATCGCGCCGTGCTTGGCGTGAGTGCCCGCTTCGTGGCGGTCCTGCACCGACTGATCGCCGAGAAGAAACTCGTGGTCGATCGGATCGTCGTTGTGGATCACGAAGCGGACCGTCGTGCCCGTCTCGAACTCGAAGGCACCCGGGGCGAAGCGAGAGTGGGTGATCTCCACCACGGCCTCCGTCTCCTGCGCCTCAGCGGCCACGGCGCAGCCGCTCAGAGCCAGAATCGAGAGAGCCAGGCACAGCCGGAGCGCGCTGATCATCGCTGGTCTGAGACGAACCCGTTGGTGCCGATCAGGATCAGCAGGAGCAACAGCGCGGCGGCGACCCATGCCCACGGCGGCGTTGACCCTTGTGAGAGAATCGTCGTCCCGGCGACGGCGAAACCTGCATCTACCGGCGACGGCGTGGCCCCATCGAGGCTCACTGCGAGATCGTGATCCAGCTCTCCCGCCGGCGTGTTGATACGGATGTAATCAAGCCACATCCTCTCGGTCGGCAGCCAGTCCATGCCCCGGTCACCGGCCAGATCGGACAACAGCAACTTCGAGGCGGGCTCGCTGCGCTCGTGCACCAACCCCTCGGATGTCCCCGCGTCGTCCAGGCCCGGCATCAGCAGTGGCTTTCGCTCGTTCAGCAGGAACACATCGGCCTCGACGAGCTCGTCGGCCTGCCGTCCGAGCCCCAAGATGCGAAGCGGTACCCACGGCCGGTCGGTGGGAATCGTCAGGTGCACCGGAATGCCGTCGCCCGTCTGCAGCCCCTTGTTCTGGGCGCGCGCGAGATTGAAGCGGACCGCCATGAAGATGGGGCTGCGCTGCGCATAGAAGTCCAGCACTTCGGGTGCGTCGGGGGGCAGGAAGAAGCCGTTGTCCTTGGCCCACACCCCGACCTCGTCCCCGCCCCCTTCGAGGATGGTGATATCGAGCGCGCTGACGCGCTTCTCCATCAGAACCACGGCGGCGTCAAATACTGTGTCTTTAGCGCTGAGACGCAGCGCCTCGGGCGCGGGCGGCTGCACCTCCTCGACCAAGCGCTGCAGCGTCCACCGCCCGGCTCGGCCCACATCGGTGGGGACATCTGGGAGGGGAACGATCGACCCGAACTTGCCGCCGCCCGCCCCCGCGAACTCGAACGAGGTGACGTAGTGCTCGACACCGTCGACGTAGGCCGCAAGCGTCGTGGTTCGCACGAGGTTCACGGATCCGTTCGGCGCGACGAGCCCTCCGCAGGCCAGGGCAGGCCCGGTCATGAGTGCGGTGCCGACGACCGAAGAAAGGAAGACTCTGATGATTCGCATTGCGCACCTCTTCTGTTGACCCGTTCGACCGCTCTTGGACGAGGTCGCCCGCCAAGTTTGTTCCCGTCGTCTGGTGTCTGGTTCCAGATCGAACTGCGCTGATGGCGAGTACCATCGCGCGGCATGGACCTTGCGGACGCGCAGGCTCTTTGGGAGCCGGAAACCGTCTATCTGAATACCGCCAGCTATGGTCTCCCCCCGCGCCCGGCGTTCGAGGCCCTCACCGCTGCACTCGAGGACTGGCGCCATGGGCGCACGAGCTGGGAGATCTGGGGTGGGTCGACCGAGGCCGCTCGAACGGCGTTCGCGCGCCTCGTCGGTGCACCTGCGGAAGATATCGCGATAGGCACGACCGTCTCCGAGTTCACCGGCATGATCGCCGGCTCCCTGCCCGACGGCGCCCACATCCTCGTGCCGGACATGGAGTTCACCTCGAATCTGTTTCCCTACTCGACTCATTCCGACAGGGGAATCAAGGTGACAACCGTGCCGGCCGCGCAGCTGCCCGATGCGATCGATTCGTCGACCACCGCGGTTGCCTTCAGTGTCGTGCAGTCGTCTTCCGGCGAAGTCGCAGAACTCGACGCCATCGAGAAGGCGGCCGCGGAGCACGACGTCCTCACCATCGTCGACGCAACGCAGGCCTGCGGCTGGCTGCCGCTGGACGCTCCGCGCTTCGACTTTCTCGTCGTGCACGCGTACAAGTGGCTGATGTCGCCGCGGGGTACGGCCTTTCTCTACGTCAACCCAGAGTTGCGCGAGGAGGTGAGGCCGACGGGAGCGGGATGGTACGCCGGAGAGGATGTGCACGCCTCGTACTACGGACCTCCCCTCCGGTTGGCGAGGTCGGCCCGTCGCTTCGACCTGTCACCGGTCTGGTTCTCGTGGGTCGGCACCCGGCCCTCGCTCGACGTTATCGCCGCCATCGGTGTCGGATCGATCCAGGAGCACAACGTGCGCCTCGCCAACCTCTTCAGGGAACGCATGCAACTCGAGCCGAGCAACTCGGCGATCGTGTCGATTGATGCCGTCGACGCGACGGAAAAGCTTGAGCGTGCAGGAATCCAAGCGGCGTCCCGGGCCGGACACCTGCGCGTCTCCTTCCACGTCTACAACGACGACTCGGACGTCGATGCACTGGTCGAGACTCTGGTGAACTGATCCCTTTTTGGGGGTCGGTCAGACGCTGGTGTCGAGGGACTGCAACGGCGTGAGCGTCGGGCGAGGGGGAAAGAAGCGGGTCGCGCACATCTGATGCAGCGTCAGGAGAGCGCCGACCACGATGCAGATGTCCCCTGCGCTGAAAACGTTAGCGAACGGAAATGCTGCGGGAGTGGCGAAGACATCGCCCAGAAAAGCGTAGTTGGGGTCGGCGACCTGCGCCGAGTTGGCAAACTGCGCCGAGCTGATGTTCATGCCCGCAGTCCTAAGAGCTCCGGGTGTGGCCGGCATCACCCCGCCATTGGTTGCAATGGCGGTGAAGTTCATGATCGTCCCCATGGCAGTGACCCATAGGCCCGGAAGTTTCCGGTTGCTTCTCAGAAACCAGATAAGAAACGCGTAGGACGCTAGATGCAGCGCAACATAGGAGGTTCCGATCCCCGGAAACACATTGATGATGGCGATCTGCAACGAGATGGCGGCAAACACCGCCCAAACCTGATGTAGCGGGAAGTCTGCGAGGGCCACGAGCCGTCCCCCGGCCAGAGGAACGGACGCCACACACAGGACGAAGCAGATAATCAGCAGCAAGGGGCTCTCCCGGTCGCGTCGGCTTGTAAGGATTTATCGGCAGACCCCTTTAGGCCTTTACTAATCCAGGTGTCAACTCGGGGCCAGAGCTCGATGTGGTCACTTTGGGCTACGCGCGACCTAGTTCATTGGGATGGCGCGGCTCCGCCGCATTAGTGATTGTGCGACCAGAGTGAGTTCAAAAGCTCAAGCGAGGCTAGGCCTCGGACGAAATGAGCGGCATGGAAACATTTGGTATCAGGCGGAGAGGGGAGGTGTCTTGAGAACTCGTCTTCTTCGAGCCGGCATGCTGCTCGCGTCGCTTGCAGCCCTGGTGGCTGCATCTGGTGCCGGTCACAAGTGGTACTAGCCCACTGCAGGGCACCCAGGGTGGGTTCGCCTTCGGGCGATCCTGCCCTGTGTGCAGTTTCGATTCGTTGACTCGATCCAGGAGTACTCATTGCTGGCGAAGATCAAGCCGGTATGGCTGTACGTCTCTATCATCACCCTCGCGGGAGTCGTGGTCGGTGCCCTTGCCTCGCCTAATGTGGGTAGCACGATCGCCGCGGATTACGGCGAATTCTGGCTGCTGACCGGTCTCACTCTGCTGGGCGAGCTATTTCCGATTCGTACGCCGAGGACCGACGGCGAAGAGGGTGAGATCACGGTCTCGGCGATCTTCACCTTTGCGCTTCTTCTCAGATTCGGGGCCGGGGCGGCCATCATGGCGCAGTCGGTCGGCAGCCTGATGGCGGACCTCCGTGCGGGCAAGCCCGGGTGGAAATCGATCTTCAACGCGGCCCAGCTGGCGCTCGCTCTCGCCGCCGCCGGAGGAGTGGTCCACGTGACGACCTCGGGCGACTTCCTCACCGGCGTCCCGGCGTTCCAGACCCTCGACGTGCCGGGCATCCTTCTGGCTTGCGCGGTTCTTTTTCTCACTAACAACCTCGTCTGCCGTATAGCGATTGCCCTGCACCAAGGCGCGCCGGTTCTGCGTTTCCTGATGTCGGACATCGGCTACCACGCGTGGATCAATCTCGTCCTGCTGGCGCTCTCGCCCGTGGTCGTCGTGGTCGCGGAACGCAGCCTCCTGCTGGTTCCGTTGCTTGCCATTCCCATGGTCATCATCTGGAGTATCGCCACGGTGTACGCGGAGAAGGACTACAAGGCCTACCAGGCGCTCCACGACGACCTCACCGGGCTTCCCAACCGGGCTCTCTTCTACGACCGGCTCGACCATTCGTTGCTCGAGGCGAAGAGAAAAGGAGAGCGAGTCGCCGTCATGCTGCTGGACCTTGACCGTTTCAAGGAGATCAACGACAGCCTCGGACACCACATCGGTGACGCGCTCTTGCGCCAGGTGGGGCCGAGAGTGAAAGAAGTATTGAGAGAGGTCGATACCTTTGCTCGCCTGGGAGGCGACGAGTTCATAGCTCTGCTCCCGAACGTCGGAAGTCAAGAGGACGCCGTGGGTGTGGCCGAGCGTGTCCTGACCGCCATCGAGATCCCCTTCATCCTGGACGAGGTCTCGACCGGGCTGACCATTGATGTCGAGGCGAGCATCGGGATCGCCATGTTCCCGGAGAACGGCGGCGACGTCGACACGCTGCTGCAGCGCGCCGATGTCGCCATGTACGTGGCGAAGGAGACCCACACCGGCCGCGAGCTCTATGCCGACGACAGGGATCGCAACAGCGCACGACGTCTAAGCCTGCTGGGGGAGCTTCGCCGAGCCGTCGAACGAGAGGAGTTGCAACTCTTCTATCAGCCGAAAGTCGACCTTCACTCCGGAGAGGTAGCCGGGGTCGAGGCTCTGCTGCGATGGGACCATCGCCGGTTCGGCAAGGTGGCCCCGGATGAATTCATCGGTGCGGCGGAGCAAACCGGGCTGATGCGGTCTCTGACACGCTTCGCACTAGAGCGTGCGCTGGAGCAATGGCAGGGATGGCGTATCCAGGGCCTCGAAATCGACATCGCAGTGAATCTCTCTCGAAGAAGCCTTCTCGACCCGAACTTCGTGGACGATGTCACGTCCATCCTCGCCAGTTGTCGCGTACCCCATGAGCATCTTCTGCTCGAGATCACCGAGAGCAGCATCATCGCCGATCCAGTCCGCGCGGCCGAGGTCTGTCAGCGGCTCAACGATCTGGGTATCGGCCTCTCCTTGGATGACTTTGGGGCCGGCTACTCATCGCTCGGCTACCTCAAGCGTCTGCCGGTGCAGGAGATCAAGATCGACAAGTCGTTCATTCTCGGGATGACCGAGGACGAGAACGACGAGGTGATCGTCCGGTCGACGATCGACCTCGCCCGCAACCTCGGTCTACGGGTGGTCGCCGAAGGAGTGGAGACGCGCGCCGTCTGGGACACCCTCCAGAGACTCGGATGCGATCTAGCTCAGGGCTTCTTCCTCGGCCGGCCGATGCCGGCCAAGCACGTGGCCGCGTGGTTCCGGGAGTTCGGGCACCCCGAGCATCTCCTGTCTTCCACGGTGCGGGTACGCCGCGACGAGCTCGTGGCGCGCCCCTGAGGACTCTGTAACCTAGGCGGGACCCGCGGTTGGAGGTTTGACGAGGTCGCGCGCGGCCTGACGCGATGCGCCGGTCGCCGCACCAACGAGGGCGATCCACGCGGCCTTCTTCCCGGCGGGAACCGCTTGGTCGATCTGAGGGGGATTCTCACGCGTGACGAGCCGCCACACGGTCGTGACGATGTAGGTGGCGAGCTTGACCGCGAGTACTCCGAGGATCAACGCGCCGATGTTCTGGGCTAGGGAGGGCTTCTGCGGGATCGAACCGTCGGGCTGTGGCAGCTTCTTGGGCATGAGCTGGTCTCCTTCAAGATCTCTCGGGTGACAACTATGCCCCATCTCGAGCGGTTGACTCAGGCGTCCTGGAACTCCCGCTGCAACCCTGCGAGCTCGTCGAGCTCGTCACCGCCCTCGGCGGGCCCCACCGCGATGACTCGATCGCCCGCTTGAAAGGAGAAGCGGGGCTTCGGTCGATAGGTCCACCGCCGGCCTCGCTGGACGGCGAGCACGAACATGCCGGTCTCCGTCTCGATCTGCAGCTCCTTGATCGTGCGACCCTCTGCGGGCGCACCGGGTTGCACGACCGTTTCGTGGCCGAACTCATCGGACTCGACCAGAGCGGCCGCGATTACGGGGTGCAGCTCCTCGCCGGCCTCGACGAGGCGGGTCATCTCGCGCGCGGAGTCGAAGATCATCTCGGAAGCTTGGGCGAGCCGGATCAGGCCTCTTAGATCATCGGGATTCCGCGCCTCTTGCGCGCTGCGGAGGACCCACGACTCGAGCTCGTCGTGAATCGTGTCGCTGCGCGCTTCCAGGCTGGCGACTTCGGAGGCGAGGGCCTGACTGTTGAACAACAACGACGAATAAGCGAGTCCCACCGCAACCTCCGACGAGTCCTTCATCTCGATGAGGAGATCAACGGCCCGGTCGAGGTCGCTGAGCACTATCTCGGGGGGGTCGGGTCGCTCGGGCAGCTCGGGCGCCCCCATGAGTTGCCGGGCGAGGTTGACGCCGTCCTCGGGTCCTTGAACCAGGAGCGCGTCGCCACCGGCAACCGTGAAGTCGGGACCGGGGTCGAAGTTCCACTCGCCTCCTCGGCGCACGGCGATGATCCACATACCGATCTCCACCGGCAGGGCGAGATCCCGCAGCGACTGCCCAATCGCTTGGGCGTTAGCGCGCACCTTCACGCGCGCTACGACCTCGTCTGCGTGTCGGAGGTCGCGGCGAAGATCCTCGAGTATGCCGATTCCCGATGCGACGATGCCGGCGATGTCCTCGGCCGCGTCGGCGATCTTCTCGACTGCGGCTGAGATCTCGAGCACGCCGGCCATGTGCTCCGCGTCTTCGGGACTGCGGGCCGCCAGGATGCAGAGACGGCGGAGGCCGCGCAGGTGCTCGACCATGCGGTCTTCGAGCCGGCGCACCTCTTTGGCGAGATCCGCGTCGGAGAAGAAGATCGCTGCGTACGCAAGGTCCACCATCAGCTCGGAGGTGTCCTTGATCTCCGCCAAGTACCCCTTGACGGTTCTCGGGACTTCGGATGAATCCATCATGAACTCCTTCACGCTACTCCGAACATCACGAGCGCGGTAACGAGGCACGTCACTCCCAAGAGGTCCATCCCGCTGGTAACGATGGGAATGGTGTGGTTGTCGGGGTCGAAGCCGAAGCGGTAGGTCGCGACCGCGGCGTAGTAGCCGATGACCGCTGCGATCGCGGTCGCGAGGACGCCTCCGACCATGACGACTCCGAGGAAGGTGAGCGCCCCCGGATAGGCGGCCCCCGTCGCCGCGGCGACGCCGAGAGTCGTAACGGCGGAGATCAGGTACACGATCAGTCCGAGGGCGAGCACGATGGTGCCGTCGAGCAGAGCCACCGCGCTCGGCTTCGCGGTTGGCGTAACCGCGCCGAGATGCAGCTTCGAGCCCAGGCGTGCAGCAAGGATGGCTCCCAGAGCCCCGGTGTTCTCCAGAAACCCGGGGATGATGATCAGGAACGCCGGGAGCGGGGTGAAGACCTCGTCCATGCGCGGCTGAACCACCGTCCCGGCCAAGACGTCGAGAACGATGGCAAGGCACAGGACGGGAAACGCCTCGCGCACGATGCGCTGCGCGACCGCCTGGGCGCTGGTCCACCCCCGATAGAGCGCGAACGCGCCCGCCGCGAGCGCGAGCCCCCCGACCACCGGCGTGAAGATGTCGATCTTGGCGAGAAATGTGGCGAGGAAGAGGCACGGCAGGGTGACCACGTCTCCGATCGCCGTGATCAGCGGCGCACCCACCGCATCGAGGTCCCAGTCTTTCCTGAAGGACCGGACCGACAGATAGATGGTGACGGCCAGCACGACGACCGAAGAAAGCAGACCCCCCACGAGCGAGATCACGATGAAGTCCCACACCGAGACCGTGTCGACTCCGAGCAGTCCCGCCATCGCCCGGGCCAGCAGGCCCATCGCGACCGAGGTTCCCACCGTCAGCAGGATCGAGGCATAGACGTTTTGGTACAGAATGCCCGCCTTGTCCTTGGAGACCTCGAACAAGCCGGAGACAATGGCAGTTCCGAGCCGGGCGGCCAACGCCCCGAAGATGTTGCCCCGCATCCCGATCGATACCGGAATCAGGACGAACAACCCTTCGATCACCCCGATCCGGCCGCTCATCCCCACCAGCGTGAGCCCCGCAACGAGTGAGGTCAGCGACGCAATCGTGACGGCGATGAATCCCTGGCTCATCGTGCGGCGCTCGGACGACCAGTAGTCAACGACTTGACGTGCGGGGTCGGCGACCCTTCTCCCCGTCCCCCGGACGGCTCGGGCCGGAACCCCCACGAGAGCGCGAATGGCCAGACCGACCCGCTCGACCACAGGTCGAAACCGGTCGCGCGCCGCTTTTCGTGAATCGTTCATGAAATCCGGGAACTCCAAACCGCTGAGGAGCGTTGGCACGAATAACAAGTGTCAGCCGGTTCATTGCCCGCAATGTCCTCTAACAGAACTCGACTGGTGATCGCCTCGACGATCGCTCGGGGCCGAGAGGCGGGAGGAGGCAGAGCGAGCCGGAGCGAGAGGAGCCTCGATGCCCAACCAACAATCGATCCGAGGCCAGAGTCCGAAGGGACTCCCGCGCGCTTCTCAGCGCAAGCCCGAGGGGCGTGTCTGTGGGGAGCCGGGGTGCGAGACGCGCTTGTCCACCTATAACCGTCGCGAGAAGTGCTGGGCGCACGCCGAGATGAAGGTGCCTCGCTTGCGAGGCCGCAAGCCGGCAGCCGGCTCTGCCTGAGGCCACCGGCACGCTCGCATGCCGCTCCCGCCGGAACGATAGTCGTCGATCGAGCAAAGGCACAATCCGCCTCGCGCCGTAGCGCGGCGGGATATCCTGTCGCCGTTGCATCGACTACACGGTTACGGAGGCGCTTGAATGCGTGCACGGCTTGCCATTTTGATCGCTCTCGTGGCGACGATTTCCAGTGTGGCCGCGTTCGCCTCCCCGGCCCCCGCATCCGAGCTCACGCTGGCGCAGGAAACGGATGGGGGGGACGAGGATTCCGAGACCGGCGGGCCGGAGACAGAGGGTGGTTCCGAGGATTCCGAGACCGAGGGAACGACCCAGCAGGGCGGTACCGAAGATGAGGAAGGCGAGAGCCCCGAGGAGGGCGAGGCGGCCGCCGAGACGGGTCCGCCGTGGACCTATCAGATGGCGCGCATCGCACTCGTTCTGCTCGTCCTCACGCTCGCTGGGGTCGCATTCGCCTACTACCGCTTCGTTGCCACCCGGAGGCGCGAGGGCTTCTAAGCTCTCTTCTCAGTGGCACGGCTCGTCGAACCCGCAATCGCATCTGCCGTCGCGCGCCGGGTGGCGGGCACGAGCGGCCTCGATCACTCCTACTTGCTCGACCGTCTGAGGGCGGACCTGGGCGAGGCAGTGCCGCAGGCGGAGAAACTCGTGGCGGAGGCGAGCGGCATCCCGGCACCTCCGCCGGTGGAGTGGGGCCTCATCGACCGCGCCACTTGGGCCGAGGCGAACATCTCGAGCATGACCGCGCTGCTCAATCCCATCGCCGACAAGATCGGCGACCGGCTCGAGAGGCTACCTCTTGCGGCCAAGACGGCGCAGCGGGCAGTGGTTTCGGTCGAGGTCGGAGTACTCCTGGGCTACGTGTCCCGGCGCGTGCTCGGCCAGTACGACCTGCTCGTTCCCGAGGACGACGGCTCGCCCGAGGCCAGGCGTCGTCGCAAGGCCCTGCCTGCGGGGGGAGCGGCCCTCTATTTCGTCGGCCCCAACCTGATCGAAACCGAACGGCGGCACGGTTTCGTGCCGCGCGATTTCGCCATGTGGGTAGCCTTGCACGAAGTGACGCACCGCTTTCAGTTCGAGGGGGTGCCATGGCTTCGCTCGCACTTCCTCGATCTCGTAAAACGCTACGTCGACAGGGTCGACATCGACGCGAAGGGTCTTGCCAAACGCCTACGGGTTGCAGCCCGGCGCCTCGCGTCAAAGGGCGTTCCTCCCGAGGAGCGATCGCCGATGTATCTCCTGGCCACCGAGGAACAGCGCGTGGTGCTCGACGAGATCCAGGCTCTGATGGCGGTCGTCGAGGGGCACGGCAACTACGTCATGGACTCCGTCGGCGAAAGCGTCATTCCCTCGATGCGACGGATGCGGTTCGTGTTCGAAAAACGTCGTGAGCAGGTCAACTTGGTGCAGAGGGTCATCTCGTCGACGCTGGGCCTCGAGATGAAGCTCAAGCAGTACGAATTGGGTCAGGCGTTCTGCGAGGCCGCAGTGCGCGCGGCCGGCCCGGAGGTGCTCGCGCGGCTGTGGGACGGGCCCGAGCAGTTCCCGACCCTCGCCGAGCTCAAGTCGCCCGAGCTATGGCTCGGTCGCGTGGCCGCCTAGCCGGGACGTGGACAGGGCATACGGCGGCCCGGGCTTCGATGTCGTCGAGCGCGCCGTCAAGACCATCGATCGCTATTCGATGCTGTCCGAGGGCGAGGTCGTGGTCGTGGCGGTTTCGGGGGGGCCGGACTCGACCTGTCTGCTGGACGTGCTCCACCGGTTGTCGAGCCAGCGCCGGTGGGACCTGCACGTAGCCCACGTCGACCACGGGCTGAGCGACCGCTCGGAGCCGATCGCTGCGCGGGTCTCCTCAGGCGCCGCCGCCGCCGGCTTCGAGGTACACCTGATCCGGGCTCCGGAACTCGCCGGGTCGAACCTCCACGCCCGGGCCCGGGACTTTCGCTACGCCTTCTTCGAGACCGTGGCCCGGGAGGTCGGGGCCGGGGCGATCGCAACAGGCCACACGCTCGACGATCGGGTCGAGACCACGCTGGCGCGGCTGGTGCACGGAGCGGGAACCGAGGGCCTGGCGGGGATCCCACCGCTGATGTCGGCGCCACCGGCTCCCGCTCGCATCCGCCCCCTCATCGAACTTCGCCGCGGCGCCGCTCGGGCCTATTGCGAAGAGGTGGGACTCGACTTTGACGATGATCCCGCCAATACCGATGACCGCTTCGAACGAGCGGCCGTCCGTTCGACGCTGCTTGCGCCCATCGAGCAGCGCTGGGGTGAGGGTGCGATTGAAGCCATGGCGACCACGGCGGAGAGACTGCGCGATGATGCCGACGCCCTCGAGGCCCTGGCCGGCACCATCTACCAAGAACTTGCCCAAGGTGAGGGCGGGGAGGTCCGTTTCGAGCGCTCGGGGCTGAACCCCCTGCCGCGCGCGCTTCGACGCCGTCTGCTCGAACGAGCCGTCGGTCGGGTGCGGGATCGCTCGGGCGGAATCCAACCGGCGCTCGATGCGCTGGAGAGCGGCGACGACGGCAAGCGCCACTTCGACGTCGCGACGGGAATCACGATCGAGGTAACGCGTCAGGAGGTCGTCGTGCGGCGACCGCACGAGGCAGAACAAGCATAGGATGCCGCCGAGCGACGGTCGCATGGTGGCAGTGAAGGGGGGACCCAGGTTGCGTTCGACCGAAATGCACGAGGACATCGAAGAAGTCCTCATCACCGCGGACGAGATCCAAGCGAAGATCGCCGGGCTGGCCAAGCAGATCACCGACGACTACCGCGATAAGGACCTGCTGCTCATCGGCGTCCTCAAGGGTGCGTTCGTGTTCATGTCGGACCTCGCCCGCTCGATTCAGCTTCCGGTCGAGTTCGACTTCATGGCGGTGTCGAGCTACGGCTCGTCTACGAAGTCGTCGGGCGTGGTGCGAATCCTCAAGGACCTCGACTACGAGATCACGGGGCGACACGTATTGCTCGTCGAGGACATCATCGATTCGGGACTAACCATCAACTACCTTCTTCGCTATCTCGAGGCGCGTGGTCCGGCGAGCCTCGAGATCTGCTCGCTGTTCTGGAAGAAGGGCGAACAGGCGGTTCCGCTGGACGTGCGCTACCCAGGGTTTGAGATCCCGCCGGTGTTTATCGTCGGCTATGGACTGGATTTCGCCGAGAAGTACAGGAATCTTCCCTACATCGGTGTTCTCAAGCCGGCTGCCTATGAGGCCGATTCTGTCTAGAGGGAGTCCCACAGGGTTGGAGGAGCCAGGGAGGCGCCGTCGACGGTGCCGGAAACCCGCAAGACGGAGGCTCTTACCGATACGAGGCTGGTAGGTTTTCCAGAGCAGCGATCGCGAAGGAAAATACATGAACCGAATTTTCAGATCGGCCATCTTCTATCTCGTCCTGATCATCGCGGTGGTCTGGGTCATCAACGCCTACCGCTCGAACGCCGAGGGACCCGAGGAGATCGCGTCGGTCAACCAATGGGTCGAGATGGTCGAATCGGGTGAGATCGAGACGGCCGAGTTCCTGACCGTGGACGAGAAGATCATCGGCGAGCTCAGCAGCGGGCAGCAGTACGAGCTGTTCGTGCCGAAGGACACCGTCGATGACTACCAGCGGGTGGCCGTCGATAACGACGTGCCCGTTACTGCGGATCCGCAGCGTGGGTCGCCCATACTCTCGATCCTGTTCCAGTTCCTGCCTATCCTGATCATCGTCGGGTTCTTCTTCTTCCTCATGCAGCAGATGCAGGGGGGAGGCAACCGGGTCATGAGCTTCGGTAAGTCCAAGGCTCGGCTCGTGACGAAGGATCAGCCCAAGATCACCTTCGGGGACGTCGCCGGTCTGGACGAGGCTATCGAGGAGTTGCACGAGATCAAGGAGTACCTCGAGGCACCCCAGAAGTTCCAGGCCATGGGGGCCAAGATCCCCAAGGGCGTGCTGCTCTACGGGCCTCCGGGCACCGGTAAGACGCTGCTCGCGCGGGCGGTCGCCGGAGAGGCCGGCGTTCCGTTCTTCTCGATCTCCGGCTCCGACTTCGTCGAGATGTTCGTCGGCGTCGGTGCCAGCCGAGTACGCGACCTCTTCGAGCAGGCCAAAGCCAACTCGCCCTCGATCGTCTTCATGGACGAGATCGACGCGGTCGGTCGTCACCGCGGCGCCGGGCTAGGCGGCGGACACGACGAGCGGGAGCAGACCCTCAACCAGCTGCTCGTCGAGATGGACGGATTCGACATCAAGGGCGGGGTCATTTTGATCGCCGCAACGAACCGGCCCGACATCCTCGACCCCGCGCTGCTGCGCCCCGGACGGTTCGACCGTCAGATCGTCGTGGACCGTCCGGATCTGAACGGGCGAGTGGGCGTGCTCAAGGTCCACACCCGCGGAAAGCCGTTGTCGAAGGACGTCGACGTCGAGGTGCTGGCGAAGCGCACACCGGGATTCACCGGAGCCGACCTCGCCAACGTCGTCAACGAGGCGGCTCTTCTGGCGGCACGCTTCTCTCGCAACGAGATCTCGATGAACGAGTTCGAGGAGGCCATCGATCGCGTGGTCGCAGGCCCCGAGCGTCGGAGCCGCATCATCTCCGAGAAGGAGAAGAAGGTCATCGCCTATCACGAGGCCGGTCACGCGCTGGTCTCGCACGCCCTGCCCAACGCAGACCCGGTGCACAAGGTCTCGATCGTGAGCCGCGGCCGTGCGCTGGGCTACACGCTGACCCTGCCGAGCGAGGACCGTTTCCTCGTGACGCGCAGCGAGCTCGTCGACGAACTGGCCATGCTGCTCGGGGGCCGAACCGCCGAGGAGGTCGTGTTCAACGAGCCGACTACGGGCGCTTCCGACGACATTCAGCGCTGTACCCGGATCGCGAAGTCTATGGTCATGCAGTACGGCATGAGCGATCTCGGCCCCCTCGCGCTCGGCGAGACCGAAGGACAACCGTTCCTCGGCCGCGACTACGGGCACGTCAAGGACTATTCGGACACGGTTGCGGCCAAAATCGACGATGAAGTGCACCGTCTTGTCGAAGAGGCGCATGAGGAGGCGCGCGAGATCGTGGTGAAGTACCGCGACAAGCTCGACAATTTGGTCGCACGTCTCCTCGAGAAGGAGTCGGTCGAGAAGGAAGAGGTCGCCGAGATCTTCGGCGAGGTCGCGAAACAGTCTCCGGCCGACGGCACCGAACGAGCTCGCCTGCGGCGCAAGGCGCGCGAGGAGGAGGACCGTGCTGCCGCGGCCGCCCAGGATGCCGAAGACGCACGGCGACGCCTGCCCCGCCCCAGGCCGAAGCCCCGCCTAGGCGAGGCCTAACCCGAACCACCGGCGGGCCCCGGCCCCTGAGAGTTGGCCGGACCTAACTCTCGGACCCCCAGGTGTCGCCCCACGCGCCCCTATTGGTCCAAAAGCGACGGCTGACCCAGAGCGCCCCGGATCAGCCTCTCCAAATCATCCGGTCGGTTCACGAGCATGTCCCACGACACATGGATAACGAGCCAGCCGAGGGCCGCCAGTTCGCTTCGACGTTCGACATCGCCCTCCCAGTTCTGTCGCCCGAAGTGGTACTTCCTGCCGTCGCACTCGATCGCGATCTTCAGTTCGGGATAGGCAAAATCGACTCGAGCCACGACATGGCCCGCCTCGTCGCGTATCCGGACCTGACGGTCGGCAGTCGGAAGACAGCGGCGACGAAGGAACTGAAGAAACCTGCGCTCGAACGGACTCCCCGGCACCGGCTGGTGCATCTCGCCGGAGTCCAAGATCGAGCGAAGTTGACGCGTGCCCGGCCGGCCGGAGCGCCCGAGGCGATCGAGGATCTGGCGCAGCGGACGCTCGGCTATCAGGCGCCGCCGCCGAGCCTCGTCCAGGACGAGCTCGAACTTCTCGGGCTTCATTGTCCCGGCCAGGTCGAAGATCGTGCGCAGCGGGTTCGTGATTGGCATGTCCCTCAGCCGGCGAAGATCACGATTATCGAGCGCGCCCACCCGGTGCACGATGATCAGCTCGCTCGGGCTTTTCAGAGAGCGCATGGTCGACGACACCTCGACCGGGCCGCGCTGGTCGTCCACCAGCTCGAGCAGCGAGGCGGAAGAGAGGTGTGAAAGGGCGCCTCGACCTCGCAGCCACATAGAGGTAGCTCTGACGAACTGTGAGCGAGACTCGGGCACGCTCGAGATGCGAAAGACGCCCGGAAGCACCGGCACCAGAAACCCTGCCTTCACGCGCCGCCGGCGCGCGGTCTTGTCGAGCCCTGCGTCCTCCAGCTGTTCCCTGGAGAACAGACCTTCCGGTGGCGCCGTGATCTCGAGGCGATGGCGATCGGCTCTGGTTCTCCAACCCGGCTGCATCGGATGAGGAGACCGGCGCCGCAGACAGTGACGCCCGTCACACCTGAGCATTTCTGGACCAATAGGGGCGCGTGGGGCGACACCTGGGGGTCCGAGAGTTAGGCGGCGGGCTCATGGGAACGATTTGGAGTTTCGGCTGTTTAGGGTGGTGTCATGACAGAGCTACCCGAAGAGGTTTCCGAGATACGGCCGGCGACCACGGTCGACGCCGGCGCGATCGAGGACGCGGTGCGGACGATCCTCGAGGCCATCGGCGAGGATCCCGATCGCGACGGGCTCCAGCGCACGCCCCGCCGCGTGGCCGACATGTACGAGGAGCTGTTCGCGGGTCTGCACGCGGATCCGGCGGACCAACTCGACGTCGTGTTCGAGGCCAATCACGACGAGATGATCATGGTCAAGGACATCCCCCTGGGCTCGATGTGCGAGCACCACCTCATTCCCTTCATCGGCGCAGCTCACGTCGCCTACATTCCGAACGAGTCCGGCCAGATCACGGGGCTGTCCAAGCTCGCCCGCCTCGTCGATCTGTTGTCCAAGCGCCCGCAGGTGCAGGAGCGGCTCACGACGCAGATTGCCGATGCGATCGAGGGGGCACTCGCTCCGCGCGGCGTGCTTGTCGTGATCGAGGCCGAGCACCTCTGCATGAGCATGCGCGGCGTGCGCAAGCCGGGAAGCAAGACCGTGACGTCGTCGGTGCGCGGCCTGTTCCGCCGCAACGAGGCGACCCGCTCCGAGGCCATGGGCCTCATCTTGGCCGGTCACTGACGTTCCCCCGGCCGGTCACCGACGTTCCTCCGGCCGGTCACCGACGTTCCGCACCAGGTCACCGGTCGCACGCAGCTCACTGGCTACACTTCGGCGATGAAACTGCGCTGTAAGGACTACTACCTGGCATTGGATCGCACGTCCGTCATGGGCGTGCTCAACGTCACGCCGGACTCCTTCTCCGATGGCGGGTTGTGGTGGGACACCGACCGGGCCGTCGCCCACGGCGTGGACATGGCCGGCCACGGTGCTGCGATCGTCGACGTCGGCGGTGAGTCCACCCGACCGGGTGCCGAGCCGGTCTCGGAACGGGACGAGCTCAACCGGGTCATCCCGGTCATCGAAGCCCTGCGTGAAGAGATCTCGGTGCCGATCTCGATCGACACGCGCAAGGTGCGCGTGGCCGAGCGAGCCCTCGACGCCGGCGCAAGCATCATCAACGACACTCTCGGTGAGGCCACCGACCGTGCGATGGACCGCGTCGCCGCGGCCACCGGTGCTGCGATCGTGGTAATGCACTCGAGAGGCACTCCGGCCACCATGCGCGAGCTCACCGAATACGACGACGTGGTGACCGATGTGCGCGACTTCCTCGGCCTTCGTGTGGGGGAGCTACTCGACGCCGGGGTACAGAGGGATTCCGTCTGCCTGGACCCGGGCTTTGGTTTCGCCAAGTCTCCGCACCAGAACCTGGTCCTCCTGCGCCGGCTCGAAGACATCATCGAGCTCGGGTACCCGGTGCTCGTGGGCACCTCGCGCAAGTCCTTCATCGGAGTCACTCTGGACCTTGCGGAGGACCAGCGGGTGGAGGGCACGGCGGCCACCGTCGCCTGGTCGGTCATGAAGGGCGCTCACATCGTGCGCGTCCACGACGTCGAGCCGATCGTTCGGACCCTCAGAATGCTGGAAGCGATCGGGGATAGCTGATGGACAGCATCTCCATTCGGGACCTTCGCCTCGCTACCCATATCGGTGTTTCGGAGGACGAGCGAGCCCAGCCGCAGTGGGTGCTCGTAACGGTCGAGCTTCGGGCAGATCTCACCGCGCCCGCCAGGAGCGATGACCTGAACGACACCGTCAACTACCACTGGGCGACCAATGAGATCGCCGCGATCGTCAGATCCAGCAAGTGTGAGCTGCTCGAACATCTAGCAGGAAAGATTGCGTCTCGAATGTCGAAGATCGAACGAGTCCACGGGGTTACGGTAGAGATCGCTAAGGAATCTCCACCGGTTGATGAAGAGGTCGGTGGGATCGTGATCCGCATCGAGCGGCCGTGAGGGACCAGATGGCAACCGAGGAGCGACGGTGACCAGGGCCTATATAGGCGTCGGCTCGAACGTCGGCGAGCGCTCGGACTTCTGCCGGAGAGCGGTGAGCACCCTCGATGACACGCCCGACGTGCGGGTCACCGCGACCTCTGGGCTCTACGAGACCACCCCCGTCGGCGGGCCCCCTCAGCGCTCGTTCATCAACCTCGTTGCTCGTCTCGAGACGGCCATGGGCCCCAGGACGCTTCTCGGGGTGTGTAAGGAGATCGAGCGAATCCTCGGTCGGGAGCCCTCCGATATCCGCTGGGGGCCGCGCGTCGTGGACCTCGACCTGCTGACTTTCGGCGACGAGAAGGTCAGCGATGAGGACCTCGAGATCCCGCACCCCTTGATGACGCGGCGCCGCTTCGTCCTGGTTCCGCTGCTCGAGATCGATCCCGACGCCGCCGATCCGTGGGGCGCGCGCTACGCCGATTGGCTCGACGAGGCCGAGGGAGAGGTCCGGCTCGTCGAGCCCTTCTAGATCTAGACCAAGCCAGGGGGCGTGAGTGAAGAAGCTTCTTTCTGTGGTCCTATGCTTGAGCGTGCTCGCGCTCGGCGCTCCCGGTGGCGGTACGGGCGGGGCCCACGCGTCGGTGCGACGCGCCGGTTTACCCCAGCCGCCGGACCGGCGCCTTCCCCCACTGGCGCCCTCGCCTGACGATGCCCTCACGCGCGCGCTCGACGCCGGGGCGGTGACCGAGGCCGAGTACTCGCTCGACCGCGCGCTCACCCTGTTCACTCCGCCCCCCGTCACCCGCAGCTTCGGCTACATTGCCGAACCGACGGCGCGCAGCGCCACAGCTCTGTTTCGGGATCTGGCGTTTCGAAGAGACGATCTTCGGGCCGCCGACCGGGCCACTGCTGATGGTCTTCTGACTCGTCCCACGGACGGCAGCCAGGGTGACCCCATCGACATCAAGTACGGTCAGGCGACGGTTGAGCGGACCTGCACCGCCAACCTCTGCGTCCACTACGCGACCACCGGAAAGCACAAGGTCGCCGACCTTGACTCCGATGACAACGGCCGGCCGGATTACGTCGATACCGTGGTGTCGGTCATGCAGGCGCAGGTATGGACCCGAACCATCGAAGAGCTTGGCTTCCGCAAGCCGAAGAGTGACCGGCGCTCATCCAACAACGGCGGCAACCGCAAGACCGACTTCTACCTTGCGGATCTGGGGAGCTTCAGTGTTCCTCTCTACGGCTACTGTGCCTCGGACGACCCCCATCTGCGCCGCCGCAGCAGTTACAGGTTCTCCGACATGTCTGCCTACTGCGTCTTCGACAACGACTACAGCCCGGATCAGTTCCCGAATCAAACTCCGCTCGAGAACCTTCAGGTAACGGCCGCGCACGAGTTCTTTCACGCGGTTCAGTTCGGATACGACATCTTTGAGGACCTCTGGTTTCTGGAGAACACCGCGGTGTGGATGGAAGACGAGGTCTACGAGGACATCAACGACAACCTCCAGTACTTCTGGAGCAGCAGCATGAGACATCCTCACGTGCCACTCGATTACGGTGCCGGCTTCTTCGAGTACGGCAACTTCATCTTCTGGAAGTACGCGAGCCAGAGATTCGGCCGGAGGTTCGTGAAACAGGTGTGGAACCAGGCGGACGGTGCTCGGGGCGAACCCAATCGTTATTCGCTGCGCGCGACCCGTTCCGTGATCGAACGACGCTCTGCGTTCGGCAAGTCCTTCATAAACTTCGCCATCGCGAACTTCGCACCCGAGAACCACTAGGACAAAGGCGCTCTGTACGAGGCCGAGGTCGACGGTGCACGGGTCAACAGGAGGTTCAAGCTGGGACCTGCGAAGCGCTCGACGTCCGATGTGAGGAGACGCCTTGATCATTTGACGCATGTCTACATCAGTTTCGTCCCGGGCAATAGCGTCGTGCCGGGCGCCAGATTGCGGGTGAAAGTCGACGGTCCGGGCCGCAAGTCGAAGCCGAAGGCGACCCTGGTTTCGTACGACGGTTCGAAGGTAATCGACAAGAAGTTTGTCGACCTCGACGGTCGGGGAGTCGGGCGGGCGCGAATGCCGTTTGGCAAGGTCACCCGGGTGCTGCTCGTGTTGACGAACGCAAGCACTCGGTACCAGCGGTGCTTCACCGATCCTCTCTCGCCGTTTTCCTGCGCGGGAGTCCCGGTCGATCAGAACGAGTTGTTCACCTTCAAGGCGAAGCTCGTCCAGTAGCCGAAGTGTTTCGATGGCTCACCGGTGGGGCGCCGGATGAGGCGAACCACCGTAAGCTTGCGGCACGACCGGTACCCGACCGAGGACTGGAGCGGAAGGCGACAAGCTATGCCCACATCGGGGTCGAGAGCTTCTCTGCGATGCACGCTGATCGGCGCAGGCCGAGTGGGTACGGCCGTTGGGGAACTACTGAGACGCCAAGGTCACGAGGTCGTCGGCGTTTCGTCCCGCGCTGCCTCCTCGGCGGAACGCTCCGCTGCTCGTTTGCGGACCAGGGTGTTCGACCATCGCGCGGGGCTGCCGGAGTCCGATGTGGTGCTGCTCGGAGTTCCGGACGACGCCGTCGAGGTTGTCACTGCAGAGATCGCATCCTCTCTGGGCCGTGACACCGTGGTGGTTCACTTTGCCGGCTCGCTCGGTCTGGCTCCACTCATCAAGGCGCGCGCAACGGGGGCCGGGGGGGCCGCGCTCCATCCCGTGCAGGCATGTCCCGACGTGGACACGGCCCTCGTACGACTGCCCGGATCGGCGTGGGGAGTGACCGCCGATCCCGAGGTCGAGCCTTGGGCAATATCCTTCGTGACCCGCGACCTGGCGGGGTCGCCGGTGATCGTCACCGAGGCCGCCCGCCCCACCTGGCACGCCGCCGCGGTGAGCACGTCGAATGGGATTGCAGCCCTGCTTGCTACCGGTGAGGCGATGCTGGAGGCAGTCGGAATCGAGAATCCGCAGCGGGTGCTCGGCCCCCTCGCCGCGGGCGCGGTCGCCAACGCCACGGTGGCGGGCGGAGCCGCGTCGCTGACCGGACCGGTCGCGCGCGGGGAAAGTGAGACCATAGCTCGACAGGTTGAAGCCCTTGCCGCCTCGTCGCCGAACCTGGTACAGGGTTACGTACACGTGATTCGCGTCATCCTGGACGCGGCGATGAGGGCTCGACGAATCACCGACGAGGACGCCGAGAGGATGCTCGAGCTACTGGATGGCACCGGTTGATCAGGGTGGTGCGGAGGGCGAGCGAGCTGCGCTCACTGCTCGATGAACAGCGACGCGCAGGTCGCACCATCGGGCTCGTTCCGACCATGGGCGCACTGCACGCCGGTCACCTTTCGCTCGTGCGGCTCGCTCGACGGACTTGCGATGAGGTCGTGGTCAGTGTGTTCGTCAACCCTCGTCAGTTCGGTGCGGGCGAGGACTACGATCACTACCCGCGCGACACCGAGGGTGATCTCGAGCTCCTCGAGGGTGAGCGTGCCGATATCGTCTTCCTCCCCAGCGTCGACGACATGTACCCGCCGGACGCGACCGTGGTGGTTACTCCGGGGGCCCTGGGAGACGTGTTCGAAGGAGCCGATCGTCCCGGCCACTTCGACGGCGTGTGCACGGTGGTCACGAAGCTGTTCAATATCGTCGAGCCCGATGTTGCCGTCTTCGGACAGAAGGATGCTCAACAGGTCGCGGTCCTCAAACGAATGGTGAACGATCTCGACTTCTCGCTGGAGCTGGTCGTGGGACCGACCGTACGCGAGGGCGACGGGCTCGCAATGAGCAGCCGCAACGCGTACTTGACGCAGGAGCAGCGCGAGCAGGCCCTGGCCCTGTCCCGGGCGCTCGAGCTCGGACGAGAGGTCTACCTTCAGTCGCATGAACCGCACGCGGCCGAGGAGGAGATGGTTCGCCATCTGAAGGGCGCAACGGGGGTGGAGCTCTCCTACGCGAGCGCGGTGGATCCCGATACCTTCGAACCGCCCAAGCCGGGAGGAGATCACGTCCTGCTCATCGTCGCGGCACACGTCGGCGGAACCAGACTCATCGATAACCTGCTAATTGGATCCGTTCGAGACGAGGGAGATTGATCATGCTGCTCGCGATCGACGCCGGCAACACGCAGACTCATCTCGGCGTGTTTCGAGGCGAGAAGCTAACTCATGAGTGGCGTATGTCGACGGCCCCGGACCGCACCGCCGACGAGCTCGCACTCATCTCCGGGCAGTTCCTCGAGCTTGCCGATCTCTCCTTCTCGCGCGAGATCACGGGCGTCGCCATCTGCTCCGTGGTGCCGCCGCTGACCCAGGAGTTGCGTCAGATGACCGAGCGCTACTTCGGGTTCTCCGCCGTGGTCGTCGAGCCCGGAACGAGGACGGGCATCGCAATCAAGATCGACAACCCACGTGAGGTCGGAGCGGATCGCATCGCCAACGCGGTTGCGGCCAATCACATGTTTCCCGACGAGCCCTCGATCGTCGTCGATTTCGGCACCGCCATCACGGTCGACGCCGTGTCGGCCAAGGGGGAGTATCTCGGAGGCGCGATCACCCCCGGTATAGAGACCGCAGCGGGAGCCCTGTATCAAGCGACCGCGCAGATTCGACGGGTGGAGCTGATCGCTCCCTCTCATGCCATCGGCAAGTCGACCATCCAGGCCGTGCAGTCGGGCATCGTTTACGGCAACGCATCCCTGGTCGATGGGCTCGTGGAGCGCCTCAGCAAAGAGGTCGGCGGCACCGCGAACGTCATAGCGACTGGGGGCCAGGCCCACATCGTGGTGAAGCACTGCAAGCTCGTCGATCGCATTGCACCGGATCTGACTCTCGTAGGGTTGCGACTCATTTTCGAGCGTAATTTCGAGGAGAGAGAGCACTAGGAGCGAGATGTCCGCCGGCGACCAGACCTACCCCTTCAAGTACGAACGCACGGCCGAGATCGGCGAGCTGCGGGCGCGCTTCGAGACGCTCGAGCCGGGCCAGGAAACCACCGATACCGTGCGCGTCGCCGGGCGGACCATGACCGTGCGGGGGCAGGGAAAGGCTGCGTTCGCCGACCTGCGGGATTCGACCGGCCGCATTCAGCTGTTCGCCCGTCAGAACGTGATCGGCGAAGAGGGCATGGAGGCGTTCAAGGCGATCGGCGTGGGCGACGTCGTGGGGGCCGAGGGAGAGGTCATCAAGACGAGACGCGGCGAGCTCTCGATCAACTTGCGCTCGGCCACGCTGCTCGCACCGTGTCTTCGGTCGATGCCGGACACGTTCCACGGCATCGCCAACGTCGAGACCCGTTATCGTCAGCGATACCTCGACCTTCTACTGACGGAGGGCGCGCGGCGCGCGCTCGACGGACGGGCCCGGGCCAATGCCACGATTCGCGAGTTTTTGGATTCACGTGGTTTCGTCGAGGTCGAGACACCGTTACTGCAACCGGTCGCATCGGGGGCTACGGCTCGGCCCTTCAGGACGCACCACAACGCTCTGGGCATCGACCTGTATCTGCGCGTGGCTCCCGAGCTCTATCTGAAGCGTCTCCTCATCGGCGGACTCGAGCGCGTCTACGAGCTCAATCGCAGTTTTCGCAACGAGGGCGTATCGAGCCAGCACAACCCCGAGTTCACGATGCTCGAGTGCTACGAGGCCTACGTCGATTACGACGACACCATGGCGCTCGTCGAAGAACTGGTGCGCGCCGTCGCACGCGCGGTTACGGGCGGCTACGAGGTCGTGGTGGGAGACAGAACCATCGATCTGGCGAAGCCCTTTAGTCGAGTGACGATGTTCGACGCCATCACGACCAATGGGGGGCCCGATCTGCTCGACGTGTGGAAGGCCGGCGACTTCGACGCCCTCGCGAAGGAGGCGGACGGCACTGGGGTTCATGTCGATCCGAAGTGGCCTCCGGGCAAGGTCCTCGCCGAGGTCTTCGAGGAGGTCGCGGAGCGCAGGCTGCTGGAACCGACCTTCGTGGTCGGCTATCCGAAAGACGTGTCGCCGCTCGCCAAGGACCACCGGAGCATCGACGGCTTCACCGAGCATGCGGACCTGATCGTCGGGGGCGTCGAAATGGCGGCGATCTACTCCGAGTTGAACGATCCCGCAGAGCAACGACGTCGTTTCGAGCAGCAGGCGAGCCAGCGGTCCAGGGGCGACGATGAGGCGATGCTCGCCGACGAGGACTTCCTCGAGGCGCTGGCCTACGCGATGCCGCCCGCCGGCGGATACGGCTTGGGCGTCGATCGCCTGCTCACCTTGCTGCTGGGTCTGCCCTCTCTCCGCGAAGTGATCCTCTTTCCCATCCTCAAGCCCGAGGGCTGAGCATCAGCGGTCGCTCGAGGCACCTCTATCGGTCCGAGAGCTCGGAACCTCGAGCGGGCGCTCGCTGTCTAAGGAGCGAATCGCAGGAGGTCACAACGATCGAAAAAATGCGAGGATGCTTCGTCATGGCGCATCTGGCCCGGGCAGGAGTTGGCCGCCTCCTTTTCTGCGTATTGCTCAGTGCAGTTGTCCTCGTCGCGTGCGATGACTCCGAGGGGAGCGCGCCCGGAGCGAACGGCGGCGCGCAGCCGATTGAGACCGCCAACGACGCGCAGGTGATTGGGCTCGTCGGCACGCTCTCGGGTCGGATGGCGTGGAGGGGCGAGGATGCTTTCGAGGGCGCCGACGTGAGCATCGGGGAGCTAAATCGAAAGCGCCGGGAGGGGGCCCTCCCCTTCGAGCTCGTCAGCCTTGACGACGAGGGCGATCCGGACCGGGCGGTCGAGCTCATCGAGCAGCTTGCCGAAGCGCCCCGGACCGCAGGAATCGTCTACGCGGGACCACCCCACGCAGTGCCGGCAGCCGAAGACGCTCTCGCCGCAGCGGGAATCCCGGCGATCCTCTGCTACGGCGACCTCTACGGTGCGCGCCGGCTGAGCGCTCACGTCTTTCAGCTCTCTCCTTCGTACCTCTGGCAGGGGCGAGCCCTGGCTCGCTACCTGGCAGCCGATCGCGGCTACGAGACGGTCGGCGTTCTCGCCGAGGACTCCCCCGACGGGCGCACCGCCGTCAGCGCGCTGCGCCAGGAGACCGATCGGGCTGGCCTCCGGCTGCGACGGACCGAGACCTACGACCCTGCGGCCGACGGGTTCAGAGATGTAATTCGGTCCCTGCGAGAAGCCAGGGTCGAGTCGGTCCTAATTCACGGCGGCCCGGGCGCCGTGGCCGGCATCGTGGCCGAGCTGCGGGAACTGGGGGTCCGCTACACGGGGTCGGACGACGCCCGCATCGCCAGCGCGCCGAGAAGGCAGCGGCGCAACCGGCTGTCGTCGAACTACTGGCGACCGCAGATCCTCGCCCTTGACCTGGCGATCAGCGAGCAGACCGATCAGTCCCTCCCGGTGGGGATGGTGGCGTCGGACACCTACGCGCGCGGCGCCCACTACCTTCCGGTGCCGAGTTTCGAGCGCTTCAGGGAGTCCTTCGAGGCCTGGTGGGCGGCGCTTCCGACCGGATGGGAACTTCGAGCGTACGACGCCGTTCAGATGATCGGGTGGGCGCAGCGCAGGGCCCCCGAAGACGAGGACCTCGCCCAGG
Source organism: Actinomycetota bacterium (assembly GCA_050694055.1). Taxonomy (GTDB): domain Bacteria; phylum Actinomycetota; class CADDZG01; order CADDZG01; family WHSQ01; genus WHSV01. The sequence goes on from JBOGWX010000161.1 coordinate 25,772, forward strand.
TCCTGGAGACCCTCCAAGACAAGCGTTTCGGGGGGCTGCCGGTCACCTTTGGTCCCGACGACCACACCGCCGTGAGCGAGACCACAGTGGGCCTGTGGACGCTTCCGCCGGACCCCCCCGGCGCGCCGAACTCGCCCCCGCTCGAGTGGGTGCCCCTGGCCAGGGGTTTTTCCATCAATGGGCGGCGCACGACCGTTTTGCCCGACGACTGGCGGCACCTGTTCAAGAACCCGCCGCCGCGCGCGGCCCCTCCCCCGCATTTCTCCAAGATGAAGTTCGGAATCGCCTCGCCCCGTAGGGATCCCATCCACTGACGGCCGGAACTCGAATTCTCAAGAGCGTGGCCGGCTCCGACGATGGGATCAGCAGGAAGTACGCCCCTTGCGCCACCGACGTATTGAGTGTTTGTGAAGGCCGCGTCAGGCTGGCCGGATGGAACGCTTTCGGGGGCTGGGGCGTTGTCTTGGTAGGAAGGGGTTCTCCGGGGTTCTCCGGTGGGTAGTGACACCCCGTTCGTATAATGAGCAAGCGAAGAGAATCGTCCGGGAACCGGTTTGCACCGAGTTCCACGAGAGCGGTGGAGCGGCGTAAGCGGCGAAGCGGCTCACTAAAACGAAAAGGAGGGGCCCATGTTTGAACGGTTTACCGACAGGGCCCGCAGGGTGGTAGTCCTGGCCCAAGAAGAGGCGAGGCTGCTCAACCACAATTACATCGGCACCGAACACATCCTCCTCGGGCTGATCCATGAGGGCGAAGGAGTAGCCGCCAAGGCACTCGAGTCGCTCGGCATCTCCCTCGAGAAGGTCCGCCAGCAGGTGGAGGAGATCATCGGGGCCGGGCAGTCGCCTCCCTCGGGTCACATCCCGTTCACTCCCCGTGCCAAGAAGGTTCTGGAGCTCAGCCTGCGCGAGGCGCTCCAGCTCGGCCACAACTACATCGGCACCGAGCACATCCTGCTCGGCCTCATTCGCGAGGGCGAGGGCGTGGCGGCCCAGGTGCTGGTCAAGCTCGGCGCCGACCTCGGTCGCGTGCGCCAGCAGGTCATCCAATTGCTGTCCGGCTACTCCGGCGCCAAGGAGGGCGCCACTCAGGGCGGCGGCGGCGAGCAGCCCAGCGGCTCGCTCGTGCTCGACCAGTTCGGTCGCAACCTGACGCAGCTCGCCCGGGAGAACCAGCTCGACCCGGTAATCGGCCGGCTCAACGAGATCGAGCGCGTCATGCAGGTGCTATCCCGCCGCACCAAGAACAATCCCGTTCTGATCGGCGAGCCGGGTGTCGGGAAGACCGCCATCGTCGAGGGCCTCGCTCAGAACATCGTCAAGGGCGAGGTGCCCGAGACCATCACCGGCAAGCAGCTCTACACGCTCGACCTCGGTGCGCTGGTCGCCGGGTCTCGCTACCGGGGTGACTTCGAGGAGCGCCTCAAGAAGGTGCTCAAGGAGATCAAGACGCGCGGCGACATCATCCTGTTCATCGACGAGCTCCACACGCTCGTCGGCGCCGGTGCGGCCGAGGGAGCAATCGACGCGGCGAGCATCCTCAAGCCGATGCTGGCGCGCGGTGAGCTCCAGACGATCGGCGCGACGACGCTCGATGAGTACCGCAAGCACCTCGAGAAGGACGCGGCCCTCGAGCGCCGCTTCCAGCCGATCAAGGTGCCCGAGCCTTCGGTGGCGCACACCATCGACATCCTCAAGGGACTACGGGACCGTTACGAGGCTCACCATCGCGTGCACATCACGGACCGCGGACTGGTCGCTGCGGCGAACCTCGCCGACCGCTACATCTCCGACCGCTTCCTGCCCGACAAGGCGATCGACCTCATCGACGAGGCCGGAAGCCGCCTGCGCATCAAGCGCATGAGCGCGCCGCCCGACTACCGCGAGCTCGAGGAGAAGATCGCCGACGTTCGACGCCAGAAGGAAGATTCCATCGAGGCGCAGGACTTCGAGCGCGCCGCGGGCTTCCGTGACGACGAAAAGCGTCTGATGGAGGAGCGCAAGGAGCGCGAGTCCGAGTGGCGTGAGGCCGAGGGCCAGACCCTCGCAGAGGTCGATGAGGAGCAGATCGCCGAAGTGCTGTCCTCGTGGACCGGCATTCCCGTCACGTCGCTGACCGAGGAGGAGACCGCCAAGCTTCTCCGCATGGAGGACGAGCTCCACAAACGCATCGTCGGACAGCACGACGCCATCGCCGCGGTGTCTCGTTCGATCCGTCGTACGCGCGCGGGCCTCAAGGATCCCAAGCGCCCGGCCGGCTCGTTCATCTTCCTCGGCCCCTCGGGAGTCGGGAAGACCGAGACCGCCAAGACGCTCGCCGAGTTCCTGTTCGGAGACGAGAACGCGCTGATCCAGCTCGACATGTCCGAGTACATGGAGAAGCACACGGTAAGCCGTCTAGTCGGCTCGCCTCCGGGTTACGTCGGCTACGAGGAGGGCGGACAGCTCACCGAGGCGGTGAGGCGCCGTCCCTTCAGCGTGGTGCTGCTCGACGAGATCGAGAAGGCCCACCCGGACGTCTTCAACACGCTGTTGCAGATCCTCGAGGACGGGCGGCTGACCGACGCTCAGGGTCGCACGGTGGACTTCAAGAACACCGTGATCATCATGACCTCGAACCTCGGGACGCAGAATCTCCGCAAGCCCGCCATGGGCTTTGGGCAGGCCTCGGCCGAGCTCACCTACGAGAAGATGAAGGAGCGGGTCTCGGAAGAGCTCAAGCAGAACTTCCGGCCCGAGTTCATCAACCGGATCGACGAGATCATCGTGTTCCACGAGCTCTCGAGCGAAGAGGTCAAGTCGATCGTGGACCTCATGATCGTTCGCATCGAGAGCCAGCTCCACAGCCAGGACGTCGATATCGAGCTCACCGACGACGCCAAGACGCTGCTGGCGAGAATCGGCTACGACCCCGCTCTGGGGGCCAGGCCGCTGCGCCGGGCGATCCAGCGCCACGTCGAGGATCCGCTGTCCGAGAAGATCCTGTGGAAGGAGTTCGAGGCCGGCGACACGATCGTGGTCGACGTCGAGCGCAACGAGCACGGCGACGACGTGATTGGGTTCCGTAAGGGCCCACGGGCACCCGACGTGCCCCCGCTCGAGCTGGCCGGTCCGCCGGCGGACTCGTCGAGCGAGGGTGAGGGGGACATCCCGAACAACTAGTCACACGCTTAGTCACATGCGGACGAGACAATGGAGATCCAAGGCCAGAGGCCCGGCTAGCCGCCGGGCCTCTGCGCGCACAGGAGGTCAGAGAGGTCTTAGAGGCCATAAGAAGGGGGGCCCGGCTGGATTGCCGGGCCCCCCTTGCTTGGCCTGCCGCTTCGGCCTGAGAGACGCGTCCCGTCTCGAGGCTGCCTACTACCTCGAGAACACCTGCAGCTCCGCCGCTCTCACGTTGAAGTCCTGCGTGCTTCCTTCCACGCAGTCCGTGTTGTGGCGCGGGTCGTCGTCCTGGTCGCCGCGATAGTCGGGCGTGCCCGTGCACTGGTTCTCGAGTACCTCGAGACGCACGTGCGTGGCCCTCGTCTGCGGGATGTCGAACGCGCGGAGGATGAGCTCCGGCGCCCTCGGTCGAGGAGCGACCGAGGGGAACGCGTCCTCGGGGCTCGTGAACACGAGCTCGAAGTCACCGGCGTCCGTGCAATCGACGCTGCCTGTCTCGAGACAGGTGTGGATCGCGAACTGCCGGAGCGCCGAGAACCGGCTCTGGCCGCCGGTGTCGCCCCCCGGATCCTCCGCGTCGGTCGGACGCAGCATGGCGCTGACCTGCACCCGACGAACCTGGTGCGCGCCGCGCCGACCCCTGCTCGGATCGAGCCGGACGGTCACCTGCTTGCCCCTGACGTCGCTCCCGAGCGACGCCCAGTTGGTCGCCTCGGTGTCGTCGATCAGTTTGTCGAGGTTGATGCCGTCACCCGTAGCGACGGCTCCGTTCGTGGCGGATGCATGGTTTGGTTCCATGGTCACCGGAAGATCGCGCACCTGTCCCGGCCTAACCGTGAAGGTGAACCGCTTCAGCCCGTAGCCGTCGGCACGGGCAGCGAAGTCGTAGGTGCCTGGGATGAGCTCGAAGGTGTCGCCGGTGGTCGTGGACGGGTCGGTGTCGGCCACCGGCATGCTCCGGGCCTCGTAGTGGCCGAGGAACAGCTCGGCCCGATCGAGGCTTCCCTCACCTTGGCCGTCGGCCTTGAACGTCACCGTGGCGTTGTTCGCAAACGGTGACTCGAAGCTCGGAATCGGATCGGGATCGGCATTGCCGGCGCTGAAGGCGTCCTCGCCGAAGCCGCGGCTGGCGAAGACGTTCCACAGCAGGTCCTGGTTGTCGCCGTCGAAGCGCATCTGGTCGGCGGCCAGCAGCGCGTTGCGTGCGTCCACCATCGAGACGGTGCTCGGCATCAGCAGCCATGCGTCGAACATGATCTGCGTCCAGCGCCGGTTGCCCGGACACTCGTCTGCCTCGCGCTCTCCGTCGGCGCATTCTTCCTGCAGCGCCGCGTTACCCGATGGGAAGGCGCCGTCGTAGCGATCGTTCATCCCTTCCCGGATCTGATAGTTGGTGGCGCTCCAGATCTCTCCGTCGGCGTGCACCTGTGGACCCGTGATGTCGTAGCCGATGTTCGAGTAGTTGAGCGGGCTGTCGTTCATCCCGTAGTTGCGGATCCCCGCGTTCTTGTCCCCGGTGACATAGGGACCCACTGCGAACGGGTTCTCGTCGGCGACCGGAACGAAGTCGTACTCGTTGAGATACTCCATCGCGACGAGGTCGGACCAGCTCTCGCCCATGGCGCCCGCCTGCGGACCGCTCAGGCCCGCATCCGGGCCGGCCACCATGCGGTTCGTGATGGCGTGGGTGTACTCGTGACCGATGACCGACATGTCGTAGTCGCCGTCCACACAGGGTGGATAGAAGCCACCGGGGATCGGCTGCCACAGGTACATGTTCGTGATCGGAAGAATCCCATCGGGCGGGGTGATCTGGTTGGCGTTATCGCGCGCCTGATAGGTGGGAGGTCCACCGGCGCGACCGCCCGCCTGGGCGTTGCCGTGCTCGGGGTCGTTCTCCCTGCCGCCCTCACCGAAGTTGAAGTCCTGGAGGTTGAAGTTCTCTTCGGTGAAGCCGAGGAAGTACGACCAATCATGCATGCGGTTGTGCATCGCGAAGAGGTTCGCGATGGCCGCGTCGATGTCGTTGCCCCCCGGTACGAACACCGCGGGGTTGCAGCGCTCCTCGAACCACTCGTTGGTCCACTCGTACTCGTAGTCTCGCTCGGGCCGGGGCGCCGCGAAGTTGACGCCGATCGAGAAGGGGCTGAGGTTGTCCCAGTTCTCGGTCGTGCGGGCCTGGTTGCCCCGGCTGGTGAACGTCGGCACACCGGTGCGGGCATCGACGTCCCACGGGACGCGGGCCGCATCGTTCTCGAGGAGGCGCTCACACTCGGGTGCCGCGGTGGACCAGCACCACAGCTCGCGCGTGTCCGTGGACGAGTAGTCCAGCGGCGGCACGTTGGGGAACACGAGCCAGGTGGGGTCGTCCTCTTCTTCCTCTTGAAGGTGGTCGACCGCATGCCGGCGGATCAAGATGGCACCGGTCTGCGCGTCGATGAAGTGCGTGTAGGCCACGGGCTCGGCGCGGTTATCGAACACGAAGGTTTCGTAGGCGATCCTCACGCCGTCCCTAGGCGTCGGCACCGCCACCACACGAGCGAGCTGTGTGTGGGTGAGCTCGTCCGACTCGAAGCGAGTCCATCCCCGCTTCTCACCCGTACGAGAGAGGTCGCCCGCGTCGACGGACAGCTCGGCGTCGTCGGCCGCGACCAGCAGTGCCTCCTTGGCCGTCAGCTCGGCTGCCTCGAGCTCGCCCTGGTCGGCGGCAAGCGAGGAGGAGACGTACGCGATCTTGCCCCCGATGACTCCGAGGGTGACCATGCCGTCGGGCGCCGCCTGTACTCCACCGAAGCTCTGCCGGAAGGTGAGCGCGGCTCCCTCTCCTATCGGTGCCCGTCTGACCAGCTCGAGACCGTCGACGGCCTCCGCCGAGAGCCGGAACAGAACCCGGTTGGCGCTGAGGAAGCTGCGAGCTGCCGCCTCGGCGCCCGAAGCCAGTCCCGAAGCCAAGAACCCCCCGTGCTTGATCAAGGATCTCGGCGTCCCGAATTGGTTGTAGTGAACCTCGGCGCCGAGATCGGCCACGATCCCGCGTTGTGCGCCGGTGGGCCGAACCACGCCGTCGCGGCGGTCGATGTCGGCGCGCTCGTGGTCGTGTAGCTCTCCCTGAAAATCAAAGTCCGCCGCGGTAGCGCGCGCCGCCCCCGGCGGCTGCCCGGTGGCCGGCACGGTCGCGACGCCCAGCATCATCACGGTGGCCGCCATTACCACCAGCGCGGTCAGGACGCGTGTGCGTTTCGGTCCAGAACGGATCAACCTTGACCCCTTTCGTCACGCCCCGCGAGACGGGGCACCCCCTGAAGAATCCGCTTCGCTGACCCACAAATTACTTGCCTTTATGGACTAGTCAACTCGGACTATCAGGGTCGCTCGTCGGGGATGACCCTCATCCGGTGGTCGTTCGCAGGTAGGAGGACGAGGCACCGTCTTTAGGCCCTCAGGCCGATGGCCGGTTCGAGGAGCGTTCCTATACTGCTCCGGCGGGGGACGACGCGGTTCCCGACCCGAAGGAGCGGCAGTGCAAGAGACGTACGACGACATCCTCGTCGCAGAGGGAGTCCAAAAGGTCTACCGGACGGGCGCAGGCAGCGTCGCGGCACTGGTGGACCTCGACCTTCGAATCAAACCCGGTGAGTTCCTCGCCGTCATGGGGCCGTCCGGCTCGGGCAAGACGACCCTGCTCAACTGCCTATCCGGCTTGGACGACATCAATGGGGGCCAGGTGATCGTCGAGGGTCTCGACATCCACGGCCTTTCGGATGCCAAGCGAACGCGCCACCGCGCCGAGCGCATGGGCTTCATCTTTCAGGCCTTCAACCTGATTCCCGTGTTCACCGCGGCGGAGAACGTCGAGCTGCCCCTGCTGCTTGCGGGCAACTCGCCGTCGGAGTCGCGCCGTCGCGCCGAGGAGACACTCGAGCGCGTCGGACTCGGCCACCGCAGCGGCCACCGGCCCAACGAGCTCTCGGGAGGAGAGCAACAGCGCGTCACCATCGCCCGCGCCCTTGCGGGGCGTCCCGCCATCGTGTGGGCGGACGAGCCCACCGGAAATCTCGACTCGGAGACCGCTTCGTCGGTGATGGATCTGCTGCGCGAGCTGAATGCAGAAGGGCTCACCCTCGTTCTGGTCACCCACGACCCCGTGATCGGGGCGACCGCGCAGAAGCTGATCCGCATGCGCGACGGGTCGATCGAGTCGACCGAATCCGCCGTCGCGGCACGCTAGGGGCTCGCATGAATCCATCTGGGCTTCCCGTGCTCTTGGTGCTCGCCGGCCTCGCGCTGTCGGTGGTTCTGTTCATCGCACTGCGGCGCTCCTTCTTGCGCCGCCTGGCCGTGCGGGACGCGACCCGCCGTCCCGGAGAGACCATCCTGGTCATCGCCGGTTCGCTTTTGGGGACCGCCCTCATAACCGGCAGCTTCATCGTCGGGGACACACTCGACTCGTCCATCCGAGCCTCGGCGACCACGCAACTCGGCCCCGTAGACGAGGTCGTGATCACGTCCGACCCCGATCAAGCGGCCAACGTCGAGGAGTCCGTTGCGGGCATAGAGGACGACCGAATCGACGGCGTTCTGTCCCTGACGACCGCGGCGGCGACGCTGGCTACGACCGAGGACGATCCGCTCGCCGAGCCGGGTGCACAGCTCGTCGAGGTCGACTTCGACGCGGCGCGCGGCTTCGGAGGCGACGCCGTCGCCACCGGAATAAGCGGACCCACTCCCGGCGAGGGCGAGGTCGCCGTCACCGAGGACCTCGCCGAGACGTTGGAGCTTCAGCAAGGCGACGAGGTCGCCGGCTACCTCTACGGCGCCAGGATCGACCTCGAGGTGACCGAGATCTTGCCCCGCATAGGTATAGCGGGGTACTGGCGCGGCTTCGAGACGACCTCGGCAAACGCGTTCGTGGCCCCCGGTACCCTCGACGGCATTATCGGCGACGAGCTTCCCGAGGGTGCGGCGCCGCCCGAGGCCTCGATCCTCATCTCGAACGACGGAGGAGTCGAGGGCGGTGCCGACCTCACCCCAGAGGTGACGACGCTCATCGAGGACGAGCTCGGAGCCGGGAGCGGGGTGCGCGTCGAGCCGGTCAAGCAGGACACGCTCGACGAGGCAGAGGTCCAAGGAGATGAGTTCAGCCAGCTGTTCATCGCGATCGGCTCCTTCGCGATCGTGGCCGGCGTTCTCTTGCTCGTGAACATCTTCGTGATGCTGGCGGAGGAGCGGAAGTCTCAACTCGGCATGTTGCGAGCGGTAGGGATGAGGCGCAGCGACCTCCTGCGTTCCTTCATCATCGAGGGGACGCTCTACGCGATAGTCGCAAGCATCGTCGGAGCGATCCTGGGCATCGGGGTCGGCTGGGCGATCGTGGGACTGGCCGCGCCCATCTTCAGTAGCGCCGGTGACTTCTCGCTCAGCCTCCAGTTCTCGGCCGAGCCCGCCAGCATCATCGGCGGTCTGTGCATCGGACTGCTGATAGCTCTCGCGACCATTGCCTCCACCAGCTTCCGTATCAGCCGCATCAACATCATTGCCGCTATCCGTGACCTCCAAGAACCGAAACTCCCCAAGGCGCGTAAGCGTTCCGTGGCGGCCGGCATTCTCGTCGCCGCGCTCGGCGGAGCCTTGGTCGCCGCCGGATCGAGCAGCGCGGATGCCTGGTTTGCCGCCATCGTCGGTGTGCCGCTGGTGGCGTTCGGCGTCATGCCGTTGCTCGGGCGAATGATCGGACGGCGCCCGGCCTCATTGATGGCCGCGGGCGTGTCACTGGTATGGGGAGTTTTCGGCAACACCATCATGGACGGCCGTTTCTACGAGAACGGCGACATCTTCGCCTTCGTCGTTTCGGGTGTCCTGCTGGTGTTCTCGGCCGTCATCCTTCTGAGCCAGAGTCACGAGACCTTCGGCAGCACGCTTCGTAGGCTTGCCGCCTCGCGCCTTCCGTTGAGGCTCGGTCTCGCCTACCCGCTCGCTCGCAAGTTCCGCACGGGACTGACGCTCGGCATGTATTCCCTCGTGATCTTCACGATGGTGTTCCTTGCTTCGATGTCCAACTCGTTCAACGGACAGGTCGAGAACTTCACGAACGACGAGCGAGGGGGTTTCGATCTGGTCGTCGATGCCGGCAGGTCCAATCCACCGACGGTGGAGGAGCTCGAAGCGGTCGACGGGGTCGAGGCCGTGGCGCCGCTGTTCCCCGGCCAAGCACTGTTCCAGCCAGACGGCATCGAAGAGCCTCAACCGTGGCCGGTCACCGGAGCTAGCGACGCGCTCGTGGAGGAGGGTCCGCCCGATCTCACCGAGCGCGCGGACGAGTTCGAGACCGACGCCGCTGCGTGGGACGAGCTGGTGAGCAACCCCGAGGCGATCATCGTCAGCGAGTTCTTTCTGCAGGGAGAAGGCGGACCTCCGGCCAGCATCGTCGAGGCCGGCGACACCATGGCCGTCGTGGATCCGATCACCGGCCGGGAGAGCGAACGGACCATCGTGGCGGTGCTGTCGTCCGACAGCACCTTTGCAGGGGCGTACGTCTCGGAGGACTCGGCGGGTGAGCTATTCGAGGATCGGGCCGTCGCGGCGCGGTTCTTCGTGGCGGCGTCCGGTTCCGAGGCCGAGGCTCGAGCGCTCGCCGCGAGGCTGCAGGGTGAGTTCCTCGCCAACGGGGTAGAGGCCGATACCTTCCGCGCGCTCGTGGACGAGCAGTTCAACATCCAGTTGCAGTTCTTCAACCTCATGCAGGCTTATCTGGCCCTCGGTCTCGTCGTCGGCATCGCGGGACTCGGAGTCGTCATGGTGCGCTCGGTGCGCGAGCGACGTCGTGAGGTGGGTGTGCTCCGCTCGCTGGGCTTCCAGTCGCCGAAGATACGCGTTGCGTTCCTGCTGGAGTCCGGTTTCGTCGCGCTCGAGGGCATCGTGGTCGGCACGGCACTGGCCATTGTCACGGCGTCGCAGTTGTTCGCCAACGGCGACTTCGGCGAGGGAATCGACTTTCAGGTGCCGTGGGGCAACGTCGCGCTCCTGACGGGGACGGCGCTGGTGGCGTCGCTGATCGCCACCGCGTGGCCGGCGCAGCAGGCCTCTCGCATCGCGCCGGCCGTGGCGCTTCGCACCGCCGAGTAAGCCCAACGAATCTAAGCCTCCTCGGATCTGTCCCTGCGGGCGGCGTCGATGGCGTCGCTCAGCTTCCGCACCTCTTTCTGAGGCATCGCTCCCGAGAGCGTGACCGAGTGCCGCTTGCCGCGCGGATCGCGCACGCTTATCTCCGTGAAATGAGGGGAGCGACGGTTCCCCGACTGGCCTCGGAGCTCGACATCGCCCGAGAACAGGCGGTGCCCCCGGCGACCCCCTGTATCCCGGCCGGAGGTGGGGGCGATGCGTGGCTTTCCCCGCAGGTCCTTGACCTCGAACGACTGAGCTCGACGCAGCGGAATCTCGCGCACCCTGCCCGCAAGGTTGCGAAAGCGGAGGACGCCGGTGGCCAGTACCTCGACGCGAATGCTCTCTTGCATGCGGTCGATCGCGCGCGACGCAAGGTAGAGCCCGCCGGAGAGCCCGAATGAGATGCCGATGGTCGGCAGTACGACCCGAAGCCCACGGCCGCTGAAGAGATCGATGAAGCCGGCCACCACTCCGATCAAGGGCAGGGCTGCGAAGAGCCACCCTATCGTGCGTGTGAAGCTGCCCTCGGGCGAATAGCTGAAGAGGACCCCATCGGAGGCCCGGGACATGCGCTCGGCTTCCATGGCTACATTGTCGCCCGAGGAGCTGCGAACCGAAATCGTGTCGCAGGGTGGAGCCCCCCGAGGAATTGTCACAAGCTCTCCCTATGGTGACCTCATGGCTACGAGGCAACGAAACGCAGACGTTCACTACTGCACCGCCTGTGGGTTCAGCTCACCTCGATGGTTCGGGCGCTGCCCCGACTGCGGCGAGTGGAGCTCGGCCGCCGGGGGCTCCCAGGCGGGTGACTCGACGGGGGCGGAGGTCACGACGCTGGCAGACAGCCACTGCGATGTCGAGCGCCTGGCGACCGGTATCGGCGAGGTCGACCGCGTCGTCGGCGGCGGGCTGGTCGCAGGCGGCGCCGTGCTGCTGGCGGGCGAGCCCGGGATCGGAAAGTCCACGCTGGTTCTGCAGTTGATCGACGGTCTGCTCGCGTCCGACCGTCGCGCCCTTCTCATCACGGGCGAGGAATCGATAGGCCAGGTCGCTCTGCGCGCCGCCCGGCTCGGCGTTGCCCGCGCGCGTTTTCGCGCCGCTGCGACCGCGTCGTTGCCCGAGGTGCTGAAGCTGTCCGCCGCCGAACGCCCCGACGTGCTGGTCGTCGATTCGGTCCAGACCCTCGAGAATCCAGAACTGGATCAGTCGCCCGGCTCCGTCGTCCAGGTGCGTGAGTGCGCCGCACGACTGGTGCGACACGCCAAGACGACAGGAACGTGCGTGATCCTCGTGGGCCATGTCACCAAGGAGGGCACCGTCGCCGGACCAAAGGCGCTCGAGCACATCGTCGACTGCGTGCTTGCGCTCGAGGGCGAGCGCACCGGAACCGTTCGACTGCTCAGGGCGACCAAGAATCGCTTCGGATCCTGCGAGGAGACCGGTGTCTTCACCATGGGCGAACGAGGTCTCGAAGTGGTCGGAGACCCCTCGGCGATGCTGCTGTCCGATCGCCGGCCCGGCGTCTCGGGCTCGGTGGTCTTTTGCGGACTAGAGGGCACGCGGCCGGTGCTGGTCGAGATTCAGTCCCTCGTGGTCAAGGGGTCGCCTCCGAACGTGCGACGGGTGCCCATCGGGGTCGATGCCAAGCGTCTCGCCCTGCTGGCCGGCGTGCTTTTCAATCGAGTCACTCTCGACCTCTCCGATAAGGATCTGTTCGTAGCCGCGGCCGGAGGATTCGTCGTGAGAGAACCTGCCGCCGACCTCCCGGTATGTCTGGCGCTTCATTCCGCGGCCCACAATGTTCCCGTCCCCGGCGATGTCGTGGCGATGGGCGAGGTGGGACTCGGGGGCGAGGTCCGTCGGGTCCCCGGTCTCGGGCGACGATTGACGGAGGCCGCTCGCCTCGGCTTTCGGCGCGCGCTCGTTCCGCCGGGAACCAAGCCGGCGGTACCCGGGCTGGAGGTCATCGAGGTGACCGACGTCGCATCCGCACTGCGCGCGACGACGTCCACCACGCCGGCGCCGACCATGCACATCAATAAAGGACCGGCGAGAGCGGTTCCTAAAGGTGCTTCCAAGCCGGAGCTAGGGCCGGTCGTGGTATCTTAGGAAACCCAAGACTTCGGCTTTCAGGCCCACCAGACCCTGCGCGGAGCGCGCTTTTCGCCCGTCTGGGAGCCTTTATCTAAAGGAACCGCAGGAGGTAGTTTGCGTGAGTTTTGCAGTCGGCGACAAGGTCGTGTATCCACACCACGGCGCAGCCATCATCGAGAAGCGTGAAAAGCGCGAGCTCATGGGCGAGAAGCGTGATTACTTCATTCTGAAGCTCGCCTATGGGGAGTTGACGCTGATGGTGCCGATCGACTCGACCGAGGAAGTCGGATTGCGTGCGATCACGCCTGCCAAGGAGATGCCCAAGGTCTTCAAGGTCCTCAGGAAGAACGAGCCCACCACGAACACCACCAACTGGTCGCGACGATTCAAGGCCAACGTCGAGAAGCTCAAGTCCGGAGACATCTACCAGGTTGCGGACGTCGTGCGGAGCCTTCATCAGCGGGACCGCGAGAAGGGCCTGTCCGCCGGCGAGAAGCGCATGCTCACCAAGGCCCGCCAGATCCTGGTGTCCGAGCTGACCTTCTCGAAGAACTGCAACGAGGAGGAGGCCGAGAAGATGCTCGACGAGGTGCTGGGATAGCCGATCGGACGTCGGCGTCGGTCGCGGCGATCGTCGCGGCAGGAGGGCGCGGCGAACGGGCGCGTGGCGCAACGCTCAAGCAGTTTGACGATCTCGGCGGCCGGCCCCTCGTTGCCTGGTCACTCGACGTTCTAGTTGAATCGGGCTGCGATCCGATAGTTCTGGTAGTGCCCCCGGAGTCCGTCGAGCACGCTCGTGGTTCGTTCGGTGGTCGTTGCGTCGTGATCGCCGGTGGCGGCCGGCGGCAAGAATCCGTACGCAACGGCTTGAATGAGGTCGAGACCGAATACGTCGTGGTGCACGATGCTGCACGCCCGTTCGTTACCGTCGACATGATCGAGCGCACTCTGTCCTCGCTGGACGATGCCGACGGAGCGATCGTCGCGGTCCCCCTGGACGAGACCCTGAAACTAGTAAACGGTGACGTGGTCGAGTCAACGGTGAGCCGCGCCCACCTGTGGCGCGTCCAGACCCCCCAAAGCTTTCGCACAGGACCGTTGCGCGAGGCACACGACAAGTCGGCTGCCGAGGGCCTCGAGGTGACGGACGACGCTTCGTTGATCGAGCACTACGGAGGACGCGTGGTGGTCGTGCACGGCACGCGAGCAAACCTCAAGTTGACCTACCCCGAGGATTACGTCATCGCCGAATCGATCCTGAAGAACCGGAAGCAGTGACGCGCGTCGGCATCGGGTACGACGTGCACGCGTTCGACGAAAGCCGTCCACTGATCATCGGCGGGGTCTTGATTCCGGAGTCTCCGGGTCTCGGGGGACACAGCGACGCCGACGTGCTGACCCATGCGGTCACCGATGCTCTGCTGGGGGCCGCGGGGCTGGGCGATCTGGGGGAGCTTTTTCCGCCGACCGACGAATGGCAAGACGCGTCGAGCCTTTCGATCCTGGCCGACGCCGCGCTGCGCGTGCGCGCTGCAGGATGGCGGGTGGGCAACGTCGACGCCACGCTCATAGCCGAGCGTCCGAAGCTGGGCGCCTACAAGGCCGGCATGGCGGTCAACCTAGCTGGTTCGCTCGACGTTGCTGCGGACGCCGTATCGGTCAAGGCGACGACCACGGATGGGTTGGGATTCACCGGTCGCGCCGAGGGAATCGCCGCGCAGGCGATCGTGTTGATCGAGCGAAATGACCAAAAACCGGGGCAGTTAGGCTGAGATCCATGACGATCCGCATCTACGAATCGAGTCGACGCGAGGTGATCGACCTCGAACCGCGCGACGCCGGGCGGGTATCCATGTACGCATGTGGCCCCACCGTCTACAACCTCATCCACGTGGGTAACGCACGCACGCTCGTCTGGTACGACATGGTGCGCCGCTATCTAACCTACCGGGGATACGACGTGACCTACGTGATGAACTATACGGACGTCGACGACAAGATCATCGAGCGTGCCAGTATCGAGGGCATTCCAACCGAGGGCGTTACCCGCAAGTACACCCAAGCGTTCGAAGCCGACATGAGCGCTCTCCGTACTCAGCCGGCGACTCTGATCGTGCGCGCCACGGACCACATCGCCGACATGGTGACCGCGGTTGCCGGTTTGATCGACAGGGGCCTTGCCTACGAAGCCGACGGCAACGTGTGGTTCGCAGTGGACAAGTTCGACGGCTACGGGAGGCTTTCGGGCCGGACTCTCGACGACATGCGCTCGGGTGATCGCATCGAACCGAGCCCGGGCAAGAGGCATCCCCTCGACTTCGCGCTGTGGAAGTCGGCCAAGGAGGGCGAGCCGTCATGGCCGTCCCCCTGGGCGCCGGGCCGCCCCGGCTGGCACATCGAGTGCTCGGTCATGTCGACCAAGTATCTCGGCATGGGCTTCGATATTCACGGCGGTGGACGCGACCTCATCTTTCCGCATCACGAGAACGAGCTTGCTCAGGCCCAAGGGCTCGAGAGCGGTGACTTCGTCCGCTACTGGATGCATGCCGGGCTGGTGCAGATGGAGTCCGAGAAGATGTCGAAGTCGCTGGGAAACGTCGTGCTGGCGCGCGATGCCGTCGAGCAATACGGCGGCGAGGCCGTGCGTTACTGGATGCTGGCCTCATCCCTGCGAAGTCAGGCAATCTTCTCCGACGACACGCTCGATGACGCCGCGCGCTCGCTCGAACGGTGGCAGACGTTTCTCGAGGTAGCGCGACATGCACTCGGTGACGACACCCCGGCCCGATCGACGACCTATCTGCGCCCACTCGAAGATCCCGAGCCCGAGGGCGTGGGGGCCGAGTTCATCTCACGCTTCGTGGGCGCGATGGACGACGATTTCAACTCGGCGGAGGCCTTCGCTGCGATCCATGAGCTCGTGCGCGAAGGCAACAAGCTCATCGAAGGAGCGCAGCGTGGTGACGAAGGCGAGCGAAAGTCACTCGCCGGTCTCCTCGAGGTCTTCCTCGAACTGACGTGGGTGCTCAACTTCCGGCTCGAGGTGAAGGCGGCCGACGCGGGACTCGTCGCCGACCTCGTGGAGTACCTACTCGAGTTGCGCGAGGCGGCGCGCGCCGCCAAGTCGTTTGAGCAAGCGGACGAGATTCGTCACCGCTTGATCGAACTCGGGGTCGCTATCGAAGACACACCCGCCGGTCCGCGGTGGCGCGTGAGTGACGCGGGGTAGCAAGCGGCCACTTCCCGACGACTCGGCCGTGCTGGCCGGCCGCCGCCCGGTGGTCGAGATGCTTCGGTCCGGTACGGTGCCCGAACGAGTCTTCATCGCACGGGGCGCGGCCCTGAAGGGCACGCTCGGGGAGGTTCGCCGTCGGGCCACTGAGCTCGGCGTACCGGTCCGGATGGTTCCCCGGTCGGAGATCGACGGTCTGGCACCCGGTGTGAACCATCAGGGAGTCGCCGCGATCACCGCGCGCTTCCGCTACACGCCGCTGGGCAAGCTCCTCGAGGGGCGCACGCCGACTCTGCTGTTTCTGGATGGGGTGATGGACCCCCACAACCTTGGCTCCCTGCTTCGCACGGCCGATGGAGCCGGTTTCGACGGCGTCGTCATCCCCGCCCACAGAGCCGTCGGTGTCACGGGAACCGTTCGCCGGATCTCCGCCGGCGCCGCGGAGGTGGTGGCAGTCGCGCGCGTGAACAACCTCGGAGTGGCGATCGACAAGGCGCGAGAGGCAGGCGTTTGGATCTTGGGACTGGACGCCGAGGGAGTCAACGACATCTGGTCGACGAATCTGGCCGAACCGCCGGTCGGAATCGTCTGCGGTGCAGAGGACAAGGGGTTGTCAAAGAGCGTGCGCGACAGGTGCGACGAACTGGTTCGTATTCCCCATCAGGGTTCACTCGAGTCACTAAACGTCGGAGTTGCCGGCGCAATCGCAATGTTCGAAATAGCTCGAAGGCGAGCTTCTTCCGATACGCTCTAACCTCCATGCGCATTGCTGCATCGGCTATGTCGTGGACGTCAATGGGGGGTTGAGTGTCTAACGAAGGTGCCTTCATGGGCACGGACGAAGACCTGGTCGAACGCGCCCGCTCCGGGGACGATCTCGCCATCGAAACCATGCTCACCAGGTACCGGCACTATGCGCGCGCGAAAGCGCGCTCTTACTTTCTTGCCGGCGCCGACAAGGAAGACATCGTGCAAGAGGGCATGATCGGTCTCTACAAGGCGATCCGAGATTTCGACGCGTCTCACCAAACGGCTTTTCGTGCCTTCGCCGAACTCTGCATCACCCGCCAGATCATCACGGCGATCAAGACGGCGACCCGTCAGAAGCACCAACCGCTCAACTCCTACGTCTCGCTCAACCGGCCGATCGGAGGAAGCGACGACGACGACCGGTCACTCGCCGACTCGATCGAGACCGCCGAGGTGTCGGACCCGGCCGAGCTGGTGATCTCCGCCGAGGAGGTTCAGGCCATCAAGGCACAGATGGGCGAGGTCTTGTCCGACCTCGAGATCGAGGTCCTCGAGCACTACATGGACGGGAAGTCGTACCAGCAGATCGCGGACCTGCTCGGCCGCCACGTTAAGTCGATCGACAACGCACTGCAACGCATCAAGCGCAAGCTCGAGCACCACATGGCCGAGCACAAAGCCATGCCCGCATGAGCTTCAGGCCTCCGGCCATTCGCGTTACCCTGAGTGCCGTCCGGCCGGGTTAGCTCAGTCTGGCAGAGCAAAGCATTTGTAATGCTTAGGCCGTCGGTTCGAATCCGACACCCGGCTCGTTGGCAGGCCTGCATGAGGACATGCATTAAGGAGACGTCTGTGGGGTCGGAGATCCTGACCGAACTGAAGGGGCCCGTCGGGGATTCGGCCTGGGCCACCGCCCTGGCGCAGCTCGACGAGGTCGCCGAGCTCATGGGCCTCGCTCCCGGAGTGCACGAAACGCTGCGCTCCCCCAAGCGAGCCTTGCTCGTCGCCGTGCCGTTCCGCCGCGACGACGGTTCGACCAAGGTCGTGCAGGGCTACCGAGTGCATCACAACGTCACCAGGGGGCCCGCCAAAGGCGGAATCCGTTACCACCCCTCGGTGGACCTCGACGAGGTCAAGGCGCTGGCGATGTGGATGACGTGGAAATGTGCCATCGTCAATATCCCCTTCGGTGGCGCTAAGGGTGGCGTAACCGTGGATCCGAAGCAACTATCCCGCGGCGAGCTCGAGCGTATGACCCGTCGCTATGCGAGCGAGATCCTCCCGCTTATCGGACCGGAGCGCGACATACCGGCTCCCGACATGAACACGAACGAAGAGATCATGTCTTGGATCATGGACACCTACTCGATAAACCAGGGTTATTCCGTCCCCGGGGTGGTCACCGGAAAGCCGGTGGCGATCGGCGGATCGAGGGGGCGGTCCGGAGCGACCTCGCGCGGGGTCATGTACATGATGTTCTCGATCTTGAAGCGTCTCGGTATCCAGGTCGAGGAGGCGTCGATCGCCATTCAAGGATACGGAAAGGTCGGCGGCTTCGCGGCGCAATTGCTTCACGACTCGGGTTGTCGGGTAGTGGCCGTATCGGACGTCGAAGGCGGCATCTATCGGGAGAGGGGGCTCGACCCCGAAGCGATCAACCGCTACAAGCGAGAGTCGGGGACCGTGGTCGGCTTTCCGGGCGCGGACGCGCTCAGCAACGAGGAGCTGCTCGAGGTCGAATGCGACGTGCTCGTGCCCGCCGCCATCGAGGGTGTCATCACCGTCAAGAACGCCGATCAGGTCACGGCCCGCATCATCGTCGAGGCGGCCAACGGCCCGATCACTTTCGAGGGCGACAAGATCCTCAACGACCGGGGGGTCTTCGTGGTTCCGGACATCCTTGCGAACGCGGGGGGTGTGACCGTGTCCTACTTCGAGTGGGTTCAGGACATCCAGGCCTATTTCTGGAGCGAGGAGATGATCAACGCCCGTCTCAAGGAGATCATGGAGGGGGCCTTCGACGAGGTGTTCAAGCTCCACAAGTCCAAGGGCCTGACCATGCGCCAGGCAGCCCACTGGATCGGAGTCGGACGCGTGGCTGAGGCTCATTTGACCCGCGGCCTCTTCCCCTAGGCGACCGGAGAGTCACGGAAGTTCGAAAAGCCTGCCCTAAATGACATGTCTGTAGTTTGGCAGGGCGTAGAGTGGTGGCCATGGACGACCTTACTCAGCGAGACATCGAGATACTCGACTTCGAGCGCTCCTGGTGGAAGCATGCCGGGGTCAAGGAGCAGGCCATCACCGAGCGGTTCGAGATGTCGGCAACCCGCTACTACCAGATCCTCAACGAGCTGCTCGAGGACCCCGCGGCCATGGCCCACGATCCGATCCTGATCAAGCGCCTCAAGCGTCTGCGCAGCTATCGCCAGAAGCAGCGCGTCGCCAGATTGCTGGGCGCGGAGTACGAGTCAAGCCGGCGCTAGTGCAGGCTTCACCGGGGAGCTAGGCGGTGGGGAGGCATTCCTCTCCTCGGCAGTGGCGCTACTACACCTCCATCCTGAAGTACGCCCTGCCCTGGATTCTGGTCGCGCTGGTCGGCGTCTCGGCGGTCTGGGCCGGAGTGGGGGCTTTGGGCGACGACGAGCTCGACACCTCCAAGGGTCCTGCCGTCACGCGCGACGAGGCCCCCAAACGCAAATCGAAACCCGAGGTCGAACCCACACCGGTCGAGCCCGAGGACGAAGAGGCGGACGATAAGGAGGCGCGCGCGCCGGCCGAGGACGAGATCCCTCTCATCACGGAGGGAATGACGATCCAGGTTCTGAACGGCACTAATGTCGCGGGCGTCGATGAGGTCATGGCGGAGCGCCTGCAGAGACTCGGCTACCAGGTGGTGAACACGGCGCCCGCGGCGATCACTTACGCCGAGACCACGGTGCTGTGGTCCTACGCGGAGTCGGAGGAGGCGGCCGCGCGCCTCGCGCAGCGATTCGGGTGGCAGGTGAAGCCGAAGCCGGACAACCTCTCGACCCAGGTCGCCCTTCACATCGTCGTCGGTTCGGACGAGACCTAACCCGAACCAGCCGCTGCCGGATCGAGGTCGAGGTTCAGTTCGAACTCCAGGGTTCCCGTTACGGGCGCCCCCCCGAGCGCAGGAGCCACCCTCACCTCGAAACGGCCCAGGGTGGTCGAACGAGATCTTCGCAGGACGCCCGACTCGAGGTCGAGGATCGCTTGGGTCGTAGTCTCGGCCGAGCCGGTCAACTCCGCGGTTCCCTGTGGAAGCGTCGTGGTGTAGCTCAGCGGACCATCGCCGAGATAGTCGATCCGAGCGAAACGGCCCGAGGCATCGCGGTCGAGGGACTCAAGCGTTCCGAGCGTGTCGATCTGTTGGAAGACCGGCCCGACCTGAACCTCCTGACGGCTCCGCCAGGTGTCGTGGAGTCCCACCGGCTCGAGCGCGACGGGCGGCCGGTAGGTGCCGATGAAGACCAGCTGATCGGGATCGAGCGAGTCTGCCGGGACGTCGTCGACGGCGAGCACTTCGAGCACCTCGCCGCTGGAACCGACCCTGAGCGTGAAACTTCGGGGGCCGGTTCCCGGAGAGGGCAACCCGCGTTCCACGACATCCGTGGGTGTAAGCGAGATGTCGATGACCGCTTCATCGCCGGCGCGCGACTCGACGACCTCCGAGACATCGAACGTTACCTGGTAAGAGCCCTCACCCTCGCCGCCGATGTCCCAGGTCGACGTCGCCGTAGCCACCAACTCGTATTCGAGCTCACTTCCCGGCTCGTAGCTGTATTCGAGACTCACGGTGTCCGGACGGCAGGCGCTCAACGGCAACAGAGCCACGATGAGGAGAGCGCGCCGGACCATCGACTCAGTCTAGGGAAGGCTAGGGTTCAAACGATGACGAACGAGTTCCGCGCATCGGTGGCATCCAACCCGCACAGCAGCGGAGTCTTCCTCGACTTCGATGGCACCGTGTCCGAGATAGTCGAGGTGCCGTCCGAGGCCAGGCCGATCGAGGGCGCGCGTGCGGTGTTGAGTGATCTGGCGCGCGCGCTTGCGATCGTGTCCATCGTTTCCGGCCGCTCCGCTGCGCAACTCCTCGAATGGCTTGGTCCGGACATCGAGATCTGGGGGGTGCACGGCGCCGAGCGCGTCGTCGATGGCCGAGTCGAGCTGTCTGACGCCGTGGCGCCCTACGCCGGCGTGATGTCGGAGGTGCGTGAGGAACTAAAGGAGCGCTGCGCGGAGCTTGATCTGCCGGGCGTTCTGGTCGAGGACAAGGCGGCCATCGTCGGACTGCACTATCGCAATGCACCGGTACGCGCGGATGCAAGAAGGGCCCTCGAGCGGCTGGCCGAGAACGTCGCCCGCGCTCACGGGGTCCAGATGCTGCCGGGGCGCATGGTGATCGAGGTGAAGCCTCCCGTGCAGTTTTCGAAGGCCGATGTCGTACGGCGCCGAGCGCAAGACCTCGAGCTGAAGGCCGCCGCGTTCCTCGGCGACGACGTCGGCGATCTGCCTGCGTTCGACGCGCTCGACGAGCTGGCTTCGAACGGGGTGGCGACCGTCCGGGTGGCGGTTCGTTCGGATGAGTCGCCGGAGCAACTACTCGAGCGAGCCGACGAGATCGTCGACGGACCCCCGGCCGCGCTCGCCTGGCTCCGGTCCCTGCGAGGCTAGGGCCCGTTGGGTGAGGGAGCCATCGGTGGTTGCCCTCCGTCCGCTATGGCTTCGAGATCGTCGATCTGCGAGTAGATCCAGTCCTCGGGCTTGGTCGATTCGACCACCGCGCGCTCGGACTCCAGCGCACTGCGCCGATCCTCCTCCGACAGCTCCAGCGCGCGCTCGATGGCGGCGGCGGTCTCCTCGATGTCCAGCGCATCCTCGATGCGGACGGCGTACTCACCGAGCTCCTGGAACGAGCCTGCTCCCCTGGACAGAACCAGCGCCCCGTTTCGCCGGTTGACGGCGACGCCTTCCTTGGAGACGAGGTTCATCCCGTCCATTATCGGGTTCACCAGCAACACGTCGTAGACAGAGAGCGCGCCGAGCGTGCGCTCGTAGTCGTCCTTCAGAAACATGCGAATCGCATCCGGGTGTCGCTCGTTGACGCGCGCGATGCTGGCTTCGATGTCCTCGAGATAGCGCTGGTACTCCTTCATGCTCTGGCGCGATCCATAAAGACAGGCAAAGAAGGTGACGTGTCGAAGGTCCTCTCTGCGATCGAGCAAGGCGCCGAATGCCTCGAAGCCGCGCACGATGTTCTTGGACGGTTCGGTCCGGTCGGCTCGCACGACCGCGGGGCCGTTGCTCTCCTCGAGAAAGCGATCGCCCCAGGTGCGTACCACCTCTGAGCCGGCGAGCTCCTGAAGCGCCGGCGCGTCTATGGGGATCGGATAGGCCCGCACCCAGGTCGTTCTCCCTTGATGCTCGATGCAGCCTCGCCGGCGGTCGACCTCGTATCCCATCTCATCGCAGCAATCGATGAAGGCATCGACCCACGCAGCCACATGGAAGCCGAGCAGATCGGTTCCGAGCAGGCCCTCGATGACACCGGTGCGCACGGCCTCAGGCACGCGCTCGAGCCCCTGCGCGCAGAACGATGAATGTGTGAAGTGAAAGATGGTCTGTTCCGGCCGCTGCTCCCTCACCAGCCGGGGAGCCACGCTGAGGTGGTAGTCCTGAAAGAGGATGAGATCGTCGGCGTCGGATTCCTCGAGCACTGCTGAAGCGAAGGCCACGTTGACGGGCAGGTAGGCGGACTCCCAGGCCTTCAACTCGTCCTCACCGAAGTCTCCGATCCCGAGCTCGTCCCAGAGGCAGTGGTTGGCGAACCAGAGCATGCGGTTGGAGACGACGTCGTAGTACTGCGCGTAGGTGTCGGGATCGATGTCCAGCAGTCGCACTCGATAGCCGAGCTCATCCTGGAGTCGATCGGTGGCGCCCCGGGACACGGCCTCTCTGTCCGTGGCCGAAGTCGCGCAGGCGATCCACATCGCTTCTTCGCCCAACTCTCGGGCCACGGGATCCATGGCGCCGGCCAAGCCTCCGGCGCCGCGCTTCAGCTCATAGCCTTCGTCACTCTCGATGAAGGAGACCGGCCCCCGGTTCGAGACGAGCACGACCCCTGTGTTCTTCTTCACCGCCTCGTATCGTAGTGGGCATGCACGTGGTTATCGCGCCGGACAAGTTCAAAGGGACGCTCAGCGCGTCCGAGGTCGCGAATGCCATGGCCAAGGGTGTGCGCGCCGCGATTCCCCATGCGTCGCTGACGCTCCGTCCGGCGGCCGACGGAGGCGAGGGGACGGTGGACGCGCTGCTCCTGGCACACGGGGGCCGGGTGTCAACCCGGCGCGTGAGCGGACCGCTAACCGGGCTCGTGGAAGCTCCTCTGGCGCATCTCGCCGACGGATCGTGCGCGCTGGAGATGTCGGATGCGGCCGGCCTCGCCCTGGTCGACTCCGAGAGCGCCGATGCGCTCGCGGCTTCGAGTCTGGGTCTGGGTGAGCTCATCGCCGCAGCACTACAAGAGGGCGAGCGCAAGATCCTCATCGGCGTCGGCGGCAGCGCATCTACCGATGGAGGCACGGGGGCCGCGCGCGCTCTCGGGTGGCGCTTTTTGGATGCGAGCGGGGCGGAGCTTCCGCTGGGTGGAGGATCGCTCCCGCGACTCGCACGAATCGACGCCTCGCAGGTGCGCAAGGAGGTGCGTGCAGCAACCTTCGTCGCCGCTTGCGATGTCGACAATCCGCTGGTCGGTGAGTCGGGGGCCGCGCGCGTCTTCGCCCCTCAGAAGGGCGCGACCGACGAGGAGGTCGAGATCCTCGAGGAGGGACTTGCAATCCTTGCACGCCGCATCAGTGAGGACCTCGAGATCGATGTCGCCGAACGGCCGGGCGCCGGCGCGGGCGGAGGAACGGGAGCGGGTCTCGCGGCCTTCTTCGGAGCGACTCTGGGCCCTGGATTCGAGGTGGTGGCCGAGGCCTCGCGACTGCGTGACGAGATAGAGGAAGCGGACCTGGTGGTTACGGGCGAGGGCCGGCTCGACGAGCAGAGCCTCGGAGGCAAGGCACCGATCGGTGTCGCCCGGATGGCGCGTGACGCCGGGGTCAGATGCTTTGCCGTCGCCGGAGAGATTCCGATCGACCCACGGGCACTCAAGCGGGAAGGCATCCTTGCGAGTGCGAGCTTGATCGAGGCGGTGGGGCGCGCTCAGGCGTTCGGAGATACGGCCGGCGCCGTCGTCAAGGCGACCACTTCACTCATTCGCCAGCGCGTTACCGAGGGTCCCGACAAGCCGCGTCGCTTCTTCTCCGTCTAGCCGCCTCGAAGCGATGGTGTCGCTTCGCCGTACGGTTCGTCCGTTTGAGGGGGATACTTCAAGAGTGTCGACTTCCGTACCTCCGCGCCTTCCGGCCGGCGAACGTCTTCGTCGTGCGGGCATGGCCGCGTGGGCACTCATCGGACTGCTGATCGTCGCAGCGGCGGCGGTCTGGGCTCTGTTCAAGATCAGCATCATCTTTCCGCCACTTGTGATCGCCCTCATCATCATCTACGCGCTCAACCCGATCGTGTCGCGACTCGAGGGGATGGGCCTCCGCCGCGGCTTCGGCGCGGTCGGTTCGTACATCGTGATCGCCGGAATCATTACTGCGCTCGGTTTCGCCCTTACGCCGCTCGCCGCCCAACAGATCGACGCGTTCGAGGAAGACTGGCCGGTGTTCAGAGACCGGGTGGTGACCTTCGTCGACGGTTCCGTGGACGGCGTGAACCGGCGGTTGGGCACGGACTTCAGCACGACCCAATTCGATTGTCTGCTCGGCTCCCAGGAGATCGGGGAGGGCGGAGGCCCCTCGTTGGAGCAATGCGACAGGGCTACGCAGCGATTCCGGAGTTTCTTCGAGTCTCAGACGGCACGGCTCACCGAGATCGGTACCTCCGTCATCGGGGTTCTCTTGTGGTTCGTCATAGGGCCGCTCATCGCGCTGTACCTGTTGATGGACCTGCCGCAACTGCAGCGCGACATGCTCAACCTGGTTCCCAACTCTCACAAGGAGGAGGTCGCCGACCTGGGCGGCAAGATAGGACGTGCGGTCGGAGGCTTCTTCAGGGGACAACTGATGGTCGCCTTTCTGGTCGGCCTGATGTCCGCGGTCGGCTTCGCGATTATCGGCCTGCCCTTCTGGTTCGTCATCGGTGCAATCGCCGGCTTCTTCAACCTGATCCCTCTGGTCGGCCCGTTCATCGGTGGCGCCATCGGCTTCATCATCGGGACCGTCTACGGCGGCGTGGGCCTCGGCCTCCAGGCGGCGATCGTCGAGATCATCGTGCAACAGATCGACAACCACTTCCTGAGTCCCAACGTCATGAAGCGTACCGTCCGCATCCACCCCGTAACCGTGATGCTGTCGTTGCTGGCCGGCGGAGCGCTCGCCGGATTCTGGGGCATCCTGCTCGCCGTGCCCGCGGTGGCCGTCGGCAAGCTGGTGCTGGGGCATCTATGGGCGACGCGCGTGCTGGGGGCCGAGGTCGCTCCCTACGCCGGCACCGGACGCGCGCCCCCCGCGGTCATCGTCCAGCCCTCGAAGCAAACGGCCAAACCGGCGGAAACCGAGGCAGAGGCGACACCCTCGAGAACTTCCGGCTGAGCAGAGCAATCCGCCGGCGTTGCGCGCCCGAACTCTGAGTCGGTAGGTTTATTGCAATTCATTGCAATAACGCAGACCACCCAGTGAAAGAGGGCGCATGCACATTCCGGATGGGTTCATCAACGCCGGAACCTCGGCCGGAGCCGCCGTCATTGCGGCAGGTGGGGTCGCGGTCGCCGTGAGGAAGACCTCCGAGTACCTGGAGGACAAACAGGTTCCTCTCGCCGGCCTGACGGCGGCCTTCGTCTTCGCGGTTCAGATGCTCAACTTCCCGGTTGCCGCGGGGACCAGCGGGCACCTTCTCGGAGGCGCTCTGGCGGCGGTTCTCGTAGGCCCTTGGGCGGGGGCCTTGTGCGTGACCGTGGTGCTGATCGTGCAGGCCTTCTTTGCGGATGGTGGTATCAGCGCCCTGGGCCTCAACATCATCGACATGGGCCTGGTGACGGCCCTCGGTGGCTACGCGATCTTCACCGGTTTACGGAAGCTTCTTCCCGACACCCACACAGCCGTCGTTCTGTCGTCCGGTGTGGCGGCGGGTATCTCGGTGGTTCTGTCCGCGCTCGCGTTCTTCGCCCAGTTCGCGCTCGGTGCAAATATCGAACTCCCGCTCGGCTCGGTTTTCACCGCGATGCTCGGAGTCCATCTGCTCATCGGTGTCGGTGAAGGGCTCATCACGGCTGCAACCATCGGACTGGTGCTGGATGTTAGGCCCGACCTCGTTCATGGGGCGCGCGACCTGATGACCCCACTCGAGTTGAAACCTCGGATGGGGACCGCAGGAGGGGGGTCGTGAACGCCACTTCGAACACGCGCTTGTTCGTGGTCGCCGGGCTGCTGCTTGCATGCGCGCTGGTGCTGTTCGTGAGCCCTTTCGCCAACCCGAATCCCGACGGGCTGAATCGGGTGGCCGAGGACGAAGGGTTCGCGGCCACCGAGACCGATCACGGTTTGGGAGACAGCCCCCTGGCCGACTACGCGGTGCATGGTGTGGACCACGAGGGAGTGAGTAAGGGACTCTCAGGCGTGATCGGCATCCTTGCGACCTTCGGCCTGGGACTGGGCTTGTTCGCTCTCGCGCGCAAGCGACGCGCCGGGGGTTCGCCTGCGAACTCGTCGGGAGGCCCGGTCTGAGCGGCGGCCACACCCACGGTCACGGGCTGTTGGTTCACGGACACAGCCCGCTTCACACCCTCGCGCCCCAGTGCAAGGTCGCCGCGGCGCTCGCCTTCGTGCTCGTCGTGGTCGCCACTCCGCGCGAGGCGGTGTGGGCTTATGGGGTTTATGTCGCTCTGATCATCGCGCTCACGTTCGTGGCCGAGGTGCCTCTGCCGGCGTTGCTGCGCAGGCTCACCATCGAAGCACCCTTTCTGGTCTTCGCGCTCGCCCTGCCCTTCCTCGCGCGCGGCGAGCGGATCGACGTGGTGGGACTGAGCCTTTCGACCGAAGGGCTATGGGGGGCTTGGAACATCTTCATCAAGGCCACACTTGGTGCCGCGGCCATGATGCTTCTTGCCTCGACCACGCCGATCACCTCGATCCTGCAGGGGCTCCAGAAACTCAAGACCCCTCCGCTGATCATTGCGATCGCCGGTTTCATGATTCGATATGCCGACGTCATCGCATCCGAGATGAGACGGATGAAGGTCGGCCGGGAATCGCGTGGTTACGATCCCCGTTTCTTATGGCATGCGAGAGCGCTGGCGTCCTCCGCGGGGACGCTGTTCATCCGCTCCTATGAGCGAGGTGAGCGAGTCTTTTTGGCGATGATGTCGCGCGGGTATGCAGGAGCCATGCCCGAGTTGGCCACGCACGAGGCGACCAGGCGCCAGTGGTCGATTGCGCTTCTCGTTCCCGGCGTTGCGGCGATCGTCTGCGTCCTTGCGTGGCTGTGAACGCGCTCGAGGTTCGAGGTCTTGCCTTTGCCTACCCCGACGGGCTGCAGGCTCTGTTCGGCGTCGATCTCGCGGTCGCCCGTGGCGAGCGCGTGGCGCTCCTCGGCCCCAACGGCGCCGGCAAGACGACTCTGATACTGCACCTGAACGGGGTCTTGACGGCGGGGGCGGGTTGCGTTCACGTCGGTGGTCTCGAGGTCGCCAAGGCGAACCTGAGGGAGATCCGGCGGCGCGTGGCGCTGGTGTTTCAGGATCCGGATGATCAACTCTTCATGCCGACGGTACGAGAGGACGTCGCCTTCGGGCCTGCGAATCTCGGCGTCGGGGGAGCAGAGCTGGAGGCTCGCGTCGGAGCCGCGCTCGACGCTGTGGGCATGGCCGAGTACGTCGGTCGCCCACCGCATCATCTCAGCTTCGGTCAGCGACGAAGGGTCGCGATTGCGACGGTGCTGGTCATGGAGCCCGAGATCCTGGTGCTCGACGAACCCTCGTCGAACCTCGATCCTGCAGCCAAGCGGGAGCTGGCAACGATCCTCCAAGGGCTTGATCTCACGATGCTTATGGTGACCCACGACATGCCTTATGCGCTCGAGCTGTGCGACCGATCGGTGGTCCTGAACGAGGGCGTCATCACCGCCGATGGGCCGACCCACGAAATCCTGGGTGATGAGCTGCTCATGCAGGCCAACCGGCTCGAGTTGCCCTACGGTTTCGACCCGTCGTTCCGGCGCTGATTCTTGCAGTCCTCACACAGGCCCCATACCGCGTAGTGCGTGAAGTCGGGCCGAAACCCGGTCGCCCGTTCGAAGTCCTCACCGACCTCTCCGAGAGTCGCGATCGGCAACGAGCGCTCGACTCCGCAGCTCGAGCAGATCAGGTGGACGTGGTCGTGCCGGTGCGCGTGGTGGTACTCCGATCCCCGTTCGACGTGCGCATGAGTCAGCACCCCCACCTCCTCGAGCAGCTCGAGGGTTCGGTACACCGTGGACGGATTGACTCCCGGCACTCGTTGTTGCACTCGCTCGGCGACTTCGGCGGGAGCGATGTGACCACTCGTGTTCATGATCTCGACCACAAGCGCGCGCCGCTGAGCGGTCATGCGGTGGCCGCGCTGCCGCAGGAGCTCGAGAACGCCTTCGGCGTCCGGAGGCGGTCCGTGGTTCAAGTCGGGAGGAGAACGTTGGCCATGGGCGGTCGCTCGATTATCTCCTGATCGAAACGAACGGCGACGGGCCCATTCTCCTTCGGGATGAACTGCACGAGCGCGTCGGACAGATCCTCGGTCAGCTTGATGCGCCCTAGCCGACCGCGTAGTGGGTGAAGAAGGGAAGCTCGAGAGCGAGACTCGCGCCGGAGCGCGTACTCGCCGGACAGAGGCCCAATCAATCCGGTCAACGTGGGATAGAGCAGGTGCAGCAGCGGGCGAACGACGAGCTCCGTCACCCGGCCCCCACCCGTGGGATCGCCTTCGAGGGGGCGCCGGTAGAAGCCCTTGGTCATCTTGATCTCGTCGTCTATGAGCAGCGGGGTGAACAGCCCCACGATGAAGCGCGGATCGAAGTTGCGTATGTCGGAATCACACCAGCAAATGAGGTCGCCGCTGCTCACCGCGAGGCTCTTCCACAACGCCTCGCCCTTCCCGAGCACGTGACCCACCTGGGGGAAGACGTCGCATCCGCGGTACACCTGCGGCCCCGCCGCCGCAGCGACCGTGATCGTGTCGTCCTCGGAACCCGAATCGACGACGATCAGCTCGTCGATGAGGCCGGTGCGCTCCATGAGCTCCGTTCGGATGCTCGCGCAGATGTCACCGACGGTCGTTTGTTCGTTTAGGGCAGGAAGGCATACGCTTGCCCGCAGACCCTTCGCTCGCTTCAGCTCGGCGAGAAGGCCCGGATCGGGTGCAAAGGGTCCCGGGTTCGACGGCCCAAAGTTGCGGCGATCGAACCAATCCAGAATCTCAGGATGCTGGAACCCGCTTCTCATCAAAGACGAGAGTAAGCGGATCGGCGCTCGGTTCCACCGATATGCATGCGAAGTTCCGATGATCGAAATGAGGCGGTCAGGTGAAGCACGTGCGAGGTCTCTTCTGTAAAGAGTGCGGCAAGGAGTATCCGGTTGCGCCACAGCATGTCTGCGAGTTCTGCTTCGGACCCTTGGAGATCGGCTACGACTACGACGAAATCGCATCGTCGATTTCCAAGGAGTCGATCGCATCCGGCCCCCGCTCGATGTGGCGGTACGCGGATCTGTTACCGGCACCGGCAGAGGGTGTCGTCGATATCGGCGCCGGCGCAACGATGATGCGCCGCGCGCCCAGACTGGCGGCGGAGCTGGGACTCAAGACGCTGTGGATCAAATCGGACGCCGGCAACCCGACTCACTCGTTCAAGGATCGAGTCGTATCCGTCGCGCTCAGCGTGGCCCGTTGGTTCGGTTACGAGGTCGCAGCCTGCGCATCCACCGGCAACCTCGCGAACGCGGTCGCAGCTCACGCAGCAGCTTCCGGAATGCGCAGCGTGGTCTTCATTCCGGCGGACCTCGAGACCGGCAAGGTGGCAGGCACGGTCGTCTTCGGCGGGGACGTGATGGAGGTCAACGGCAGCTATGACGACGTCAACCGGTTGTGCGCCGAGCTGGCCGGCAGCCACCATTGGGCCTTCGTGAACCTCAATGTCCGCCCCTACTATGCCGAGGGCTCGAAGACGCTCGCCTTCGAAATAGCCGAGCATCTCGGGTGGCGAGCTCCGGACGTCGTCGTCGTCCCCGTCGCATCCGGGTCGCTGCTCACCAAGATGGGCAAGGGCATGCGCGAGCTACACACCGTGGGCTTGCTCGCCGAGCCGAACATGCAGATTCACGGTGCCCAGGCGGAGGGTTGCTCGCCGGTAGCGACGGCCTTCGCCGAGGACGCAAGCGATGTACGGCCCGTAAAGCCGAGGACGATCGCAAAGTCACTCGCCATCGGCAATCCCGCGGACGGCTACTACGCGCTCAGCGAGGTGCGATCCTCCGGCGGCACGGTCGAAGCAGTTCCGGAGGAGTCGGTAGTCGAGGGGATGAGGCTCTTGGCTCGCACCGAGGGAATCTTCACCGAGACGGCCGGGGGCGTAACCGTCGCGGCTCTGGAGCAAGCAGTTCGGAGCGGCGCGATCTCGCCCGATCAGGAAACGGTTGCGTTGATCACCGGCGTCGGGCTCAAGACCCTCGAGGCGCTCGGCGAGACGAGGCCGACCCACTCGATCGAACCGCGCGTGGAAGATGTCGATGCCGCACTTGGCCCGAAAGGAGAAAAGACGTGAGCATCAAGGTGAAGGTTCCCACCCAGCTCCGAACCCTGACCGATGGAGCGAGCGAAGTGTCGGGGGCGGGCGACGACGTGGCCTCGTTGATCAACGACCTCGACGCGCGCCACCCCGGGCTTGGCGAACGCCTGCTGGACGGCTCGGGACAGCTCCGCCGCTTCGTCAACGTCTACGTCAACGACGAAGACGTCCGGTTTCTAGACGGTCTCGGGACCCCGGTGCCTGAAGGCGCCCAGGTCTCGATCATTCCGGCCGTGGCAGGCGGCTGAGAGCCCCGGTGTGAGACCGCCTGGAAACTCAAGGAAGTCGCCTCGGCGGCCGATTCCCTAGGGGAGATTCCCTAGGGGAACTGAGGGAACCGACTAGCCCATAGGACTTCGCTTACGCATGGCACGCATTCTGATCGCGGACGACGACGCCGAAATCCGGCAGATGCTCGTGATCGCGCTGGTGGAGCAGGGCCACGAGGTCGCCGCCGTGGGCGAGGGGCTCAAGGTGGTTGCGGCCCTCGGCGAGGTCACACCCGACCTCATCCTGCTCGACGTGATGATGCCGAACCAGGACGGTTACGAGGTTCTCGAGAAGCTGAACGACTCGGGGCTTCGTGACCTGACCCGGGTGCTGGTGCTGACCGCCGGGGGTTCCGAGCACGACGCGAGCCGGGGCTTCGAGCTCGGCGCGGACGCTTACGCCACGAAACCGCTCGACCCCGACGAGGTCGTCAGGCAGGTCGAGGGATTGCTTGCTCTTTCGCGCGAGGAGCTCAAAGCGAGCAGGGAGCGGGAGATGGACAGGTCGCGGCTGCTGTCGCAGCTCGAGTCGATACTAGGAGAAGGCTGAGGCGTGGACCGAACAACGGTGGGGACTGCTCGCATCCTGGTGGCCGACGACGACCCCGACTTGAGGGCGCTGCTGTGCGGCATCCTCACCGACGAGGGGCACCAGGTAGCGGCGGTGCCCGACGGCCGCAGGGCCCTCGAAGCGATCCTGCGCGACCCGCCCGATCTCATCATGCTCGACGTGATGATGCCGCACATGGACGGTTTCGCCGTACTCAAGGCAATGGCCGAGGCGGGTGTCTCGAACGTCAAAGTGCTCATGGTGACCGCTCGCAGCGCGGAGACCGACTGGGCCGAGGGCTTCCGGCTGGGCGCCGACTATTACGTGACCAAGCCGTTCGATCCCGCGGAGTTGAGCGGCGCAGTCATGACGGTGCTCACGTGCACCAAGGCGGAGCTCGCCGCCCAGCGCGAGCACGAGCTCGACAAGGCCGAGATGCTGAGCCAGCTCGAAACCCTCTTCGACGCCCGCTGACCTCAGCCTCCAAGGGCGCCCGGTAACCCCAGCGATCGTCTCGACGATCGCGCCCGGTAACCGCCCGGTAACCTACGAGGTCGTGAAGCGTCCTAAGAACGGTGGGAGCGAAGCTCCTCGAGAGCTGGTTCCGTTCGAACTCGTCGAGCGCTGCAAGAAGGGTGATGAGGTCGCATGGGCCGAACTCGTGGAGGCAACCCATCGAGAGGTGTACTCGCTGTGTCTGCGGATTCTCCGTGATCCCGATGACGCCGCCGAGGCGACGCAGGACGCGTACCTCAAGGCGTGGCGGGCGCTCGGCGCGTTCCGCGGCGATGCGATGTTCTCGACGTGGATGTATCGCGTGGCGGCCAACGCGGCCATCAGCAAGCAGCGACGTCGGAGGCGCAAGCGGGAACACGAAATAGGGGCCGATGACGAGCTGATCGCCCGGCTGCCCTCGTCGGCCTCGACCGAGGCCCTGGCGGGAGCCCGCATAGAGCTGGAGGCGGTCGAGGAAGCTCTGAGATTGCTGCCGGAGCACTACCGGGCGGCGCTCGTGCTCAGGGACGTGTACGGGATGTCGATGGAGGAAGTGGCCAAACAGCTGAAGATCACCGAGACCGCAGCGAAGGTAAGGGTCCACAGGGGGCGCAAGAGGTTGAAGGACCTCGTGACGAGTGAGAATCAATGACAGGTTGCCGAGTGCGTAGGAGCCACGATGAGGTGCGCTGAAGTTCGAGAGATGATCCCCGCCGTTGCCGGTGAGGGCGAGCCCTCGTTCGCCGTGCGACGCCATCTCGCGCGCTGCCGGGAATGTCGCGCCGAGCTCGAGACCTACAGGAGCCTGGTCGCGTCGATGCGGACGCTCGAAGCTCGTGCGGTTGACCCCCCGGCCGGGTTGGCGGCGAAGCTGATTGCCATTCCCGGCGAGGCCTCGAGGGTCGACCACCTCCGTTCCCACGTGACTCGCAACCGCGCCGCCTACGCCGGCGGGGCCGCTGCTACGCTGGCGGTTGTCGGTGCTGCGGGAGCGATGCTGTGGCGGAGCCACGCCCGATCGTCCGGACGTTCACGCAGAACCGGCAGAGGCCGTCTGGCCGCCGCCTGATCGTTCCCTCTCTCGGGTGTGACAGCGAGGTCGGCGCGACCTAAACTGCTACACCGTTAGGGCGGTAGCTCAGTCTGGTCAGAGCGCTGGTCTCCAAAACCAGTGGCCGGGGGTTCGAATCCCTCCCGCCCTGCTGATTCTTTTCACTCTTGGACCCGTAGGTGTCGGATGACGCGCCCCTGAGGGTCCAGAAACGGCTCGGGCCGTAACGCCACCGTTCGCTCCTCGTTGAACACCTGTGAACACCGCGTCAGCCGTAGTTCTAGGAGGGAGACGACCATGAAGAAGGCGTTCAGTCTGGTGCTTGTCGCCATCGTCGGAGTAGGCGTCCTGGCCGC
This sequence comes from Actinomycetota bacterium, assembly GCA_050694055.1. Taxonomy (GTDB): domain Bacteria; phylum Actinomycetota; class CADDZG01; order CADDZG01; family WHSQ01; genus WHSV01. The sequence continues at coordinate 58,775 of JBOGWX010000161.1, forward strand.
CCCGGTGGCCGCGGGGGGCGATCGCGAGGTCGAAAGAAGAGGGAGCTGCAGTGGGGCCAGCGACTGGAAGTTCAAGGTCAAGAAGGACGACGGGAAGCTCGAGGCCGAATACGAGGTCGACCAGAACGTCAACGGTCACAAGTGGAGAGTCACCTTGAGGCACGACGGGAAGCGTTATTTCAGGGGCAAGAGGGTGACCCAGCCGCCGAGCGGCTCGTTCGAGATCGAACGCAAGGTGCGAAACCACCTCGGCACCGACAAATTCAGGGGCCGAGCACGCAACCTCAAGACCGACGAGGTGTGCCGGGGCCGGGTTTCGTTCTAGGTCGTCGGGGCTCTTTCGCCGCCGGTGCTTGGCGGGAGGGAGCTCGAACGCCGAGGTCGTTCTCACGGTCTGCCGATTGCCCGGGCAGGGTTTCGACCTCATGGGACGCTCGAGACCCGTCAGGTCCTCCGGTACGTCGTGCCCATCGGGCACGGCGACCGGCGCGGCGGTCGTCACGTAGGAGTGCGTTATTCCGGTAACCCACGCCCAGAGCCACGGAGCAAACGCGAGAACCCGCAGGCTGCCCCACAGGACGCCGTGCTCGCCTCCCCAGTCTCGCCCGTGCTAGTCTTGGGATTCGCCTCACCCCCCCGTCACCGGACCCTTCTGCGGCGCGCTTCGGCGACAGCGAGGACGTGGAGCGACCGTCGAAGCTCGAGGAAAGGGCTGTCGTGAACAGGCAGTACAAGCGTGAGATGAAGAAGCAGGAGGGCAAGAAGCGGGCCCCCGCCCCTCGGCCCGCTGCCGCGCAGCAGAAGCGGCAGCGCACCAAGCCTCGCCAATTCGTCAAGGAAGTAATCGCCGAGCTGCAGAAGGTCAACTGGCCGACTCGCACCGAAATCATGTCGTATTCGACCGTTGTGCTCGTTGCGGCAATGGTGATCGCCGTTCTTATCGCAGGCATGGATTTCGTCTTCACGAAGGCCGTGCTTGCGCTGTTTGGAGTTGACATCTGATGCAGGAAATCCACACCGAGAACCAGAAGCTCGAGGCCGACCAGCAGGCCGCCGAAGAGGCCCCGGAGGAAACCGAGGACCGCGCGGACGCCGCCGCTCCGGTCGAGCAGGTTGCCGCGAGCGACGATCCCGTCCCCACCGAGACCGAAGCCGCCGAGCCGGACACAGCGGCAGCGCCGGCCGAGGAGTCCGGGGCGGCCGCCACCGACGACTCCGCCGAAGCCGCCGAGGACGAGATCGACGACTACGAGACCACCTTCGTTCCTCCGACCGAGCGCCCCGGCGACTGGCTCGTCATACACACCTACGCCGGATACGAGAACCGGGTGAAGACCAACCTGATGTCCCGCATCCAGTCGATGAACGTCGATGACAAGATCTTCGAGGTCGTCATCCCCATGGAGGACGTCATGGAGATCAAGCAGGGGCGCAAGCAGGTCGTCCAGAAGAAGGTATTTCCCGGTTACCTCCTCGTCCGCATGTACCTCGACGACGACTCCTGGTACGTCGTCCGGAACACGCCCGGCGTGACCGGATTCGTCGGCTCGGGCGCGAAGCCGACGCCTCTGTCGGATCGCGAGATCGACAAGATTCTCCAGGTCAAGCCCGAGGACAAGAAGAAGCTCAAGCCCCGGCTCGAGTTCGAAGAGCAGGAGAGCGTGCGGGTCATCTCCGGACCGTTCGCCAACTTCACCGGGACCATCAGCGAGATCAACGTCGACCAGTCGAAGCTCAAGGTTCTGGTCAATATCTTCGGCCGTGAGACTCCGGTCGAGCTGGGCTTCGACCAGGTCGCCAAGCTCTAAGGATTCGAGGAGAGGACATGGCAGAACGTCGTAAGAAAGTGACGCAGTTGCTGAAGCTGCAGATTCCCGCGGGCCAGGCGACGCCCGCGCCCCCGGTGGGACCCGCCCTCGGTCAGGCCGGGATCAACATCATGGACTTCTGCAAGCAGTACAACGCCGAGACCCAGCAGCAGACGGGCACGATCGTGCCGGTCGAGATCACCGTGTACGAGGACCGCTCGTTCTCGTTCGTCACCAAGACGCCGCCCGCCGCCGTGCTGCTGCGTCAGAAGGCGGGCATCGACAAGGGTTCGAGCGAGCCCAACCGGGCCAAAGTCGGCACCGTGACGCGGGATCAGGTAAGAGAGATCGCCGAGACGAAACTTCCCGACCTCAACGCTAACGACGTCGAGGCCGCCATGAAGATCGTCGAGGGCACCGCTCGCTCGATGGGCATCACCGTCCGATAGACACGCACTTCCAGCAAGTGGGAGAGGGAACTCGGGTTCCTTCGCCGACCACGAGGAGGCAAGAGCAACATGCCGAAAACCGGCAAGCGTTTGAAGGAATCACTGAGCAAGATCGACCGCGACCAACTGCACTCAGCGGGTGCCGCGCTGAAGCTGCTGAAGTCCCTCCCCTCGGCCAAGTTCGACGAGACCGTCGAGCTGAACCTTCGACTGGGAGTCGACCCTCGTAAGGCCGACCAGATGGTTAGAGGCGCGGTGTCTCTTCCCAAGGGCACGGGCAAGAGCATTCGCGTCGCCGTCTTCGCCAAAGGAGAGCAGGCCAAGTCGGCCGAAGAGGCGGGCGCCGACGTGGTCGGTGACGACGATCTAGCCGAACGTATCCAGGGCGGCTGGCTCGACTTCGACGCCGCGGTCGCGACCCCCGACATGATGCCCGTCGTGGGCAAGCTGGGACGAGTTCTCGGCCCCCGCGGCCTGATGCCGAACCCCAAGTCCGGAACCGTGACGCCGGACGTCGCGAAGGCCGTCGGTGATCTCAAGGGTGGTCTCGTCGAGTACCGCACCGATCGCCACGGCAATCTGCACCTCGTCATCGGGAAGAAGAGCTTCGAAGAGGGTGATCTCGCAGTGAATTACGCCACGGTGATGGACGAGCTCGTCCGCGCAAAACCGCCCGCCGCCAAGGGCCGGTACCTGAAGAGCATCACGGTATCGACGACCATGGGTCCCGGCGTGCGCATAGATCCGACTCGCTACAAGGACCTCGAGGAGAAGCACCTGGAGGAAGTCGAGGGGTAGCCGGCGATCCTCTCTCGAATCGCGCGCGGCACGACCGTCGCACGATGGGGAGAGCATGCAATGGAAGCGACAGACGATAGTTGGCAATCTCTCGAGGCCGAGCGCATGCTCGGTCTCATTGCTGATCGCGATCGCCTACGCGTGTTCAGCGCGCTGGCGCTCGGCGCGTCATCGACGACGGATATTCGCGCGCTGACGGCTCTCGATGCGCGCACGATCGAAAAAGCACTGGCTCGCCTGGTGGCCGGCGAACTCGTGGTGAGAGAGCCGAACGGAGTCGTGAGGATTCTGACGGAAGAGCTGATGACGGTGGCGCGCAGCATCGGCGAGAAGCGCAGGGCGGAGGATCCCAACGGCGACGTCCCAGGCGCCATGGTCCTTGCCCGGTTCCTGCGAGCGGACGGCTGATGTCGATTCCGGTGCAGCATTCGAAGCGGGCGATAGTGCTCGACCACCTCGCGCAGGACTTCGAGCCGGGCAAGCGCTATCCAGAAAAGGAGGTCAATTCGATCCTCGGTCGTTACCACGACGATGTTGCGGCTCTGCGGCGCTATCTGGTGGACGAGGGCTTCATGGAGCGCGAGGCGGGCGTCTACTGGCGCGCCGGCGGCAGCTTCGAGATCTGACCGATAGGGTCGCACCATGCAGCTCTACACCGTGCTTCGACCGGTAGAGGCGGAGCGACCCGTGATGATCTCCGCCCTCATGGGTTGGGTGGATGCCGCCTCGGTCGCGACCGATGCCGCCAAGCACATCGCCGCAACCGGGCCGGTCGTTGCCTATTTCGAGCCGGACGAGCTCTTCGATTACCGCTCCAACCGGCCGATCCTCGATATCGTCGACGGCGCGATGGCGAACGTGACCTGGCCCGAGATCTCGGTCAGGGAGTCGACTCTGGGGAGCCGTGGCGTTCTGGTGATGACGGGTACCGAGCCCGACATGCGCTGGCGAGCGTTCTCGTCGTCCGTGGTTCAACTTGCACAGGAGCTGAACGTCGGCCTTCACGTGACACTCGGCTCCGTGCCTGCGGCGGTGCCTCACACGAAACCCACTGCGATGCTGACCACGGCGTCGCGCGAGGGCCTGCTGGCGGACGTCGATCAGCCGCCGCCGACCATGCGGGTGCCGAGTGCCGCGATCAGCATCGTGGACCGTGCGCTCGGGCAGGCCGGCATCGACACCGTGGGCTTCTTCGCTCAGGTGCCGCATTATGTCGCCGGCCCCTACCACGACGCCGTTTTGGTCTTGGTGGGACGCGTGGCATCGCAACTGGGGGCCGAGGTCTCGCTCGACGAGCTCCGCCGGCAGGCCCTTACCGAGCGCGCCCAGCTCGACGCGATCGTCGAGGGTCGCCCCGATGCCAAGGAGTACGTAGAGCGGCTCGAGGCGCTAGCGGAGGAGGAGCGCATTCCCTCGGGCGACGAGCTCGCCGACGAGTTCCAGCGCTACTTCAGCCAGCAGGATCCCGGCGGCGGCTTTCCCGGCGGCGGCAGTTCGGGCCCCTTCGACAACTAGCGACTACGCGAGATCCAGTCCCGATGATCGGTCGCAGATCGACGCGCCGGGGCACGATTTGACTATGGGTCCCGCCCACCGGTTGCGAGAGCGAAAAGGCGTTCCCGGGCCCCTTCCCGTCGGCTTCATGGGCCCGGTGATGGCCAACCATTATCCAGAGCCGGGGTTCCAGCGTTCTCGGTGGACGATTTGCTCGGCCGGCCGACGGCCTCGTTTGGCCGAGCCGGTCGTGGCGGTCGAGGCGGCGTGACCGATCGTGATGATTCCGACCGGTGACACGTCGGTGGGGATGGCGAGTAAGCGCCTCAGACCCTCGAGCCTGTGGGAGCCGAAGAAGCCGGCGCTGAGTCCTTCGTCCACGGCGGCCAGGAGAAGCAGCATCATGGTTGCACCCGCGTCGACCCACCAGTAGGGGACGGACCACTCCATCTCGGTCCCGTCCTCGGTGAGCTTGTCCGCCTCCTGATAGCGCTCGTGGTAATCGTCCTCACGGACGCATACCACGACGTGGATCGGGGCGGTCGACATCCACGGAGGCATCCCCTGCGCGACGTAATGAGGCTCGTTTCCCAACTCGGCGATGGCTCGACGCGTCTTCGCTTCGGTGACGACGACGAGGTACTGACCCTGGGTGTGGCCGGCACTGGGAGCCCGACGAGCGGCATGCACGATGCGCTCGAGGGCCTCCGGCGCGACGGGGTCGTCCCGGTAGTTGCGGATCATCTTGCGCCGGCGCACGACCTCGGCGAACTCCATGGTGTCCCTCCTCAATAGACGATGAGTTATCCTCTTACGCTGAAGCAGCCCCAGACCGCAGGCGGGTTCGCCCTTAATGCTCCGAGCCTGCGCAGGCGAACGAAGGCGGATCTCAGGATCCGTGAACGCACTTTCTCGTGCGCGGTCGCCGTCTGGCGACCGCTTTTTTTGTCGGAGGATCTAGAGGGAGAGGCGCCTATGGCCAGACCGGAGAAGGCGGCTGCGGTCAAAGACATCTCGGACAAGTTCAGTAGCAGCGAGGCTGCCCTGCTGACCGAGTACCGAGGCCTGAGCGTCGGCGAGATGGCCGAGGTTCGAAACGCCCTGCGAGAGGCGGATCCCGACGCCGAGTACCGGGTGTCGAAGAACAGCCTCGCCCGGATTGCCGTGAAGGACATCGGTTTGGACGAGCTTGCCGAGTTCCTCGTGGGGCCGACCGCCATCGCTTACGTCAGGGGCGACGCGGCCGCGGCCGCCAAGGCGCTCGACGAGGCGGCCAAGAGATGGCCCGTCCTGCAGGTCAAGGGCGGCATCCTGGCCGGCAAGATCATTTCCGCCCAGCAGGCGAGCGATCTTGCGAAGCTCGAGCCGCGCGCGACCCAGCTGGCCAAGATCGCCATGATGATGAACCAGCCGGCGACGCTGGCGGTCGGTGCCCTCGCGGCGCTGCTGCGGGACCTCGGCTCGATGCTGGCCCAGGTCGCCACCCAGAAAGAGTCCGGCGAAGCAGACGAGTCCCCCGAAGTTGCCGCTTCCGGAGGCGCAGAAAACTAGCACCCACGAGGAGGAGTGATCCATGGCCAGCAAGACGCTTAGCCACGACGAGGTACTGGATGCGATTGCCAACTGGACGGTGCTCGAGCTGAGCGAGTTCGTGAAGGCGTTCGAGGAGAAGTTCGGCGTGAGCGCAGCCGCCCCGGTCGCAGTTGCCGCCGGCCCCGGCGGTGGTGGAGGCGAGGCAGCCGTCGAAGAGGAGAAGACCGAGTTCGACGTCGTGCTCAACGCCGCCGGTGACAAGAAGATCCAGGTCATCAAGGAGGTGCGCAGCCTCACCAGCCTCGGCCTCAAGGAGGCCAAGGACCTGGTCGACAACGCGCCCAAGCCCGTGCTCGAGAAGGTCAACAAGGAGCAGGCGGACGAGGCCAGGGAGAAGCTCGAGGCCGCCGGCGCCACGGTCGAGCTCAAGTAGGGCCCGCGGCGGGAATAGGACGCCCGCGAAAAGTGTTGACCCGGAGGCAGGACCGGGATTATGGTGAATTCTGGCCCAATCTGAGGGGTACCTATACAGGCGCTGCCACGATCAGGCCAACTGAATAGCCACTCGATTGACGCGGGTCTAGGCGTGCGCCTATACTCGCGTGCTGCTGTGTCCACCCCCTGTACGTCTCAGACGTTCTGTCGCGCGGCTAAGAACCGCCCAGTTCGATCCGTTCGGGGAGCAAGCTTCAGAACCGCCGTTTGAGCACCATCACAGAGGAGGCTCGCTTGTCGTTCAACGCCCTGCGCGAACGTCGTACTTTCGCAAAACTCACCGAAGTCCTCCCGCCCCCGGACTTGATTTCGGTGCAGAAGGAGTCCTTCACCTGGTTCCTCGAGGAAGGGCTGAAGGACACCCTCGATGACATGTCCCCGATCGAGGACTTCACCGGGAACCTCGCACTGCAGTTCCTCAGCCACCGCTTCGAGCCACCGAAGTTCGACGAGGACGAGTGCAAGGAGAAGGACCTCGATTTCTCTCGCCCGCTGTTCGTGACCGCCGCCTTCATCAACAAGGAGACCGGCGAGATCAAGGAGCAGACGGTCTTCATGGGTGACTTCCCGATGATGACCGAGACGGGCACCTTCATCATCAACGGAACCGAGCGCGTGGTCGTGAGTCAGCTCGTGCGGTCGCCCGGCGTGTACTTCGACCGCAGCGTCGACAAGACGTCGGACAAGGACGTCTACGCGTGCAAGGTCATCCCGGCGCGCGGCGCGTGGGTCGAGTTCGAGACCGACAAGCGCGACACCGTCGGTGTGCGCGTCGATCGCAAGCGGCGTCAGTACGTGACGGTGCTGCTGAAGGCGCTCGGCTTCGGCGACGACAACGAGATCCTCGAGATGTTCGACGATGCCGAGTCCATCGCAGCCACGCTCGAGAAGGACACGATCGAGACCCAGGAAGAGGCCTTGATCGATGTCTACCGCAAGCTTCGGCCGGGGGAACCCCCCACCGTCGAGAGCGCGCGCAGCCTGCTCGAGAACCTCTTCTTCAACCCCAAGCGCTACGACCTGGCGCGCGTCGGGCGTTACAAGGTCAACCGCAAGTTGGGCTTCGAGTCGACCGAGGATTCGATCACCGAGATGGGTTCGGTGCTCCGCAAGGAGGACATCCTCGAGACTATTCGCTACCTGGTCAAGCTGCACGCCAACGACCCCGACTACGAGACCGACGACATCGACCACTTCGGCAACCGCCGCGTCCGTCCCGTCGGTGAGCTCATCCAGAACCAGATCCGCGTTGGTCTTTCGCGCATGGAGCGGGTGGTCAAGGAGCGCATGACGACCCAGGACGTCGAGGCCATCACGCCGCAGACGCTGATCAACATCCGCCCGGTGGTCGCGTCCATCAAGGAGTTCTTCGGATCGAGCCAGCTCAGCCAGTTCATGGACCAGACGAACCCGCTGGCGGGGCTCACGCACCGTCGACGTCTCTCGGCCCTCGGCCCCGGCGGCCTGAGCCGCGAGCGCGCCGGCTTCGAGGTGCGTGACGTGCACCCGAGCCACTACGGCCGCATGTGCCCGATCGAGACCCCTGAGGGGCCGAACATCGGTCTCATCGCGTCGCTCTCGACCTACGCGCGCCTCAATCGCTACGGCTTCGTCGAGACCCCCTACCGCAAAGTCAGCAGAGGCAAGGTGAGCACCGAGATCGAGTACCTCACCGCCGACCAGGAGGACCGCGCGGTGATCGCCCAGGCCAACGCGGTGATCGACGACAAGGGGCGCTTCACCGAGGGCCAGGTGCTGGCGCGCGGCCGCCACAACGAGGTCATCTACGTCGCCCCGGGCGACGTCGACTACATGGACGTCAGCCCCAAGCAGATCGTATCGGTCAGCGCGTCGTGCATCCCGTTCCTCGAGCACGACGACGCCAACCGAGCGCTGATGGGTGCCAACATGCAGCGCCAGGCCGTGCCGTTGCTCAAGCCGCAGGCCCCCATCGTGGGGACCGGGCTCGAGTTCCGCGCGGCAACCGACGCGGGTGACGTCGTGGTCGCCGAGCAGGACGGGACCATCGAGGAGGTCACGGCCGAGCGCATCGTGATCGCCGCCAAGACCGGGCACGAGCGCCACGTCTACAAGCTCGAGAAGTTCCGTCGGTCCAACCAGTCGACTTGCATGAACCAGCGTCCGCTGGTGCACGAGGGCCAGAGGGTCAAGACCGGCGACGTGCTCGCCGACGGTGCTTCGACCGACAACGGCGAGATGGCGCTGGGCGCGAATCTCATGGTCGCGTTTATGTCCTGGGAGGGCTACAACTTCGAGGACGCCATCATCCTGTCCGAGCGCCTCGCCAAGAAGGACATCCTGAGCTCGATCCACATCGAGGAGTACGAGGTCGACGCGCGCGATACCAAGCTCGGTCCCGAAGAGATCACCAGGGACATCCCCAACGTTTCCGAGGAGGTTCTCGCCGACCTCGACGAGCGCGGGATCATTCGCATCGGTGCCGATGTCGGCCCCGGGGACGTCCTCGTGGGCAAGGTCACGCCGAAGGGTGAGACCGAGCTCACTCCCGAGGAAAGGCTCCTCCGGGCGATCTTCGGCGAGAAGGCACGCGAGGTGCGCGACACCTCGCTCAAGATGCCCCACGGAGAGTCGGGCAAGGTCATCGGCGTCCGCCTGTTCACTCGTGAGCAGGGCGACGAGTTGTCCCCCGGCGTCAACGAGCTCGTTCGAGTGTTCGTTGCACAGAAGCGCAAGATCTCCGAGGGCGACAAGCTCGCCGGGCGTCACGGAAACAAGGGTGTGATCTCGAAGATCCTGCCCGAGCAGGACATGCCCTTCCTGCCGGACGGAACTCCGATCGACATCATCTTGAACCCGCTCGGTGTGCCGTCTCGAATGAACCTCGGCCAGGTGCTCGAGAGCCACCTCGGTTGGGTCGCGAAGCATCACTTCGACGACGGCGAGCACACCCTCGAGCCGGGGAAGTGGCACGACGCCGACCCGCAATGGGTGTCCACTCCGGTGTTCGATGGAGCGCGCGAGGACGAGATCCTCGAAGCCCTCGACACCGTCGCAGCCCGTAAGACCGAGTACCCGCTCGTCAACTCCGTCGGCAAGGCGCAGCTTTACGACGGGCGCTCGGGTGAGCCGTACGACAACGAGATCACCGTCGGTTACATGTACGTGCTGAAGCTCAGCCACATGGTCGACGACAAGATTCACGCACGTTCGACCGGTCCGTACTCGATGATCACGCAGCAGCCACTCGGAGGTAAGGCCCAGTTCGGTGGGCAGCGCTTCGGCGAGATGGAGGTGTGGGCCCTCGAGGCCTACGGCGCCTCCTACTGCCTGCAGGAGCTGCTGACGATCAAGTCGGACGACGTGCTCGGGCGCGTGAAGGTCTACGAGGCGGTGGTGAAGGGCGAGAACATCCCCGAGCCCGGGATCCCCGAGTCCTTCAAGGTGCTCATCAAGGAGATGCAATCCCTCTGCCTGAACGTCGAGGTGCTCTCCGCCACCGGCGAGGAGATCGAGATGAAAGAGATCGACGAGGACATCTTCCGCACCGCGGAGGAGCTGGGTATCGACCTATCCCGTCGCGAGCCATCTAGCGTTGAGGAGGTCTAGGTCAGTGCTCGACGTCAACTATTTCGACGAACTGAGGATCGGGCTCGCCACCGGGGACCAGGTGCGAGCCTGGTCCAACGGTGAGGTCAAGAAGCCCGAGACCATCAACTACCGCACGCTGCGGCCCGAGAAGGACGGCCTCTTCTGCGAGAAGATCTTCGGTCCCACCAAGGACTGGGAGTGCTACTGCGGTAAGTACAAGCGGGTTCGATTCAAGGGCATCATCTGTGAGCGCTGTGGGGTCGAGGTCACTCGCGCCAAGGTGCGTCGCGAGCGCATGGGCCACATCGAGCTCGCCGCACCGGTGACTCACATCTGGTACTTCAAGGGCGTTCCCTCCCGTCTGGGTTACCTGCTCGATCTGGCTCCGAAGGAGCTCGAGAAGGTCATTTACTTCGCGGCGTCCATCGTGACGTCCGTCGACGAGGACAAGCGTCACAAGGTCCTGCCCGATCTCTCCGAGGAGATCTCGCACGAGGTCGCCCGTTTCGAGTCGGACCGTGACCGCCGACTCGAGGAGATCCTCAAGGAGACCGAGGCCCGCCTCGAGGAGATGGAGGGGCGCAAGGCCCGGAGCTCCGAGAAGACTGCGGCCAAGAATCAGAGTGAGCGCCAGCAGAAGGAAGTGCGCGAGCGGGCGGAGCGCAACATCGCCATGGCGCGCGACGTCTTCGAGCTGTTCCAGAACCTCAGCGTCAAGCAGATCGTCGACGACGAGATTCAGTGGCGCGAGCTCAAGGACCGTTACGGCGAGTACTTCCACGGAGGCATGGGGGCCGAGTCGATCAAGGACCTCATCGCCAACCTCGACCTGGCCGCCGAGGAGGAGTTTCTACGCGATCAGATCAAGACCGCCAAGGGACAGAAGCGTCAGCGCGCCATCAAGCGCCTCAAGGTCGTTGCGCCGTTCACGGAGAAGTCGAAGAAGAACTCTCCGCTCGGCATGGTGCTCGACTGCGTCCCCGTTATTCCACCGGACCTTCGTCCGATGGTGCAGCTCGACGGTGGCCGCTTCGCTACGAGTGATCTGAACGACCTCTACCGGCGAGTCATCAACCGCAACAACCGCCTCAAGCGACTTCTCGACCTCGGCGCTCCCGAGATCATCGTCAACAACGAGAAGCGCATGCTCCAGGAGGCGGTCGACGCTCTGTTCGACAACGGCCGGCGCGGCCGCCCGGTCACCGGACCGGGCAACCGTCCCCTCAAGTCGCTGTCGGACATGCTCAAAGGAAAGCAGGGCCGCTTCCGGCAGAACCTGCTCGGAAAGCGCGTCGACTACTCGGGTCGCTCGGTCATCGTCGCCGGCCCGAAGCTGAAGCTTCATCAGTGTGGTCTTCCCAAGCAGATGGCGCTCGAGCTCTTCAAGCCGTTCGTCATGAAACGTCTGGTCGACCTGGGTCACGCGCAGAACATCAAGAGCGCGAAGCGCATGGTCGAGCGCAGCCGTCCGCAGGTGTGGGATGTGCTCGAGGAGATCATTCACGAGCACCCCGTACTGCTCAACCGCGCGCCGACGCTGCACCGGCTGGGCATCCAGGCCTTCGAACCGGTGCTGGTCGAGGGCAAGGCCATTCAGATCCACCCGCTCGTATGTGTGGCCTTCAACGCCGACTTCGACGGCGACCAGATGGCGGTTCACGTACCGCTGAGCTCCGAGGCTCAGGCCGAGGCTCGTTTGCTCATGCTGTCCGCCCACAACGTGCTGAGTCCCGCGCACGGCGATCCGATCGTGGCGCCGACGCAAGACATCATCATCGGCGCCTACTACCTCACCGCCGAGCACGGCGGCGAGAAGGGCGAGGGCATGGTGTTCTCCAACGCGGCCGAACTGCTCAAGGCGTACGACGCCAAGGCGGTCGACATCCACGCCCAGGTCAAGGTGCGGGGCCTCAAGCGCTTCGAGGGCGAGGACGAAGAGACCCTAGCTCCAAGTAACGGTAGTCGTCTGAAGGAGACGACGGCAGGACGAGTGATCTTCAACGAGAGTTTCCCCGAGGACTTTCCGTTCCAGGACGCTCCGGTGAAGAAGAAGGAGCTCGCCGCACTCGTCGAGCGCTGCGCGCGCATCTACGACAAGAAGGAACTGGCCGAGATTCTCGACAACGTCAAGAACACGGGCTTCCGCTACGCCACCAAGGCCGGGGTGACCATCGGGCTCGAGGACGTGACGACCCCGAGTGCCAAGCCGAAGATTCTCGAAACGCACGAGAAGCTGGCCGGGAAGGTCGAGGGCCAGTATGCCAAGGGCGTGATCACCGAGTCCGAGCGCAACCAGAGCCTCATCGAGATCTGGACCAAAGCCACCGACGAGGTGACCGAGGCGATGGAGGAGAGCTTCGACGAGCTGAACCCTATCTACATGATGGCGAGCTCGGGGGCTCGTGGAAACATCGCCCAGATCCGCCAGCTCGCCGGCATGCGTGGCCTCGTCGCCAACCCGCGCGGCGAGATCATCCCTCGGCCGATCAAGGCGAACTTCCGGGAAGGATTGACGGTGCTCGAGTACTTCATCTCGACGCACGGTGCCCGCAAGGGGCTCGCCGACACCGCACTTCGTACGGCCGACTCGGGTTATCTCACGCGCCGTCTGGTGGACGTCAGCCAGGAGGTCATCGTGCGTGAGGAGGATTGCGGAACCGATCGCGGGCTTGCCGTCGACTTGGTGAAGGAGCGCACCGCACTGAAGCAAAAGCTGATTGCTCGCATCCTGCTCGAGGACATCGTCGACGCAGACGGCAACGTCGTGAAGGCGGCCGGCGACTCCATCGACACCGAAGACGTCAAGCTCGTCGAGCGGTCGGGAGCGTCCGCGGCCGTCATTCGCTCGGTGCTGACCTGTGACTCGCGCTACGGCGTCTGCCAGAAGTGCTACGGCGTCAGCCTCGCCACCAATGCACTGGTCGAGCTCGGTGAGGCGGTCGGCATCGTGGCGGCACAGTCGATTGGTGAGCCCGGCACCCAGCTGACGATGCGTACGTTCCACACCGGTGGGGTCGCCAACGTCGAGGACATCACGCAGGGACTGCCGCGCGTCGTCGAGCTCTTCGAGGCTCGCACCCCGAAGGGGAAGGCGGAGATCGCGGCCGCTACGGGTCGGGTCGAGATCCACGAGGACGAGAAGTCCCGCCAGCTCGAGCTGATCCCGGATGACGGCAGCGAGCCGATTCCCTACAAGGTGTCGCGCTTCGCACGACTGATCGTTCGCAACGGCGACCACGTCGAAGCAGGCCGCTCGCTTACCGAGGGCAACAAGGACCCGGATGAGGTTCTCGACATCCTCGGAACGCGCGAGGTACAGCTCTACCTCGTCAACGAGGTCCAGAATGTCTACCGGAGCCAGGGTGTGCCGATTCACGACAAGCACATCGAGCTGATCGTGCGCCAGATGCTGCGCAAGGTCACCGTGCTCGAGCCGGGGGACACCGAGTTCATGCCCAACCAGGACGTGGACGCGCGCGTCTTTGCCGAGGCGAACGAGTCGGTCGTGTCCGGAGGAGGCGAGCCTGCGACGGCTCGACCCAAGCTCATGGGTATCACCAAGGCGTCGCTCGCGACTGAGTCGTGGCTGTCGGCCGCCAGCTTCCAAGAGACGACCCGCGTGCTCACCGAGGCGGCCATCAACGGCAAGAGCGATCCGCTGCTCGGCCTCAAGGAGAACGTCATCATCGGAAAGCTCATCCCCGCGGGCACCGGCATGAGCCGTTACCGCAACGTGTCGATCGAGACGACCGGCGAGGGCGCCATCTCCGACGCCGAGGCGCGCGAGATGTTCGGTCTTCCGCCTCGCACCGAGGAGGAGGATGCGGCCCGCGAGCTCTTCGGCGACGGCCTCCGAGCGGTGCCGGACTCGTCGGAGGACGGCGAGTCGGCTCCTGAGGCCGAGGCTCAGAGCCTTACCGAGGAAGAGGTCACCACCGCGGCCGAGTAACGCACCCGGCATTACGCAGAAAGACAGAGGCCCCCGGGGGATCGGGGGCCTCTGTCGTGGATCCGGACGGGAACCGCCTGCCGAGCGGGGACACGTACTTGTCGATACGGTCTCGGGTGCCCGGACCCAATCTGTTCGGATCGCTTATTGCCGTGCTCAGGTGATGGGCTCGAGCGTGTCGGCCACCCGTCTCAGGGTTCCGGCCAGCGCGTGGCGCACCCCGGAGCGGGCGGCCTCGGCCCCACCATCGCCTGGAGGCTTCGAGGCGCGCTCCTGGCGCGCCTCCTCACGCTGGTCGCGCTGCTGCTCTTTGGCGATCTCGTATGAGCTGCTGGGAATCATCGTCCACCCCTCCCTTCGGGCTTGGCCGACTCCGTGCCTGCGAGTCGTCTGGTTTTCCGTTCGACTGTCGTCGAACTCACTGTTCGAAAACTATCGAACACCTTGACGGGTGTCAACCCCCCGGGGCTAAATACAGGGGTGCTCCCGCCGCCGACCAGACAGAAGTGTCCGAGCAACGTCGAACGAGCGTTTGATACTGATAGAACGCTCGTTTGGGTAAGGTGCTTCCCATGCGGGTCGTGAATCTCTCTCAGCGCCCTGAGCCCATTGGCCTCGAGGTCGTTCAGTCCGCCGCAGCCGAGCTCTTGATGAGCATCATGGCGATGGGGGACCTCCTGGGTCTGACCAAAGACGTCAACACCTACGACATGGGCAAAGAGAGGCTCGAGGAGCTACGGAACAAGGCCTCGGGCGACCTCCTGAAGGACATCGAAAAGCTCTTCGGGGGTCCCGGAACGCTGGGGGTGACCTGCGGCAAGCTGCTCGCGTACCTCGTCGGCTACGTGCTCGAGGCGGGACCCAAGTACGACGTAGACGCCTTTCTCGGAAATCTCGAGAACAGTGAGCCGACCCAGGTGGTGCTCGCGCTCGTCGGCTATCACAGCCGGGAGCATCAGCCGGTCGACGCGGACGTAGTTCGTCGTGCCGTCGAAGGTGATCCGGGCGCCCGGGCCGACTTCCTCGAGCTTGCGCGCGCCAGATGGGGCGAAAGCGACGGCCTGGTCGTGTCTCTCGAGCACGTTTTGAATGAGGATCCGAAAACGGTCCAGCGAGGGCTGGTCACCGCCCTTCGCCGCTGGGACAAAGAGGTCTTCGCGCAGTACAAAGACGAAGCCCTTCCGGTCATGGAGCGTGACTACAAGGCCAAGCTGAAGATGTCCCAGGAACTCTCGCTCGAACGGACCATCGAGCTCGCGACCAACGGTATTCAGTTCGTCGGCGAGCCGTGGATCCGTCGCATCGTCCTCGTTCCGACCTACATCCTTCGTCCCTGGGTGCTCCTGACCGAGTACCGGGATGTCGGCATCTACATCTATCCGGTGTCCGACGACAGCATGGGGATCGACGAATCGGTGCCACCGCCACAGCTCGTGAAGCTGTACAAGGCGCTGGGGGACGCCAACCGTCTGAGGCTCCTGAAGCGACTCGCAGCGGGTTCGATGACTCTCAGGGAGGCGACCGACCTGCTCGGCAGCGCCAAGTCCACGGCCTACCACCACCTCGCGATCCTCCGTCAGGCCGGTCTCGTCTGGGTGCGTGAGGGCGAGGACAAGACCTATACCCTGCGCGACGACCTCATACCCAAGGCCTCCGAGCTTCTCCAGGGGTTTCTGCAGCCGGGCTCCTCAACGACGCCGGACAACGTCAGGCCGCTGGCTCCGAGCTGAACCCCGAGGTTGATCAGACTCGATCCTCAGAGCCACCGCCCCTCCGAAGCCCCGGCCGGATCATCCCCTCCTCGGGCGCGAGCACCGGTTTGACCGCATTGGGCGGCGCGCCTATCCTTACCGGTCGCGTCTGACGCTCAGGCGCGCCGCGCGCCTGCTCTGACCCAGCACGAGACGGGGCCGGAGACGCGGGCGTCGGAGGATGTAAGGGAACCCGAGTTCGGTGAGCTTCGCAAGGCCCGGTTGCCCCGGGAACCAACGGAGTCGGGGGTGCATCGCCGAACGACTGTGTCTGCGGGAGGACATCCCGGACGCTCGCCCCGGTCCTAGGTGGCCCGGCGACGCCGGTCTCTAGCTCCCGGCAAGGCATCGACAAACGGTTCGCCTGCGCGTGGGCTACTTCCACGAGGCGAGCCCATAGAGGTGAGGAGCCCGGTCCGATCGCGTAGCGCGACCACCAGAGAGGTCGACCGGGTCACAGGAGACATGCCTGCGCGCAGAGCGCGTCGGGGTCAGATGAGCAGCAACGCAGACAGTGGAGAGGGAGAAACGTTGCCGACGATTCAGCAACTGGTTCGCCAGGGGCGTCAATTCAAGAAAGAGAAGTCGAAGTCGCCGGCCCTGAAGGGGTCGCCGCAGCGTAGGGGCGTGTGCACCCGCGTCTATACGACCACTCCCAAGAAGCCCAACTCTGCGCTGCGCAAGGTTGCTCGTGTCCGCCTCACCTCTCAGATCGAAGTCACTGCTTACATCCCAGGAATCGGACACAACCTCCAGGAGCACTCCATCGTGCTCGTGCGCGGGGGCCGAGTGAAGGACCTCCCCGGCGTGCGCTACAAGATCGTGCGCGCCGCTCTCGATACCGCCGGCGTGCGTGATCGCAGCAAGTCGCGCTCCAAGTACGGCGCCAAGAAGGGTGGGGTCTAGACGTGCCACGACGTGGGCCTGCCTCTCGCAGAGATATCAATCCCGACCCCATCTATGGCTCGGTGCTCGTCACTCAGGTCACCAACCGCATCATGACCCGCGGCAAGCGCAGCCTCGCAGAGGGCATCGTCTACAACGCGCTCACCAAGGTCGGCGACCGTACCGGAAGAGATCCACTGCCCCTCCTGAAGAAGGCGATCGACAACATCAAGCCCCTTCTCGAGGTACGAAGCCGTCGCGTTGGTGGTGCGACGTATCAGGTTCCGGTCGAGGTCCAGTCTCGCCGAGGTACGACGCTGGCCATCCGCTGGCTGGTGACGTTTTCGCGCAACCGGCGCGAGCGTTCGATGGCGGACCGTCTTGCAGCCGAGATCCTGGACGCATCGGGTGGCACTGGTGCCGCCGTGAAGCGACGTGAGGACATGCACAAGATGGCCGAGGCCAACAAGGCCTTCGCTCACTACCGCTGGTGATTCAAAGAGGTTGACCCGAGGGGGGTCACCCAGAGGAGAGACATGGCAGAAGCAGCTCGAAACCAGAGACAGCAGAAAGGTCCGCAGCTCAAGGCGGTCAAGGGCAGTGGCGTGCCCACCATCCGGGAGTATCCGTTGAGCCATACCCGCAACATCGGGATCATGGCTCACATCGACGCGGGCAAGACCACCACGACCGAGCGCATCCTCTATTACACCGGCAAGACCTACAAGATCGGTGAGGTCCACGAGGGTGGCGCGGTCATGGACTGGATGGCCCAGGAGCAGGAGCGCGGCATCACCATCACGTCCGCAGCGACCACCGCGAACTGGAAAGGCTACTGGATCAACCTCATCGACACGCCCGGCCACATCGACTTCACCGTCGAGGTCGAGCGTTCGCTGCGCGTGCTCGACGGCGCGGTTGCGGTGTTCGACGCCGTCGCCGGGGTCGAGCCCCAGTCCGAGACGGTGTGGCGCCAGGCCGACCGCTACAAGGTGCCACGCATGTGCTTCGTCAACAAGATGGACCGGACGGGCGCCGACTTCTACCGCTGCGTCGACATGATCCGCGAGCGACTCAACGGAACCCCCGCGGTTATCCAGCTTCCGATTGGCAACGAGGAGAACTTCCACGGGGTCGTTGATCTGGTGACCATGCTCGCCCACTACTGGCCGTCCGACGGGATGGGCGAGGAGTGGGAGGACCGCGACATCCCCGAAGACATGAAGGCCGACGCCGAGAAGTGGCGTCACGACCTCATCGAGATCCTCGCCGACGTGGACGAGGACGTCATGGAAGCCTACCTCGGCGACGAGGATCTCTCGGTCGACGCTCTGCGCAAGGCTCTGCGGAGGGGCACCATCGCGGGAACCATCAACCCGATACTGTGCGGCTCGGCGTTCAAGAACAAGGCCGTCCAGCCACTGCTCGACGCGGTGACTTGGTATCTGCCCAGCCCTGTCGACCTACCGCCCTACGAGGGAATCCATCCCACGACCGGCGACGTCGAGGTGCGCAGGCCCGACGACGCGGATCCGTTTGCGGCGCTCGCGTTCAAGATCATGACCGACCCTTACGTCGGCCGGCTCACCTATATGCGGGTCTACTCGGGCACGCTCAAGAGCGGTGATCAGGTCACCAACTCCACCCGTGAGCGCAAGGAGCGCATCGGTCGACTTCTCCAGATGCATGCGAACCACCGCGAGGACAAAGACGCGGTCTTCGCAGGTGACATCGTCGCGGTCGTCGGTCTCAAGAACACCTTGACCGGGGACACGCTCTGCGATCCCAACGCACCCGTTTTGCTCGAGGAGATGACCTTCCCGGCCCCCGTGATCGACGTCGCAATCGAGCCTAAGTCCAAGGTCGACTCCGAGAAGCTCGGTACCGCGCTGCAGAAGCTGTCGGAGGAGGACCCAACCTTCCGGGTTCACACCGACGAGGACACCGGCCAGACCATCATCTCAGGGATGGGCGAGGTCCACCTCGAGGTGATCGTCGACCGGCTCATCCGCGAGTTCAAGGTCGGCGCCAACGTCGGCAAGCCGCAGGTCGCCTACCGCGAGACCATCAAGAACCCGGTCGAGAAGATCGAGACCCGCTACGTCAAGCAGACGGGTGGTAAGGGCCAGTACGGCCACGTCGTGCTCGCGATCGAGCCCACGGGGCCCGGCGGTGGATACGAGTTCATCAACAAGATCAGCGGTGGACGCATCCCGCAGGAGTACATCCCCAGTGTCGATCAGGGGGTTCAGGAGGCCATGGCATCGGGCGTCTTGGCCGGCTACCCGGTGGTCGACCTGCGCGTGACGCTGCTCGACGGCAGCTACCACGACGTGGACTCCTCGGAGATGGCGTTCAAGATTGCCGGCTCCATGTGCTTCAAGGACGGCGTCAAGAAGGCCAAGCCCGTGCTTCTCGAGCCGATCTTCGACGTCGAGGTCGTCACCCCCGAGGACCACATGGGCGACGTCATCGGTGATCTCTCTAGCCGGCGCGGCCGTATCGAGTCCATGGACCAGCGCGGGCAGGACCGCATCGTCAAAGCACAGGTGCCGCTGGCCGAGATGTTCGGCTACGCCACCGAGTTGCGCAGCCGCACCCAGGGCCGCGCCACCTACACCATGCAGTTCAACAGCTACCAGGAAGTGCCCCAGTCGATTGCAGACGACGTAGTCGCGACGGTTCGCGGAGAACCGGTTTAGGTAAAGGGAGAGGAAGAGGAGACATGGCTAAGGCTAAGTTCGAGCGCAGCAAGCCGCACGTCAACATCGGCACCATGGGTCACATCGACCACGGCAAGACGACCCTTACCGCAGCGATTACCAAAGTCCTTTCGGAGCAGAACCCGGACGTGCAGTTCGCGGCTTTCGAGCAGATCGACAACGCTCCGGAGGAGAAGGAGCGCGGCATCACCATCTCGATCTCGCACATCGAGTATGAGACGGAGAACCGCCACTACGCGCACGTGGACATGCCGGGTCACGCGGACTACATCAAGAACATGATCACCGGCGCCGCTCAGGTCGACGGCGCCATTCTCGTGGTCTCGGCGGCCGACGGCCCCATGCCCCAGACACGTGAGCACGTCCTGCTGGCGCGTCAGGTGAACGTGCCGTACCTCGTCGTCGCGCTCAACAAGATCGACATGGTGGACGATCCCGAGCTCCTCGACCTCGTCGAGCTCGAGGTGCGCGAGCTGCTCAGCGAGTACGAGTTTCCGGGCGATGACGTCCCCGTCGTCCGCGTGAGCGCGCTGAAGGCGCTCGACGGTGATGAGGAGGCGTCCAAGCAGGTGATCGAGCTCATGGCCGCGGTCGACGACTACATTCCCGAGCCTGAGCGCGACACCGATAAGCCGTTCCTCATGCCGATCGAGGATGTCTTCACCATCACCGGCCGAGGCACGGTCGTGACCGGTCGTGTCGAGCAAGGCCTCTTGAAACTCGGCGAGGAGATCGAGATCGTGGGTATCGCCGAGCAGACCTCGAAGACCGTCGTAACGGGCATCGAGATGTTCCGCAAGATGCTCGACGAGGCCCAGGCCGGCGACAACGCCGGAATCCTCCTTCGTGGAACGAAGAAGGACGACGTCCAGCGCGGTCAGGTCCTCGCCAAGCCGGGCAGCGTGACGCCGCACACCAAGTTCCAGGCTCAGGTCTACGTCCTCAACAAAGACGAGGGTGGGCGTCACACTCCCTTCTTCGACAACTACCGGCCGCAGTTCTACTTCCGCACGACCGACGTGACCGGTTCGATCAGGCTGCCCGACGGCACCGAGATGGTCATGCCGGGGGACAACACCGAGATGGCGGTCGAGCTCATTCAGCCGGTGGCCATGGACGAGGGTCTGCGCTTTGCCATCCGAGAGGGAGGCCGAACCGTCGGCGCCGGCCGCGTGGTGAAGATCACCGAGTAGCAGGTCGTAGCAGCGGTCGTCTCGACGATCGAACAGCAGGTGAACAGAGCACTTTGAGAAGAGCAATCAGAGAGGAAACAACTTGGCAGCCGGAATGAAGATTCGGATCAGGCTGAAGGCCTACGACCACGAGGTCATCGATCAGAGCGCCAGAAAGATCGTCGAGACGGTGACTCGTACGGGCGCGAGCGTCAACGGTCCGATCCCGCTCCCTACGGAGCGTTCGATCTACACGGTCATTCGGTCGCCGCACAAGGACAAGGACTCGCGCGAGCACTTCGAGATGCGCACACACAAGAGACTGCTCGACATCGTAAATCCGACGCCCAAGACGGTGGACTCGCTCCAGCGACTCGATCTTCCGGCCGGCGTCGACATCGAGCTGAGGCTCTGACCCACTCGAGAAGGACTAGAGAGCCCAAGCGGTCTTCTCTGAAGATCGCGGGAAAGGAAACGCAAAGATGGCAGAGGTGAAAGGGATCCTCGGTCGCAAGATCGGGATGACCCAGGTCTTCGATGAAGACGGTCACGCTGTTCCTGTGACCGTGCTCGAGGCCGGGCCCTGCCGCGTCGCCCAGACCAAGACGCCCGAGAAGGACGGCTATACGGCCGCACAGCTGGCGTTCGGCGAGGCGAAGCGGACCAATAAACCCACTGCCGGCCACTATGCAAAGGCCGGCCTCGCCCCCGCGCGCCATCTCGTAGAGCTGCGCCTCGAGAGCCTGGAGGAGTACGCGCTCGGTTCTGAGATCAGGGCCGATGTCTTCGAGGCGGGTGAGATCGTGGACGTCATCGGCGTTACGAAGGGCAAAGGTTTTGCCGGGGCCATGAAACGGCACGGTTTCAAGGGCCTGTCCGCTTCTCACGGAACGCAGAAGAAGCACCGCAGCCCCGGCTCGATAGGCGGTTGCGCCACTCCGGCGCGCGTCTTCAAGGGCACGCGCATGGCGGGACACATGGGCCACGTTCGAGTGACCACGCTCAATCTCAAGGTCATCAAGGTCGATCCCGAGCGCAACCTGATGCTGGTGCGCGGGGCCGTTCCCGGTCCACGTGGGGGCCTTGTGATGGTACGGACCGCAGTCCGTGTCGCTCGTCGATCGCAGAGAAAGGCGGCGAGCTGATGGCACAGGCGACCGTCATCGACGTTAACGGCAAGAGCACCGGCAGCAAGGACCTGCCTGAGGAGCTCTTCGGTGGTGCCATCAACGAGGCCGTCATGCACCAGGTCGTCGTTGCGCAGCTGGCCGCCGCCCGCAGCGGAACCGCATCAACCAAGACCCGCTCGGAGGTTCGGGGCGGGGGTGCCAAGCCGTGGCGTCAGAAGGGCACCGGAAGGGCGCGACATGGCTCGGCCCGCAGCCCCATCTGGGTCGGTGGTGGCACGGTCTTCGGCCCCAAGCCCCGCGACTACTCGATGCGCGTCAACAAGAAGATGCGCAAAGCGGCGCTTCGCAGCGCGCTTGCCGACAAGGCGAACAACCAGAAGGTGTTCGTGCTCGACGCTTTCGACGAGACGAAGACCAAAGCGGCGGCCAGGTGTCTGGATGCTGCCGGCATCCAGGGACGGGTGTTGGTCGTGCTCGCCTCCGACGATGAGCATTCGACCAATGTGGATAGAGCGTTCCGCAATCTCGCCGGTGTGGCGTTCTCGTTGCACGGCGCGCTTGGCACCTACGACGTGCTCGTAGCCGATGTCGTCGTGTTCACCTCGGCGGCGTTCGAGCGTTTTCTCAACCGAGAGGTCCAGCAGGGGGTGAGCGCGTAGATGGCATCCACTAAGAGCGACGCGCGGGACATAGTCCTGGCACCGGTCGTGAGCGAGAAGTCCTACTCCTTGCTCGACGAGAACGCGTACACCTTCATCGTTCATCCACATGCCAACAAAACCGAGATCCGCCAAGCGGTCGAGAAGATCTGGGACGTGCAGGTGGTTTCGGTGAACACGATCAACCGCAAGGGCAAGACCAAGCGTTTCCGCTTCACCAAGGGGCGACGCCCCGACACCAAGCGAGCCATCGTCAAGCTCGTCGAGGGCGACAAGATCGAGATCTTCGAGCAGCAAGGCTAGGGAGTAACGAATGGCGATCCGTAAGGCAAGGCCGACATCACCGGGTAGAAGGTTCCAGACCTTCTCGGACTACTCCGAGGTAACTCGGAACAAACCCGAGAAATCGTTGCTGAAACCCAAACCGCAGCGCGCCGGGCGCAACAACCACGGCCGCATCACCACCCGCCACCAGGGCGGTGGGAACAAGGCGCGCTACCGGGTCATCGACTTCCGGCGCAACAAGGACGGCGTTCCTGCGAAGGTGGCTCACGTCGAGTACGACCCCAGCCGCAACGCTCGGATCGCCCTTCTGCACTATGTCGACGGCGAGAAGCGCTACATCCTGATGCCGAACCGGGTCAGGGTCGGCGACATACTCGAGTCGGGTCCGGGCGCCGACATTCGCCCCGGCAACGCCCTTCCTTTGAGGAACATCCCCGTTGGTACCGTCGTGCACAACATCGAGATGCGTCCCGGCGGCGGGGGCAAGATGGCGCGCTCCGCAGGCGCCTCCGTGCAACTCGTTGCGAAGGAGGGCACGAGGGCAACCCTGCGACTTCCCTCGGGCGAGATGCGCATGGTACCGATGGACTGCCGCGCCACCGTCGGCGAGGTCGGCAACGCCGAGGCCGAGTTGATCTCGATCGGCAAGGCCGGCCGTAACCGCTGGAAAGGCAAGCGCCCCTCTGTCCGTGGTGTCGTGATGAACCCCGTCGACCACCCCCTCGGTGGTGGAGAGGGCAAGTCGTCCGGCGGACGCCATCCCACGAGCCCTTGGGGCAAGAAAGAGGGCCGCACCCGCAAGAAGAAGCAGTCGGACGCCCTGATCGTTCGGCGCCGGCGTAAGAAGAGGAGTCGGTAGTGCCGAGAAGTCTCAAGAAGGGACCCTTCGTCGACGACCACCTGCTGGTCAAGATCGTCGAGATGAACAAGCGCAACGAGAAGCGCGTCGTCAAGACGTGGTCTCGTCGCTCGACCGTCATCCCCGAGATGGTGGGTCACACCATCGCGGTGCACGACGGTCGCAAGCACGTGCCGATCTACATCACCGAGTCGATGGTCGGTCACAAGCTCGGTGAGTTCGCCCCCACGCGCGCCTTCCGGACGCACGGCGGCGGCGACAGAGCGACGAGGGTCAGGTAATGGCGAGAAGCCTCGCGCCCGACGCGCAGGAGGCCATTGCGACGGCTCGTTTCATTCGGATGTCTTCGACGAAGGCACGTCAGGTCGTGGACTTGATACGCGGCCGTCACGTCGATGAGGCGCGGCAGATGCTCGCGTTCACCCGGCGCGCTGCCACCCTGCCGGTGCGCAAGGTCCTCGAGTCGGCGATCGCCAACGCCGAGCACAACCGCAGCCTTCCGGCAGACGAGCTCGTCGTCGCACGGGCCTGGGTCGATGAGGGCCCGACGCTAAGACGTTACCGACCACGCGCCATGGGTCGAGCGACGCGCATCAACAAGCGCACGTGCCATATCTCGGTCGTGGTCGGCCGTCCCGACGACGAGCCGGTCGAGCGTCCGAGACGGAAGGCGTCGCGACCCAAGACCACCGAGACGACCGCCAAGAAGACGACCGCCAAGAAGACGACCGCCAAGAAGACGACGGCCAAGAAGACGACGGCGCAGAAGGAAGAGTCCTAGATGGGTCAGAAAGTTCACCCCTACGGCTTCCGCCTCGGGATACACACCGACTGGAAGTCGCGCTGGTTCACGGAGTAGCAGTACAAGGAATATCTCGAGGCCGATTTGCGGATTCGGGAGTACCTCCTCGGCGAGCTTCCGCATGCGGGCATCAGCCGCATCGACATCGAGCGCACGCGCGAGCGTGTACGAGTTGACGCGCACACGGCTCGTCCCGGCATCGTCATCGGTCGACGGGGTAGCGAGGCCGAACGGTTGCGCAGCCGGCTCGAGAAGATGGAACAAAGGATCTACGGCAAGCCCGTGGATGTTCGGCTCAACATCATCGAGGTCAAGCAACCGGAGCTGGACGCGCAGTTGATCGCTCAGGGTGTCGCCGAACAGCTGGCCAGCCGGGTGTCGTTCCGGCGGGCCATGAAGAAGGCGGTCGGGACCGCGATGCGTCATGGAGCGAAGGGTGTGCGCGTGCAGTGCGGGGGCCGCCTAGGCGGCGCCGAGATGAGCCGTCAAGAGTGGTACATCGACGGTCAGATGCCGCTTCACACACTGCGGGCGGATGTCGACTACGGATTCTCCGAAGCTAAGACCACGTTCGGTCGCATCGGCGTGAAGGTATGGATCTACCGGGGTCCGTTCCAGGACATCTATGCATCGGCTCGTGACCAGGCACGACTTCGCCGCGAGGCAGCTTTGGCCGCCGGAGAGACGGTGGGCCGCGGCGAACAGGACCGTGGGTCCCGGCGGGGCGCCGGCGGGCGAGAGGGTACGACTGTGGGCCCGCGCCGCGCGCGTCGCAGCGGAACGACTCGTCCGCGTACAAGTCAGGCACCGACCGATTCACCTGCCGCATCGCAGGACACTCCGGCGCAGGAGACCGAGGCGAAGCAGACGCCATCGGTGCCCGATGAGGTGAGGGCGAAGGCGACGCCTGCGGCATCCACGCAGGAGCCGGCGCCAAGCGAGGAGCGTGGGCCGGAGAAGAGAAACGACGGCTCTGACGAGTCGGGGAGCAAGTAGCCATGTTGCAGCCCAAGAAGGTCAAGCACCGCAAGCAGCAGCGAGGCCGTATGCGAGGCCGCGCCAAGGGCGGAACGACCGTCAATTTCGGCGACTTCGGTTTGATGGCCGTCGAGCCGGGCTGGATCACCAACCGGCAGATCGAAGCGGCCCGAATCGCCATGACCCGTCATATTCGGCGCGGAGGTAAGGTGTGGATCAACATCTTCCCCGACAAGCCGGTGACCAAGAAGCCGGCCGAAACCCGCCAGGGTTCCGGCAAGGGAAACCCCGAGGGCTGGGTCGCAGTGGTCAAGCCGGGCCGGGTGATGTTCGAGATCGCCGGTGTCCCGGAAGCCCTCGCGCGCGAGGCGATCCGCCTCGCCGCGCACAAGCTCCCGGTGAAGTGCCGGTTCGTGAGCCGTGAGCAGACTTTGGAGATTCACTGATGGCCAAGACAGACGACATCAACGACCTGCCCGTGACCGAGTTGACCGAGCGGCTCGAGGAAACGCGTGAAGAGCTGTTCAACCTGCGCTTTCAACTGGCAACGGGTCAGCTCGACAACTACAGAAGAGTGCGTTTGCTGCGTCGAGACATAGCGCGCTTCAAGACCGTGCTGCGCGAGCGTGAGCTGGCCAGCGAGGGCGAAGGGACTATCGAGTGAAGCGAGTCACAACGGCTCCGCCGAGGGCGGGATTCACCGACGATCGCTCGGCGAAAGGGGACCAGAAGTGAGCGCGACTGAAGAGAACGTGAAACAGCGCGGACTACGAAAGTGGCGCACGGGTCGCGTGGTGAGCGACGTCATGGACAAGACCGTGGTGGTCGAAGTTCTCGACGCCGCGCAGCACCGGACGTACGGAAAGATCGTTCGCCGAACCACGCGTCTCAAGGCACACGACGACGATAACTCGGCCGGCGTTGGGGACACGGTTCGACTTGCTGAGACCCGTCCGTACTCGAAGACCAAGCGCTGGCGCGTCGTCGAGATCCTAGAGAAGGCGAAGTAGGGAATTGTGATCCAACAGGAAACCAGGTGTCGAGTAGCAGACAACACGGGGGCCCGAGAGGTCCTCGTCATCAAGGTCCTCGGCGGATCTCGCCGCCGTTATGCAGGCATCGGCGACGTGGTTGTGTGCACGGTAAAGGACGCGATTCCAGGAGGCAACGTCAAGAAGTCGGACGTCGTCAAAGCGGTCGTCGTGCGTACCGCGAAGGAGCGGCGTCGCCGGGACGGGAGCTACATCAAGTTCGACGATAACGCCGTAGTCATCGTGGACGCTCAGATGCAGCCGCGCGGCACCCGCATCTTCGGGCCGGTGGCACGAGAGCTGCGAGATCGACGATTCATGAAGATCATCTCGCTTGCGCCGGAGGTGATCTGATGTGAGCAAGATCCGTAAGAACGACGAGGTAATCATCATCGGCGGCAAGGACAAGGGGGCCAAGGGACGAGTTCTCCAGGTCCTCCCCCGTCAGAACAAGGTCATCGTCGAGGGCGTGAACCGGGTGACGCGGCACGAGAAGCTCCGCATGAACCGGCGCGGTGGGCAAGAGGGCGGCATCGCGCACAAGGAGGCCGCGGTACACATCTCGAACGTGGCCTTGATCGATCCGGATGACCGAAAGCCCGTGCGGGTTGGCTACCGCTTCAACAACGACGGCACGAAGAACAGAGTTACGAAGCGATCTGGAAGTGATTTGTAATGGCAGACATCTACATCCCGCGCCTCAAGCAGCGCTATAACGAGGAGATCCGTGCGCAACTCGTCGGCGACCTTGGACTGAGCAACGTCATGCAGGTGCCGAGACCTGAGAAGGCGGTCGTGAACATGGGCGTGGGGGAGGCTTCCCGTGACGCGAAGCTCATGGACGGGGCGGTCAAGGATCTCACGACCATTACCGGTCAGAAGCCGGCGATCAGGCGCGCCCGTAAGTCCCTCGCAACCTTCAAGATCCGCGAGGGAATGCCCATCGGCGCCGCCACCACGATGCGGGGTGATCGCATGTGGGAGTTCATCGACAGGCTCACGTCCATCGTGTTGCCTCGTATCCGAGACTTCCGCGGACTCAACCCGCGGTCCTTCGACGGACACGGCAATTACAGCTTTGGGGTCACCGAGCAACTGGTGTTCCCCGAGGTTGACTACGACGATATCGACGCAACGAGAGGCATGGACATCACGATTGTTACGACCGCACGCGACGACGAAGAGGGTCGAGCGTTACTGGCGGCACTGGGATTTCCTTTCAGGCAGGAGAGGGTGGAGGTATAGATGGCGAAGAAGGCCCTGAGGAACAAGGCGGCGGCAAAGCCCAAGTATCAGGTGCGCAGCTACACTCGCTGCGCTCGTTGTGGGCGTCCGCGCGCCGTCTTTCGTCGCTTCAATCTGTGCCGCTTGTGCTTCAGAGAGATGGCCCACAAGGGTGAGATCCCCGGGATCACGAAGGCGAGCTGGTAGCGATGAGCATGACCGACCCTATTTCTGACATGCTCGCTCGTATTCGCAACGCGACGCGTGCGGCGCACACCGATGTCCTCATCCCGGCCTCGAAGATCAAGGAGAACATCGCCAGGATCCTGGTCGAGGAGGGCTACGTGGACGCGTACGAGCGAGTCACGGATGGAAGCCACCCGGCTATCAAGATGCGCCTGAGGTATTCGGAAGAGCGCCAGCCGGCCATCTCCGGCATCCGGCGCATAAGCAAGCCAGGACGGCGCGTGTACCGTGGTGCAGGCGAACTTCCGCGCGTGCTCGGGGGCCTGGGGGTCGCGATCATCTCGACATCGCAGGGAGTCATGACCGACAAGCAGGCACGCCGCAGTCGCGTTGGCGGCGAAGTGCTCGCCTACGTCTGGTAGGAAAAAGCGATCGTCTCGACGATCGCGAGCATTACCCGACGGCGCCGCGGTAGCGGCGGCGAAAGCAGTAGCCAGCCGCAGGCTGGCGAGCGAGAGGGAACTAGGAGAGAAAAGTCAATGTCGAGAGTCGGACAGGCGCCCATCCCAATCCCAGACGACGTCAGCGTGTCGGTCATCGGAAGCGATGTGACGATCAACGGTCCGCGCGGTGAGTTGCAGCGCACGCTTCCCGAGAAGATCGAAGTCACCAACACCGACGGGGAGTTGCGGGTGTCGCGCGCCTCGGAGCAGCGTGAGATCAGGGCTCTACACGGATTGGTGCGCAGTCTGCTGAACAACATGGTGCTCGGCGTGACCCAGGGTTTCGAGAAGCGGCTCGAGATCTCCGGAGTCGGCTACCGCGCCAGTAAGCAAGGCAACGACATCGAGGTGCTGGTGGGTTACTCGCACCCGGTGCGCAAGTCCGCGCCGGCCGGTATCGAGTTCGAGGTTCCCGCGCCCACTCGTATCACGGTCAGGGGGATCGATAAGGAACTCGTGGGTCAAGTGGCCGCCGAGATTCGCTCTATTCGCAAGCCCGAGCCCTATAAGGCCAAGGGCATTCGCTACGAGGGCGAGCGGATTCGCCGCAAGGCCGGTAAGGCCGCCAAGGCCGCAGGTTAGAGCAGAGGAAATCAATGGACGCAAAGAAGAAGGTTCAGGGACGAAAGCAACGTCACCAGCGTGTGCGCAAGAAAGTCGTCGGCACGGCCGAGCGGCCGCGACTTGCGGTCTACCGGTCCAATCGTCACATGTATGCCCAGGTGATCGACGACTTCGCAGGGCGAACGCTGGTATCGGCGTCGACGCTCAAAGACGCCGGATCGACCGATGACCGGATCGGCGCGGCGAAGGCCGTGGGCGCGGCGCTCGCCGGAAGAGCCAAGGACGCGGGCATTGCGGCGGTGACCTTTGATCGTGGTGGGTTTCGCTACCACGGCCGGGTCAGGGCCATAGCCGAGGGCGCCCGCGAGGGCGGCCTGGAAGTCTAGAGAAAGAGGAGAAAGAGACCGATATGTCACGACGACCAGGCGGAGGCGGAGGCCGAGGCGGCCGAGGCCGCGACGACGACCGCACGCAGTACGAAGAGCGCGTCGTTTCCATCAACCGCGTCGCGAAGGTAGTCAAGGGTGGACGGCGGTTCTCCTTCACCGCGCTCGTCGTCGTGGGCGATGGCGCCGGCCAGGTAGGCATCGGCTACGGCAAGGCCCGCGAAGTCCCGGCCGCCATTCAGAAGGGCATCGAAGAGGCCAAGCGAGGTTTCTTCAGGGTTCCCATGGTCGGCTCGACCATCATTCATCAGGTAACCGGGGAGGACTCCGGCGGGGTGGTGCTCCTGAAGCCCGCCTCTCCGGGTACCGGGGTCATTGCCGGAGGACCGGTGCGGGCCGTCGTCGAGTGCGCCGGGATCCGCGACATCCTCTCGAAGTCGCTCGGTTCCGACAATGCCTTGAACATCGTTCACGCAACCGTCTCGGCACTTAAGAGCATTCAAACTCCCGAGGTGGTGGCGAAGAGACGAGGTAAGACCCCCGAGGAAGTCGCTCCCGCTTACCTGCTACGCGATGCAACACCGGCGGGCAGGTAACGATGGCAAGACTGAAGGTCACGCAGATCCGTTCCGCGCAGGACAAAGGCAGTAAGCAGCGCGGCACGGTCAGAGCCCTGGGTTGCAGGCGCGTGGGTCACTCTGTGGTTCACGACGACAAGCCCGAGATAAGAGGCATGATCAATGCGGTGAGTCATCTGGTTCGGGTTGAGGAGTTGAAGTCATAGATGAAGCCGGACGAACTTAGGGCGCCACGCGGCGCTCGCAGAGCGCGCACCCGCAAGGGGCGCGGCGAAGCAGCCGGAAAGGGCAAGACCGCCGGCAGAGGAACCAAGGGCACCAAGGCGCGCGGCGAAGTGCACGCCTTCTTCGAGGGTGGTCAGATGCCGCTTATCCGTCGCGTGCCCAAGCTCAAGGGGTTCACGCCGCCGCAGCGCCGCGTCTACGGCGGTATCAATGTGGGCAAATTGGATCAACTCGAAGGAGACGAGTTCAGCGCCGAGGACCTCCACGCCGCCGGGGTCGTACGGAAGCGCGACAAGCTCATCAAGGTTCTCGGCAACGGCGAGATCACCAGGGCCATCACGGTGCGCGTGCACGCGGTGAGTGAGGCGGCCAAGAGCAAGATCGAAGCCGCCGGCGGAACCGTTGAGATTATCGACGAGCACTCGGACCGCAAGGCCAGCCGGAAAGGAACCAAGTGAGCCTTCTGAAGGCTTTCGCGAATGCGTTTCGCGTGCCCGATCTGCGCAACAAAATTCTCTTCACGCTGATGATCATCGCCGTCTACCGGCTCGGAGCACACATTCCGACTCCCGGCATCGACGTCGAGGCCGCTCAGCGAATTGCATCCCAGGCCTCTACCGGCGGGGCCCTGGGGTTCATCAACTTGTTCTCTGGTGGCGCTCTCACACAGATGGCGGTGTTTGCACTGGGGATCATGCCCTACATCACTGCCTCGATCATCATGCAGCTTTTGACCGTGGTGATCCCGAAGCTCGAGGCCTGGAGCAAGGAGGGTGAGTCGGGCAGGAAGAAGATTACCCAGTGGACTCGCTATCTGACGGTCGTTCTGGCGGTGATGCAGTCAACCGGCATCGCGTTCCTGTTCAATCGCGGCGCCGAGCAACTCGGTTTCCCCCCGGGAGTACAGCTCATCCCGGACTTCACGCTCCAGAACGTGTCGATGATCGTCTTGTCTCTTACCGCAGGAACCGCACTGGTCATGTGGTTGGGCGAGCTCATCACTCAACGAGGGATCGGCAACGGAATGTCGATTCTTATCTTCGCCTCTATCATCTCGACCTTGCCGAGCGAGTACCTCGCCATCTACCAGCAGGAGTCACTACCGGTGTTCCTAGGTCTCGTCGCCATCGCGGTTCTGGTCATCCTGGCAGTTGTCACGGTTGAGCAGGGGCAGCGCCGGATCCCGGTGCAGTACGCGAAGCGAGTGGTCGGCCGCCGCATGTACGGCGGAACCTCCACCTACATTCCGCTCAAGGTCAACCAGGCAGGAGTCGTCCCGATCATCTTTGCCTCCAGCGTGCTCTACATCCCGACCCTGTTGCAGAACACGATCCAGAACCCAGGATGGCAGAATTGGATCGACAACAACCTTCTGGATCCCGGGGCCGTCACGCACATCGTGCTCTACGGACTGATGATCGTGTTCTTCACGTACTTCTATACGGCCATTACGTTCAACCCGGTCGATGTGTCCGACAATATGAAGAAGTACGGCGGTTTCATCCCCGGCATCCGTCCGGGCAGGCAGACGGCCGAGTATCTTGATCGCATCTTGACTCGCATCACGCTTCCCGGTGCGTTGTTCATCGCCGCGATTGCCCTGATGCCGAACATCTTCTTGACCACACAGGGAATACAGCGCTTGCCCTTCGGTGGCGCCTCGATCCTGATCACCGTGGGCGTCACGCTTGAAACCATGAAGCAGATCGAGTCGCAGCTGATGATGCGCCACTACGAGGGCTTCCTGAAGTGATCACGTCCACCCTCGGCTTGCTCGGCTCCACCCGGCGCTCACGGGCTCATAGGTAGCTCTCTGTGGAGCTGGTCATTCTCGGCCCCCAGGGCGCCGGCAAGGGGACTCAGAGCGCCCGGCTAATCGAGAAGTACGCGATTCCCGATATCGCGACAGGGGACATCTTTCGCGCCGCTATGAAGGACGCGGATAGCGAACTTGGTTCCAAGGTTCGGGAGTACGTCGACTCCGGCCGGTTGGTGCCCGACGGACTCGTGATCCAAATCGTTCTCGACCGTCTGGGGCAAGACGACACCAAGGACGGGTTTCTGCTGGATGGATTCCCGCGCAGTCGCGGGCAGGCCGAGGCCTTGGATCAGTTCCTCGCAGACAAGGAGACACCGCTCGACGGCGCGATCGTTATCGAGGTTCCCGAGGAGATCTCGATGCGGAGAATCCTCGGACGCAGAGTGTGCGCTCAGTGCGGGCGCACTTACTCGATCGACATGCCTCCCAAGTCGAACTGGACGTGCGACAGGTGTGGGGGGGAAGTCGTGGGCCGCATGGACGATCAGGAAGAAGCAACGGTGCGCGAGCGTTTGAAGAACTATCACGAGCAGAGCTACCCCCTCAAGAAGTACTTCGACGAGCGCGGGGTATTGGTCCAGATCGACGGGAGCAAGACGCCCGACGAGGTGTTTAGCGACATCGTCTCCGCGCTCTAAGTCCTAAGAGGTCAACTTGGTTCCCAAGAAATCTCCCGAAGACATCGCTGCGATGCGGCGAGCCGGCGTAATCGTCGCCGACACTCTCGACCGGCTGGAGGAGGCGCTCCGCCCCGGCGTTACGACGGCCGCGCTGGACGCGCTCGCCGCCGAGACCATCTCGGATGCCGGTGCGAGTGCGAGCTTCCAGGGCTACAGGGGCTTCCCCGCATCGATTTGCACCTCGCCCAACGAGGTCATAGTTCATGGGATCCCGAACCAGCGAAGACTCGAGGAAGGCGACATCGTCTCGCTGGACGTAGGGGTGTTCTTGGGGGGATGGCACGCCGATTCCGCCTGGACCTATCCCGTGGGGGAGATAGAGCCGGCGACCCGAGAGCTGCTCAAGGTCACCGAGGCGAGCCTGGACGCGGCGCTAGAGCAATGCAAGCCGGGAAATCATCTGGGCGACGTCGGCCATGCCGTGGACCAAACGGCCACATCCGACGGCTTCTCGATCGTGCGAGAGTATGCGGGCCACGGGATCGGACAGCAACTGCACGAAGACCTGTGGGTGCCCAATTTCGGACCCCCGGGCCGCCGGGAGCTGCTCGTGGCCGGAATGACCCTCGCAGTGGAGCCGATGGTGAATCTCGGCGGAGCGGAGACCAAGACGCTCGACGACGGCTGGACGGTGGTGACGGCGGATGGCTCGCCGTCGGCGCACTTCGAACACACGATCGCCATCACGCCGGAGGGATGCGAGGTCTTGACTCGGAGGGACCCCTTATGACCGCCACAGGGCGTTCGACCTGGAAAGATGCGTCTGCTATCCTTGGCGGTCGGTCCGAGTCCATTGCGCGCGTCTGCAGGCTGCTTCTGAAGGCATCGGGTCGGTCGGGACGTGCTCGGGAAACTTGCCTCGTGGGCTCGGAGGTCCGCAATCGAGCATGGTCTGCGGGGTCGTAGCGCGCGTGGCTAAGAAGAACAAAGAGAAGAGTTCGAGTTCTGCCAAGGAAGAGGGTATCCAGGTAGAGGGCACCGTCACCGAGACGCTGCCCAACGCGATGTTCCGCGTCGAGCTCGACAATGGCCACGAGGTTCTGGCTCACATCTCGGGGAAGATGCGGATGCATTACATCCGGATCCTTCCCGGCGACAAGGTGCTGGTCGAGCTAAGTCCGTACGACCTCACCCGGGGTCGAGTGGTCTATCGCTACAAGTAAGCAGCCGACGGGAGCTAGGTGAAAGTTCGTCCGAGCGTCAAGAAGATCTGCGACAAGTGCAAGGTGATTCGTCGTCG
The DNA here is from genome assembly GCA_050694055.1 of Actinomycetota bacterium. GTDB lineage: Bacteria > Actinomycetota > CADDZG01 > CADDZG01 > WHSQ01 > WHSV01. Next base: position 92,551 of record JBOGWX010000161.1, read on the forward strand.
TGGCCGCGTCATGGTCATTTGCGACAACCCACGACACAAGCAGCGCCAGGGTTGATCGCGGGCATTACCTGAGGGAGAAGGAGCGAACTGAGTGGCACGCATCGCTGGAGTCGACCTACCGAGGGACAAACGCCTCGAGATTTCGCTTACCTACATCTATGGAGTCGGCCCCGCCAAGGCCGTCGAGACTTGTGTGGGCGCAAAGGTCGATCCCAGCACGCGCGTGCGCGACCTTACCGACGAAGAGGTCGTTCGTCTACGCGACTGGATCGGCGACAACTACAGCGTCGAAGGTGACCTTCGCCGGGCGATCAACCAGAACGTCAAGCGCAAGGTCGAGATCGGTGCCTATCAGGGACTTCGTCACCGGCGCGGACTCCCGGTCCATGGGCAGCGGACCCACACCAACGCTCGTACTCGCAAGGGCCGCAAGTCGGCGGTCGCCGGCAAGAAGAGGGCCACGAAGAAGTAGACCGGCAGCATTGATTCTTAAACGGCATCGTAGAAGCAGAGGGAGATAGAGTTTGGCCGCTCCGAAGAAGAAGACGAGGACTCGTCGCAAGGAGAAAAAGAACGTCGTCCACGGCGTCGCCCACATCAAGGCGACGTTCAACAACACCATCATCTCGATCACGGATCCAGAGGGAAACGTGTTGTCGTGGGCGTCTGCAGGAAACGTCGGCTTCAAAGGGTCGCGCAAGTCGACCCCGTTCGCCGCGCAACTGGCCGCAGAGGCTTGCTCGCGCCGGGCGCAGGAGCACGGCGTACGCCGAGTCGATGTCCTCGTCAAGGGTCCGGGATCCGGCCGTGAGACGGCGATCCGTTCGCTTCAAGCCTCCGGTCTAGAGGTGATCGGCATCAAGGACGTCACCCCCGTGCCCCACAATGGATGCCGGCCCCGCAAGAGGAGACGCGTCTAATGGCCAGATACACGGGACCCGTCTGCAAACTGTGCCGGCGTGAGAAAACGAAGCTGTTCCTCAAGGGGACACGCTGTGAGAGCCCTAAGTGCCCAATCGAGAAGGGTCGTCCGCCGCCCGGTGAGCACGGTCGCGGACGAGTGCGCGAGAGCGAGTATCTCCTGCAATTGCGAGAGAAGCAGAAGGCCAAGCGCTTCTACGGGTTACTCGAAAAGCAGTTTCGCAGCTACTACAGCGAGGCCGCCCGCAGCAAGGGCGTGACCGGCGAGGAGCTCATGCGCATCTGCGAGTCGCGCCTCGACAACATCATCTACAGGTCCGGGCTCGCGATGAACCGGTCGATGGGCAGGCAGCTCGTCACCCACGGGCACTTCCAGGTGAACGGGCGCAAGGTGAACATTCCCTCCTACCGGCTCAAGCCCGGTGACGTCATCGAGGTGCGCGGCCGGTCGAGAAACATCGGCCGCATCATCGAGAACGCGTCGTACGCCGCGGGGCGCAACATCCCGGAATGGCTTTCTTCCGATCTCAAGCAGTTGAGAGTCGAAGTACGCAACCTGCCGGAGCGGCCCCAGATCGACGCCCCGGTTCAGGAGCAGCTCATCGTCGAGTACTACTCGAAGTAATCAAGCAGCAGTCACTCTGGCGCGCCAGAGCAGGGGGGATCGTCTAGGCCGACTGCCGGCGGTACCCCGAAAATGAAGCGAGAGGAGCCCATGAATCTTCTAATCGTCCAGCGCCCCCAGATCTCGGAAGAGGAGATCTCAGAGGTACGTAGCAAGTTCACCATCGAGCCGCTTGAACCCGGTTTCGGGTACACGCTCGGCAACTCGCTGCGTCGCACGCTCCTCTCATCGATTCCCGGCGCTGCGATCACTCAGATAAAGATCGACGGCGTGTTGCACGAGTTCACGTCCATCGAGGGCGTGACCGAGGATGTCACCGATGTCGTGCTCAACTTCAAGGAACTCGTGATTCGGAGCGAGATAGAGGAGCCGACACGCGTCTATCTCAAGGCGTCGGGTCCATCCGATGTGACGGCCGGCAACATCGACCTGCCCGCCGGTATCGAGGTGCTCAACCCCGATCACCACATCGCCACGCTCAACAAGAATGCCAAGCTGTCGATGGAGCTCATCATCGAGCAGGGTCGCGGCTACGTCGCCGCGTCGACCTCGAAAGATCAGGCCATCGGGAACATCCCGATCGACGCGATCTTCTCGCCTGTTAGGCGGGTGACCTACGAGGTCGAGCCGACGCGCGTCGAGCAGATGACGAACTACGACCGGCTGATTCTCGACGTCGAGACCGATGGCTCGATCCGGCCGGCCGAGGCATTGTCGGCGGCGGGCTCCACCCTGGTCGAGCTCTTCCAGCTCTTCGCCGGCATAGGCGAGGGCACGGGCGGTCTCGTGCTCGGCCCCGAGCCGGGTGAGGACGAGGTCTCCGGTGTGCTCGCACAGCCGATCGAGGACCTCGATCTGACCGTCCGCTCCTACAACTGCTTGAAGCGCGAGGGCGTGACGAGCGTGAGCGAACTCATCGAGAAGACCGAGGAGGATCTGCTCGAGATTCGCAACTTCGGTCAAAAGTCCATCGACGAGGTGAAGGCCAAGCTTGAGGAGCTCGGGCTGTCGCTGAAGAAGAAGGATTTCTAAGGAACATGCCCCAGCCGAAGAAGGGATACGCACTCGGCTCGAATCCGTCGCACCAGCGGCTGATGCTGCGCAACCTCGCGGAGTCGCTGTTCGAGCACGAGCGCATCCGCACGACCGAGGCGAAGGCCAAGGCGCTGCGCCCTTATGCCGAGCGTCTCATCAGCAAGGCAAAGAAGGGCACGGTGCATCACCGCCGGCAGGTGCTCGGTGACATCGAGAACCGTGAGATCGTGCACAAGCTGTTCGCCGACATCGGTCCTCGTTTCGCCGAGCGCAACGGCGGCTACACGCGCATCCTCAAGCTGGGCGCGCGCGGAGGCGACGGGGCTCCCATGGCCCTGATCGAGCTGGTCGAGCGCGCGACGATCGCGCCGGCAGATTCCACCGACTCCTCCAGGCGGCGTCGTGGTCTGCGCCGTCCTCGACGCGGAGATGAAGCCCCGCCGGTCGAAGCCGGTGCCGGGGACACGACCGAGGACGAGGCGCCGGTCGGCGACGAGACGGTCGACGGGGGCGCCGAGGTCGAGGGCACGGACCAGCCCGTGGCGGCAGCCGAAGAGCCCGATGAGCAGGGCGACAACGTTTCGGCGGACGAGGACGCAGAGAAGAACTGAACCTCCGGCTCGACCTCGCCTACAACGGCGCGCCGTTTCACGGTTTCGCACGGCAGAACGACGTTCGCACCGTGCAGGGTGACGTCGAGCGAGCCCTTAACCGGTTGCTCGGGCGTGAGCTCAGCTCGGTCTGTGCCGGGCGTACCGATGCAGGGGTGCACGCGCTGGGGCAGGTCATGAACTTCCCCGACATCGAAGGCGCGTCCGCGGTCGCCGACCTCGCTCGGGTCAAGGATTCCTTGAACGGGATGCTCGGCCCGGCCATCTCGATCTCCCGCTGCGATCTCGTAGGCGATGGCTTCTCGGCGCGCTTCTCGGCCCGTTCTCGTCTCTACGTCTACGCGATCCTAGAAAGTCCTATCCCCGACCCCTTTCTCGCGCCGACCAGCCTGTGGCATCGCAAGCCGCTCGACCTCGAGGCGATGAACGAGGCCGCCGGGCACCTCATCGGAGCGCACGATTTCTCCTCGTTCGGCCGCGTCGAACCAGGGGCTACCGCCGAACGCAACCTTTTCGAGCTGCGCTGCTCGCGGCACGAGGGTGTGATCAAGATCCGAGCGCGAGCCAATGCCTTCATCCAGCAGATGGTGCGGTCGCTGGTCGGCACGCTGGTCTACGCCGGCGAGGGCCGCAAGTCCCCGGACGACATGCCGGGGATTCTCCTGGGACGCGAGCGCGCGCTCGCGGGCCCGGTCGCCCCCGCGCACGGCCTCTGTCTGGTGTCCGTGGAGTACGATGACGGCTGGAGCGGCCCGGGGGCGGGGTGAGTTGGCTGCTGCGGCGTCCCGCGTTCGCCTGGGAAGGCGATTTGACCTGCGTGAACGGTCGCGGCTATCCTCGTGCCTCCCGCTGAGGCAGCGCCTCTTGCGGCGCGCACGCAAGCGAAGCCGGAGCCCCACAGGGCGGCACGAAAGTAGGACATGAAGACCCACTCAACAACGCCATCCGACATCACGCGCGAGTGGCACGTCGTCGACGCCGACGGCGTCGTACTCGGCCGTCTTGCGTCGGAGGTCGCCAAGCTGCTCCGGGGTAAGCACAAGCCGTACTTCGCTCCTCACCTCGACTGCGGGGATCACGTGGTGGTGACGAACGCCGCCAAAGTGCTCATGACCGGCAACAAGCTGACGGACAAGCGCTACTACCGTCACTCGGGCTACCCCGGCGCACTGAAGGAAGTCCCTTACGACAGGCTCATGACCGAGAAGCCCGCCTTCGCCGTCGAGAAGGCGATCAGGGGCATGCTTCCGTCGAACAAGCTCGGCAGAGCGATGGCCAAGAAGCTCAAGGTCTACGCCGGGCCGTCGCACCCGCACGGGGCCCAGAATCCCAAGGCGCTCGACCTCGAGCAGGTCGCGGCTCCGCACGACCCGGAGCAGGCGCACACCATCGAGGAGGTTGCCGGTGGCTGAGGTCCTGACCCGGGCCACGGGGCGCCGCAAGGAGTCGGTGTGCCGTGCCCGCTTCGTCCCCGGCAGCGGCCGGTGGGAGATCAACGGACGACCCTTCGAGGACTATTTCCCCAGCCCCACCCACCGCATGATCATCACCGAGCCGCTCCGCATCACCAACACCGAGGGCCGCTACGACATCGCCGCCAAGGTCGAAGGCGGAGGCACCTCGGGTCAGGCCGGGGCGCTGCGTCACGCCATCTCGAGGGCGCTGGCGGAGCTCGATCCCGAGCTGAGAAGCATCCTGAAGAAGGCCGGCTTCCTCACCCGCGACGCCCGTGAGAAGGAGCGACGCAAGTACGGACTCAAGAAGGCCCGCAAGGCGCCTCAGTACTCCAAGCGCTAGGGAACGACCGCATACGACAGAGCTGTAATCACAAGAACCGGGCCCCGGGCCCGGTTCTGTCATTCACTGCTCTCTGTCATATTTACAATATAAAAGTGCCTGTTTGTCCGTATGGTCCATGACCGGGAAACTGCTTTTTCCTTCCAGGCGGAAGGGTCCTGCGTCGATTCCAGCGAAGTATTGCTTCAGCGCAGCGTCACGGAGGTGTAGCCCTCCGGCCCCGGTGGGTAAGTAGTCGCCAAGCACCGGCGGACACGCACGCGGGTAGACGAAGAGGGGACGTTCAGTTGGCAACCCGGGTGGCAGGGCGAAAGCCCTCTCGGATTTTCGAAACTCGATTCTTCAAGTGGATGGGTGAGACCGGTCAGATGTTCGCGATCGGACTCGAATCGCTTCACGTCCTGTTCCGGCGCCCGTGGCCTCGCGCCGAGTTCATCGACCAGGTGTGGTTCCTGGTCAGGGTCACCACCGTTCCCACCATCCTGGTGTCGATTCCCTTCGGCATGATCATCTCGCTGCACGTCGGGTCCTTTCTGACCGAGCTCGGATCCGAAGCGCATCTCGGCGCCGCCATGGTCCTGGCCGTGGTGCGCGAGGCAGCACCCGTCGCAACCGCACTGCTGATCGCGGGGGCCGGAGGTTCGGCTATGTGCGCCGACCTCGGATCGAGACGGATCCGTGACGAGATCGACGCCATGCAGGTGCTCGGCATCGACCCGGTGCAGCGACTCATCATGCCTCGTCTCATCGCGGCAGCGCTCGTGGCCTTGCTGCTGGATGCGGTCGTCTCGGTTGCCGGAATTGCCGGGGGATGGTACTTCGCCGTCATCGTCCAACACGGCACCTCGTCGAGCTACTTCTCCTCTTTCAACGAGCTCAGTCAGATAGCCGATCTCTGGATCGCTCTGTTGAAGGCGGTCCTGTTCGGCTACGTCGCCGGCATGGTGGCCTGCTACAAGGGCTACTTCGTACGCGGCGGACCCAAGGGCGTCGGCGATGCCGTGAATCAAGCCGTCGTCATCACGTTCCTGTTGCTGTTCTTCATGAACTTCGTGCTGACTGCCCTGTACTTCAACTTCGTCCCGCAAAAGATCTGAGGTCACGATGGCAGCCCGTGTAGCGCGACGTCCGAATATCGCAGGCAAGACCGTTCGCAGGATGGCCTCTCCCTTCGAGGAGGGCATCGACCAGGCGAGGTTCTACGGGCGTTGCTTCAAGGCTCTGCCTCCGGCGCTCAGGTACCGGGGCCTCATCCTCAATCTCATCTCCGACATCACGATCGGAGTCGGTGCCATCCTCTTCGGCGCCGGAATGTTCTTTGTCATCTTCTCGATGGCGTTCTTCACCGGCACGCAGGTCGGTCTCGAGGGTTTCCAGGGGCTTCAACAGATCGGCGCGGAGGCCTTCGTCGGTCTCATCTCGTCGTTCGCCAATACGCGTGAGATCACACCGCTGGTCGCAGGGGTCGCGCTGGCGGCTCAGGTCGGAGCCGGATATACGGCCGAGCTGGGGGCCGCGCGCATCTCCGAGGAGATCGATGCGCTCGAGGTCATGGCCGTTCCCTCGATGATCTATATGGTGGCGACCCGCATCTGGGCCGCGCTGATCACGATGATCCCGCTCTACCTCGCGGCTCTCTTCTCGTCGTACCTCGCGACCCAAGCGATCGTGACGAAGTTCTTCGAGCTGAGTTCGGGGACCTACACCCATTACTTCCAGCTGTTCCTGCCTGCAACCGACATCTTCTACAGCCTCATCAAGGCGATCATTTTCGCCGTCGTCGTGACTCTGATCCACTGCTACTACGGCTACAACGCCTCCGGGGGTCCGGCCGGCGTGGGCATCGCGACCGGCAAGGCGATCCGTATGTCGATCGTTGTGGTCGTCATCCTGAACCTGTTCCTCTCGCTGCTCATGTGGGGCGGCGGCGACACGATCGCGATCGCCGGATGAGCAGGCGCCTTCTGACCATCGTCGCCGGTGGGCTGATCACTGTGCTCGTGGGTACCGGGATCTGGTTCTCTGTGCGCGCGGCCTACGGCGCCTTCGACGATGCCTACTACGTGACGGTCGACATCGACCGAGCGGGCCAGCAGATGAAGCCGGGACTCGATGTGCGCGTCAAGGGAGTCGAGGTCGGGGATATCGCCAAGATCGACCTGGTCGAGCGGCGAGCCAGGCTGCAACTGAAGATCGACAGCCGGTACGAGATCCCTCAGGACGCTGAAGCGGTCATCTCGCTGAAGACGCCACTTGGCGCCAAGTACGTGGACCTTCGGTTTCCGGCCGACAGCGAGGGACCCTTCCTCGCCAACGGCGATGTCATCAGCGACGCTCACATCGGACCCGAGCTCGAGGACCTGCTGGCGGACGGCACGGCAGTGCTCGAAGCGGTGAACCCCGATGACGCCGCAACCGTGATCAGCGAGCTTGCGCAGGGCGTGCGCAACAACAGTGACTACATTCAACGAGGCCTCGATGCGAACAGCGAGCTCGCAGGTCTCTTTGCACGGACCGTCGACCCACAGCTCGAAGCGTTCGAGGACTTCAACACGCTCTTCGGCATGTTGAAGACGAAGGGCGTCGACCTCAACCTGCTTGCGGACGCAGTCAACGAGGGAGCACCCGTCTACGCATCACAGGAAGCACAGGCCAACCTCAATCGAGCGTTGCGGGCTCTGCGTCCGTTCGCCGATGACCTCGCCGACCTCCTCATTCTTCAGCGCGACGACTTCAGGCGCATGCACAACCAGGGCGACAAGGTGCTGCAGACCATCGCCGACCGTCCCGAGGGGCTCGAGAACCTAGTCCACGGCCTCTATCGTTACGTCTTCAAGCTCGGCCAGCCCATCGGTGACGACTTCATGATGGCCGATGGAAGTGCGGGAGCCGGCTTCACGGCCTTCATCGGCGGCAACGACCAGGGGGAAGAGGAGAAGCAGATCTGCACCGTGTTCCCGCCCGAGGTCCGTGAAGTGGTGCCCGCTTGTAAGGGGGTGGCCGAATGAGGGTCTCTAAGATCATGCTGCTGAAGGTGATTGCCTTCACCGTCGTCTGCTCCATCTTCACGGTTGCACTCGGCGTGAAGCTCGCCAACTCGCGACTCTTCGCCGACACCTACTCGATGAAGGCCGAGTTCGAGGACGCCACGGGGGTTCTCAAAGGTGACGCAGTCAAGATCGCGGGTGTCGACGTCGGCCGCGTCACCGGCACCGAGATCGAAGACGGGAAGGCAGTGCTCACCTTCAACGTGGACAAGCACATCGACCTGCCGAAGGATACCGAGGTCAGCATCCGCTGGCGCAACGTGCTGGGGCAGCGCTTCGTCTACATCTATCCGGGTGACGACGACGCGCACTGGGATGAAGAGGACACGATTCCGGTAAGTCAGACCAACGACGTTGCCGACATAGGAGAGTTCTTGAATCGAGTGGGCCCGATCCTCAAGGCCATCGACCCGGAGCAAGCCAACGCCTTCCTCGATGCGGTCAATACGGCGCTCGCAAGCAACGAGAAGAACGTCAGAGCGTTGCTCGATGCGGGTTCGAGCCTCGCCACCGACCTTAGCCAGCGCGATGGCCAGATCTCGAGAACCATCGCCAACGCCGACACGATCATGGAGGCGTTCGCCAGCCAGGATGATCAGATCGCGAGCATCATCGACGATCTGGACAACGTGTCGGGTGTGCTTGCCCGCCGCACCGACGACGTCAATCAGCTCGTGACCAACTTCGCCGACGTGCAAGACCAGTTGGACGAACTGCTGGCTACCAGCGGTTCGAACATCGACGCAACCATCGGTTCGCTGGACTCGGTCTCTCAGACGCTTGCCTCCAACAAGAAGAATCTGGCGCGCACGATCGAGTCGGCGCCGGCCGGCATCGCGAACTACTTCCAGACCTCGGCTTGGGGTGAGTGGTTCAACGTCCGCCTCGTGGAGCTGGTCGTCCAGGACGGCGAGGGCAACGACCTCGTCCGTCAGCGAGAGGACGAAGACGTGCAGCGCTGCGAGAACTGCGGGGGCAAGGGCAAGGGCGGAACGAAGCAGGTCGGTGACGACGGCGATTCTGCGGACGGTGACGGCGATGGCTCCGGAGGCTCGAGCGAGAACGTCGGCTCTCTGTTGCGCTTCACGCTGACGGGGGACGAGTCATGAGGCTCAAGGGTGCGCTTCACAAGTCCTTCCTCGAAAGAAATCAGAAGCTGGTCGGATTTCTTGGTGTCGTGGCGGTGATTCTCGGGACCGCCTTCTCGCTCTTGCTGTCCGGCGGCTTCTTCCGGGACACCTACACCGTGACGGCCGAGTTCGCCGACGCCGCGGGCCTCAGGTCCAGTGACGACGTGCAGGTTGCGGGTCTCGATGCCGGCGCCATCGGCTCGGTGGAGGTCGTGGACGGTGTCGTCGAGGTCGAGCTCAAGATCGACAAGGACATCGAGATGCCCCGGGATGCGAACGCGGAGATCGTGATCGAGACCCTTCTGGGCCGCAAGGCGGTTCGCATCGAGGGTGGAAGCAGCACGGAGATGCTCGCCGACGGCGACCAGATCACGCTCGAGAACACCCGTACCCCCGTCGAGCTATTGGACCTCGCCAACCGGTCGCGGCCGCTGCTTGATCGCTCGGACCCTCAGGCCTTTCAGGACTTCATGAATCAGATCACCGCGGTTACCCAGGGCAAGAGCGTGCAGGTATCGACGCTCATCAGCGGGCTGGCGGACGTCACCGACGCGGTCGACTCCCGCAAGCGGGAGCTCGCGCGCTTGCTCGACTCGTTCAACACTCTCGGTGCGACCTTCGCCGACAAGGACGACACCCTCGTCTCCTTGATCGACAACCTCAACATCGTGCTCGGAAACCTCTCGGAGCGGACCGACGATGTCGAGCGACTGCTCGAGTCCACCGACTCCGCGTCCCACGCCACCGCGGATCTGGTCAGGCGCAACCGGCCGGAGCTCGACAGAGCCCTCGATCAGTTGCACGAGGCGCTCGAGGTCATCGACAGGCATCAGGTCGACCTCGCGGCCGGAGTCTCGTACCTCCACGATTCGGTCGAGGGTTACTCGAGCGTCGCCTACTCCGCCGGCGGGTCGTACAAGAACCGCTGGGCGAACATCTTCGTGCAGAGCCTCGGCCCGCTGGGCATCGATGCCTTCTTCGGTCCCTGTGGCGGCTTCGACAACGCGCTGGACGATCTCCTGGGTGAGGACCCGCGTGACTGCGAGGACCGCGCCGAGTACGGCGACGACTACGGCGGCGGAGGCAACGACGGCGGCGGAGCCAGCGGCGGTGAGTCGCCGGAGGAGCCTCAACAGCCGCCCGTGAGCAGAGAGTCCGATGGCGGCCTCGGCGGAGACGTCGGCGACCTCATCGATAACGTGACCGGCGACGAGACCCTCTCGGATGACCTCAGGGGGCTTCTCCCATGACCAAGAAGTTCGTGGGCATCGTCCTGGTACTGGTGGCGGCTCTGGTCGCCTCGGCCTTCACGGTCGCCGAGGTGCGTGACGACGAGCGGTACATGACGGCTTACTTCGATCGAGCCGTACAGGTCTTCCCCGGCAACTCCGTAAGAGTGCTGGGCGTCGACATCGGCCGCGTCACCGAGGTCGAGGTCGCCGACGACCAGAGTCAGGCGGCCGTCACCTTCAAGATCGAGGACGAGGAAACAAAGCTGCCGGCGGACGTCGAGGCCACCCTCGTTCCAGTCTCGCTGCTGGGCGAGCGCTACGTGCAACTCTTTCCCGCCTACGAGGGAGGCCCGACCTTCGAGGACGACGAGCTTCCGATCGAACGGACGAGCGTGCCGGTGGAGCAGGACGAATTGCTGCGCAGCTTGCACGACTATTTCGGCGAGCTCGACCCCGAGCGAGTGGGTGACTTCGTTGCCAACACCGCAGAGATCCTCGACGGCAACGGCAAGGAGCTCAATCGCCTGATCGAAAGCGGATCGAGCGTCATAGAAACGCTCTCCAACAAGCGCGACACGCTCTCGGAGTTGATCGTCAACTTCAACGAAGTGACCCAGACCTTGAAGGGCAGGCAGTCGGAGATAGCGACTCTGATCGATACCTACAACGTCGTGTTGAGGACGCTCAACGCCAACCGTGATTCGCTCGAGGGCACCATCACGGGTCTCACGGATGCGTCGGCGCAACTGGCGAGCCTGCTGGTCGAGCATCGCAATCCGCTGGGCAAGGACATCAAGACGTTTACCAGGACGGTGCGAACCCTGGATCGCAATGTCGAGCGCCTCGGCCGCACGGGCCACTGGGCCAACCGCCTGTTCGAGGGAGCATCCCGGGCGGTCGATTACGAACGCGACTGGCTGAGACTCAACAACCATGGTGACGCCCTGATCGAGCTGCTCGAGTTCCGGCTGCGCGACCGGCTCGTCGGAGTCTGCTTGCGGCTCGAGGTCGAGGAATGCTCGAAGCCAGGCTTCTGGTCCGGAGAGATGCCCAGCCTCTTCTGTCTGCCCGGTTCGTGCCCGCAGGCCGGCGGGGGCAAGAGCCCCGGGGATCGGCTGAACCAGGCCATCGACAAGCTCCCGCCGAGGGTCGGCGACGAATTGGGGCAGGAGCTCCAAGCGCCCGATCCGGGCACAGACGACAAGAAGAAGAAGTGCAAGGACGCCAAGCACCCGAAGAAGTGCCGGCTCAAGAAGCTGCTGGACCCGGGCCAAACCCTCGACGACCTGCTCGATGAGCTGGGCAAGGACCTCGACGAGATCAAAGGACCGCTGGACGACCTGACGGAGGAAGGCGGCCTGCTTCCATGACGCGTCTGGGACCGATACTCGCCGGCATCCTCTTCGTCGCGGCCACCGCCTGCTCCGGCTCCGAATCGATCGAAGTGACGGCGGCGTTCGACGATGTGGGCGACCTCGCGAACGGTGCACCGGTAACGATGGCCGATATCGCCGTCGGCAAGGTCACCGACATCCGGCTCGAAGGGACGGAGGCCGTCGTGACGCTGGAGCTCGAGGCCGGCGCGAGGGTCCCGTCTGACGTCGTCGCGCGCGTGCGCCGCACCAGCGTGCTGGGCGAGCGAATCGTCGACCTCGTCGTCCCCGAGGGCTCGGCCGACAGCCGGGACCTCCTCGCGGACGGGGCCGACATCTCCGAGACGGAGGTCCGAAGCGATCTCGAGGATCTCGTCGATGAGGGCTCCGAGGTGTTGGGCGCGGTCGCCGCACCCGATCTGGCGGTAATGATCGACCAGGGTGGGCGCGGCTTCGGAGGCAAGGGCCAGGAGCTGCGCTCGCTTCTGAACAGCTACACCGAGATCGTGAGCGCCTACGCGCAGCGCGGCGAGATGCTGAAGAGCCTCATCTCCAACCTCGACCAGTTCAACGCGACGGTGGCGAGCGAGGCGGAGTCCCATCGCAACGCCGTGCGGAACACGGCTCGGTCGATTGAGGTGCTTAGCGAAGAGAGTGACGAGCTCGAGCAGGCCATCGTCTCGCTCAACCGACTGGCGGTCGGTGGCAAAGATATCTTCGACGAGCACCTCGACGAGATGCAGAACTTCTTCAGCCAGATGAGGATCATCCTCGGCACCCTCGAGGGCCGGCAACGAGACATTGAGCAATTGCTCCGGTGGGCGCCGGGACACAACAACAACACTCAGCTCGTCGAGTACTTCGAGTTCAACCAGGTCATCCAGGATTTCGTGATCTGCGGATTGAACGATGACCCGAACGATCCTGCTCGCAGGTGCCCGGAGGGAAAGAAGTAATGCGAGTCGGCAAGCGCGTATACGTCAACCTCCTGGTCTTCGTGCTCGCGTCGTTCGCCCTGATCTTCCTGGGGGCCAGGAACCTCGTGTATCAACAGCCGGCGGCCGGCAACATCCAGGCGCGCTTCACCGACGCCTCGGGCCTCCTGCCTCGCAACGACGTCACGATGCGCGGCGTCGTCGTGGGCTCGGTCAAAGAGGTCGATCTGGCGGAGGACGGCAACGTCAACGTCGTCATGAACCTCGAGCCCGATGTCGTCGTACCAGAGGGCACCATTGCCGAGATCGTGCGCCGGAGCCCGATCGGTGAGCTCACGCTCGAGCTCCAGCCCGGCGAAGGCGAGCCGATGGAGAGGGGTTCGACGATCGCCGTCGAGGACACGATCCCGCCCCCCGACGTCTCGAAGACGATCGAGGTCCTGGCCGACGTGCTGCACGAGGTCCCCGCAGAGGATCTGGACACCGTCGTCACCGAGCTCGCAGACGCGGTGAGGGGCCGCGGCGACGACATCTCGACCTTCAACCGGGCCGCCGCGGAGCTGCCCGAGGCGATCCTCCAGGTTCGGGTCGAGCTCGAGGAGCTCATCACCGATGGACCGAAGGTGACGGGGGTGCTGGCGGACAACGCCGACACGCTCGGCGACGACCTCACCCAGACACGGCTCCTGGCGGAGCTGCTGGCCGATAGGAAGCACGATCTCGTCGATCTCTATCGCTTCGGTGGCGACTTCACCACGATCGCCGGCGGCCTGATCGGCGACGAGAAAGCGAACCTGTCGTGCCTCGTGGCAGACTTTGGCAGGATCAATTCGGTCATGGGAACCCAGGAGAACCTTGCCAACCTCGCCAATACGCTGGACAAGAACCACTTCTTCTTCGGCGCCGTCGAACAACTCGTTCAGGTGGGCCTGGACGAGGGCACCTGGTTCAGGGTCCAGCTCATCCCGCCGGCGCAGCCGCACGGAAAGACTTACGTCCCCCACCGGCCTCCGCCGGACGCCTATCCCGGACATGCGTGCAGGTCGCCGTTCGGCCACGGGGTCGACGCCGTCGACCAGCCGGACGCGCCTACGCTGGCCACGGATTCCAAGCTTCGCCGGGGCCGCTAGTCCGTGAAAGTGCTCACGCGGTACCTACCCTGGCTTCTGTTGTTGCTTGCTTTGGTGGCGACGGTCACCTTCGCGGTGTTGTGGCAGCAGGAGCGAACGAGGGCGTCGGAAGAGGACGAACTGCGAGCCCAGGCCACGGAGTTCATCGACGATCTGACGTCCATCTCCGCAGCCACGGCGGAAGCCGACGCCGAGGCCATCAAGGAGTGGGCCGTGGGGGACTTCGCCGACGAGGCCGAGGTCTTCTACGGCCAGGAGGCGATCGATGCGGTGGTCGAGGCCGAGGCGTCGACCGAGGGCGACATCGAGGAGCTCTTCGTCCAATCGCTCTCGGACGGTGAGGGATCGGTGTTCGCCGTCATCAACTACACGGTGACCAACGCGGGCACCGAGGAGCCCAAGACCGACACGGTGCGTATGAACATCGAGATGATCGAGACCGACGGCCGCTGGAGGGTCAACCGCGTGCGGGTGCTCGAATCTCCCGGCACCGCTCTCCCGAGCGCCGGCTAGCCATCAGCTCGCCAGCATCTTACGGAGCACGTATTGCAGCACGCCTCCGTGACGGAAGTAGTCCAGCTCGACCTCGGAGTCGATACGCGCCTCGACCGAGAACTCGGTCGCGTCCCCGTCGGAGTTCGTCGCGGTGACGGCGATCTCGGCGTGTGGCTCGAGGCCGCCGGCGATCCCGGTGATGTCGTAGGTCTCCGTGCCGTCGAGCCCGAGGGCGGCCGCGTTCTCCTTGGGTAGGAACTGCAACGGGAGGATCCCCATGCCGACGAGGTTGCTGCGGTGAATGCGCTCGAAGCTCTCGGCGATGACCGCCCGCACTCCCTGAAGGCGAGGCCCTTTGGCGGCCCAGTCGCGCGAGCTGCCCGAGCCGTATTCCTTGCCGGCGATGACGATCAGCGGAATGTCCTCTGCCGCGTAGCGCATAGCCGCGTCGAAAATGGACATCTCCTCGCCGCTGGGGTGATGCACCGTCCAGTTGCCCTCTTTGCCGACCAGCTCGTTGCGCAACCGGATGTTGGCGAAGGTCCCGCGCATCATGACCTCGTGGTTCCCGCGCCTGCTCCCGTAACTGTTGAACTCCTGGATCCCGACCCCGCGTTCCTGCAGATAGGCGCCCGCGGGCGACTTCGGTGCGATGGACCCCGCCGGCGAGATGTGGTCGGTCGTCACCGAATCGGCCACCTTCACCAGCACGCGCGCGGCTTCGACATCGGCCGGCTCCTCCGGTTCGGTTCCGAGGTCGGTGAAGAACGGTGGCTCCTGCACGTAGGTCGAGCCGGGATCCCACTCGAACAGGTTGCCCGTCGGTGAGGGGAGTCGCCGCCAGTGCTCGTCCCCGTCGAAGACCTTGCCGTACTCCTGGTCGAACATGTCGGTGCGGACGTGCTCGATCGCCGCGGTGATCTCCTCGGGCGTGGGCCACAGATCCTTCAGGAACACGTTCTTGCCGTCTGAATCGGTCCCGATCGGATCGGTGGTCAGGTCGATGTCGGCCGTGCCCGCCAGTGCATAGGCGACCACCAGGGGAGGCGATCCCAGGTAGGACGCCTTGACCTGCGGGTGTATGCGTCCCTCGAAGTTACGGTTTCCGCTCAACACGGACACGACCGCCAGGTCGTGCTCGTCGATCGCCGCGGCGATGGGCTCGGGCAGAGGCCCGGAGTTGCCGATGCACGTCGTGCAGCCGTAGCCGACGACATGAAAGCCGAGATGCTCGAGGTCGCCCATGAGCCCCGACTTGATGAGGTACTCGGTGACTACGCGCGAGCCCGGCGCCATCGACGTCTTGACCCACGGCTTGCTGCTGAGCCCGCGCTGGGCCGCGTTCCTGGCGAGTAGCCCGGCCCCCATCATTACCGACGGGTTGGAGGTGTTCGTGCAGGAGGTGATCGCGGCAATGACGACGCTGCCGTGCTCGAGGTCCACGTCTCCGTTGACCTCGACTTCGGCGTGCTCTCCGGCCCGAGCCCGCTGCGGCGTCCGGGGCTTCTGGGAGCTTCCGCCCTCGCCGAGCCAGCGATCGATCTGGATTTTCACTCCGGTCTTGCCTTCGTCTACTTCCTTCCCGTACACCGCGCGGAAGCTGTTCCATACTTCCGCCAGCGTGACCCGATCCTGTGGACGCCGGGGGCCTGCGAGGCTCGGCTCGACGGTGGAGAGGTCCAGCTCCAGCGTCTCGGTGAACTCGGGGTCCGGCATGTCGTCCGTGCGGAACAGCTGCTGCTCTTTGGCGTAGCGCTCGACCAGATCGACGAGGCCGGGCTTGCGACCCGTGAGACGCAGGTAGATCAGGGTCTGCTCGTCGACGGGCCACAACGCTGCGGTGGCGCCGTACTCGGGGCACATATTCGACAGGGTTGCGCGATCCGCAACCGACAGATTCGCGAGGCCGGTGCCGTAGTACTCGACGAACCTTCCGACCACGCCGTGCTTGCGGAGCATCTCGGTCACGGTGAGCACGAGGTCGGTGGCGGTGACACCCGTCTCCAACCGGCCCGTGAACTTGAAGCCGACGATCTTTGGTGTGACCAGCGGCAGCGGCTGACCCAGCATGGCCGCCTCGGCCTCGATTCCACCCACTCCCCAACCCAGAACCCCGAGTCCGTTGATCATCGTGGTGTGGCTGTCGGTTCCGACGAGGGTGTCGGGTACCGCTAACTCACCGGTATCGTCCGTCATGGTCCCGACCACGCCCGCGAGATACTCGAGGTTCACCTGGTGCACGATGCCCATGCCGGGTGGCACGGCGCGGAAGCCGTTGAAGGCCTGCTGAGCCCAACGAAGCAGCGAGTAACGCTCGTGGTTGCGCTCGTACTCGCGCTCGACATTGATCGTGAACGCGTTGTCGCTCGCGAATGCGTCCACCTGGACGGAGTGGTCGATCACGAGGTCTACCGGCACCAAGGGATCGACCTTGCCGGGGTCACCGCCCGCGCGCTCCATCGCCGAGCGCATCGCGGCGAGGTCCACCACCGCAGGCACGCCGGTGAAGTCCTGAAGGATGACGCGCGCAGGCGAGAAGGGGAACTCACGGTCGTCGACGGGCTTCTGTCCCCAGAGTGCCAGCGCTGCGACCTCGTCGGGTGAGGCGTGCTCGGTGCCGGCGGTCCGCAGCAGGTTCTCGAGCAGAATCTTGACCGTCACGGGGATCTTGTCGAGTTGGGCCTCGGCCCCGGACTCCAGAGCGGCGAGGCTGAAGTAGTCGAGCGAACCCGATTTCGTCTCGAGCGAGCGGCGCGCCCCGAAGGGGTCGTTGCTCGAGTGCGAGCTGGTGGCCATCTGATCCTCCCTGTGCGCGCCGAGGGGGCGCGCGGCTCGGGGTTGGTGTTCGAACCTCCATGATAGGTCGCCTCACTTGCCGAGCCCTGCGAGTGCGACCTGGGCATCGTGGGGGGCGTTAGCGTCAAGAGCCGGCGAAGCACAGCCCAAGGGAGGCGAGTACCACCGTGGACCACCTGCAGCGTCCTGCTCCACACGTCATCGTCGTGTTCGGGGGCAACGGGGATCTGGCCAAGCGGAAGTTGTTGCCCGCCCTCTACCACCTCGAGATGGAGGGCTTGCTACCCGAGGACTACCGGATCATCGGCAACTCGCGCAGCGACTTCAGCGACGAGGAGTTCGATGAGTTCGCCAAGGAATCGATCCAGGAGTTCTCCCGCTGTGATGTCGGCGGCGAGCACTGGAAGAGGTTCGCCGACCGCCTGACGTACGTGTCGGGCAACTTCACCGCCGACGAGCCCGAACCTCTGGCGAGCGCCATCCGCGCCGCGGACAAGGACCTTGGTGGGGACGCTCAACTGCTCGCCTACCTGTCGGTGCCCCCCAAGGCCTTCCCCGTTTTGACCAGGGCACTCGGGGAAGCCGAGCTCAACATCGGATCGAAGATCGTCTTCGAGAAACCGTTCGGCACCGACATCGAATCGTTCAACAAGCTCAGCTCACTCGTGCACCGCTACTTCGATGAGGAGCAAGTCTTTCGTATCGATCATTTCCTCGGCAAGGAACCGGTCCAGAACATCCTCGCCCTGCGTTTCGCCAACGGTATGTTCGAGCCGGTTTGGAACCGACAGTTCATCGACCACGTCGAGATCGATGTTCCCGAGACGCTCGGTCTCGAACAGCGCGCCGGCTTCTATGAGGGAATCGGGGCGTTGAGGGACATGCTGGTTACTCATCTCCTCCAGGTGTTGAGCTTCGTCGCGATGGAGCCTCCGTACGCGCTCGATCCCAAACCGCTCGCCGACGAGACCGCCAAGGTATTCGAGTCGATCCGGCCGCTGGAAGGCGGCGACGTCGTGCGCGGCCAGTACGAGGGCTACCGGGACGAGGAGGAGGTCGATCCCGGCAGCGACACCGAGACCTTCGTCGCGGCACGGGTGCACATCGACAACTGGCGCTGGTCGGGAGTGCCCTTCTTCCTGCGTACGGGTAAGCGTCTCAAGGAGAAACGCCAGACGGTAACGCTCGCGTTCAAGGAGCCTCCTCGTCAGATGTTTCGCGAGGACGAGTCCGTGTGGTTTCAACAAGACCACCTCACCTTTCAACTCGGCGAGGAGGCCGGTGTGTCGGTGACCTTTCTCGCCAAGAAGCCCGGGCCGGAGATCGAGCTGGGACCGGCGAGGATGAGCTTTCAGTACGACGCCTCGGCGTTCGGTTCCGAGCTAATGGGCGCCTACGAGCACCTCATTCACGATGCCCTTATAGGAGAGCGCACCTTGTTCACGCGCGGCGACGGTATCGAGCGAACCTGGGAGGTCGTGCAGGGTGTGCTCGACGAACCTCCGACGCTGCATCCCTACCCCCAGGGCTCGTGGGGGCCGGAGGGGGCCGACGATCTCATCGCTCCCCGGCGCTGGAACGTCGCGCGCGAGGAGAACGGCGGCAACCGCGAAGGTTCATGATCGTCTGGCCGTCTAGGGAGAGAGATGTGCCTGGTATTCGAGGATGAGGTCCTCCGCGATCGCCACCAGGCGATCGAGGTTTTCTCCGCCCACTATCTGGAGCTCGATATCGCCGACCACGGTAGATAGGTAAGCTGGATTCGCCTGATCGACATCCGTGGGCACATGGGCATGTTTGGTGATGACCGGGTGTCCATGAATCTCAGAGTACGAGTCTGTGTATCCGGCCTTCTGCAGCTCCTCGACCGTGGACTGGTAATAGGCGCTCGGATCCCCCTCGCCCTTGAATCGGTAGATATCGAGCTCGATGTATGCTTGGCGCACCCATCCCTTGGGCACCTCGGGCACGGGGAACATGAGGAACACGGAGGTTCCTCCGGGATCGGCCGCTGTGCGCACGAAGACCTTCTGAAGGTTATCCGGATTCGCATCGGGATGCTCCGGAAGGAGGATTGGGAACGGGGCAAGCGCCCGCGCTTCACCCAAGGTGGAGGTCCAGTCGTCGGGGTAGTCGTAGGAGGTCGGGTCGTTGTCGACCGCAGATGGGAACTGTGAGTCCCCGGGATCAAGGGTTGAGATTGTCTCTTCGCCCGGCTGTCTTTGTGCCAGCACGTAAAAAGCCAGGGACAAACCCAGCACGGCTACTGCCACCCAACGAAGCCTTTGTCTCCTTACCATTACTTCCATGTCCCTGTCTCCCGTACTCTGGTCAACAAGTATTTCTCACGTCGAACGCCCGATCGTTGATCTTGCAAAAGTCGTAGTCATCGACGCCTGAGTCGGTGTCCTTCCACAAGCTCAGATCGTTGAAGTCGGTCCACCCACAACCCTCCCCGTGACACTTCTCCAGGCTGCGAAACTCGGCGAACATGCTGTCCTGATTACAGTGTCGCTCTGCCGATCCGACAGGGGTGCCGTTCTCGAGGTTGGGGTTTGGCTGCTCATTGCCCATTGGGTTGCCGTCGTAGGCAAACGACCAAAAGCCGTTGTTATCCGAGTCGTGAACCTTGAAGTCGTGACTGGTGAGGGTCATTGAAGCTGTTGACGCGAATTTCTCCTCTCGTCCCCCGGTGCGTGTTCGCTTGCTTGCCGCCTACTTGCTCGAAGACCTGACCGCCGCCACAGTGTGCCAGCGCTCTTTGCAGACTGCTCGGGAGAAAGACAACCGTCAAGAGTTGGCCCGACAAGGAGAAAAGCAATGCGAGTAATGGCATTCGCCAACTAACGAATCCTCTCCTGCGCTTCAAAACGCATCCATGCGACAGAGAGCGACTCCTAACAGACTGCAGCCATATGGCTACTCAGCGTAAACTTGGTATGGGGTCCGGGTCAATGAACTTGGAGACGAGCGCCCAATCCGCTCCCGTACTACGCGAGCGACTGGAGGCGACCCTTGCCGCCTCAGAGCCCCCTCTCAGCGGAGCCGGCTCGCTGCATTACCCTGTTCGTACAGACTTCAAGGGAGTCCTGTGCATGAGTAACCCGATCCGGTTCCACTTCGATCCGGTGTGCCCCTGGGCGTGGGAGACGTCCAAGTGGATGCGCGCGGTCGAGAAGGTGCGGGAGGTCGAGGTGGAGTGGGCCTTCTTCTCGCTGCTCGAGCAGAACGAGCCCAGGGCGAACGCGCTGAGAGATCCCGAGGCCAAGGGGACCGCGGCCTTGCGCACTCTGGCGCTCGTCCGGCGCACCGAGGGCAACGACGCCACGGGCGCTCTGTACAAAGCCTTAGGCGAGCGGGCCCACGAGCGGGGCGAGGAGCTCACCGCCGTTCTCGTGCGGGCGGCCCTCGCCGATGTAGGTCTCGATGGCAACCTGGTCGAACGGGCGCTGGCCGACGGGGTCACCGTCAAGGACATCTTGGAGGAGCATCATGCGGTCGCCGACGAGGCCGGCTGCTTCGGCGTTCCGACCATCGTGCTGCCCACGGGCGAAGCCATGTTCGGCCCGGTCGTGACCGTGGCGCCGACCGGCGAGGCCGCCGGGGAACTGTGGGACCGCTTCGAGTGGCTCACCCGCGAGGGCTACTTCTTCGAGCTGAAGCGCGAGCGTGGCAAGGCTCGCCCGGGGATAAAGTGATTCCCTCATGTGCTACCATGTAGCACATGACTGTGATAGGAGTACGTGAGCTCAGGCAGCACGCCAGCGAGTGGCTCCGCCGGGTCGAGGCGGGAGAGACCATCGAGGTGCGCAACCGAGGTAGGCCCGTAGCGCTGCTGACACCCATTCCCAGGGGCTCGGTGATCGACCGGCTCGCGGCCGAGGGGCGGCTGAAGCGGGGCAGGGGCGGCGACATCCTGGACCACAAGCCGCTGCCTGGTACCCCGGGAGTCCCCCTCGCGAGCGAGATTCTCGAGCGACTGCGTGCCGACGAGCGATAGCGCGCTCTACCTCGACTTCTCTGCACTGGTCAAACTCGTCATCGATGAGCCGGAGAGCGCAGCTCTTCAGGAGTTTGTAGGTGATTGGCTGATCCGGATGTCATGCATCCTTGCCCGAGTCGAAGTCGTGCGCGCAGTTCGCCCCCATGGGGGGCGAGCCGTCGCTGCCGCCGAAGAGCTGCTCACAGAGCTCGATCTCATTGCTCTTGATGAAGAAGTCCTCGACCGCGCCGCAACCATCGATCCGGCGGGGCTGCGATCGCTCGACGCCGTTCATTTGGCCGCCGCGTCGATCCTAAGAGATGAGGGATTCGAGCTCGTGACCTACGACCGGCGTATGACCGCGGGCGCCCGGGAGCTCGGCATGAGTGTGGTCGCGCCCGCGTGACACCCGGTCAAGGCCGGGCGGGGGCGGGGCAGCAGGTGGCGCCGCAGATGTCGTGGCCGGGCCCGAAGGTGCCCAGCGCGACCCGCTCGGGGGTGGCGGTCATTCGTTCGGCGATGAGGTCCCTGATCATCTTGACGTAGCGGGGGTGCGCGCCGACCGCCTCGGCTCGCACCAGGTTGAGGCCGAGCTGCGCTGCGGCATTGGCCGCCTGGACGTCGAGGTCGTAGCGCACCTCGAGGTGGTCGGAGACGAAGCCGACCGGTACCACTACCAAGTCGGTGACTCCCGTCGCGTGCAGCTTCTCGAGGTGCTCGACGATGTCCGGCTCGAGCCACGGCACCTGAGGGGGTCCGCTGCGGCTCTGCCACACGAGCTCCCACTCGTAGCCCTGCTCCAGTCGCTCGGCCACGAGGCGCGCAGCCTCGCCAAGCTGTTGCGAATACGAGCTCGTCTCGGCCATCTGGGCCGGCACGCTGTGCGCCGTGAACGCAAGTCTGGCCGCGGCCCGCCGCTCGGAGGGGATTGCCTCGAGCGCGGCGTTGACCTTCTCGACTTGCGGTTCGATGAATCCGGGATGGTTGTAGAACACGCGCAACTTGTCGACCTTCGGAGCGCCTTCGCCGGCGGCCGCCTGCGCCCGGGCGATGTCCTCTCGGTACTGGCGACAGCCCGAGTAGGAGCTATACGCGCTCGTCACGAAGGCGACCGCGCGCCTGACTCCGTCGTCACGCATGCGCTTCATGGTGTCGGTGAGCAGCGGATGCCAGTTGCGATTCCCCCAGTACACCGGCAGGTCCGGTCCGCGGTTCCGCAGTTCCTCCCGTAGGGCTCCGATGACCGCCCGGTTCTGTGAGTTTATGGGACTGACGCCTCCGAACAGCTGGTAGTGCCGCGACACCTCCTCGAGCCTGTCACGCGGTATTCCTCGTCCGCGCGTCACGTTGTTCAAGAAGGGGATGATGTCGGCAGAGGCCTCCGGGCCCCCGAAGCTGAGGTACAGGACTGCGTCGTAGTCGCGCGCCGCGTCGTCGTGCGCGCCGTAGGAGCACGTGGTCATCTAGGGAAGATCGTTGACCACGCCGGCGAGGTCCTTGCGGATGCCGGTGAAGAAGGGGATCTCGAGTTTCGTGTAACGGCGTGCCTCGGTGGCGCGCAGCCGTCGCAGAAGCTCGACGATGCGCTCCGGCCTGTCGGCCTCGAAGCAGAGGATCCACTCGTAGTCGCCCAATCCGAAGGCGCTCGTCGTGTTCGCCCACACGTCGGGAAACTCGCGACCACCTTCACCATGTTCCCGTAGCAGCTTGCCGCGTTCGGCCGGATCGAGCAGATACCAGTCCGGCGTGCGCACGAACGGATAGACGTTGAGGTACTTCTTCGGCTCTTTGCCCTGCACGAACGCCGGCAGGTGATCCGGACTGAATTCCGCCGGACGTACGAGACCAAGGAACGTCTCCCGCAGGCGCAGTGCTCGCCCGAGCTGAGTGTGGCGGAACTC
>JBOGWX010000162.1:0-2969 GCA_050694055.1 Actinomycetota bacterium
CACCGATGAGGATCTCCACGACGAAGAGCCCGAGAGCGACGTGAGCAAACTTGGCCGGCAGCGGGTGGGCGTCTTTCTGCTTGATCACCCTCAGGCAGAAGACCAGAAGCACCGCGCCCACCACGACGGCGAGAACTCGATGGACGAAATGAACCAGGAAGACGACGTTGCCCAGGTCGGGTACGAGCCGTCCGTCGATCAGGGGCCACGCCGGAGGCCGGTCCGGGTACGAGCTGACGTAGGAACCCACCATCAACAGCGCCAGGACGCTCAGCGCGACCACGAAGGCTCCCTTGCTGAGCGATGCATCGCCGGCCACCAGAAGCCTGCCCTGGTCGGCGCTTACGTTGCCGACGAGGTAGATGAGCAACGCCAGCACGCTCATCGAGCCGACCAGGTGAATCACGACGGTCTCCGCCTTGAGTTCCTGAATCACTACGAGCGCGCCGAGCAGAGCCTGAAAGATCACCAGCGCCAAGGCTCCCAACGTCGGCCGGAGGATCTTCGGGTTGTCCCGGTAGTGACGCCAGGCCATGATCGCGAGCCCCAGCACCATGAAGCCGACGACCATCGCCACGAAGCGGTGCGAGAACTCGATGATCTCGGCGCGCGTCGCCAGGGCCGGCGCCAAGCGGCCGTTGCAGTCGGGCCAGTCGTCGCCACACCCGAGCCCAGACTGGGTGGCGCGCACGAACCCACCGAGTGCAACGAGGATGAAGGTCGCGAGCAGCGAGAGTATCGAAAGCGTACGGAAGCGAGTCATTCGTCGGCAATGTTAGCCGCTTTCATAACCACGAACGCAAGCTAATCTGCCCACAATGAGAACCTCAATGCGACTTTTGGCCTCATCCGTCGCAACCGTCCTGCTTCTGGGCGCTTGTGGCGAGGCCACAGAGGACCGGAGCGATGAAGGCTCCGATGCGGAGGCCAAAGACTTCTCCCAATCCTTTGGTGACGCCGAGGTCTACCCGGTGTTCGTAAGCTCGGAGCTGACCGTGGGTAGCAACCGCTTCATCATCGGGCTGCTCGATTCCAACGACGCCCCGGTCAACGACCCGGAGATCGAGGTGAGCGTCGATTTCTACGAGCTCTCCGAGTCCAACGCCCAGCCGGTCGCGACCTCCGAGTTCGACTTCGTCGAGTCGGTTCCCGGGCAACGCGGTGTGTATGTCGGCAACGTCGACTTTTCCGCGCCGGGCGAATGGGGCGCCGAGGTGAGCCTCGCGGGTGGAGGCGTGGATGAGGAGCTGCGCGGGAGCTTCGAGGTCCGCCAAAGCTCCTCTACACCCGCGCTCGGCGCCGACGTCCCGGCCTCCGACACCCTGACCGCGGACGACGCCAAGAAGCTGTCGGACATCTCCACCGACACCAAGCCGGACCCGAGCTTCTACGAGTTGTCGATCGCCGACGCGCTCGAGGCGGGCGAGCCCTTCGTGGTCGCCTTTGCGACCCCCAAGTTCTGCGCCAGCGCGACCTGTGGGCCGACGCTCGACATCGTCAAAGAGGCGGCCGCGGATTTCCCCGAGTTCAACTACCTCCACGTCGAGCCGTACACGAATCTGGACGACCCGAACAATCTTCAGCCGATCGAGGCGACGCGAGAGTGGGGCCTTCCGAGCGAGCCGTGGGTCTTCGTGGTCGACGGCGAGGGCAAGCTCGTGGCCAAGTACGAGGGGGTGCTCAGCGCAGACGAGCTACGCGCGGAACTGAGCAAGCTCACCTAGGCACCAAGTCTTTGCGCGGAATGTCTCGGTATGCGGAACAAAATGAGCAGAGTCTAGAGGCGCGTTGGGGGCTCAGGAGCGGTCTCAGGCGTCGACTATCTCCGTCGCGTAGAGTTTTCCGTCGCGTTCGTCCAGCCCCACTCTCACGGGCTCGCCCGTGGCCAGGTGCTCGTTGATGTGGCTCAGGGCGAAGCCGTAGTTGACCTCGGGATCGATGAACACCACGAAGACCTCGCCCTCCGCTGTGACCTCGAAGCTGGTCACGTCGCCGAGCGATTCGGAATCGACCTTGGTGACCGGCCCGGTGATCTCCGCGGGTGCCGGCGCCTCCTCGGCGGCGGGTTCCCCGTTGCATGCAGCGAGAAGGACCAGCGCAAGGAGCGCGCCGATAACTGCAGCAAATTTCATCGGACTAGGGTAGCGGCGCAATGCCGACAACCTCGCCTACCTTCTCTCCGTCGCTCGATGAGCTCCGCCGCGCGATCGATGAGGATCTCGAGTCGTTTCTGTCCCGCCGCTCGAAGGAGCTGCCCGAGAACGGCCGGTTGATCGCCGAACTATGGCGCATGATCTCGGCGGGCGGCAAGCGCCTTCGCCCGGCTTATTGCTATTGGGGCTACCGTGCCGGCGGCGGCGAGCACGGCGACGACATCGTACGAGCTTCCGCGAGCCTCGAGCTCCTGCACACCTTTGCGCTGGTTCACGACGACATCATGGACGCATCAGACGAGCGCCGAGGCGAACGGACGGTGCACGCACTCCACGGCGTACCGGTGGCCGTGCTGGCGGGCGATCTCGCTCTCGTACTGGCCGACACGCGCCTGCTCGAGTCGGGATTCGACACGATGCCCATGAATCGGGCTATGGACGCATACCAGATGATGCGTCAGGAGGTGATCGCGGGCCAGTACCTCGACGTGGTGGCGGAGGGCAATGTCGCGGTTACCGAGGAGGAGGCGCGCCGGATTGCTGTGCTCAAGAGCGGCCGCTATTCGATAGAGAAACCACTCGTCATCGGAGCCTGTCTGGCGGGCGCATCCGAGGAAGTAGTGGCCGGTCTCGCCGGCGCAGGGGAACCTCTCGGTGAGGCTTTCCAGTTTCGTGACGACCTGCTGGGTATTTTCGGCGAGCGCACCTCGGTCGGCAAACCGGTGGACTCCGACATCCGCGAGGGCAAGCGAAACTTGCTCTACGCGCGCACTGCGGGCGCGCTGTCCGGCCCCGAACGCGACTTCTTCGCCGCGC
>JBOGWX010000163.1:0-2863 GCA_050694055.1 Actinomycetota bacterium
TCGCCGGGCCTACGGCTTCCACTCTGCCGCAGCGGCCATCGCTTTGGTGATGCTGTGCTGCGGACCGATCACGCTGCGGTTGCCCTACCAGGGGCTCCTGTGACCCACATCGATGTCAGGAGAGCCAGAAAAAGGTGGTCGCGGAGGCTTCCCATGTGGACCGTTTGGGAGCACACTGCGAATAAGCTACCCTCGGCGGGCGTGCGTTGCGACGACCGCCTGTTCGACGCATCACCAGGGCGAGCATTTCCCCGCTGGCAGGGATGCCTCGGCTGGGGGCCAGGGGCCGTCATCCCCACTTCGTCCGCCTAGCGCGGTCTCTGGCTCCCAACCCAGGCAGCTCTGCGGGCAACGACCCCCGGCCCTACCCACTGTGGTTCTCCGCGATCCTGTTTCTTCCTGTAAGCAGCAAGCGGTAAGTATCGCCACCCCAGAGCCATCCGGGGCCGTCACGCCCAACTACTAGGATGAGGTCCATGAACACATCACTCAGCACCTCGTCCGAGCGGCTCGAGCCGAACAAGGCAAAGCTTCGGGTCGAGGTGCCCGAGGCATCTTTGAAACCGGCGCTCGATGCTGCGTATAGGCGGTGGGCCAACGAGATAAGGGTCCCGGGCTTTCGTAAGGGCAAGGTTCCCCGACAACTCATCGACCAGCGGGTGGGACCCGAAGCGGTGCGCGAGGAGGCGCTACGAGAGGCCCTCCCGGACTTCTATGTCTCGGCGCTGCAGTCGCAGGAGCTAGAGGCCATCGCCCCGCCCGAGATCGAGGTCGTGAACTTCGAGTCCGGCGCGCCGATCGTCTTCGAAGCGACCGTCGATCTTCGGCCCGAGGTGGTCTTGCCCGAGCTCTCCGATATCACCGTCGAGGCTCCTCCAACGGGGGCCGGCGAAGAGCACCTGAACGACCAGCTCGAACGTCTCCGGGACCGCTTCGCCGAGCTCGAGACCATCGGACGTGAGGCTCGCCCGGGCGACTTCGTGGTCATCGACCTGAAGGGCTACCGCGGCGACGAGCTCGTCGAGGGCGTCAGCGCCCCCGACCTCCTGTACGAGGTCGGTTCGCGTCAAGGCCCCCCCAAGCTCGACGGCGAGGTCGAGGGCACCAAGCCCGGCGACATTCTCAAGTTCACCGACACCCTGCCGGAGGGCGCCGGCGAGGCCACCGCGGCCCCGGACCAAGCGGACGGGGCGGGAGACATCTCGTTCACGGTGTTGGTCAAGGAGGTCAAGGCCAAGCGGCTGCCCGAGCTCGACGACGAGTTCGCGAAGAACGTCGGCGAGTTCGAGTCGCTGGACGCGCTGAAGGATGATCTGCGCCGGCGTCTCGGCGACTACCAGCGCCAGATGACCGAGCAGCAGGTCCGCAACCTCGCGCTCGAGCGGCTCATCGAGGAGTCCGAGCTCGAGCCACCCGAGCGCCTGGTCGACGAAGAGCTCGATCACCGACTGAGCCACGCCGAGCAAGATCTAGCCAGCGCGGGCATAACGCTCGAGCAATACGCGGAGCAGACCGGTTCGACCGAGCTCGAGGTGCGCGCCGAGATGCGCGACCAGGCCGCCAAGTCGGTCAAGGCCGAGCTGCTGCTCGAGGAGATCGTCCGGACGACCGATGTCTCGGTCGACGACGAGGATCTCGGACGAGAGATCGCCTACCTATCGGCCCAGGCGGATACCGAGCCCGCCGAGCTTGCGAAACAATTGGCCGACTCCGGGCGTTTACGCGGTGTAGTCGCAGATATCATGCGCCGCAAGGCACTCGACTACGTCGTTGAACACGTAAACGTGATCGGTCTCGAACCCCTCGAGCCGGGCGCAGAAGAGGGCGAAGCTCAACTGCAACAGGAACAACAAGACGAAGAATGAGAACCGATAGGTGGGACACTTGGCCGTCTAGCTCAGGCGTTCCCTCATCGAACCAAAGGCTTGGAGGCGACGAGCGCACATGAACCCCTCAGAGCGCTATCAGAACTACCTCGTTCCCATGGTGGTCGAGCAGACCAGCCGCGGCGAACGTGCTTTCGACATCTACTCGAGGCTGCTCAAAGAGCGCATCATCATGCTCGGCACCCCGGTCAACAGTGAGATCGCCAACCTCATCGTGGCCCAGCTGCTGCACCTCGAGTCCGAGGACCCCGAGAAGGACATCAACCTCTACATCAACTCGCCGGGCGGCGAGGTCTACGCCGGGATGGCGATGTACGACACGATTCAGTACATCAAGCCCGACGTCTCGACGATCTGCGTGGGCATGGCCATGTCGATGGGGGCGGTTTTGCTGGCCGGCGGCGCCGAGGGCAAGCGCTACGCCCTTCCCAACGCGAAGATCATGATCCACCAGGGCTCGGCCGGCTTCCAGGGCACGCCGACGGATATCGAGATCCACGCCCGCGAGGTGCTGTCGCTCAAGCGCCGGATGGCCGAGATCCTCGCCCACCACTCGACCCAACCCATCGAGCAGGTCGAGACCGACATCGACCGGGATCGCTTCATGACCCCAGAGGAGGCCAAGGCCTACGGGCTCATCGACGACATCATCTCCAGCCGCTCGATTGCCGAGAAAAGCACTCCACTAATGTCGGGTGAACCAGCTAGGCTGGTCGAGGCACAGGAGCAGACGGCACAAGAGAATCCCGAGGCCTAGCGAGTCGCGTCGGCGGTTATGAAGAAAGAGGGGAGTACGGGTGCCGAAGTTTGGTGACGGCGGGGACCTGCTGAAGTGTTCCTTCTGCGGCAAGTCTCAGAAGCAAGTCAAGAAGCTCATCGCCGGGCCCGGCGTCTATATCTGTGACGAGTGCATCGATCTATGCAACGAGATCATCGAGGAAGAGCTGGCGGAGACGCCCGAGCTCAAACTCGAGGAC
>JBOGWX010000164.1:0-1622 GCA_050694055.1 Actinomycetota bacterium
GGCCTCGCCAACAGGGCGCTGTTCTCGGACCGGGTTGAGCATGCGTTGCAGCGCGCTCAGCGGGGCGGAGAACAAGTGGCCGTGTTGTTCCTGGATCTCGACGACTTCAAGACCATCAACGACAGCCTTGGCCATGTTGCCGGTGACGAGTTGCTGGTGGCCGTCGCCAGTCGCCTGCGTAGGTGCTTGAGACCCGCCGACACCATCGCGCGGCTCGGTGGAGACGAGTTCGCAATCCTGCTCGAGGGCGAGAACGTCGACAGCGCATCGGTCGTCGCAGAACGCACCGTGAGGGCCATCGAGGAGCCCTTCCGTCTGGGTGACCGAGAGGTGACCGTGCACGTCAGCGCCGGAATCGAGCTCGGCGACTGCCGGAGGCATAGCGCCGGCGATCTGCTGCGGAACGCCGATGTGGCGATGTACGTCGCCAAGGGCAAGGGGAAGGCTCGCTTCGAGGTCTTCGATTCCAGCATGCATGCGGCCGCCGTGCAGCGGCTCGAAATCAGGGCCGACCTGGAGCGGGCGCTGATCAACGGCGAATTCGTCGTCCACTACCAGCCCATCGTCGGTCTTCAAGAGAGCGGGATCGTCGGCATGGAGGCATTGATTCGCTGGTGGCACCCCCAGCGCGGCCTCGTGGCCCCAATGGACTTCATCCCGATTGCCGAGGAGACCGGTCTGATCATCCCAATCGGCAGATGGGTCATAGAGGAGGCAGCCAAACAGGCAAAGAGATGGCAAGCCGCAAGCCCACACGGCGAGACCTTCACGATGAGCGTCAACGTGTCCGCCCGGCAGTTGATGCGCGCCGAACTCGTGGACGAGGTCGCCTCCGTGCTGCGCGAGTCCGGCATCCCTCCGCAGACGCTGATTCTGGAGATAACCGAAAGCGTCCTGATGAACGACCGCAGCGCGGCGATCGCGCGGCTGCACCAGCTCAGGGAGCTCGGCGTGCGTGTAGCGGTCGACGACTTCGGCACCGGCTACTCGTCGCTCGGTTATCTGAGCAGCCTGCCCATCGACATCCTGAAAATCGACAAAAGCTTCATCGACCGGGTGGCGGCGGGGGCCGAGGACTCGGCGATCGCAAAGGCCGTCATCAAGCTCGGCAGCTCACTCAGCCTCACGGTGGTTGCCGAGGGTATCGAGGCCGCCGACCAAGCCACCGCCCTCAGAGCCATGCACTGCCACAGAGGGCAGGGCTTCTATTTCTCGGAACCCCTGGACCCGACAGGAGTCGACGACCTGCTGCTGAAGGTCGCCGCCAATGACCCCTGGCCTCCCCTGGCGCGCGCCGAGTCCGCCGGCTAGATGCCCGCCTTACGGTGTGGCGGCTTGTGAGCTCTCGGATCCGGCCGTCGCAAAGTAGAAGGCCAGCGCGGCCGTGACGATGTGCAGGAAGTTGTCGGGATCCGCAAGGCTCTCAATGGACAGGAATTCCAGCGCCCCGAAGAAACCGAGTATCGCTACGAGCGCGTAGGCGGCGCCGATCGCAAGGCTGACGTTCTTGGCGCCGATGTGCGTGCGGGAAGAAACTGCCCATGCCGCGCCGATGAGGATATGCACGACGTTGTGCAGCGGATTGAGGCCAAAGATGATCAGCGTCCCACCCACGGGCGGCG
>JBOGWX010000165.1:0-35684 GCA_050694055.1 Actinomycetota bacterium
CGCCCGAGCCGCCCGCGCCCGAGCCCGCGGAGCCGCCGGCATCCAATCCGCCCGCGCCCGCACCCGAGCCCGAACCAGAGCCCTCGAGATCGGCCAGGCCGCCGCTCGACCCCGGACCCGCATCGGGGATGCCGTCGCCGTCGAGGTCCGCGAACGCTCCCGCCGGCCCCACCTGGTCGCTGACACCAGGCTTCTGTCCACAGGCCGCAGAGACCAAGACCACGAGTCCGAGGAGAGCGATCAGCTGGATGCGGGCGGGTCGAGTCATGGTTCGCCTAGGCCTTCCTCTTGAGAGGCAGCTTGGTTGCGATCGCACGCGCCCTGCCCCCGAGCGATTTCAGGCCGCCGGCCAGCGCCGCCAGAGGTCCCTCGCTCAGCGGCAGCGGCGCGGAGGTTCCCCGTCGCTGCTGGTTGAGCTTGTGTATCTGAGCCAGAACCCCGTTGGGGCGCACCCCGCTGTGGCTCTCGAAGACCACCGAGCGCACCGCGGAGAAGCCGATGAGCCCCGCCAGCAGAGCAAGCCACACGTAGCCGGGAAGTCCACCGGGGACGGCCGGGATGGCGTCCGAGGCCAGCTCGGCGTCGCCCTCCGCCTGCTCGGGCGCAGCGGCCTCGCCGGCCTCGCCGGTCACGTCGGTCGCGCCTCCCAGATCTCCGCCGCCGTCCGTGGACGAGGTGTCCAGGGAGCCCGAGGAACCCAGGTCACCGCCCGAGCTCCCGAGATCACCGCCCGAGCCGCCGCCGGCGCCGAGGCCGCCCAGCGGGTCGGGAAGCTTCGCGGGGATGAAGTCGAGCCTCGTTTCGACCCCCTTGACGTCCTCGGAACCCTGGAACACCACGCGCCAGTTGGAGTCTCCGGGACCCGCCTTCTTGGGCTCCACCGGCATGATCATGATGCCGGTGGCGAAGGAACCCTCCTTGACCCACTGCTGCGCGGGCGCGGTCAGGTCGAAGGTCCACTCGAAGCGATCCACCGGGGGCCCGTCCTTGGCCGCTTTGATCTTGGTGCGCTTGCCGAGGATCGGCTTCTTGGGGCAGGTGAACTTGGGGGCCTCCTTGTACTGACGGGCCTCGCCTCCGCCGAAGATCTTGTCGATGAGGCACGCCTCGAGCTGCTTGCCCTCGGCGTTGTAGGGCCGGCTCTGTTCGTCCGAGGCCTCCAGAAAGGTGACCGTGAACTCGTTGACCTTGGAGCCCATCGGCGCGATCGAGAGGTCGAAGGCCGTGGCGGAGATCTTGTCGGGGGTCTTGTAGTCGCCCCCCACGACCTCGATGGGCAGACGGCCCGGTTTACAGGTCTCCTGGGGGTTGGCCACGCCCTCGGCGCCGGGGCAGAACTGCACGTTGCCCGGTCCGACGGTGGCCACGTCGGTGCCCGAGGTGGGGTCTTGCACGCTTTTCTGGGTCTGGTTCTCCCAGTACCAGGAATAGGTGGTAACGAAGGGCTCCTCGACCTCGGCGGCAGCCGGTGCCACGGGAGCGAGGGCGAAGACGAGCGCCGTCAGCGCTGCGAGCGATAGCAACCTGCCCCTCACGCGTCCTCCCACTAGAGTTTCCGCCTGGTGTTTTTTTGAGGCTTCAGAGCAAGGAGTTCTGCCCGCGCGCGTCAAATCCTGCACTCCAGGCTCGATTTCCCCATAAGTAACCAGGCGGGGGAGAAGCGGAGGACGTCGTGAAGAAGCTCATGGCCATGCTGAGGTCGATTCGGGACGACGAGGAGCGCCGCGCCCGCAGCGGCAAGTTTCTCGGGCTGCTGTTCATCGCGCTGGGCTTCGTCTTGATCGGCAAGGCCTGGGACGGCGCCGCGAGCATCAACTTCGTGCAGGGGCAGATGCCCTACCTGCTGTCGGGCGGCTTCATGGGGCTCGCGCTGGTCATCACCGGCTGCACGCTGCTCTTCATGACGACGCTGAGAAGCGAGCGGCGGGCGCTGCACGACAAGTTCGACGAGATGGCGACGCTGCTGGGCCGCAACCTCAACCGCTTGGGGGCAGCGGCGAACGGCAGCGCGACGGGGGCCGGCGCCGAGCAGGTCGTGGCCGGCGTGACCGTCTATCACCGAGCGGGCTGCAAGATCCTGGAGGGCAAGGACGAGGCCGTGACGATCACGGTGCAGCAGGCGGCCGCGGAGGGGCTCAGCCCCTGCCGGTCGTGTGAGCCGCCGAAGCTGGCGGAGGTCGCCTCCCGCGCTACGACAGAGTCCTGAAGACCAGTCCGGTTAGCGCCTTCGGCCAGAAGTAGCTCGCCTTCTGGGGCATCCGCTCGCCCGCGCGAGCCACCTCCACGACCTGAGCCGGGTGCAACGCCCGCAGGAGGATTCCCGCGGTCCAGCCCTCGCGGTCGACGAGCCTGAGGATCTCCTCCGGGTCCTTTGAGAAACGCAGGTCGTCGACCCCCTCGGGGAGCACGAGCGGGAGCACGGCCTCGTGGAGCGCCACGACGTCGAGGTCCCTCCAGGCCCTCGCCCGCCGGCCCACCTGCTCGACCACCGCCGCATCGCTGACCTCGACCAGGGCCTCGCCGCGCGCCGAGCGCAGCAGGAAGGGATGGTCTGCGGTGGAATGGCTCAGCGCCGCCGCTCCGCTGGACCCGTTGTCGACGGGCTTGACCGGGAACCGCTCGGCCAGGCGCCGGTCCAGCTCGTGCGCTCCGACGCCGGTCTTGAGCGCCCGGTGGTAGGGCAGCACCACGAGATCCTCGTCGTCGGCGTCGACGCAGAAGCACATGACCGACCGGTGGTCGCCCGCGGCCGGGACCGACTGACTGTAGGCGAGCGCGGTCTCGTAACGATGATGCCCGTCGGCGATCACGAGGGGGCCGCGGCGCAGCGCGCCGGCGATCAGCGCGCACTCGGCCGGAGCCGAGATGATCCAGAGCCGGTGGAGCGTGCCGTGCTCGTCGGCGAAGCGGGCCACCGTCGGCCGGTTCTCCAGCTCGTCCAGATACGGGGTGAGGCTCCCCGAACCCCGGTAGATCGAGTAGATCGGCGAGAGGTTGACGGGCAGCGCCTTCATCAGCGAGAGGCGCTCCTCGATCGGGTCGGGCATGGTCCGCTCGTGGGGCAGCACTCCCGAGGCCTCGCCGTAGGGGCCGAGCGCCAGCGCCCCGATGACGCCCGCAACCCTGCAGCGACGGCCCTCGTGCGAGACGAAGTCCTGCCGGTAGACGTAGAAGGACTCGGCGTCGTCCCGCACCACGATGCCCTCGTCGACCCAGCGGCGCCAGACATCGGCGACTTCGTGGTTGCGCTCGTCGCGGTCCTCGTGGGCCTGGGACAGCTCGAGGTGGACGGCGTTGGCGGGGTTGAGCTCGTGCAGTCGCTGCTGCTCTGCCGATGAGATGACGTCGTACGGCGGACACACGAGGTCGCGCAGGTGCGCCGCGTCGGCATATCGCATCCCGCGAAAAGGTGAAAGCTCGGGCATAGAGCCCGCATGATATTCGAGCCCGCCCGGGTGAGCGGGAAGCTCGGGTGTGGTCGGAGGTCGCCTAGGTGCCGGCCGGTTGCGCCGGAAGCGTCGCCAGGGAGGCCTCCAACTCCTCTTCGCTGAGCTGCAGATCCTCGAGCTTGCCTTCGAGGAATGCCTCGTAGGCGCTGATGTCGAAGTGTCCGTGACCGCAGAGGTTGAACAGCACGACGCGCTCCTCGTCGGCCCGCTGCGCCGCAAGCGCCTCGTCGATGGCGCCCTTGAGCGCGTGAGCGGGCTCGGGCCCGGGGAGCCAGCCCTCGGAGCGAGCGAACATGACGGCCGCCTCGAACACCGGAACCTGCGGGTAGGCCCTAGCCTCGTAGAGACCGGCCTTGACCAGGCCCGAGAGACTGGGAGCGTCGCCGTGGTAGCGGAGACCGCCGGCGTGAACGGGGGCCGGGACGAAATCATGGCCCAGCGTGTACATGGGCATCAGCGGCGTCATGCCCGCGGTGTCGCCGAAGTCGTAGGCATAAGTGCCGCGCGTCAGTGTGGGACAGGCCTCTGGTTCGACGGCGAGAAATCTGGTTTGCGCGGCCCCCGACAGCACGTCGGCCGCGTAGGGATAGGAGAGGCCCGCATAGTTCGAGCCGCCTCCCACGCAGCCCACCACGACGTCGGGCGCGTCCTCGAAGGCGTCCATCTGCTTCTTGGCCTCGAGCCCGATGATGGTCTGGTGGGTACAGACGTGATTGAGGACGCTGCCGAGCGAGTAATGCGTGTCCTCGTTCTGCGCCGCCACCTCGACGGCTTCGGAGATGGCGATGCCGAGCGAGCCGGTCGAGTCCGGGTGATCGGCGAGGATCTTGCGGCCGGCCTCGGTTCGGTCCGTCGGTGAGGCGTGCACGGTTGCGCCCCAGGTCTCCATGAGGATGCGCCGGCCCGGCTTCTGCTCGTAGGAGACCTTGACCATGAAGACCTGGCACTCGAGGTCGAACAGCGCGCACGCGTATGCGAGCGACGAGCCCCACTGGCCCGCGCCGGTCTCCGTCGTCAGCTTGCGGGTTCCCGCCTGCTGGTTGAAAAAGGCCTGCGGCACCGCGGTGTTGGGTTTGTGCGAGCCTCCGGGGGAGACGCCCTCCCACTTGTAGTAGATGCGCTGCTTGCCGGGAGTGAGCCCGAGCGCCTTCTCCAGCCGGTGGGCGCGGTACAAAGGAGAGGGCCGCCAGGCCTTGAAGACGTCCAGCACTTCGCCGGGAATGTCGATCCACCGGTCGCTCGACACCTCTTGCAGAATGAGCGACTCGGGGAACAGGGGAGCGAGGTCGGCGGGGCCGACCGGCTCGCCGGTGCCGGGGTGCAGAGGGGGCAGCGGTTCTCCCGGAAGGTCGGGCAGGATGTTGTACCAGGCGGTCGGAATCTCCGACTCCGGAAGAACGACCTTGACGACATCGGTGCGCGGCATGACGCCCCCTGTTCTCGCGCGGCGGATACAGAGCTTGACCGTATGCCGGGGGCATAGTTTGTTGTCAAGACCTGCGAGCGATCGCGCGCGGGTGGGAGCTACGGGGGGAGTCGGCGTTGCCGGTCTCGGAGACCAGCTCGAAGGTCATCTACGATGCGCTCAAGACGGTCGACGTCGGCCTGATCTCGGCCCTGCCCGAGACCTGGCTCGTTCACCTGATCCGCATGGCCGACGACGATCCCGGCATGACCCTGGTGCGGCTCGCCAAGGAGGAAGAGGGCGTCGGCATCTCGACCGGAGCGCATTTCGCGGGCGTGCGTTCGGCATTGCTGATGCAGAATCACGGCTTCCTGCAATCGATCAACGGAATCGTGTCGTGCGCGCTCCTCTACAAGATTCCGCTGCTGATGCTCATCAGCGACCGCGGTCATCTCGGCGAACCCGATCCGTGGCAGACGGAGGGCGGGCGCTACACCCGTCACGTGCTCGATGCCCTGCGGATCGTGCATTCCGAGCTGAAGGACGCGGCCACCGTTCCGCACGAGATCGCCGAGGCCATGACGCTCGCACAATCGTCTCTGTCTCCCGTGGCGCTGTTGCTCACGCGCGACCTCATGTGGGAGGCCGGGTCATGAAGAGGATCGAGTGCCTCGAGGCGATTTACGACGACCTGCGCGAGTGTGCGGTCGTTACGATCATGGGTGCGGTCGCCGCGGAGCTGTACTCGCTCGGTCATCGTGCCAACTTCTTCTATCTCGAGCACGCGATGGGACTGGCTTCCTCGGTGGGGCTGGGAATCGCTCTGTCACAACCTCACCGCCGGGTGGTCGTGATCGATGGCGACGGTTCGGTGTTGATGAACCTCGGA
The DNA here is from genome assembly GCA_050694055.1 of Actinomycetota bacterium. Taxonomy (GTDB): domain Bacteria; phylum Actinomycetota; class CADDZG01; order CADDZG01; family WHSQ01; genus WHSV01. The sequence continues at coordinate 5,744 of JBOGWX010000165.1, forward strand.
GGATTGACGACGCTGGCGCGCTACGCGCCGGGAAACCTCACGCACCTCGTGTTCGACAACGAGTCGCTGCTGAGCGTCGGCGGCTTTCCCACCGCGACGGCAACGGGTTCCGATCTGGCCGCGATGGCGAAGGGGGCCGGCATTGCGAACACCGGCACCCACGAGTCACTCGACGGCTTCGTAGGAGCGGCGCGTGTTGCCCTGGCGTCGAACGAGCTGCACTGTCTCGTGGCCAAGGTCGAAGCCCTCGGACCGGCCGCCTTCCATATGGATCTCGCGTTGCTCGAGAATCGCTTCGAGTTCGCCCGCGCGCTGCGCCCCGATCTCCCCGGAGATCGGCTGCTTCCTCACAGGGAGCGAGGCGCGGAGCCACTGACCGACGAGCCCACACTCGACCCACCTCAAGAGGAGGACGCTCCATGACCGCAGAGCTCACCGGGTTGTTGGAATCGCTCGCATCGGGATCGGTGCGCGTCGTGGACCTCACACAGCCCCTGTCCGAGGCGACTCCGATCATTCAGCTGCCCGAGCCCTTCGTGAACACGCCCGGTTTCAAAATGGAGGAGTTGAGCCGTTACGACGAACGGGGGCCGGGCTGGTACTGGAACCGCCTCGAGGTAGGCGAGCACGTGGGCACGCACTTCGACGCGCCCATCCACTGGGTCACCGGCAAGGATCGAGAGGACCTCGCCTCCATCGACGCAGCCAAGTTGATCGGGCCCGCAGTGGTGGTGGACAAGAGCTCCGAGGCGGCGGACGATCCCGATTTCCTTCTGACCGTCGATCACCTGAAGGACTTCGAGAACCGGCACGGCGCGTTTCCCGAGGGTGGATGGCTGCTGCTCCGCACCGGCTGGGACGCGCGGGCCACGGATCAGGCGGCGTTCCTCAACGCCGACGACACCGGCCCCCACACGCCCGGCCCGGACGTCGAGTGCGCCCGCTGGCTGGCGCAGGAGTCTCCCTTCGTCGGGCTCGGCGTCGAGACCGTCGGCACCGACGCCGGCATCGCGCACGGCTTCGATCCGGCGTTTCCCTGTCACCACTTCATGCACGGCGCGGGGAAGTTCGGGCTCACGCAACTGGCCAACCTGGCGAAGCTTCCTCCGACCGGAGCGCTGCTAATCGCGGCGCCGCTGAAGATCGTCGACGGCTCGGGGAGCCCGGCGCGCGCCCTCGCTTTGGTCCCGGCCTGACCCGGTCCACCCTGCTCACAACTCTCGGACCCTCAGAGGCGCGTGAGACGCAACCTCAGGGTCCAGGAGTGCGGGCCGCGGGAGGTTCGATCAAACGGCGGTGCCCGTAGGGGGCACCCAGGCCCGAGTGGCCGTTACTTGGCTTCCCCGGGACTCCCGCCCCTAGTCCCCATGTCGTTTCCGTCGGAAACAGGCGAAGGTGGCTCTATCGGCGGGGGATCCTGCACAGGAGCTCGGTCATCGCTAACCATGCTGGCGATCTCCGTAGCGGCGGCAATCCTGTCCTTGCGGTCGAACATCATGCGATCTATGAAGCGTCCGAGGCTCTGAATGTGCTCTCCTCCGCCTGAAACAGGTGGAGGAAGCAAGGACTCCGATTCAGGAGTCGCCGACTGGCGCTCTGGCTGGGCTGTCATTCTTCTACCTAACCACCTTTAGAAACGCCCGACAATGAAAGACCCACCAATGATAACGATTGCGGCGAGCAGACAGATTTGAGCCCAGGTCAGAAGTTGGGTCTTTCGCTCGAGTTTTGCGCTGTTCAATGCGAGGGCCTGGTGGACATTTGCAAGAAAGCGCCACTTCAACCATTCCTCATCACGGAGCGCCATTCGGCTTACCGTGGTGGGGCGAGGAGCCGTGTCGTATCGCCTGTTCAATGAGGCGAGCAGTGCCAGGATCAAAGCCGACAGCAGCAGCAATCCTCCTAGGATCACAATGACGTCCGGGGTCGTACGTAGTTGAGAAGTTCCGCTCAGAAGCAGTCCTGCGAGGACGCCAGCGGCTGCCAGAAGAATCCCAGCTTTCGCATCTTGACCATCGATGCGCCTTAGCTGGTCTTCGAGTGCCTCTTTCGCTACTTGGTAGGCGAAGGAGGCTCCCGCAGGAGCGTCGATTCTCTGCATCACTTAACGCTATACGAGGCCTGTGACAGAACCTCGGTGCGACTGGTGGTGCTTATCGAGTCGGATTTGCCTAGAGGTGGCGGGTGCGGTAGCGGCGAATCAGGGCATTGGTCGAGCCGTCGTGGGCGAGCTCTCGTTCATCTCCTCCCGTCAGCTCCGGCGTGATGCGTTGAGCGAGCTCCTTGCCCAGCTCCACTCCCCATTGGTCGAACGAGTTGATGTTCCAGATCGCTCCCTGCGTGAAGACCTTGTGCTCGTACAGGGCGATCAGGGAGCCGAGCGCGTAGGGCGTCAGCTCGTCGAGCAGGATGGTGTTGGTCGGGCGGTTGCCCTCGAAGACCCGGTGTGGAACTTGGCCCTCCGGCCCCCCTTCCGCGCGCACGTCGTCTTCGATCTTTCCGAAGGCGAGCGCCTCGGTCTGAGCGAAGAAGTTCGCCATCAACAGTTCGTGATGCTCGCCGGTGGGATTCAGGCTGCGACAGAACCCGATGAAGTCGGCCGGCACCAGCTTCGTACCCTGATGGAGCAACTGGTAGAACGCGTGCTGCCCGTTCGTCCCCGCCTCGCCCCAAACGACGGGACCCGTCTGCCACTCGACCCGCCGCCCTTCGAGGTCGACCGACTTTCCATTGCTCTCCATGTCGAGCTGCTGCAGATAGGCAGGGAAGCGGTGCAGATACTGGTCGTAGGGGAGCACGGCGACGCTCTCGGCACCGAAGAAGTTGTCGTACCAGAGCCCGATCAACCCCAGCAGGACGGGGAGGTTCGACTCGAAGGGGGCCGCGCGGAAATGCTCGTCGACGGCATGGAAGCCGTCCAGGAACTCGCGGAAACGTTGCGGTCCGATCGCGATCATCAGCGACAGGCCGATCGCCGAGTCGACCGAGTAGCGCCCGCCGACCCAGTCCCAGAACCCAAACATATTGCCGGTGTCGATCCCGAAGTCGGCGACGAGCTCTGTGTTGGTCGAGATCGCCACGAAGTGCTTCGCCACGGCCGACTCGTCGCCGTCCAGGCCATCGAGACACCAGCGACGGGCGGTGCGCGCGTTGGTCAGCGTCTCCAGCGTCGTGAACGACTTCGACGAGATGATGAACAGCGTCTCGGCGGGATCGAGGTCGCGGGTCGCCTCGGCGAAGTCGGTTCCGTCGATGTTGGAGACGAAGCGAAACTTCAGTGAGCGCCGGCTGTAGTGCCGCAGCGCTTCGTAGGCCATGACGGGTCCGAGGTCCGAGCCTCCGATGCCGATGTTCACGACGTTACGCACCGGTTTGCGCGTGTGCCCGAGCCACTTCGCGGAGCGCACCAACTCCGCGAACACGGCCATGCGATCGAGCATGGTGTGGACCTCGGGAACGATGTTTCGCCCCTCGACCAGCAGCGAGGTATGCCGCCGCGCTCTTAGCGCTACGTGAAGCACCGGGCGATCCTCGGAGACGTTGATGCGCTCGCCGGCGAACATCGCATCGATACGCCTCCGCAGCCCCGATTCTTCGGCGAGGCGAATGAGCAAGGCCAGCGTCTCCCCGGTCACTCGGTTCTTCGAGTAGTCGAGGAGAATGCCCGCTGCCTCGACCATCATGCCGTCCGCTCGCCCGGGTTCCTCACCGAAGAGCGTGCGCAGGTGCACCTCCCGCAGGTCGTCGAAGTGGGCCTGTAGCTCGCTCCAAACCTGAAGCTCGGGAGGCCGAGTGGGCGACGCGGTGTTCACTCGAGGTCGAAGACTTCGCGCAGCTGCTCGAGCACCGCAGGATCGCCATGAATCTCGAGCGATGACGACGGGAGACGTCCCCACAACGCCAACAGCACATCCGATGCCGGACCGCGTACGGCGGCGTCTCCCTTCGCGTGCTCACGGGTTATGACCGGCTCCTCCTCGAGGACGGCCATCCACTCGCCCCGGGCATCCGTCGTATGGAGGTGCAGGCTCGTTCCGGGTGGTTCCGTCAGTGGGGCCACCGCAGGCAACCACACGAACAGCAATTCGTCGATGCCGTCGGCTGCGATCTCGGAGTCGATCGGAGACGGATCGCCCACCGCGTTCTGTGCGTCCCAGCGATGCATCGCCGTCTCATGCGCCATGCGTCGAGGCACGAACGACGTGTCCTTGATGCGCGACCAGGACCACATCGGACGTCCGAGGTCGATGCCTCCCAGGGTGTCGAGCAGGATCCTGGTCGATTCACCGAACCACTCGACCAGGTCGACGCCTTCCGGGGGGTCGTGGTTCTCGGATTCGGTGGGATCGGTCAGGCCTCGCTCCGCCATCTCGCCCCAGAACCGTTGCACTTCCCCGAGGTGGCCGACGAGATCGCTCATGGACCATTCGGGACAGGACGGAACGTGCGCGCCGAGGTTGCCGCGCGCGGCCGCGACCAGCGCAGCAGACTCGGTTTCGATCGCGTCGAGGTAACGCTGATGCGTCAGCGTCATGCGCCGAGGTCGTAGAGCTGGCCGGGATCGAGGTCGAGGCCGTTCATCACCTGCCACAGCGCCGCGACCGCCTTCAATGCGTTGCGCCGCTCGAAGGGCTCGAGATCGTCGCCCGACTCGTCGAGCGTCTTCACCAGAGTGTTGTAGGCCTCAACCAGTGTCAGTTCGGCGTCGTTGAGTCCCGTCGGCGGAACGATCCACGTTTTCGGCATGCCTAGGCCCTCTTTCTCTCACCGGCGCCACCGACTACCTCGCGCTCGTCGTTCAATCGCTTGGCCTTGAGCTCGAAGCGAGGGAGCGTGTCGTTGGAGACCCGACGCACGCCGAATCTCAGGCCCTCGTGTGCCTCGGACAACTCGCTGCCTAGCTTCTTCAGAATCGTGTCGCTGTCTGCGCTGGAGTCCGGTATCTCGACGAGCACTTCGATCTCGTCCCGGATGCCTTCAGCCGTGTAGAGATGAATCTGAAACTCGTCAACTTCCGAGAACTCGCGCACGATCGCTTCGACCGCACGAGGGTAGACGTTGGTCCCTCGCACGAGCTTCATGTCGTCGACACGCCCCACGATTCCGCCTTCGTAGATGTCGAGCGTTCGCCCGCAGGAGCACCGGTCGGCCGGCACCTTCACGACCAGGTCGCGCGTCCGGTAGCGAAGGACGGGGATGAAGCCTCGTCCGAACGAGGTAACCACCCTCTCTCCCTGCTCTCCGTAGCCGACGGGCTCTGCGGAAACCGGATCGACGACCTCTTCGATGTAGTGAGGCTCGATGATGTGGGTGCCGCCCGGTTGATCGGCGCACTCGAACACCATGATGGTTCCGAGCTCGGTCATGCCCGCGGTGTCGCCGGCGACTGCACCCCACTGGTCCTCGATGAGTTTCTTCGTCGCCGGGATGGAGCCGGCCGGCTCGCCGGAGAGGATGAGCCGCGTCACCGGACCCGACGCCAGATCGATGCCCAGCTTATGGGCCTCCTGAGCCATGCGCAGCGCGTAGGTCGGCGTCGAGCACACGACCGTGGCGTTCATGTCCACGATCTGTTTCACGCGTGCCTCGGTGGTCATATTGCCGCCGGGGAGGACGAGGCAGCCCATCTTCTCGCACGCGTAGTGCGCGCCCCAGAAGCCCACGAAGGTGCCGTAGCTGAAAGCAAAGAAAACGGTGTCGGCCGGGCGGACACCGAAGCCCCAGAACCCGTAGCACCACATCTCTGCGATCCACTCCCAGTCCTTCATCGAGTCCAGCACACGGATGGGAGTGCGACCCGTGGTGCCCGAGGTCATGTGGTAGCGGATGGCGGCGCTCTCGGGGGCCGCGAGGACCGGGCCGTAGGGAGGATGCTCGATCTGTGAGCGCATCCACTCCTCGCGCGTCATGAACGGGATCCGTCGCACGTCGTCGAGCGTGTGAATAGAGTCCGGGGTTACGCCCGCCTCGCTCAACCGCGTGGCGTGGTACGGAACCTGGTCCGACGTCCACTGCACGAGCTGTCTCAGCTTGGACACTTGCAGCGCGTCGAGTTGATCACGAGGCATGGTTTCGTGACGCTTGTTCCAGAACGGCGAATCGGGCATGGCCCCCCTCCCTTGGAGAACGCGGCTCGACTGCCTGCAGCGTAGTACGTCGGGACCGCGATCGGGCCAGGAGAGGGCGAACCGACCAGGATGAAAGGGGAACGTGCACGAGACGGACGTAAGGTTGTGCCGATGATGAACCACTTCGAACTACCGGCCGCCTCGCACGATTTATTGGTCCGTGCGCGCTCGGTCGCGGAGCAAGATCTTCAGGCGATCGCCGAGGCGGGCGTCGCAGGAGAGGTGAATCGCAAACTCCTCGCGGCGCTGGCGGAACACGACCTTCTGCCCCGTCTCTTTCCCATCTCCCTCGGCGGCTCCCACGAGGGAGGCGTCAGCGCACTCGAGCTGTGCGTGCTACGTGAGGGGCTCGCCCAGAGATGCACCGAGGCCGAGACCGCTCTTGCCCTGCAAGGACTCGGCGCCTATCCCATCGTCCACTCCGGGAGCCAGGAGACCGCAAGGCGCTGGATCCCGGAGGTCGCTCGCGGTCGCGCGGTCGCAGCGTTCGCCCTCACCGAACCGACGGCGGGAAGCGACGCTGCAGCGCTGTCTCTCGCCGCCCGGCCGGACGGAGACGGCTGGCGGCTCACGGGCGAGAAGAAGTGGATCTCCAACGCCCCCCACGCCGACGTCTACTCGGTCTTCGCCCGGACTTCGGGCGCATCGGGCTCCGCGGGAGTCACGGCTTTCGCGGTGGCCGCCGACGCTGCGGGTCTGAGCGGTGAGTCGCTTCGCCTCGTGGCGCCGCATCCCATCGGGACCGTGGCCTTCGATGGGGTCTACGTCGGGCCGCAGGCGGTGCTCGGCGAACCGGGCGAGGGCTTCAGAGTAGCGATGCGCACGCTCGACCTCTTTCGTCCGAGCGTCGGTGCGTTCGCGGTCGGCATGGCCCAGGCGGCCCTCGATGCCGCGCTCGCGTATGCGGGCGAGCGGCGGGCGTTCGACCGGGAGCTGAGAGGCTGGCAGGCGATCAGCCAGCAACTCGCGGACATGGCGACCCGGACCGAGGCAGCGCGTCTGCTCGTGTACGCGGCGGCCTCGCGTTACGACTCGGGCGAGCGCGTGACGAAGCATTCCGCGATGGCGAAGCTGTTCGCCACCGAGGCCGCCCAGCAGGTGATCGATGCCGCGATTCAGATCCACGGCGCCCGCGCGCTCGAGCAAGGCCATCTCTTGGAGGAGCTCTATCGGGAGGTAAGAGCGACGCGCATCTACGAGGGCACGAGCGAGATCCAACGCGAGATCATCACCCGCGAGCTCTACCGGTAGCCGTCACAATCGGCTTAGCGGCCGAGATGCTCGGATGGCGATGGCGAGGTTAGCCGTTGCCGTTCAACGGCAGGGCCTCGTAGTCCGGTTTGGTGTGCGGGATGACTGCGATGCACATCAACTCGACGTAGGCGTCGGGATCGTAGAGGCCCACCACCTCGAAGAGAGCAAGGGCGGGGTAGTGACGACCGAAGTGCTTACGATAGACGTCGCGCAACTCGTGGGTGGCTCCCTTGTAGGCGTCGGCGTCCGTGACGAAGATCTGCATCGAGACGAGATCCTCCGGCTGCCCGCCGGTCGCCTCGAGGGCCGTCACGACGTTGGCCGCTGCGGCGTCGAACTGTTCGACGATGTCGGATCCCTGGAGAAGCCCCGTCGGACCGTGCGCGGTCTGGCCCCCGAGATAGACCGTCCGCCCTTCCGCCGCGACCGCCGCGTGGCTGAAGCCCAGCGGAGGCGCCAGGGTGGACGGGTTGATGAGTTTGTGAGCCGAAGTCATGGGGTCCTTTGGAGTACCTAGGAACGATCGTTCTATCGGCCCGTCCATACCGGATTCCGGCCTTCCTTAAACGCCGAGTAGAACTCCTTGTGGTCCTCGGCGGTCATCAACAGGGCCTGCGTCATGGCCTCGAGCTCGAGGGAACCACCCAAATCCATGTCGAGCTCGCGCGTGAGCAACATCTTCGTGGCTCCGTTGGCAAAGCTGGGACCGGCGGCCAGTCGCTCGGCCAGCTCGCGCGCGACCGCGGGCAACTCATCGTCTTCGACCACCCGGTTGGCAATGCCTATGCGCTCGGCGGTCTCGGAGTCGATCTTGTCGCCCAGCAGCAGCAGCTCGGTCGCGCGGCCCAGGCCGACGAGGCGTGGCAGTAGATACGCCGACCCCATGTCCGCGCCGGCGAGCCCGACCTTGGTGAACAGAAACGCGTACGAGGCGGAGCGAGCCAGGATCCGCAGGTCCGCAGCGAGTGCTATTACCGATCCCGCTCCCGCCGCGATCCCGTTGATCGCTGCGATGATGGGCATCGGAAGCTCGCGCATGCGTTGTACGACTTGTCCGGTCATGCGGGTGAACTCGAGCAGGGCGCGGGTGTCCATCTCGAGCAGAGCGCCGATGATCTCGTTGACGTCGCCGCCCGAGCAGAAACCGCGCCCGGTGCCGGTGATGACCAGAACCTTTACGTCGTCTCGGTTCGGAAGCTCGGCCAGCAGGTCCCTGAGGTCCGCATAGCTGTCGAAGGTGAGCGCGTTCAGCTTGTCCGGCCGGGTAAACGTGACCGCGGCGACGCCCCGGTCGTCGAGATCGAAGTCGAAATGCTTCCAGTTCTCGGTGAAGGGAGCCGACGCGCGAAAGGGACTCACGGCCGGCCGCCGAAGGCATCCAGGCCGGTCACCGTCTGGCCCAAGATCAGCGTGTGTATCTCGCTGGTTCCCTCGTAGGTCAGCACGCTCTCGAGGTTGTTGGCGTGACGAATCACCGGATACTCGAGCGTGATGCCGTTGGCGCCGAGGATGGTCCTGGCTTCACGGGCGATGGCGATCGCCTCACGTACGTTGTTCAGCTTGCCGAAGCTGACGTGCTGAGGAGCGATCCGCCCCTCGTCCTTGAGCCGTCCGAGATGCAGCGCGAGAAGCGTCCCCTTGTTGAGCTCGAGGAGCATGTTGACGAGCTTGTTCTGGGTCAGCTGGAACGCACCGATCGGCTGACCGAACTGCTCGCGCGTCTTGGAGTATTCGAGCGCGCACTCGTAGCACGCGCGCGCGGCCCCCATGGCCCCGAAGATGATCCCAAAGCGGGCCTCGCTCAAGCAGGAGAGGGGTCCCTTCATTCCCCGGACCCCCGGGAGAAGCGCAGCGCCGGGGAGGCGAACGTCGTCGAAGATCAGCTCGCTGGTCACGCTGGCGCGCAGGCTGAGCTTGCGGTGGATGTCGCGCGTGGTGAAGCCCTTGGTCCCCCGAGGTACGAGAAAGCCGCGCACGCCCTCGTCGGTCTGCGCCCATACCAACGCGACGTCCGCGATGCTCCCGTTGGTGATCCACATCTTGTTCCCGTTGAGCACCCAGTCATCGCCGTCCCGCTTGGCGGTGGTTCGCATGTTCGAGGGATCGCTGCCGCGGTCTGGTTCGGTGAGCCCGAAGCATCCGATCGCCTCACCCGCCGCCATGCGGGGGAGCCACTCCTGCTTTTGCTCCTCCGACCCATACGCGTGGATCGGCCACATGGCGAGAGAGCCTTGCACCGACACAAAGCTTCTGAAGCCGCTGTCGCCGGCCTCGAGCTCGAGGCACGCGAGCCCGTAGCTCGTCGCATTGGTACCGGCGCACCCGTAGCCCTCGAGGTGCATCCCCAACAGGCCGAGGTCGCCGATCTCGGTGGCTATCTCGCGCGGGAACTCGCCCGCCTCGAACCACTTCTCGATGCCGGGCAGGATCCGATCGGCTACGAACTTGCGAGCCGTGTCGCGGATCATGCGCTCCTCATCGCTGAGGAGCCCGACGATGCCCAGGAAGTCGACGGCGTCGATGGTCATGTTGGAACCTCCCTTACGGAGCCGTCTCTGGTTTCGTGTTCGGCGACCACGAGGAGCTCGGGCGCCTGGGGTCCGGCGGTGGACATGAGTCTCCTGTAGTCCTCGGGCCACGCGCGCCTGCTGCCGTCGGTAGCGCGCAGGGCGGTCACGACCTTCGCCCGGACGCACACCTGTCCGTCTCGTTCGATGACGAAGTCGTAGGTGACCGAGCTCCGGCGCACCTCTGCGATGGCGAGCGTGATGTCGAGCAGGTCGCGATGGTCGAGCAGAGCCTTGAAATCAGCCGAGATGTGGACCCGCGGCAGGTGTCCGTAGACGTCGTCGAGGATGCCGAGTCGCTCGTACAGCGCGGTCTCGGCCCACTCGATCATGCGAAAGGCCGCGGTGTTGTGCCAGTGCCCCGATGCGTCGGTGTCGCTCCACTCGAGGCGGCGCTGGATTCTGATCGACGCAGGGGTGCCTTGTTCGCTCACGATCCCGAGCGTACTTGACGTAGGTTTTGGCCCTATCAAGTCGCTATCAGAGAGGGGCAAGGGATTGCACGTCGGCATCGGGTTGCCTAACTCGATTCCGGGAACCGACGCCCGCCTCTTGCGAGAGTGGGCCCGGCGGGCGGATGACGGGCCTCTCGCCAGTCTCGGGGTCGTCGACCGCATGCGTTACGACAGCTACGAACCCATGGCCCTGCTGAGCGCGGTCGCTGCGTCGACCACCCGCATCGACTTGGTGACGATGGTCGTTATCGGGCCGCTCCGTCGAACGCCGATCTTCGCCCGGGAGGCGGTCACCCTGCATGGTCTCTCCCACGGGCGGCTGACCTTGGGTCTGGCGGTCGGAGCGCGCACCGACGACTACCACGCGCTGGGTGAGGCTCACGATGGCCGGGGCCGCCGCCTCGACGAGCAACTTGCCGACCTGCGCGACGCGTTCGAGGAGGCCGAGGACGGCCACGGACCCAACCTGCTGGTCGGCGGAGGCAGCGATATCTCGTTCGCGCGGACCGCCCACTACGCCGACGGCTACGTGCACGGTGGGGGCCCGCCACGATCGTTTGAGCGGGCCGCGGGGCGCGCCGCGACCGCATGGGCCGAGGCGGGCCGGCCGGGCCGGCCGATGCTGTGGGCGCAGGCCTATTTCGCCCTGGGAGACGAGGACACGATCGAGCGAGGACGAGGTTACATGCGCGACTACTACGCCTTCACGGGGCCGTTCGCAGAGAGGATCACGCAGGGCCTGCTCACGACGCCGCAGAGCATCGTGCAGTTCGTGCGCGCTTACGCCGAGGCCGGCTGCGAGCATCTCGTCCTGCTCCCCGCGGTGGCGGAGCTGGAGCAACAGGACAGGCTCTCGGAACTGGTGGCCGAATGAGGATCGCCACCGTCGGCGGCGGGCCGGGCGGCCTCTACGCGAGCATGCTCCTCAAGCGCTCCCATCCCGAGCTCGAGGTGACCGTCTTCGAAAAGAACCCACGCGGCGCGACCTATGGCTGGGGAGTGGTGTTCTCGGACCGAACCCTGACGTCCTTTCGGGAGGCGGATTACAAGAGCTACGTCGACATCACGGATCACTTCGTCATCTGGGACGCGATCGACGTCCGTTACAAGGGGTCTCTGGTGCGGGCCGGGGGCCAGGTCTTCTCCGGTATCGCGCGTCGTCGTCTGCTCGACATCCTCACCAACCGCTGCCTAGCCGTGGGAGTCGATGTGCGCTTCGAGACCGAGGTTCATCCCGGAGACGTCGATGACTTCGATCTGGTCGTGGCGGCGGACGGCATACACAGCGCGCTGCGGGCGAGTCGGGCGAATGCCTTCGGGCCGCGCATACGGGACGGTCGCGCGCGCTACATCTGGTTCGGGACGACCCTTCCGCTCGACAGTTTCACGTTCATATTTCGAACCAACGACGACGGCCTCTTCCAAGTTCACTCGTATCCGTTCGACGGGACCACGAGCACCTTCATCGTCGAGTGCGATGAGGCCACGTGGCGGAGGGCGGGACTCGACACGGCGACCGAAGCCGAGAGCATCGCCTACTGCGAGAAGCTGTTCGAGAGCGACCTGCGCGGTAACGCTCTCATGAGCAACCAGTCCAAGTGGATCAGCTTTCCGACGCTGAAGACCAGGAGCTGGATCGACGCAGGTTCGACCGGCGCCCCGGTCGCGTTGCTCGGGGACTCCGCACACACCGCGCACTTCTCGATCGGCTCGGGGACGAAGCTGGCGATGGAGGACGCGATCGCACTCGCCAACGCGTTCGAGGAGCGAGACGCAACCTCCGGACACGCCGATTCGCTCGGATCCGCCCTGGCCGACTACCAGATGGAGCGCAAGCCCGTAGTCGAGCGCTTCCAGGAGGCGGCGCAGCAGTCGCAGAGCTACTTCGAATCGACCGCGCGCTACCAGGAGCTCGAGCCCCAACAGTTCGTCTTTCACCTGCTGACGCGCAGCGGGCGAATCGACTATGCGAATCTGAGGCTGCGCGATCCGCACCTCGTCGAGGGCGTCGACCGGTGGTTCGCCGCCGGTTCGGGCGGAAACGCACAAGCGGTCGTCGCGCCCCCGCCGGCGCTGGTCGCCTTCGATCTGGACGGGGTCGAGCTCGCCAACCGGGTCGTGCTGTCGCCGGTCGCCGAGGGCTCGTCGAGCGACGGAGTCATCGCGGGCCCCGATGGCGAACGGCTCTCCGCCGTCCTGCGAGCGTCGGCCGGCCTGGTGTTGACCGACGAGGTCGCGGTCTCCCCACACGCCCGTATCACTACGGGAGACGCCGGCCTCTGGAACGACGCGCAAGTCCAGGCCTGGAGGACCATGCTCGACGAGCCGAGAGATGCGCGGATCGCGGTGAGGCTCAATCACGCGGGCGCGCGCGGCGCGACCAAGCCGAGATCGAGCGGTCTCGATAGACCGCTGGGATCCGGCGCGTGGCCGCTGCTCGCCGCATCCGGGGCGTCCTACGGACGTAACGCTCGGCCGCTCGAGCTCGACGATCGAACGCGTGCCGAGGTGACCGGCGACTACGCGGTCGCGGCTCGCAACGCCGAGCGCGCGGGCTTCGACGCCGCCGTGGTCGAGATGGGCCGGGGCTATCTGCTCGGCGGTTTCCTCTCGCCTCTCACCAACCGGCGCGCCGACGACCTCGGAGGTGACCGGGAGCGTCGGATGCGCTTTCCGCTGGCGGTCTTCGAGGCGGTGCGCGCGGCGTTCGCAGGACCGGTGTGCGCCTCGATCTGCGCGGACGACTGGCAGCGCGGGGGAGCGAGAGTCGCCGACGCAATGGTTCTGGCTCGGGAACTGCAGCGGCGTGGGTGCGCGCTGGTCGAGGTCACTGCGGGTTTCACGACGCCCCGCTTCACGCCGCGTCTCGACCCCTATTACCTGACGGTCTTGAGCGAGCAGCTTCGCAATGACTGTGGCATCCCGACACTTGTCGGAGGCGATATCAGGACGGTCGACCGGATCAATACCGTCCTCGGCGGTGGCAGGGCGGACCTCTGCTTGCTGAGAAGCTCCACGTGAGCGTCGTGGCCGGCGACGCCGGGACACTGTCCGGAATCGACGGGCTGGTGTGCGACCTCGACGGTGTGATGTACCGCGGTTCCGAGCCCATCGAAGGCTCTGCCCAGGCGATCGCGCGACTTCGGGCGCGAGGCGTGCACGTCGTCTTCTGCACCAACAACGCCAATCCCACCATCGGACGCTACCTCGAGAAGCTGAGCGCGATGGGAGTCGAGGTCGAGCGCGATCAGCTCGTGACCTCGGCCGTGGTCACCGCTGAAGTGCTGCGGGAAGAGGCCGCGGAAGGAAAGAGCGCGCTGGTCGTGGGTGGCGAGGGTCTGCGCGAAGCACTGAGATCCATCGGCGTTGAGATCATCGACGACGCGTCCTCACGCTCTGCGGACTATGTCGTCGTCGGCTTCGATCCGGACTTCACCTACCACGCGCTGAAGCGAGCCTCGTTCGCGCTCCAAGACGGCGCTCAGTTGATCGCAAGCAACGCGGATGCTTCGTTCCCGGCCCCCGACGGTCTCTGGCCCGGCGCGGGGGCTCTCGTCGCCGCCATCGAGACGGCGTCTGGGGGCCGGGCGCGCGTGATGGGCAAGCCTCACGAACCGATGATGCGAGTCGCGCGGCGCCATCTCGGCGCTGCGTCGAGGATCGCGATCGTGGGGGACCGTCCCAACACGGACCTCGAAGGGGGCCGGGCCCTGGGCTGGGCGACCGTGCTGGTGCTGTCCGGCGTGACCGGGCGCGACGAACTCACAGCCCTCGAGGTGGTCCCCGACCTCACCCTCGAGCGCCTCGCGGACCTGCCCGGCCTGCTGAGCTGACCCGAAAGAACCCGGGCTCGCCTTTTTCTGCACTGAGGGATCCTGGGGAGCCCTCAGTGCGACAAGCCAGATCGATGTCCGTGAGGCTAGCTAGTAGCGCCACTCCGTCTGCCACACGGGCCGGCGCGGATGCGGGCGTCCTCCCAGCAGCAAGATGGCGATGGCGCCGAAGATGAAGCCCCCCGCGTGGGCTTGCCACGCGACCCCGGGTTGGGGAATGAGGAACTGATAGAGGAACCACAGTCCGAGAACGATGAATGCGCTTAGCTGCAGGATCGTCCAAATGAACACGATCGGGACCAACACGTTGACCTTCGCTCTCGGATAGAGGACGAAGTAGGCGCCCAGAATCGCAGCGACCGCACCCGAGGCCCCGATCGCGGGGATGTCCGAACCCAGATTGGTAAGCACCTGCGCGAGGCCGGAGCCGATGGCGCCGAGCAGGTAGAACAAGATGAACTTGAAATGCCCGAGAAAGTCCTCGACGTTGTTTCCGAAGACCCATAGAAACAGCAGGTTGCCTCCGATGTGCAGGAGGTTGCCGTGGAGAAAGGCCGAGAAGATCAGCGACAGCACGAACGCAGGCAGCGTGCGCTCGGGGATGTCGACCCGCCCGGCCGATCCCCGCACGCTGTCGGGACACTCCTGGTCGAACTGACAGGGGATCGGCGCGGTCTCGAAGATGAAGCGTTCCTCTCGTGCGGACGGTTGTCCGCCCAACAGGATGGGATCCGGCTGCACGAAGAAGAACACCACTATGTTCAACGCGATCAGCACCAGGGTGATGATCGGCGTTCGTCGTGTGGGGTTCTCGTCGGAGATTGGAATGAGCGAGATCACGGGTGCGAGTATAGGTTTCACGCACCGCAACGCCGTTTTGCCGGGCTCCGATGAGCGGGGCTCGGGGCGCCGGTCATCGAGGGTGAGTCGAAGCAAGACAACAGGAGGTCGTAGGTGTGAGAGACGAGATCAGGCGAGTGGCCTTGATCACATCGGGAGTGGTCGAGCTCACGCGCAATCGAGCCGAGGCGGTCGTGCGCGATCTCATCAAGTCCGGGGATCTCTCTGGTGGTCAGGCGAGCCAGGCGGTCAGAGACCTCATGGAGCGCAGCAGGCAGAACCGCAGCGAGATCCTCAACCTGGTCAGAAGCGAGATAAGGGGCCAGATAGAGGGCGTCGGAGTTGCCACCAAGCGCGACATCGAACGCCTGGAGAGGCGCATCGCACGACTCGAGGGCAACGCGCCGGCCGCGTCCACGACCGGCAGGCGCCCCCAGAAAACGGCCAAGAAGACCGCCAAGAAATCCACCAGAAAGACGGCGAAGAGAACCGGCAAGAAGACGACGAGACGGGCACCGGACGGGGGATAATCGACGGCCATGGAACCCAGCACCGAGCATCCCACCACCACCGAGCCGGCCGAAGCCGCCGGTTTGCAGAACCTCACCCGTCAGGCTCTCGAGGACGCCGAGCGGGCCGGTGACCCCGAGCGTCTCGAGCTGCTCGAGGAGCTCTACGCCTCTTTGGAGCGAGAGCTCGCACGCGACTTTGGCGAAACCGCTTCGTCTCGACGCTGAGCTCGTACGCCGGGGCCTCGCGTCCTCTCGCACCGAAGCGAGAAGAGCGATAGAGGCGGGTCTGGTCGCCGTCAGGGGCTTACCCGCCGAGCGTCCCTCAACCATGGTGTCTCCCGACGACCCGGTGACGGTGACCAGAGCCGTCCGGCGCTTCGTCTCGCGCGGAGGTGACAAGCTTGCCGGCGCGCTCGAGCGTCTCGACCTGCGAGTCTCGGGCCGCACCTGGCTCGACGCAGGCGCTTCGACCGGTGGTTTCACCGACTGCCTGCTCCAGGCCGGAGCGCGCGCGGTCATCGCCGTGGACGTCGGCTACGGACAGCTCGACTGGCGCCTGCGCAACGACGAGCGGGTCACCGTCCTCGAACGAACGAACGTCCGGACGCTCACGGCCGCGGAGGTTCCGTGGCGCCCCGAGGCGGTCGTCGCCGACCTCTCTTTCATCTCGTTGACACTGGTCCTCCCGCAGCTTGCGGCCGTGACGGTTCCCAGTGGTGATCTGTTGCTGATGGTCAAGCCACAGTTCGAGGTCGGCAGGGCAAAGGTCAAAAAGGGCGGAGTGGTGCGCGACCCGGCCCTGTGGCTCGAGGCGATCCACAGGGTAACGACCGAGGCCGCGGTTCACGGCTGGGCGCCGGTGGACGTCACCGCCTCGGACCTGCCGGGGCCGGCGGGTAATCGTGAGTTCTTCGTCCATCTCAACCGGCGGGGGCCTCACAATGGTGAAGCGGCTGCGCGCGCGGTCGCAGAGGCCGGCCGGTAGCCCACGACAAGGAGCTCCATGGAGATAACCAGAGTCGCGTTCGCGGTACATCCGCAGAAGCCGCATGCGGCTCGGATGCGCGACGAGATCGAGCATCTGCTCGCGGAGCGCGCGATAGCGGTTGGCGACGAGTCACCCGACCTCGTTCTGGCGCTGGGGGGCGACGGCACGATGCTGCGGGCCGCCCATACCGCGCATGCCGCCGACGCTCCGCTGCTGGGCGTCAACTTCGGATCGCTCGGCTATCTGACCGAGGTCGAGGCCGGCGAGGAGCTGGATGCCCTCACGCGGGTGCTCGACGGCGACTACCGCATCGAGGAGCGCATGATGCTCGAGTGCCTCGTCACGAGCAACGGCCGGGATGAGCGCCACCTCGGTCTGAACGAGGTCCTGGTCGAGCGCTCGGCGCGCTACCGCCTGGTCCGGCTCGAGGTACACGTCAACGGCGAGCGCCTGGCGATCTTCAATGCCGACGGGGTGATCGTTGCGACCCCGACCGGATCCACGGCGTACGCGCTGAGCGCGGGTGGGCCGATCATCTCCCCTCGGGCGGAGGCGCTGGTCATCGTGCCGGTGAGCCCACACATGGTCTTTTCGCGCCCGGTCGTCCTGGCCGCCGCCGACGAGGTGACCATCAGAGTCGACGAGACCGTGCCGGTGGCGTCGCTGTCCCTCGACGGGACCCTCGGCTGCAAGCTGGAGCCGGGTGACGTGGTCACCGCTCGCCGGGCCGAGCGGCCCCTGCGACTGGTGAAGCTGGGTGGGCCGGAGTTTCTCGAGCGCCTTCGCCTGAAGCTGGACCTGCCTTCGTGAGCGACGAGACGTCATGGTGGGCTCGTAGAGATTCTGTGGTGACGTCACAGACCCGGCCGTTGCCACGGGGCCACCCTTAGGATTCGAGTCAATGCTGAGAGAACTTGTGGTCGAGGGCCTCGGCGTGATCGAACGCGCCGATTTGCAGCTGGAGCCTGGGTGCAGCGCGCTCACCGGAGAGACGGGAGCGGGCAAGACCCTGATGGTCGCAGCCCTGTCTCTGCTGGTCGGCGGCCGCAGCGACCGCACGCTGGTGCGCGAGGGGGCCCCCGAAGCGCTCGTCGAAGGTCGCTTCGTCGTGTCGCCGGAGCACGACGCGGTAGCCGTGCTGCGCGCCAACGGAATCATCTCGGACCACGAAGACGGGCCGGACGTCGAGATCGTCTTGACCAGGACCATCACCGCGGACGGCCAGGGAGGGCGAGCGCGCGTCAACGGCCGTCTCGCCACGGTGGCGCTTCTCGCCGAGCTGGGTGCCTGCCTGGTCGAGATCGCCGGACAACACGAGGCGAGGGGCATCGGGGCCCCACTGCGCCAGCGATCTCTGCTCGACTCCTTTGCGGGAGCGCGCTGCCGCTCGCTCGCGGCCGAGCTGGTCGATACGATGCGCTCCGCCGCCGAGACGCAGCGCACGCTCGACGCGCTGTTGACCGGCGAGCGAGAACGAGAGCGAGAGCTGGATCTCCTGCGCTACGAGATCGGTGAGATCGCCGGCGCCGGTCTGGAGGAGGGCGAATCGGCCGATCTGAGCGTCGACGCCGCCCGGCTCGAGCACGCGGAGACCATCGCGCTGGCCCTCGGACGAGCGACTGAGGCCCTCAACGGAGAGGGTGGTGCCACGGACACCGTCGACGCGGCTCTGCGCGACGTCACCACCGCCGCTCACAGAGACCCGTCGCTCGGCGAAGCCGCTCGCCGGCTCGAGTCCGCGGCCCTGGAGCTCTCAGACGTGGCCGACGACCTGGGGCGCAGCGTCGTGACTCCCGACCCTCGGGCCCTCGAAGAAACGCGGGCGAGGCTCGACGCTATCGCCCGCTTGACGCGCAAGTACGGGGAGCGGGACGCGCTCGACCACGGCGGGTCTCCGGAGAGCCGGGTGCTCGACTATCGCGCGCGCGCCGAGGCTCGTGTCGGCGAGCTCGAGAGCGCCGAGTCGCGGCTCGGGGAGATGCGCGCCGCACACGAGCGACTCATGGCAAGAGCCGAGGAGCTGGCCACCGAGCTCGGCTCGCTTCGTGAGGAGGCCGCACCCCGCCTGGCCCGGGCGATGGAGGAGGTGCTGGGCGATCTCGCGCTCGCGGGAGCGCGCTTCGAGGTCGTTCTCAGCGCGCGCGATCTGTTCGAGGGGGGCAGGGAGGCCGTGGAGTTCCGGGTGTCGGCCAATCCCGGCGAGTCCGCCCGCCCCGTCGCCAAGGTGGCCTCGGGCGGCGAGCTCTCCCGCATAGCCCTTGCGCTGCACCTGCTGACCTCGGACCGTGTCGGCCGGGGCGGGCTCGGCGACGACCGCCACACGCTGGTGTTCGACGAGGTCGATGCCGGAGTCGGAGGTCAGGCGGCGCAGTCCGTCGGCCGAGCGCTGGCGCAGCTCGCCAGGAACTCGGACGCTCAGGTTGTCCTCGTGACGCACTTGCCACAGGTCGCCGCCTTCGGGGATTTCCATTACCGGGTGACCAAGGAGGCGAGCGACCACCGCACGACCGCCCGTGTCACCCGTGTCACGGGCTCCGAGCGGGTCGACGAGCTCTCTCGGATGCTGGCGGGGATGCCCGAGAGCGAGCGCGCGCGCGAGCACGCGAGGGAGCTCCTCGAGACGGCGAGTATCGGGTGAAGCTGCTCGGTCGCCGCCGCCGCCGGCTACCGGAGGTGCCCGGGGCTCTCCTCGGGAGCGCGCGCGTCGATCCCATGACGAAGAATCTGACCTCCCGCCTTCAACCCGGGGATATCGCGATCATCGACCACGAGGACATGGACCGCGTGGCCGCGGAAGGACTCATCGAACGGCGCGTGCGGGCGGTGGTCAACGCGTCCCAGTCGACGACGGGGCGCTACCCGAATCTCGGTCCCTTGCTGCTGTGCTCGGCCGGTATCCCGGTGATCGACGACGTGGGTGGAGAAATCATGTTCGTGGTCGAAGGCACGGAGATCGCGCTCGACGGGGACCGTGTCTTCCGCCGGGAGGGTGACGAGCACGTCGAGATCGCGCGTGGGTCTCGCCTCACCCTCGAGGGGGTCGAGGAGGTGCTCGACGACGCCAAGCAGGGGATCGCCGTCGAGCTCGAGCGCTTCGCCCAGAACACGATCGAGTACATCGAAGACGAACGCGATGTGCTCCTGGAGGCGGCCCGCCTGCCGGAGGTGGCTACGGACTTTCACGGACGGCACGTCGTGGTGGTCGTGCGCGGTTACGACCACAAAGACGATCTCAAGGCATTGCGTTCGTACATACGAGAGGTCAAGCCCCTCCTCATCGGCGTCGACGGGGGGGCCGATGCCGTCTGCGATGTCGGCCTGAAGCCGGACATGATCGTCGGCGACATGGACTCGGTCACGACCGAGGCGCTTACTTGCGGTGCGGAGCTGGTGGTGCACGCGTACGCGGGGGGCCATGCCCCCGGATCGGAGCGACTCGATGCGCTCGGCCTCTCGTGCGTCGTGTTCGAGGCGACCGGGACGTCCGAGGACATCGCCATGCTGCTGGCTTACGAAAGGGGGGCCGAGTTGATCGTCGCGGTCGGGACGCACGCGAACCTGATCGAGTTCCGCGATAAGGGACGCAAGGGGATGGCCTCGACCTTCCTGACGCGCCTGCGCGTGGGTCCGATACTGGTCGACGCCAAGGGACTGAGCCGTCTCTATCACGGGCGCGTCAGAGGAAGGGACCTCGGCCTCCTGATGGTCTCGGCGCTGCTCGCAATGACGATGGTCATCCTGTTCTCCGAGGTCTTCCGTGGGCAGCTCTCGCTGCTGTGGACGCAGATGTCGCTCGTCTGGGATTCGATCAGGTCGGCGGTCTTTGGATGATTGATTTTCGCTATCTCGTGGTCACGGTCATCTCCATTTTCTTGGCACTGATGGTCGGCATCATGCTGGGGGCCGGTTTCGTGGGAGATCCTCTCGCCCGCAACCTGCGCGACCGCATCGACACGGTCAACAAGGAGGTGCGAGACCAGCGAGAACAGATCGACCAGCTCAGGGTGCAGAACGAGGATCTCGCCGGGTGGGCCCAAGCCGTGGGCCCATGGGCGATCGAAAACCGCCTGAACGGCCGGAGCGTGGTGATGTTCACGCTCGATGGAGCCGACGGCGGAGTCGTCGACGGATCCCTCAACGCCCTTGAGCGCTCGGGTGCCACCGTCACCACCCAGATAAACCTGGGCCCGAAGCTCGCGCTCGAATCCCCGCCCGAGGCCGACCAACTGGCGACCATCGTCGAGTCGGTGGCCAAGGACTCCGAGGAGGTGGTTCTCGACGCGGCCACCGCTCTCGGTGAGAGCGCGGCGTCGCTGGCTCGTGACGGAGAAGGCCCCACCGACACCGGAGAGGGCTCCACGCAGGTTGAGTACTCGGAGCTTCTCAGACTCCTCGAGGAAGAGGACTTCATGACCGTGGCCCGTAACAGCGAAGAGGGTGAGATCGTTCCGCAGGGCGCGTCCTTCGTGGTGGCGGGGGGCAACGCAACCCCCGAGCCCTTCGACGTTTCGGCCTTCGTAACACGCCTGACCACGGAGCTCGCGGTGGGGGAGACCGACGTCGTGGTCACGGAGTCGTCGTCGAGCCAGTGGGACATGGTGTCCACCATCCGGACCGACGATGAGGCCAACGCCCTCGTTTCGACCGTGGATGTCGGTGAGGGCCCGATGGGCCACGTCGCCCTCGTCCTTGCGCTGGACGAGCCGTCGTCCGAACCTCCAGGTCAGTTCGGAACCGACGAGGGCGCGCGGCTGTTACCCGACCCTCCCGACGACTAGTGGACCGCCTTGCCATGCCGGCTTCGCTCGTCCACACGATTCGCACATGGCTGCACTAGCCCAACCACGAGGCTCGCTCGCCCGGGGAGCGGCGGTCATCACCGTCGCGACGGCGGTTTCCCGCGTCACCGGGTTCATCCGGGTGATCGTGGTCGCGGCGGCCATGGGCACGACCTTTCTGGCAAATACCTATCAGACCGCCAACACGGCCCCCAACGTCGTGTTCGAACTGGTGGCGGCAGGCGTGCTTACCTCGGTGTTCGTCCCGACCTTCGTCGACTATCTCGTGAAGGGGAGGAGGGAAGAGGGCTGGCAGGCCGCCAATGCGCTTACCACGGTCGCGGTCGCGGGTCTCATCGCGATGGCGGCGTGCGTCGCGCTGCTGGCGGATCCGATTATGCGACTCCTCACGCTCGGAGTCGACGACGACATCCTGCGCGCTCAGGAGATCTCGTTGGGGGGAACGTTTCTGCGTCTCTTTGCCCCCCAGATCGTCTTCTACGGCGCGGGAATGATCATGACGGGCGCGCTGCACGCTCATCGGAAGTTCGCAATGGCTGCGGCGGCACCGATCTTCAACAACGTCGTGGTCATCGTCGTCTACGTCACCTATGTACTGATGCGAGGGGATGAGGCTCCGACGGTGGAGGGCATCTCTACCGGTCAGACCCTGGTTCTGGGATTGGGCACCACGCTGGGAGTGGTGGTGATGACCCTCTGTCTGATTCCGCAGCTTCGAGGTCTCGGGTGGCACTTCCGACCCCGGTGGGCGCCGCGGCATCCGGCGGTGCGCAGGGCCGCACGCCTCGGCGTGTGGGCGCTGGGATATGCCGGCGGTTACCAGGCGGGGTTGATCGTCGTGCTCCTGCTCGCCAACTCCGTTGAGGGGGGAGTCGCGGCCTACCAGTGGGCGTACACCTTCTTCTACATGCCCCATGCGTTGTTCGCGGTTGCGATCTTTCACGTTCTGTTCCCTGCGATGTCGGAGAACGCAGCGCGCGGTGAACCGGAGGAGCTTCTGAGCCGGTTGCGCGACGGGCTCCGCATGCTTGCCTTCATCCTCTTGCCCACGGCGGCGGTCATGCTGGCCTGTGCAGGTGCCATTTCGAAGCTCACGCTCGAGTATGGGGTGATGACGGCAACCGGAGCCGAATTGGTGGCGCGCGTCCTCGCGGCGTTCGTGATCGGCCTTCCGACGTTCTCCGCCTTTCTCGTCGTCACGCGCGCCTTCTACGCGCTCGGTGATACGAAGACACCCGCGCTCGTGAACGCCGGAGCGGTCCTCATAGCGAGTGTTATCGGAGTGGGTCTGTTCGTCGCCGCGGATGAGGCCTGGTCGGTTCCCGCTCTGGCGCTGGCTCATTCGCTCGCCTTTGCCGTCGCCGCCGCGGTTCTGCTGCGTTTTCTGTCCCGCAAGCTCGGGGTGGTCGCAAACCGCGAACTGAGAACGAGCGTCGGCCGCACCCTCGGCGTGTCACTGGTAGCGCTGGCGGCGATGGGAGTCATCACCTATGCCATGCCCGACTCGACGAAACCGGCCGCGCTTGCGAGCCTGCTGGCGGCGTCGGCCGCAGGGGTGCTGATCTACGTCGGAGCGATGGCGACACTGGGTGCGCCGGAGTTGCGACGCTTCGCCTCCCTCATGAAGCGAAGCGAGTCGCAATGAGCCGAGAGCTCAACGTGCTGCAGGTGCTGGGCCGCTCGGCCGGCGGGATCGCTCGCCACGTCGCTCAGGTCACCGGCGCGCTCGACGGTGACGGAATGCACGTCGACGTCGCCGGCCCGAGCGACCTTCCCGTGCGCATGCCCAAACCCGTCATCTCTCTCGATATCCCCGACGGGCCGCTGGGACATTCGCGCGCGATACGGAGCCTGCGCAGCTACCTTCGTCAAGGTGACTACGACGTCGTCCACGCGCACGGTCTGCGAGCCGGCATCGACGCGGCTCTTGCGGCGCGACCTCTCGGCATTGCAACGCTGCAAACGGTGCATAACCTCGTACGGCCCGACGTGTCCGGGCGGGCCAGGGCCGCGCTCTACAAGTGGGCGGAGCCGTTGTCGGTGCGTTTGAGCAAGCGCACCTTCGCCGTTTCCGAGGACATTGCTCGCCACATTCGAGCCACCTCTCCGAAGGTGGCCGAGCGCGTCGAGGTGCTCTAC
Source organism: Actinomycetota bacterium (assembly GCA_050694055.1). Lineage (GTDB taxonomy): Bacteria > Actinomycetota > CADDZG01 > CADDZG01 > WHSQ01 > WHSV01. The sequence continues at coordinate 29,259 of JBOGWX010000165.1, forward strand.
CTCGGCATCGGTGAGGCTCCCAGGCTCCGCAAGTCGGCGACCGAAGTGCGGGCGGAGGCCGAGGTCGAGGCCGGCGCGCGGCTGATAGTGACCGCGGCACGCCTATCGGCGCAGAAAGCGCTTCCGGTGATGCTGCGGGCCCTGGCCGAGCTGCCCGGCGACATCGTGCTGGTCGTGCTCGGACAGGGGCCCGACCAAGAGGACCTGAAGACGACCACCCTCGCGCTGGGCCTGGGCCAACGGGTGCGCTGGCTGGGATGGCGCGACGACATCGCCGACTTCGTGGCCGCCGCGGACGTCTTCTGTCTCTCGTCCAACTGGGAGGGGGTGCCGCTGGCGGCGCAAGAGGCGATTCTGCTGGGCACTCCCGTGGTCTCAACCGCGGTCGGCGGGATGCGCGAGCTCGTCGGCGATCGGAGCTCGGGCCGGCTCGTCCCCAAGGGGGAGTCGAAGGCCCTGGCAGAGGCGCTCTTGGAGGTGCTGGACTCGCCCGAGACGGCGAAGAGCTACGCAGGACAGGCGGCCGTCGATCTCCGCAGCCGGTTCTCCACCGAGCGGATGCTGGCGCGTCTGCGCGACGCGTACGAGTGGCACGCGCGCTGAAGGCGGCGGGCGTCCTGCTCGCGGCCTGTGTCCTCGCCCTCATCGCCGCGCTGCCGGCCTCCGCGCAGGAGCAGTGCTCGCGCGCGGTCGTGGTGGCGCTGCCCGGAGTCATGTGGTCCGACATCGAGCGCTTCGACCCCCCTCATCTGGCCCGGGCGATCGAAGACGGTGCGTGGGGATCGATGTCGGTCCGTACCAATTCCGCGCGCACGTCGCTCGCGTCGGGATTCGTGACGCTGGGCGCGGGTGCACGCGTCGACGGAGGAGTGACGACGGGGGGGCCGGCCGAGGATGAGGACCAGATCCCTGGCAAGCTTCCTCAGATTCGGGTCGTGGAGGATTGGCCGGTGGCCGGGCTCCAGGAGGTGCGGTCGATTGCGACCGCGGACGGCTACGGGGCGCGCCCGGGAGCGCTGTCGACCGCCCTCGAGGCGCCCGTCTTCGCCATCGGTAACGGCGATCTCGGCAGGCCGGCTCCCGCACCCGCCGGTTTCGGGCGCTGGACCCTTCTGGCGGCCACGAACCAAGAGGGGATCGTCGATGCGACGGCCACCAACGAGGACCTCCTGGTTGCAGACGAGACGGCTCCTTATGGAGTCCGCACCGACCCCGGCGAGCTGGACGTGGCGCTCGATGTGTTCTTCGACGCCGAACCCTGCGGGGTCGCCTTCATCGATCAGGGCGATCTCACGCGCTTCGACCAGTGGGTAATGGCGCTCGGTCACGACGAGGTGACGGCCGGCCTGGTCGAATCGCAGCGCGCGGCGCTGATGGCGTCCGACGACCTCGTCGGCGACCTGCGCGACCGCATGGACGCAGACGATCTGTTGTTGGTCGTATCGCCGACCTCGCCGGCGTGGGCGGGGGAGGCGCACCTCGGGGTCGCGGTTGCGGTCGGAGCCGGTTTCGAGGGCGGCGAGACGCTCGAGTCCGCCTCGACCCGCCGCCGGAGCATAGTGACGCTACCGGACGTCGCGCCGACGATCCTCGAGCACTTCGGAGTCGAGCGACCCCCCGTGATGAACGGGAGAGCGATGGTGTCGGAGCCCACGGACGCGGCTCCGCTCTCGTCGATGACGTCACTCGACGACGAGTCGGTCTTCATCGACTATGTGAAGGGTCCGCTGAGCGCCGTCTTCGTCTTGTTTCAGGTCGTCGTCTATATCCTCATCCTGGCGCTCTTCGCCTGGCGCGAGCGTCGAGGCGGAGTGGGCTCCACGGCGTCCCGCAGCTTGCAGTTCTGCGGGCTCGGCGTCGTGGCTTTTCCGATTTCCACCTACCTTGCCGGAGTGGTCGATGGGCACTCGCTCGGCGGGCTCGCCTTCGGCCTTCTCCTCTTCGCCATAGACGCGGTGCTCGTGACGATTGCGTCGCTCACCTTTTCGCGCTCCCTCGATCGACTCCTCGCGCTCGTCGGCTTCACCTGGTCCGTCATCGCGGTCGATCTCGTTACCGGGGGCGTGCTTCAACTCAACACAGTGTTCGGGTATTCGCCGATCGTCGCCGGACGTTTTGCGGGGGCCGGCAACATCGTCTTTGCGGTGTTCGGCGCTACGGCGGTACTGACGGGCGCGCTGGTCGCCTATCGCTTCAGTGGCAGGCGATTCACGATGCCGCTCGTGGTCGCGCTGTTCGTCGTGACCATCGTCGTCGACGGAGCTCCCGCGTTCGGGAGCGACGTCGGTGGAGTGCTCGCCCTGGTGCCGTCGCTCGGCGTCACCTTGCTGTTGCTGGGCGGACGCCGGCCCAACCTCCGAACCGTGATCATCGCCGGGGTCGCGGGCGGGGCGGTGCTGGGGCTCTTCCTGATCATCGACCTCGCCCTCCCGGCCGAGTCCCAGACGCATCTGGCCCGCCTCTACGAGGACACGCGCGACCGGGGGTTCGGAAGTCTTTTCGACACGATCGAGCGCAAGGCGACCGCGAACCTGCGGGTCTTCACCTCGACGATCTGGACCTACTTCGTGCCACCGGCGCTGGGCGCAATCATCTATCTGCTCCGCCGGCCCAGTGGGCGCTGGCAGCAGTTCGCGGTCGACTACCCGAAGTTGCGGGCGGGTCTCATCGGAGGCCTGATCCTGGCGGTGGTGGGGTTCGCGGCCAACGACTCGGGCATCGTCATTCCCGCGGTGATCCTGTCCTTTTTGGTTCCGATGGCGCTGCTGGTTCACCTGTCGATGGATGCGGCGCTCCTGTCCGGCGAGCGGACGGAGAGCAGCGAGGTGAGGGCGTGACCGGCGACACCGCGCCGGTCTTCCTCGCGTCGTTTGCAGCGGGGCTCGTGGTCGCGTTGCTCGCCACGCGCGTCGCTCTCGTTTCAGCGCCCCGCTCCCTCACGAGAATCAACGTCAATCAGCGCGCGGTGCCGGTGGTTCTCGGAGTCGCCGTGATGCTGGGGTGCGTGGCCGGAGGCTTCGGGTTGATGCTGGCGCTGTCACTGACCGGTGAGCGCTTGGCCGCGACGGTGGGTCCGGGCTTGGTCATCGCGGTTGCGGCCGTGCTGTTCGCAGCAGGCCTGTATGACGACCGGCGCGGGGCCGAAGCTGCGCGCGGGTTTGCGGGTCACCTGTCCTCGGCGACCGGCGGAGCCGTTACCGGGGGCCTGGTGAAGGTCGTCGCCGGAGGCATCGCCGGGGCGCTCGCAACGCTCCCCGCCGGCAGCCTCGGGCACAAGGCAGAGGTGTTCCTTCTGGTGCCGTTGACCGCGAACCTGTTCAACCTCCTGGATCGAGCCCCGGGCCGGGCCGCAAAGGTAGGCTTCGTCTTTCTCGTTCCGCTCGTGATCTTCGGACCTCTCGGGCCGGCACTGGGGCTGGCCGGCCTGCTGGGAGCTCTGCTCGCGGTGATGCCCTTCGATCTCAGAGAGCGGGCCATGCTCGGTGACGCCGGCGCCAATCCCATCGGGGCCGCGATCGGCCTGGGCCTGGCCTACTCCCTGGCCGAGCCCTTCCGGTTGGTGGCGGTGCTCCTGATCGGAGGCCTCAACGTCGTCTCCGAGCGGATCTCCTTCTCCGGTGTGATCGATTCGACGCCGTGGCTTCGAACGCTGGACCGAATCGGCCGCAAATAGACGCGCCGGCGAGCGCGCGCGTGCTACTTTGGGCTGACTTCCCCCGAGCACCGAGGCGTCGTCGTCTTTTTCGTGTTGGGGGGTCGTCACCAGGTAACTAAACGGGCGTCCTCGCAGCTATGGGGCGAGACGACTTCGAGAAAGGCACGGATCGGAGGACTGGTGGCGAAGCACGTTTTCGTAACGGGCGGTGTGGTTTCGAGCCTCGGCAAGGGGATCACTGCAGCGTCTCTGGGTCGACTCCTGAAGGCGAGGGGGCTCAGGGTCATGATTCAGAAACTCGATCCCTACATCAATGTCGACCCGGGCACGATGAACCCGTTCCAGCACGGTGAGGTGTTCGTCACGGAGGACGGGGGCGAGACGGATCTCGACCTCGGCCACTACGAGCGGTTCATCGACGAGAACATGCACCGCGCCTCGAACGTGACCACCGGAGCGCTCTACCAGAGCATCATCGCCAGGGAGCGGCGAGGCGACTACCTGGGCGACACCGTCCAGGTCATCCCACACGTGACCGAGGCGATCAAAGAGCGCGTCCTGGCTCTCGCGGACGACTCCGGCGCCGACGTCCTCATCACCGAGATCGGTGGCACCGTGGGGGACATCGAGTCGCTTCCGTTCCTCGAGGCCATTCGTCAGCTGAAGCGCGAGCTCGGGCGCGATGACACCTGCTACGTCCACGTCACGCTCGTGCCCTATATGGGGGCCGCCGAAGAGCTCAAGACCAAGCCGACCCAGCACTCGGTGAGGGAGCTTCGCAGCATCGGTATCCAGCCCGATGCGATCGTCTGCCGCAGCGACCGGCCGATCAGTCCGTCGCTCAAGCGCAAGATCTCGCTGCTCTGCGACGTCAACGAAGAGGCCGTGGTCTCGATGGTGGATGCGAGCAGCATCTACGAGGTGCCGCTCGTCTCTCACGCCGAGAAGCTCGACGGCTTCGTGGTCGATCACCTGCGCATGGACGGCGTGCCCGAGCCCGACCTGAGCCACTGGCAGGGGATCGTCAACCGCATCAATTCCTGCACCAAGGAAGTAGACATCGGGCTGATCGGGAAGTACGTGACGTTGCCGGACGCCTATCTCTCGGTGGTCGAGAGCCTGAAGCACGCCGGATACGCTCATTCGACCGACGTGAAGATCACGTGGATCGCCTCGGATGACCTCGAGGGGGCGAACCTCGATGAGGTGCTCGGCCGGCTCGACGGGATCTTGGTTCCGGGAGGGTTCGGAGTGCGGGGCATCGAGGGCAAGATCGACGCCACACGGTTCGCGCGCGAGAAGACCGTCCCGTTCCTCGGGATCTGTCTCGGGCTGCAGTGCGCCGTCATCGAGTTCGCACGCAACGTCGCGGGGCTCGAGGGCGCCAACTCTTCGGAGTTCGACTCGGCGACCCCGGCCCCTGTGGTCGACGTCCTGGCCGGCCAGGATCTCAACTCGCTGGGCGGCACCATGCGCCTCGGTGCCTATCCGTGCCGCATCAAAAAAGGTTCGAAGGCGGAGGCCGCCTACGGGACGGAGCTCATCTTCGAGCGCCATCGTCATCGCTACGAGGTGAACCCACGGTTCCGGCGCAAGCTCGAGGACGCCGGGCTCCTGTGCTCGGGCGAGTCACCCGACGGGACCCTGGTCGAGATCATCGAGCTTGCGGATCATCCCTGGTTCGTTGCCGGTCAGTTCCATCCTGAGTTCAAGAGCAGGCCGGACCGCCCGCAGCCTCTGTTCAAGGATTTCGTCGGAGCGGCGATCGCCCGCAGGCACGGCGAGATCTCGATACCCGAGGCCGTCGGTTACTCCAGCGAGGTATAACGGGCTCACGCCTCGAGGCGGCCACCAGGGAGCCACAACCAAGGGGGGTTTGGTTCATGAAGGTCGGAGTACCACGCGAGCTAAAGGACAACGAGTACCGCGTCGCCATCACGCCCGCGGGCGTACGTGAGCTGGTCGTTCACAACCACCAGGTCGTCATCGAAAGAGACGCTGGTCGCGGCTCCAGCATCATGGACTCCGAGTTCGAGCGTGCCGGCGCGAGCATCGTGGGTCACGCCGACGACGTGTTCGCCGAGGCGGACATGGTTCTCAAGGTGAAGGAGCCGATCGAGGAAGAGTTCCACCGGCTGCGCGAGGGCCTGATCCTGTTCACCTATCTGCATCTTGCGGCGTCCGGGTCCGTCACGCGCGCGCTCCTCGACTCGAAGACCACGGGGGTCGCCTACGAGACGGTTGAGTACCCCGACGGATCGCTGCCCCTGCTCGCTCCCATGAGCGAGGTGGCCGGGCGCATGGCGCCGCAGGTAGGAGCCCACTTTCTGGAGCGCGAGAACGGGGGCCGGGGCATTCTGATGGGCGGTGTCTCGGGCGTCGCACCCGCGAAGGTCGTCGTGATCGGAGCGGGGATGTCGGGCATGAATGCCGCGTGGATCGCCCAGGGCATGGAGGCCGAGGTCATCATCCTCGACACCAACATCGCCAAGCTGCGCGAGGTCGACCGCATCCACAAGGGCCGCATCCTGACGTTGATGTCCAACCGTCTCGTGGTCGAAGAGATCGTGACGCAGGCAGACCTCGTCATCGGAGCGGTGCTCGTGCCGGGAGCGCTGGCGCCGCAGGTCGTCACCGAGGACATCATCAAAGAGATGAAGCCGGGGGCCGTCATCGTGGACATCTCGATCGACCAGGGCGGCTGCTTCGAGACCTCGAGGATGACCACGCACTCCGACCCCACCTACGTGGTGCACGACGTCGTGCACTAC